>NZ_JBQRUO010000002.1:0-953833 GCF_053485855.1 Thalassotalea montiporae
TTGAAAAAATCTTTAATTCATTTTTCTAAGTTATCTGACCCGTTTACTTAGCAAACTTGCTAACTAAACTTATCAAAACACTTCGTTGGGCTGCCCCGTTGAAGTGGATGCGCATTTTAGAGATTTTTAGCTGGGCGTCAACACCTTTTTGAAAGTTTTTTGATATTTTTATTCATTCGATTAATTTACATACAAACCACGTAATTATTGAACAAAATAGATAGTCAACGCTTAGCTAGAAGACTAATTCATAGTTATATAGAAGAAAAATAGGTATCTGAGTATTTAATATAAAGTCACTAAAATACGTGAAAAAAAGTAAATTTGTCACTCAAAAACACACAAAAAGCTGCTTAGACTATAAGTCTTCGTTTAATTTATGACAAAACAACAGCAAAGCTATACTCAACTTAGCTACAATCAAGGAATTAACCTACATAACCCAAAAGCATTTTCTTACTGTTTAATGGGGAATTGACAGAATTAACGACTAATAAACTCAGCAGCTAGGAACTTATCCTAATATATGAACTCTATTTAATTCATATATTAGGTAATGAAGTATATGCATTGAAACAAGGATGTCTAAAGCCGCTATTGGCTTCAATTACAATACATGCAGTCTTATTTGTGGTGATAGCAAGTTTAGCTCCAAGTCATCTTTCGACGCATCAAGCAAATGAGATTAAAAAGCCACTCAACAGTTACCTTTATATACCTATCAAGCAAGATATAGCTAGCCAAGAGCAGGAAACGGAGCAGAGCAACGCCCCTAATATAGCTCAGAGAGAAAATACGCTTCCTATTACTGAAGAAACTTCACTAGAGGCCCATAAAAAATCGGAAAATCAATCTTCAAATAGAAGCCTCCCCACTGAACAACAATCGAGTACTCAGACTATAAAGCAAGTACAAGAAAAGGTGGAATCACAATTAAAGAAAAGCCCCCGAGTATTAACATCAGCCCAAAGCAACCAGTCGATTTCAATTAACCCTATGAAGCAGCTTGAAAATATGCGCAAGAGCATAGATGCAGCCATTGTCGAAACCACGATGGCTGAACACTTTCAACACCGATCAGTTTCAAGCATGCACCCGAACCCGGCATCAGTTCCTAAATCTGCGGTGCCACTTACTCAAGAGCAAATTCGAGCAATAAACACGCAACAACTTGATAGTTCACTTTCAATTACAAAAACAGACGATGGTGCATGTATCATCACTGAGGATCTCAGCAAAGTCGGCATTGAAGGCGTAACAGCAACCTCATGGGCACGTTGCGGTACCACTAAAATGGAGCGAATGTTTAGCGAGCATATGAAGAAAGTCAGAGAAAAGCACTTCCCTGCGTCACGTTAAGACTTTTAATGTAATCAGTGACTTTGGCGTCAAGCAAAATTTAATCATTTGAAAACATAAGGTTTTACTGCTAGCTTTTATTGCATCATGGATTAGATTAGAAGCTGTTGTGCACGATAACAATAAGGCTGCTCTATTTATTCTGGACGACAATGAGCAGTATGCAGAATTGTTAAAAGAGTTTGCCGAACAAGCCAATTGGCAAGCCGATTTTGAAACTAACGTTGTCAGTTTCCTCACGCAAGAGTTCCCTGCATGTGACGCGCTTGTGCTTGATTTATTTATGCCCGATTTCGATGGCATAGAGGTGATTCGCATGCTCGCCGATCGCGGGCACCACTGTCCGTTGATCTTAGTGAGCGGCTTTGATAAAAAAGTGCTGCACTCTGCCGAGCAATTAGCCAAAGCACATGATATTGAAGTATTAGCAACATTAACTAAACCGATTGAAATGGAAAGCTTTATCGAGCTTCTCAATCGAGTGTCTGTTAGCCTTAACCAACCCAAATATCCTAAAACCGTAAAACAGCAATACTCACCTGAAGAGATAGAAGCAGGGCTTAGAAATCATGAGTTTGTGTTGCATTACCAGCCACAAATATGCCTAACGACAAACAAAATCAACAGCGTTGAAGCGCTAGTAAGGTGGCAACACCCAGAAGATGGACTAGTTTACCCAGATCAGTTTATTAGCGTTGTAGAAAAGCACAATTTAATTGAGCTGATGACGCAAGAAATTCTAAACATTTCGGTTAAAGAAAGTAGCGCCGTTATTCAATCGAGCTTGGAAGTGTCTTTGTCTATCAATGTTTCAGCAGACAACATCATCGCGTTGAGCTTACCAGAGCAATTAAAGGCGCTCACCGACAAAAACCATCTAGCGCCTCACAATTTAACGCTGGAACTCACTGAAAGTGCAGTTATGGGCGAGTTAACGTCGTCGTTGGATGTGCTAAATCGTCTGCGAATGAAGGGCTTTCACCTATCGATTGATGATTTTGGTACAGGGTATTCATCACTTCAGCAACTTTATCAAGCGCCATTTACTGAGCTGAAAATTGATCGTCAATTCGTTTCTAGCATGCTGTTTGACGAAGAGGCGATGATCATTGTTAAGATTTGCATCATGCTAGGTAAAATGTTGAATATGAATATTGTTGCTGAAGGTGTCGAAAACCTAGAAACACTTCATGAACTTCAACATTTAGGCTGTAACTTTGCACAAGGCTATGCCATCGCAAAACCGATGGCTGTTGACGATCTTATCCGCTGGGCAGAGCAGTGGTAGAACTAACGTTTCTATTCAAGTAGCCGTTACTTCCATTGAAACCCATGAAACACATTAATATACATTTCTTCAACCTTGGCTCGCGCCCAAGGCGTTTTGCGTAAAAACTTCAAGCTAGATTTAACAGACGGATCATTAGTAAAACAGCGAATATCTACATTTTGCCCCATTGCTTCCCAACCAATTTCATCGACTAGCTCGTTGATGATGCTTTCCAGTTTTTTACCATGCAATGGGTTGTTAGGTTGATGATTCATACGTTACTGCCAAAGTTTTGTGCTGCTAAAAGTAGCAACCGAAAGTAGAGTGTCGAAAGTAAAGCGATATCATACCATGTTAGCCTTCGGTTGCTGGCCTGAATTTATCGATCGTATTCAAGCTCTTGACTGCGCACATTTGGCGTTACTCGCCCTTTTTCCATCGCAGCTAGCATGTGCCTTAAGGCAGGGCTGGTTTTACCATTAACGGCAAGAAAATAAGAATGCCCTTTGGGTTTATCAAAGGTGTTATTAAAGTCGTCGCAATCTACCTCGAAAACGTTTTTCGGCAATACCTCCATATTTTCCGGACCTGTCATGCCAAGCCGCCGTGATACCGTTTTATTTTTCAAATTGGCCAGCTTGCTCGCCGGCATTGCTAAATCGTCGTTGGCGTAATAAACCACTAGGTTTCGGCAGGCATAGGGCACCAATTCAGCCGCCTCACCCGGCTCCAAGCAATGATTTATAACATCAGCCGCCACCATAAAAATATTGCGAAAGGTCTGCGGTACTTGCCCCGTATGATCATGCTTCCCCCAAGTTGCGATAGCGTTACGCAGCACTCTATTCCCCATTGAATGCGCCAAGATGTTGATTCGTCGAGTACAAGGATTAGGCTTGGTAGCTTCGGCTTTACGCCAGTTATCGAATTTAGTCAGCATGCGAGCAAATGCTATACCACTGGCATCAGCGGCCTTTTGATCATCCCAGTAATCATCAATAAACGCTGCAGGAGAATCGTCGTCACACGGCCACATTAGTGGTACCACATGCGCAAAATTAGAACCTCTTTCCTGATCAATAAGCCGTTGCAACTCCTCGGCATTAGGAAAGATGTCTGGCTCAGCAGTATTATTAAAGCCGTGGATATAAAGCAACACTTGTGTATTACTTGGCAAGTTTTTCAGGCGTTCGAAAAATGCAGGACTGCCAATTTCTGTATAATCATCAACGCAATTTCGCTCGCAGAAATACATATCAAGACTGGCTCTAGTTTTCTGCACTGGAAACGATATTTTTCGGTTGCGCTTGCTACGTTGTGATTCTTTCGGTGTGCGGTTTGTTGCAAATAGCATATTAGTCACCTTGTGCTCAATTTACAGTGAAGTCGCAGAATGTGAAAATAAGCTAATTACTGCTAGATACGTCAGGAAGAATCAACTTCCCTTTCTAAATTAGACTATCCCTAATTTTCTTATTCTTGATGTACTACACTTCAAAGCCTAGAAAGTGCTGCTGATTTGTCAAACCAAGCCCTAATGCTGCCCAAAAGCCCACAGACCAAGCTCGCAACTTATCTATAGTGACCAAATCCAATTTACCCCAACTCAGCCCTAAACATTGGAATCAGTGAAGCAACCAGCAGACTAGCCATTACGCGATTAAACCAAGCAACAAGCGTTGGCTTTTGTAGCGCATGTTTCAAGCCCGCACCAGCGGCCATCCAAGTAAAAGAATAAGGTAATCCGAACAAAAAGTAAATTAAGGCAATAACCGTGAGGTTATCAATGGTAGAGCTTTCCACCGACGAGAAAGTCACTATCGCTGATACCGCCATTATCCAAGCTTTAGGATTCACCCATTGAAAAGCCGCAGCTTGTATAAAAGATAAGGGCTTGGCTTGTAGGTGGCTTTGCGACTGTGCTTCGGCAGTCACTGGCGTCGTTGCAATTTTATAAGCCAAATAAATAAGGTAACTTGCCCCTAGCAACTTCATCGCCAAAAATAGTGAAGGCAAGGCCTGAAATAGTGAAAGCAAGCCAATACCGACGCCGACAATCATTAGTGGAAAGCCTAAATTGATGCCTAGCATATGCGGCACCGTTTTTTTGATGCCAAAATTCAGCCCAGAACTTAGCAGCATGATATTGTTTGGACCGGGTGTTCCTGACGTAGATAAAACAAAGAGTATCAGTGCAAAAATTTCCATATGATTAGCCCTGTTCGCTGAATATACCGAATAGAGCTATCTTTACTTAAAACAGTGAAACCTTACATACACAAATAAAATAAAATCCAACCTACACAGTTGTTATTAGAATTAATCAGAAACTAGCATCAACCCAGCTATCTATGCCGTTACTTGCAAAATAACCGACTGTGCTTTTTCCGTGTAGCGCTCCATCTGATGAAAGTTTAAGTAACGGTAGGTGTCTGCTGCCGTGGCGTCTATTTGCCTAGCATATTCAAAGTACTCAGCAGCCGTTGGCAATTTACCCAAAATCGCACCAACCGCAGCAAGCTCTGCAGAAGTAAGGTAAACATTGGCGCCGGTGCCTAAACGGTTGGGAAAGTTACGGGTAGAAGTTGATAATACAGTAGCGTTATCAGCAACACGTGCTTGGTTTCCCATGCATAATGAGCAACCCGGCGTTTCAATGCGAACACCTGCTTTACCATAAATAGAATAGTAACCTTCTTCGCTCAGTTGATCGCGATCCATCTTTGTCGGCGGTGCGACCCACATTCTGGTACTTAAAACGCCCCCCGCAGAATTCATATAGCTGTCAAGCAGCTTACCTGCTGCACGAAAATGGCCAATATTGGTCATACAAGAGCCAATAAATACTTCATCAACACTATCGCCTGCGACTTCTGATAAAAGCTTGGCATCGTCAGGATCATTCGGGCAACAAACAATCGGCTCGATGATTTCAGCTAAATCTATCTCTAATATATGGGCGTATTCAGCATCAGCGTCAGCCGACATGAGTGATGGATTGGCTAACCAGTTTTCCATCGCCTGAATACGGCGTTCAATGGTGCGAACATCACCATAGCCCTCGCTAATCATCCATTTGAGCATCACGATATTAGAGCTTAGATACTCTTTTACCGCTGCTTCTTCCAGCTTAATAGTGCAGCCTGCCGCCGAGCGCTCAGCAGAGGCGTCGGAAAGCTCAAAGGCCTGCTCGACAGTTAATCCAGTTAAGCCCTCAATCTCCAAAATACGGCCTGAAAATTCGTTGATTTTGCCGGCTTTGTCTACCGTTAGCAGACCCGCTTTAATACCGAAATAAGGAATAGCATGTACTAAGTCGCGCAGGGTAATACCCGGTTGCATTTTACCTTTAAAACGCACTAATACTGACTCTGGCATATCCAGTGGCATTACCCCTGTAGCTGCGGCAAAAGCCACTAAACCAGAGCCTGCAGGAAAGGAAATGCCAAGCGGAAAACGCGTATGAGAGTCACCACCTGTGCCAACGGTATCGGGCAACAGCATACGATTTAGCCAAGAATGGATCACGCCATCACCTGGACGTAGCGACACACCACCGCGATTCATCATAAAATCTGGCAGCGTATGATGCGTATGCACATCAACAGGTTTAGGATAAGCAGACGTATGGCAAAACGACTGCATGGTGAGATCTGCCGAAAAGCCCAAACAGGCGAGATCCTTTAACTCGTCGCGCGTCATTGGCCCTGTAGTATCTTGCGAGCCAACGGTTGTCATTCTTGGCTCGCAATATTGGCCAGCTCTTACCCCATTTACACCACAGGCTTTGCCCACCATTTTCTGTGCTAATGTAAAACCTTTGCTTGATGTTGCAGCGTCTATCGGTTTTGCGAACAAGTCAATGTCACCCAAAGCCAGTGCTTCGCGAGCGCGATTGGTTAACCCTCGTCCAATAATCAGCGGAATGCGGCCGCCTGCCCGCACTTCATCAAGCAATACGGGACTGAGTTCAAACTCCGCGATAATCTCGCCTGTGCTATTTTTGACAACGCCTTCGTAGGGGTAAATATCAATCACATTACCCATATGCATTTTCTGAACATCTAACTCGATTGGCAATGCGCCAGAATCTTCCATGGTGTTGTAAAAAATTGGCGCAATTTTACCGCCTAAACACACGCCACCCGTGCGCTTGTTCGGCACATAAGGAATATCTTCTCCCATAAACCAAAGCACAGAGTTTGTGGCAGATTTGCGCGATGAACCCGTACCGACGACATCACCGACATAGGCTAACGGTATGCCATCTTTTTGCATGGCTTCAATTTGTGAAATTGGGCCAATAACGCCCGGCTCGTCGGGGGTAATACCATCACGAGCCATTTTCAGCATGGCCTTGGCATGAACAGGAATATCAGGGCGTGACCAAGCATCTGGTGCAGGGGAAAGATCGTCGGTATTGGTTTCACCCGTCACTTTAAACACTTTTACTGTGATTTTTTCTGCAACCGCAGGCTTTGAGGTAAACCACTCGCCTGCGGCCCATGATTGCATCACCGCTTGTGCGGCTTGATTGCCAGCTTCCGCTTTATCTTTCACGTCAAAAAAAGCATCAAACATTAGTAGGGTTTTCTTCAACCCAGCAGCGGCTATCTCTGACAGTTTATGATCGTCAAGCAAGTCAATCATCGGCTGAATGTTGTAACCACCTAGCATAGTGCCCAATAATTCAGTGGCATGCTCTGCGGAAATGATTGGTGAGTGTGTTTCGCCTTTCGCTACCGCTGCCAGAAAGCTCGCTTTCACATAAGCGGCTTCATCAACACCTGGAGGTATACGATTAGACAAGAGGTCGACTAAAAAAGCTTCTTCGCCCTCAGGAGGTGCTTTAGCTAACTCAATTAATGCTGCCGTTTGTTCTGCATCTAATGGTTTCGGAGTAACCCCTTGTGCAGAGCGTTCTGCCACGTGATTGCGATATTCTTCAAGCACAATATTCCCCCTTTCGCTTGGCGCAACCTAGTTATAATAAATACGCCAATTGACGAGGCGTTTGAGTACTAGGTATCTTTTACGATTTATCTCTGCTGAGTTTAGTTGATAGCTACTTAAACGCTAAAATCAGAAGACAAATTATCAACACCCTATAAACCTAAAATATAACCAAGCTCCAATGAATTAGACTTTGGTATAAGTAATTGTAAGTAAGCGAATGAACTCTGCGACAATTGACTAATTGACGTCATTTACTACTTGACCTTGTCTACTTGGCAAACACTTAAAGCCATATTTAGCAGCCCTCATAACTACTATAATTAAAATTTCTAACTCTCATAAATCATATAAATGCCACTTATTTCAGCAAATGATTACTCGTCGCCAAAAAATCAGGTAAAATACCGCCCGAAATAATCATACTAATACCCGTCAATTAGCATTTTTTAATCAAAGTGAGTATCACATGAGCTTGTATTCAGAATATTTAGCGGAAATCAAAAGCCGTAAAGAAGAGCTTGGTCTTGCACCTAAGCCAATTGATAGCGCTGAGCTATTAGCGGAAATTATCGAACAGATTAAAGATCAAGATAATGCACACCGTGAAGAATCATTAAACTTCTTCATCTACAACACGCTACCGGGCACAACCAGTGCTGCTGGTACCAAAGCGAAATTCCTAAAAGAAATCATCCTAGGTCAAGTAACCGTTGCCGAGATCGCACCTGAGTTCGCATTCGAACTACTTTCACACATGAAAGGTGGTCCTTCAATTGAAGTACTTCTTGACCTTGCATTGGGTGACGATGCTTCAGTTTCTGCGCCTGCGGCAGACGTATTAAAAACACAAGTATTCTTATACGACGCTGACACTGCGCGCCTTGAAGCAGCATACAAAGCAGGTAACGCAGTAGCTAAAGAGATTTTAGAAAGCTACGCAAAAGCTGAATTCTTCACAAAATTACCTGAAGTTGCTGAGAAAATTGACGTAGTAACTTACGTTGCTGGTGTTGGTGATATCTCAACTGACTTACTATCGCCAGGTCACCAATCTCACTCACGCGCTGACCGTGAATTACACGGTCAATGTATGATTACGCCTGAAGCACAACAAGAAATCGTTGCACTTCAAAAAGAGCACCCTGGTAAAAAAGTCATGCTAGTTGCTGAAAAAGGCACTATGGGTGTTGGCTCATCACGTATGTCTGGTGTGAACAACGTAGCACTTTGGGCTGGTGAGCAAGCTTCTCCATACGTACCGTTTATCAACATTGCACCAGTAGTTGCAGGTACTAACGGTATTGCACCAATTTTCTTAACAACAGTTGATGTAACTGGTGGTATTGGTCTTGACCTTAAGAACTGGGTGAAGAAAGTAGACGCTGACGGTAACACGGTTACTGACGCGAATGGCGACCCAGTTTTAGAAGAAGCCTACTCTGTAGCTACAGGTACAGTGCTGACTATCGATACTAAAGCGAAGAAATTATTCAGCGGTAGCGAAGAAGTTGCTGACGTTGCTTCTGCATTCACACCACAAAAGCAAGAGTTCATGAAAGCGGGTGGTTCTTACGCGGTGACTTTTGGTAAGAAGTTACAAACGTTCGCTGCCCAAGCGTTAGGTGTAGATGCACCTGTTGTATACGCAGCGGCAAAAGAAATCTCTCACGAAGGTCAAGGCTTAACGGCTGTAGAGAAAATCTTCAACCGTAACGCGGTAGGTGTTGCATCTGATGCGCCATTACACGCAGGTTCTAACGTACGTGTTAAAGTAAACATCGTTGGTTCACAAGATACAACAGGTCCTATGACATGTCAGGAATTAGAAGCGATGGCTGCTTCTACAATTTCTCCACTTGTTGACGGTGCATTCCAATCAGGTTGTCACACGGCATCAGTATGGGACAGCAAAGCAAAAGCTAATACGCCTAAGCTAATGGCATTTATGAATGCATTCGGTGTAATCACAGCACGTGACCCGAAAGGCGTTTACCACTCAATGACTGACGTAATTCACAAAGTATTGAACGACATTACTGTTGACGATCGTGCAATCATCATCGGTGGTGACTCACATACTCGTATGTCTAAAGGTGTAGCGTTCGGTGCTGACTCTGGTACGGTAGCAATTGCACTTGCAACTGGTGAGTCTGCAATGCCAATTCCAGAATCAGTAAAAGTTACCTTCAAAGGTAAAATGGCTGATCACATGGACTTCCGTGACATCGTTCACGCAACGCAAGCACAAATGCTTAAGCAGTTCGAAGGTGAAAACGTATTCCAAGGTCGCGTAATCGAAGTACACATTGGCACTTTACTAGCTGACCAAGCGTTCACGTTCACTGACTGGACAGCGGAAATGAAGGCGAAAGCATCGGTTTGTATCTCAAATGATGAAACATTAATTGAGTCTATCGAGCTTGCTAAATCTCGTATCCAAATCATGATCGATAAGGGTATGGATAACGAAGCACAAACACTAGCTGGTCTTATCAAGTTAGCTGATGAGCGTATCGCTGGTATTAAGTCGGGCGAAACACCTGCGCTAGCACCAGATGAAAACGCTAAGTACTACGCAGAAGTTGAAGTTGATTTGGACACAATCGTTGAACCAATGATTGCTGACCCAGACGTTAACAACGAAGACGTTTCTAAGCGTTACACGCACGATGTAATTCGCCCTGTTTCATACTACAACGACCGCCCTGTTGATTTAGGCTTCGTTGGTTCTTGTATGGTTCACAAAGGTGATATGCAAATTATCGCGCAAATGTTCCGTAACTTAGAGAAGCAAAACGGTTCAATCGAATTCAATGCTCCATTAGTTGTTGCTCCGCCAACGTACAACATTGTTGATGAGTTAAAAGCGGAAGGTGATTGGGAAATTCTAGAGAAATACTCTGGTTTCGTATTTGACGATGAAAACCCGAAAGGTGAAGCACGTAAGAGCTACGAAAACATCTTATACCTAGAGCGCCCGGGCTGTAACTTATGTATGGGTAACCAAGAAAAAGCAGAACCAGGTGACACGGTAATCGCTACTTCTACTCGTCTATTCCAAGGTCGTGTAGTAGCTGACAGCGCAGAGAAGAAAGGTGAATCGTTACTAGGTTCAACACCACTAGTAGTACTTTCAACTATCTTAGGTCGTTTCCCGACGATGGATGAGTACACAGCGGCTGTTGAAGGTATCGACCTAACACGTTTCGCGCCACCTACTGAAGCGATGACAACACCAGCTTCTGGTGCAGTTGCGGTGAAGATTGCTGATCCTAGCTAATCAGCTATCCTGGCTTTTAAACTAGATATTAAAAGGGCTGCTTAATAGCAGCCCTTTTTTATTGCCCGTAACTTGGACTCAGAGAGGTTTAAATCACTAGCCAATGCTCCCTCTTTTTACGGACAGTTAATCTCCACCGTCAATGAAGGGAAAATATAGTTGGGTTTAGCATTGCGATCATCAAAACTCTCGACTCCTTCCAAGTACTTAATGCTATAGCCCATATCGCCACAAATACGCTTTGCCTTTCGAGTGGTAAATAAATTCATGCGCTCAAATGAAACACCACCTAAGCGCGCTACTTCAAGGTGATATTGCTTATCGGTTTGTTTGACGAGCTTAAACTGCACACGGTGATCGAAGTCAGTTTCAAATTGGCCTTTTTGATGCTGTGCATTAGCTTGGCCAGGAACTGTAGCCAGAATTAAAAATAAGAAAACTGAGATCAGACAAAAATAAAGTGCTTTCAAAATAATGTCCTTATATGTAAGTAATTTAGTTAGTGTAAAAGCTAGCCACAAAAAAGCCAGCGATAAACGCTGGCTTTAATCATCTTGGTAAAAAGTAAGCTTAGCTAGTTACTTTTTCTTTTTAACTGCTTTGGCATTTGGTAAGTCAGTAATTGAACCTTCAAATACTTCTGCCGCTAAACCGATAGACTCGTTTAGTGTTGGGTGAGCGTGAATCGTTAATGCAACATCTTCGGCATCAGCGCCCATTTCAACCGCTAAACAGATTTCACCTAACATTTCACCAGCATTGATACCAACAATCGCACCACCTAATACACGGCCTGATTCTTTTTCAAAAATCAGCTTAGTTTTACCTTCAGTGCGTGCTGATGCAATAGCACGGCCTGATGCTGCCCACGGGAAGTTAGCAACTTCAATGTTTAAGCCTTGCTCTTTCGCTTCACCTTCAGTCACACCTACCCATGCAATTTCTGGATCTGTGTAAGCAATTGAAGGAATACAACGTGGTTCAAATACGTGCTTCTTACCAGCAATAACTTCTGCAGCAACGTGTGCTTCGTGAACCGCTTTGTGGGCAAGCATAGGCTGACCAACAACATCACCAATCGCAAAAATGTTGCTTACGTTAGTGCGAAGCTCGTTTGATACATTGATAAAACCACGCTCATCAACATTAACACCAGCTTTATCAGCTGCAACTAAGTGACCGTTTGGCTTACGACCAACAGCAACTAAGATCTTGTCGTAACGAACTTGCCCTTCAGGCGCGTTTTTACCTTCAAACGTTACGTATAAACCGTCGTCTTTTGCTTCAACCGCAGTCACCTTGGTTGAAAGCATGATGTCTTTGAAACGCTTCTTGTTGTGCTTGGTGTAGATTTTCACCATGTCAGTATCAGCTGCTGGAACTAGCTGATCAGCAAATTCAACAACCGATACGTTAGCGCCTAATGAGCTGTAAACAGTACCCATTTCTAGGCCGATAATACCGCCACCTAGTACTAACATTTCTTCTGGGATATCTTTAAGCTCTAACGCACCTGTAGAGTCGATAACACGTGGGTCATCATTGGGGATGAATGGTAGGTCAACCACTGAAGAGCCACAGGCAATAATCGCGTTGTCGAACGAAATCGTTTTCGTACCTTCTTCTGTTTCAACTGCGATAGTTTTATCAGAAGTGAATTTACCGTAACCGTAAACAGTTGTTACTTTACGTTGCTTAGCCATACCGCCTAAGCCGCCAGTTAACTGTGCAACTACACTGTCTTTCCAGCTACGGATTTTGTCTAAATCAATTTCCGGCTTACCAAAGCTCACACCGTGAGAAGCCATATCAGCCGCATCGTCAATAACTTTAGCAACGTGAAGTAGTGCTTTAGATGGAATACAACCAACGTTTAAACAAACGCCACCTAATGTTTTTCGGCTTTCGACTAATACTACGTCTAAACCTAAGTCCGCTGCACGGAACGCGGCTGAGTAGCCACCAGGTCCGGCACCTAAAACTACTACCTGAGTTTTAATTTCGTTGCTCATGCTAACCTCAAAGTTATGTTTGGTTGACTAACGACATTTCTAGCTTGTTTATCTGCCTGTCGTTAATGAAATTCTTGTAATTTATGACGCGAAGTTTACTGAAAATATAGGCACTTCGCTATCAATTAATCAATATCTTAGCAAAATAATAAGAGCCTCTAATGAGGCTCTTAAATCAATGTGCTTACAGCACTAATTTACGAATGTCTGACATTACCGACGACAGCTGTACGGCAAAGCGTGCAGCCACCGCGCCATCAATCACACGATGGTCGTATGATAGCGATAATGGCAACATTAAGCGTGGGATAAACTCTTTGCCATTCCACTTCGGTTTCATCTCAGATTTCGAAACACCTAGAATAGCAACATCTGGCGCGTTAACAATTGGTGTAAACGCTGTACCGCCGATTCCACCTAAGCTCGAAATAGTGAAACAGCTGCCTTGCATATCGGCCGCTTTAAGCTTGCCTTCACGCGCTTTAACACTAATTTCTAGTAGCTCTTTTGATAGCTCGTAAATGCCCTTTTTATCAACATCACGTACTACCGGTACCACTAAGCCATTAGGCGTATCAACCGCGACACCGATGTGGAAGTATTTCTTCATGATCAGGTGCTCACCGTCTTCACTCAAGCTTGAGTTGAATACCGGATATGCAGCTAAGGCATTAGCAACAGCTTTCATGATGAACACAAGCGGCGTGATCTTAAAGCCCATTTTCTGCTTTTCACAAATCACGTTTTGCTCTTTACGGAAAGCTTCAACGTCTGTGATATCAGCTTCTTCAAACTGAGTCACGTGTGGAATAGTCACCCAGTTACGGTGTAAGTTTGGACCAGAAATTTTCTGAATACGCGTTAGCGCTACTTCTTCCACTTCACCAAACTTACTGAAATCAACTTTAGGTTGCGCAATTACTTGCAAGCCACCTTCGCCTTTACCCACTGAACTGCCAGCGTTAGCTTTCGGGCGAGATAACTCATATTTCACGTAAGACTGGACGTCTACTTTTAAAATACGACCTTTGCGACCAGTCCCTTTAACAAGCGTTAAATCAATACCAAATTCACGTGCTAAACGGCGAATTGACGGTGAAGTATAAACTTTACCTGTTGATTTAAAATCGCCTGCATGCGGATGATGCGGCACAGGTGCAGCTTTTGGTGCGGCTGCTGGCTTTTCAGCAACTGGCGCTGGCTCGGCTTTTGGCTCTGCGGCAGGCTGAGAAATAGCAGCAGGAGCGCCGCTATTGGTTTCTAGCTTAATCACTAGTGAACCTTGGCCTACTTTGTCGCCGGTGCTGACCAACACTTCTTTAACAATACCCGCTTCTGGAGACGGCACATCCATCGTGGCTTTATCAGTTTCAAGTGTGATCAAACCATCTTCTGCTGCAACTTCGTCACCCACAGAGATAAGTACGTCAATCACATCGACTTCACCGTCTTGGCCAATATCTGGCACAGCAACATCAATCACTTCGCTGCCGCCAGTTGTTGGTGCAGCCGCTTCTGCTTGAGGCGCGGCTGCTTCAGTTTGCGCAGGAGTCGCAGGAGCTTCTACCGCAGCAGGCTCAGTAGCTGGCGCTTCACTTGAAGCTTCGCCAGCAACTTTGATTTCGCCAATCACATCACCTTCTTTGATCTTGTCGCCTACATTTACTGTTAGTGCCACCAGCTCACCTGCCATTGGCGCTGGAATATCCATTGATGCTTTGTCAGTTTCAACCGTGACAATACCGTCTTCAGCTTCCAGCATATCGCCAACAGCAAAGCCAATTTCAATCACTTCAACTTCATCGCCACCAACATCAGGGACAAGAATTTTTTGAACGTCAGACATAGTTGTTCTCCTCTATCCCCAATTACGCGTAAAGTGGGTTGATCTTGTTAGTGTCAATGTTGAAGCGCTTGATTGCTTCAGTCACTACACTGTGTTCAACTTCACCACGTTTTGCTAATTCGTGTAATGATGCAACCACGATGTAAGACGCATTCACTTCGAAGTGACGACGTAAGTTTGCACGGCTGTCTGAACGACCAAAGCCGTCAGTACCTAAACAGCGGTAGTCAGTGTCGATAAAGGCACGTACTTGATCTGAGTAGTTCTTCACATAGTCAGTTGCTGCAATTGCAGGACCTGCATCTTTAGTGATCACTTGACCAATGTATGGCACTTGCTGCTCGGCTTCTGGGTTAAGCATGTTTTGGCGAACAACTTCTTGGCCTTCACGCGCTAGCTCATTGAATGAAGTTACCGAGTAAACATCACTTGAAACGTCGTAATCGTTGGCAAGAATTTGTGCCGCTTCACGCACTTGCAACAAGATAGTACCTGAGCCCATTAACTGAACATTAGCTTTCGCCGCAGCTGATTCAACACGCTCTAGTTGGTAAATACCTTTGATAATCTGCTCTTCAACATCTTTATCTTCAGGCATTGCTGGGTGTTGATAGTTTTCGTTCATTAACGTGATGTAGTAGAAAATGTTTTCATTTTCTTCGTACATGCGACGTAAACCTTCACGCACAATCACCGCAACTTCGTAACCATAAGTTGGATCGTAAGTTAAACAGTTTGGAATAAGGTTCGCTTGTACATGTGAATGACCATCTTGGTGTTGCAAGCCTTCACCGTTTAGGGTGGTACGACCCGCGGTTGCACCTAATAAGAAACCACGTGCTTGGCTATCACCCGCCGCCCATGCTAAGTCACCTACACGTTGGAAACCGAACATTGAGTAGTAAATGTAGAATGGAATCGTCGTTGCATTACACGTTGAGTAAGACGTACCTGACGCCACCCAAGAAGCCATTGCGCCTAGCTCATTAATACCTTCTTGCAGTACCTGACCTTTCTTGTCTTCACGGTAATAAGCCACTTGATCGGCATCTTGTGGTACGTATTTTTGCCCTTCGTTAGCGTAAATACCTACTTGACGGAACAGACCTTCCATGCCGAATGTACGTGCTTCGTCAGGGATAATAGGTACGATGCGCTTACCAATCTTCTTATCTTTTAATAACGCATTTAGCACGCGTACAAAGGTCATGGTTGATGACACTTCACGATCACCCGAGCCTTTAGTAATAGCATCAAATGCTTTTAACGATGGAATTTCTAGCTCTTCTTCGGCTTGTTCACGACGTGCCGGCAGTGAACCACCAAGCGCTTCACGACGGGCGCGCATGTACTTCATTTCTGGGCTGTCTTCGTCGAAGCGGAAGAATGGTAAGTCTTCTAATTGGTCGTCAGCGATTGGCATATTGAAACGATCGCGGTATTGCTTGATCGACTCGATATCCATCTTCTTCACGTTGTGGGCAACGTTTTGCGCTTCACCTGATTGACCTAAACCGAAACCTTTAACCGTTTTTGCAAGAATTACGGTTGGGCGACCTTTAGTGTTCATCGCGCGATCGTACGCAGCGTAAACTTTAACTGGGTCATGACCACCACGGTTTAAGCGCCATACGTCATCGTCAGACATATTCGCTACCATAGCAGCAGTTTCTGGGTACTTACCGAACCAGTTTTCACGGGTGTACTTACCACCTTTAGCTTTACAGTTTTGGTATTCACCATCAACCGTTTCGTTCATCAGCTGTAATAGCTTGCCTGATGTATCTCTTGCAATAAGTGGATCCCAGTATGAACCCCAAATCACTTTAATTACTTCCCAACCAGCGCCGCGGAACGTACCTTCAAGTTCTTGGATAATTTTACCATTACCACGAACTGGGCCGTCTAAGCGCTGTAAGTTACAGTTAACAATGAAACATAGGTTATCTAAGCTTTCGCGTGCAGCTAGACCAATAGCACCTAATGATTCTGGCTCATCACACTCACCGTCACCAAGGAAACAGTAAACACGCTGACCAGAGCAGTCTTTAATGCCGCGATCCGTTAAGTACTTAAGGAAACGTGCGGTGTAAATCGCTTGCAGTGGACCTAAGCCCATAGATACGGTTGGGAACTGCCAGAAGTCCTGCATTAAGTGTGGGTGCGGGTATGATGATAAACCGTTACCATCCACTTCCTGACGGAAGTTATTCATTTGCTCTTCGGTTAAACGACCTTCAAGGAAGGCGCGACCATAGATACCCGGTGAAATATGACCTTGGGCAAAAATAAAGTCGCCACCGTTTTCAGGGCCAGCGGCTTTAAAGAAGTGGTTGAAACCGACATCGTAAAGCATCGCGCTTGAAGCGAATGAACCGATATGGCCACCAAGCTCTAAGTCTTTTTTCGAGGCACGCAATACCAGTGCCATAGCGTTCCAGCGAATTGCCGCACGAATACGAGATTCAAGCGTTAAGTCAGCTGGCATATTTGGCTCTTGGCCTGGCGCGATGGTGTTAACGTATGCCGTTGTTGCATCAAAAGGAAGATGCGTACCACCACGACGGGCACGGTCAATCAATTTTTCTAAGATGAAATGAGCACGCTCTGGACCTTCATTATCCAAAACGGCTTCTAACGACTCTAACCATTCTTGTGTTTCGGCTGAATCAACATCAAAGTGATTTGGGAGCTCAGACATAATTTTACTTAGTCTCCATATTGTTATGGTATTAAACCTTTATAAAGATAGTTAAAAATTCACTATCCGCTTAACTTATTCTTAGGGTTGGTAAGTAACATTTACTCACCAGATAAAATTCTTTAAAGCCTTTATAGACTTAACTTTTAATGGCTTAACTTTCGTTTGCCTTGCTAATAGCGCTGCATTCTGCGCATTGAACGCTCCATGCGACTGCGCTCTTGTGTTAACTCTAAAAGCACCTCTTCTATCAGCGCTAAGTGACGATGACTTGCTCCCCATGCTTTTTGTGGCTGACCGCTTAAAATGGCGTTCATCAGCTGGGTACGGTAGTCACTGATTTTCGAAAAAATATCAGGACGCTGGGCAAGTATTGTTAAGTTCTGTTCAATGTTATCGATCAGTAACGTCGACATGCTGCGGGCAAGATGCAACATAATAGCGTTATGTGACGCTGCACAAATGGCAATGTAAAAGTCAAAAACCGCTTCCGCTTCGGCGCGATAATTGTTTTCAATTTGCACATTACCAATGTTCTCGTGCTTCAGCTTAATTTGCTCAAAGTCGGCTTCGGTACCCCGCATCGCCGCATAGTAGGCAGACATACCTTCAATGCCGTAACGAAATTCCAACAAGTCGAATTGCGACTCATGGCTTTTCGACATTAGGTCAAATAAAGGATCTGACAGGCCGCTTAACAGGTTGTCAGTCACAAAAGTGCCACCACCTTGTTTACGTGTGACTAGCCCTTTGACCTCTAGCTTTTGAATAGCTTCACGCAATGACGGTCTAGAGACTTCGAATTGCGCAGCTAGCTCTCGCTCTGGTGGCAGTTTCTGTCCTGATTTCAAGCTGCCTTCAACAATCATTTGCTCCAGCTGTGCCAAAATGACATCAGATAATTTAGGTTGCTTTGTCTTAACGCCTTTAATTGACACCATACGTGAGTGTTAACTCCACCATTGCTTTTACTACGTTGCCATTTCACTAATAGCTATAATTGGCAGCCGACAATTGGTAAATTGGTCTTACCATTGAAAATCTACTCTAATAAAGTAGCAAAAATCGTGAACCCTGTAAAACAATTTAGCTGACAGCGATCATTTTTCCAGCAAAAGAAAATGCTCATTGTGTCAACCAAAATGGGCGCTATAACGGATTTCTAAGAAGTGGTCTGAACAGCAAACAGAATGCAAACATCAGTGCTTATTAGGTAAAGCTTGTTTTTCCAACCAAATAATTGATGACTACCAACTTAAGACAAAAGAAGCTAAAACAAAGCCTTAGCGTTTAGAGCTGAGAATAAACTGTCCGCCGAGCTTAGCCCTTAACTAGCATAACTAGTATTGCTAAACGCAATAGATCATGAAAGGAATAGGAAAAAGTAAACTCGCAGTTATTACTTCACGACAGGAAGAAAGTATCGACGAATCAGGTCAAAGCATTTAACTTTAGCGAATACTAGCTAAGAAGAAATAAGCAGAACTAACTGATCACGCCAGAGAGAGTCAGAATTGCGATAACGGCAAACCAAAGTAAAACATTGCGTTTAGCCAACTTAACCAGCAAGCATGGTTCTGCAGTACAATCTTTATCATCAACCATGATATCTTCTGCTTGCTGAGCAACATCAATTAGCACGCATTGTGGCGCCTTACTAAATTGAAAAAAGTTATCAATCCACACAGGAAATGCTTTGGAAAAGTGACCAACAATCATTAAGCCAAATGACGCTAAACGCACTGGCAACCAATCCGCAATAAATAATACTTTGCTGTACACATCGGTTATTGCGGCACTTTCCGGCTCTTGCTCAGTTAAGCGATGCTGCTGCTCATCTAAGCTACAAAGCAAACGATAGAAAACGGCACCTGCTGCGCCAAACACCACAAAATACATCATCACTGAAATATAGTAGCGATAGTTTAACCACACGAGTGTTTGGCCAAAACCATGATCTGGCAGGCTCTTGTCGCTGATCAACTGCTGATAATGCAAATCGCAAGTGGTTAATTCGCCTTTAAAAGCAGATTGTAGAAAACACTTATAAGTGTCTCGCGTTTTTACGCAGCCGAAACAGATAATAAGTATGACAGTTGAAACAACTAAATGGAGCAAGCCATCTTCAACAAATGATAACGCTAAGTAGGTGAGCGCAACTGGTACCGCCAGTAAAATAATAGGGAGTAAGATGCCGGTCAGTTTATTGTGAAAATCTTGCTTTTTCACCACAGACATATAGTGGCCAAAGGCATAGTTAAACTGCCAAAACGGCGAAGATAAGCTTTTTTCTGCTGCTAATGAGATAAGTAAACTAATCAGTCCCATAACCTTCTCGCTACCTTAACTACCTTAAAGTTGTTTAACTATTTGAGTGCTATATAACTGCTAAATATGATTTGTGCTAGGTTGCTTGCAATTATTCAGCATGGAATTAAAGCGCTGCCAATCAAATGATTCACCCGGATCCGTTTTTCTCCCCGGCGCTATATCACAATGGCCAACAACATTATTATGACCAATAAGTGGATAAGATTCTTGTAATTTTTGCACTAAGCTGACCAGTTTTTGGTACTGAGAATCTGTGTAAGCTAGGCTATCTGTGCCTTCGAGTTCGATGCCAATAGAAAAGTCATTGCATCGCTCTCTGCCTTCAAAATTAGAAACACCAGCATGCCAAGCTTTATCGTTAAATGATACATATTGAATCACATGACCGTCGCGACGAATTAAACAATGGGCAGAAACCTGAAGTTGATAAATCTCTTCAAAGAATGGATCAGCATTTTTATCTAATCTCCCCATAAACAGGTCAGTAATATATCCGCCACCAAACTTACCCGGTGGCAGCGAAATATTATGAACAACTAGCAAGCTAATATCTTGTGTTGCCTCTCTCTGAGTAAAATGGGGTGACACTTGTTGCTCAGCTTCAACTAGCCAACCGTTTTCAATCGTAAACATGATTTCTTACAACTACTTGGTGCGAAAAAAAGTCAAATACAGCCAAATGGCAAATATTTACGTATGATAATATCAATTAGTACTCATTTACTATCGATACGAATTAGCTTATTTAAAACTGTGGGTAAGGCTAGCCCTAATAGAATTGCTAGCGTTCTATTGGCAACAGAGAAGCTGGCAGCAGAAAATTTGGCAACAGAGAAATTGGTAACTAAGAAATTGTGAAAGATAATCAAGAAACATCAATTGGCCGAGGCTTTATCTGGATTGCTTGGATTTTGGCAATAGGTATATTGATCTATGCCTTTCAAGGGGTTTTAGATAATCAATGGAACCCTAACCAGCGGCCAGACTCAAATCTTTCATCGCAAGGTAAAGCCATTGTCACCCTAAAACAAAACCGAAGCGGCCATTATATTACTAGCGGCACAATTAACGATGAGCCCGTTGTATTCCTACTAGACACAGGTGCGACACAAGTTTCAATACCGGCACGGGTTGCCGAACGTCTTGGTTTACAAGGTTATGGCAGTTACCCTGTACAAACAGCCAATGGTGTGGTGCGAGTGTATCGTATAAAAATACAATCTTTATCTATTGGTAACCTTTATTTATACGATGTTGATGCCCATATTAATCCAGGTATGCAAAGTGATGAAATTCTGTTAGGCATGAGCGCCTTAAAAAAGGTAGAATTTCGCCAAACTGGAAATCAGCTTGTATTAGAACAACGTTAGTTTCATCAACTTCCCCTGTTATTCACGAATTTATAGAGATAAAGAGAAAAGCCCCAATGCTATCAGCTGCGTTACAACAAGACATTCGCCATTCTGTTTCACTTGCCTTAAGAGAAGATTTAGGCATTGCTCCGCTCGCTGAATTAGATGCTAGCTTTGACGTAACAGCGATGTTAATTCCCGCTGAAAATAACGCTTCAGCAACCGTTGTCACTCGTGATGAATGCATTGTTTGTGGTGTTGCTTGGGTTAATGAAGTATTCGAACAACTAGATAAAGTTCAAGATACAGATACCCAAATTACTTGGTTTGTGAACGACGGTGAACGTGTTAAAGCCAATAGCGTGCTATTTGAGATAAGCGGCAATGCCCGCATTTTATTAACGGGTGAGCGCACCGCGTTAAACTTTCTGCAATCACTTTCGGGCACTGCGACACTAACAGCCAGCTACGTCGCTGAATTAGCCGATGGTAAAACTAAGCTGCTAGATACTCGCAAAACTATTCCGGGACTGCGCAGTGCACAAAAGTATGCGGTAAGCTGTGGTGGTGGTAACAACCATCGTATCGGCTTATTTGACGCTTACTTAATTAAAGAAAACCACATTGCAGCTTGCGGTGGAATTGATAAAGCCGTGGCAACAGCACGTCACAATAAGCCAGAGATTAAAGTGGAAGTTGAAGTGGAATCAATGGATGAACTCAACCAAGCCTTAACAGCTGGTTGCGACATTATTATGTTGGATAACTTCACCACAGCCATGATAGAGCAAGCTGTACATATTACAGAAACCTATAATCAACAGCACAACCAAGCAACTAAATTAGAAGTTTCTGGCAATATGACCATTGAAACTCTAAAGGAATACACACAAGCCGGTGTTGACTACATTTCTTCAGGTGCCTTAACCAAGCATGTGAAAGCGATCGATTTATCAATGCGTTTTTCATAATTACTGATAACTAGAGTCATAACTAACTGTGTTGAGTTTAAGCTGCCTGCTCGCCTTTTTTGTGGGCGGCTTCTAACTAAATAAATATTTAATAGCACAAGTGAATTAATGTAAGCCTTTGGCATTAATCTATGTTTAAAGTTCAAGAGGCTTAAACACACCATTGCTATTAAGTGTTTTTAAAAGAGTTGGTTAACAAGAGCTAGCTAAGCTGAATAGATATATAAATACACCAGCATTGATGGCGCAATATTAAAAGTTCAAATCTCTATTCTCGATAGCTACAAAAATCTCAGTCAAGTTCCCCCTAGTTTTACACCAAATGCTTCTCGGGCAAATTAAGAGTAACTCCTTTCATCAAATACAAGCCTGATAACTTAGACCTTATCTATAGTTTTACCTAATTAACTAATTTCAATTCGCTGACTTCAAAACTCAGACTTTTATTTCAAAGCTCGCTACCAAATAACACCATACCCAACAGACAAATGTAAACAGCACGTTAATTAAGAGCTGAGTTACAGTAATTATCAAAAAAACACAAAAAAATAAGTTACATTGTTTTACATCTCTGGCTTTTTATTGCACTATGTCATCAGCCCCCGTAATAAAGATGGAATTATTATTATGAATAAAATCCAAAACATTCAAAAGAAAACCCAAAAGGGTTTTACGTTAATCGAACTAATGATCGTTGTTGCGATCATCGGTATTCTAGCTGCAGTAGCATTGCCTGCTTATCAGACTTACGCAGATCGTGCTAAGTTCTCAGAAGTGGTTATGGCAGCAAGCATCTACAAAAATGCAGCTGAGATTGCACATCAAACTAAAGGTATTGCTGTTGGCAACTTAAATGCTGGCTCTAACGGTATCCCTGCGGCTGATGCACCTGGTGCAGTTAATGCTTCTAACGTTACTGACGCTGATATGGCTGCTGGATTGATTACTATTGTTTCTAATCTTAGCGCAAACGGTGTAACAAACGCAGATTATCGTTTACAAGCAACAGCCGTCTCTGGTGCTGGTTTAAACTGGGATATCGCAACTAGTTCTACGTGTTTAGCAGCGGGTCTTTGTTAATAACAAACCTATATATCTGAAGGCTCCTTATGGGGCCTTTTTATTTGCTTAAAATTATAGTTTTATGAGTTTCGCAAAGCCAGTCGTAGCTGCGATACTTGGCGCATTGTCAATAATATCATTCACTTACCTATTGGGGACATCAGGAGCCTTCTACTACGATGATTTCCGTCCATTAAGTGCTCTTGCCAAGGTTCATGACTTTCATTCAGCCCTAACTTATATCTTGACTGAAACCTCTGGCCCGCTTGGCCGCTCGGTTTCTATGTTGTCATTTTTACCTCACGTTGACGACTGGCCTGAAAACCCGCAAGCGTTTTTTATCGGCAATATCATTGTTCACCTACTCTGCGGCGCACTTGTTTTTTCCATTAGTTATTTACTATTAAAACTAATAAATTCCGATAGCAATATCAGTTCAACTCGACTCTACATTATTGCATTAGCTTGTGCGTTTTTTTGGTTAGTATTACCCATCCATGCCGCTACTGTATTAATTGCCATTCAACGGATGGCGCAACTATCCACGCTCTTTGTCTTACTAGGGGTGGCCATTTACTTGTGGGGGCTGCGTAAACAGCAGCTCAACTATGAGCAGGAACCGGTAAATACAAATAAGTTTGCAGGCCTTGGCTTACAAGCTACCGGTGTATTGTTCGGCACTTTACTTGCCATGTTCAGTAAAGAAAATGGCTTGCTATTACCTGTATTTATTTTAGTAGCTGAAGTTTCACTATTACATAATCTTCAGTCAATCAAGCGCTATCAAAATTATCGGGTATACGCTGGCCTTGCTGCACTTATAGCCATTCTCGGCGCTTTATTGGTATCAGCCATCAATACTGGAAATAACCCCGTTGGAAGAGACTTTACCCTAGTTGAGCGATTAATGACGCAGCCGCAAATTTTAATTGAGTATGCGCGCCTAGCTTTTCTGCCCAATGTCGAAGCGATTAACCCATTCTATGACGGTTATATTGCGGTCACTAGCGTTAATGATTTCACTTTTATCATCAGCTCTATTAGCTTGGGCTTGATGCTTATTGGCGCTATTGTTTACCGTAAAAAATACCCATTATTTAGCTTTGCTGTTTTATGGTTTATTACCGCTCATTTAATCGAATCTACCGTTATTCCACTAGAGTTATTTTTCCTTCACCGTAATTACCTTGCTCTCGTCGGCCCTTGTGTTGCGGTTGTAATAGCTATCGCTGGTACAAAACATAAGCTGATTCAATACAGTAGCCTAGCGTACCTTGCAATATTAACTCTAATGCTTGGGCTAACCACTAGCCTGTGGGGGAATCAGCAACAAGCCGCTGAGCAATGGTTTGTTATGCAAAAAAATTCTGAACGGGCTTCTGGAAGTTTGATCCGCATTTTAGCTGAACTGGGGAAGTATGCCGAAGCCAAAAGTGCGATTGATTATCGGCTAAACACGTGTACTGATTGCACGGCCGACGCATTTAAAGCATCAGCATTAAGCTGCATCTTGGGTCAAAATAATGAGTCACTAGACCACTTTAATAAAGCTGAAAGCTCTTTAGCAAAAGTTCCAAACTATACCGTGATCCCAGCGGGCCTAACAAACCTTGTCACCTTAAAATCCAAAGGCTTATGTCCAACTATCGGCCTGAATCAACTTATTGAAGTGAATCAATCTTTATCTGATTATAACAACTTAAAATTCGGCCAACTCAGAATTACCTATGAAAATTTAGTCACTCTTTTTAGACTAAGTAACAACATACTACTAGAAGAAAAATACGCCTATTTCGCGTGGCAAGAAGGTCATAGTCATCAGGCGGCTAATATCTATATTGCTATTTTGATCAGGCAAGAAAAAAATCAGGAGGCACAGCAGTTTATACGTGACAAAATGTGCCAAAAGCTCCCTAACAATCCTTTTTTAAAGGCTGATGCAAAACAAAGATGTGCTTTAAAATTAAAGGAATTAGAACAAATGCCGTTGGATACAACTTCAACAAAATGATAAAAAACAGCATATTCATAACTTTATGTTTAGTATTACTAGGCGTAGGCGCAGTTTATTTCTCTGGTATATCAGGAAGCTTCTACTACGATGACTTTCGCCCATTAAGTGCCCTTGCCAAGGTTCATGACTTTCATTCAGCCCTAACTTATATCTTGACTGAAACCTCTGGCCCGCTTGGCCGCTCGGTTTCTATGTTGTCATTTTTACCTCACGTTGACGACTGGCCTGAAAACCCGCAAGCGTTTTTTATCGGCAATATCATTGTTCACCTACTCTGCGGCGCACTTGTTTTTTCCATTAGTTATTTACTATTAAAACTAATAAATTCCGATAGCAATATCAGTTCAACTCGACTCTACATTATTGCATTAGCTTGTGCGTTTTTTTGGTTAGTATTACCCATCCATGCCGCTACTGTATTAATTGCCATTCAACGGATGGCGCAACTATCCACGCTCTTTGTCTTACTAGGGGTGGCCATTTACTTGTGGGGGCTGCGTAAACAGCAGCTCAACTATGAGCAGGAACCGGTAAATACAAATAAGTTTGCAGGCCTTGGCTTACAAGCTACCGGTGTATTGTTCGGCACTTTACTTGCCATGTTCAGTAAAGAAAATGGCTTGCTATTACCTGTATTTATTTTAGTAGCTGAAGTTTCACTATTACATAATCTTCAGTCAATCAAGCGCTATCAAAATTATCGGGTATACGCTGGCCTTGCTGCACTTATAGCCATTCTCGGCGCTTTATTGGTATCAGCCATCAATACTGGAAATAACCCCGTTGGAAGAGACTTTACCCTAGTTGAGCGATTAATGACGCAGCCGCAAATTTTAATTGAGTATGCGCGCCTAGCTTTTCTGCCCAATGTCGAAGCGATTAACCCATTCTATGACGGTTATATTGCGGTCACTAGCGTTAATGATTTCACTTTTATCATCAGCTCTATTAGCTTGGGCTTGATGCTTATTGGCGCTATTGTTTACCGTAAAAAATACCCATTATTTAGCTTTGCTGTTTTATGGTTTATTACCGCTCATTTAATCGAATCTACCGTTATTCCACTAGAGTTATTTTTCCTTCACCGTAATTACCTTGCTCTCGTCGGCCCTTGTGTTGCGGTTGTAATAGCTATCGCTGGTACAAAACATAAGCTGATTCAATACAGTAGCCTAGCGTACCTTGCAATATTAACTCTAATGCTTGGGCTAACCACTAGCCTGTGGGGGAATCAGCAACAAGCCGCTGAGCAATGGTTTGTTATGCAAAAAAATTCTGAACGGGCGACTGAGCATTTGTCGATTCTTTACTTCAATCAACAACAATATGAAATAAGCTATCAAGTGCCCAGGCAAGTCATACAAGATTGCCCTAAATGTCTGAGTTCGCAATTACAGCTAGCAATCACTAGCTGTTTTACAGACAGAGCAAATGACGTAAATAAAATACTAGCAATCGTCGATAAGCAGCTACCAACAAGAAACAGAGTTAACGGTTTACCCGCTAAGTTGTCCACTTTATTCAAGCTAAAAACTGATGAGGTATGCCCACAAATTGATGTCCAAAGTTTATATCAACTTAACAAGCTAATTTATGAGGTAAAATTTGAAGCGCTAGCCAACAAACTCATTGTTATTCAAAACATGTACAATATTTCGATATATACCGAAAACTTCGAGCTAGCATTATCACACATAAAAACGGCATGGCTGTTAGAAAAGCACGCGGAAATAGCAATAGAGCTGATTTCTAGTTTCCGAAGACTAAACAACATTGCAGATGCCCAATCATTGGTAGAGTATATCTGTCAGACACCGAATATATTTGAATACAATAAACTGTCTCAACAGGACACATGTATGAAATTTAAAGAAATATTAGAAGAGCGCCTAAATGGTAACAAATAGCGTTTCAGTAGTAATACCTGCAAAGAATGAAGAGCCCTCAATTAAGACATTAATAACAAGTATTTATTCTCAGCTTGGAGACTTAATAAAAGAGGTTATTGTTGTTAATGATGGCTCAACTGATGGTACTGAGCATGCTGCTACAGAGGCAGGTGCAAAAGTCATTAGCCACCCATACAGTAAAGGCAATGGAGCTGCAATTAAAACTGGTGCTAAAGCCGCGAGTAGTGAAATCGTTGTTTTTATGGATGCAGATGGCCAACACTCACCTGCAGATATCCCTAGGCTAATCGACAAACTCAATTTAGGCTATGACTTGGTCGTTGGTGCACGACAAAAAGGTTCACAAGCAAGCATCGGCAGAAGCTTTGCGAATAAACTCTACAATAAACTAGCGTCATACATGACTGGTCATAAAGTAGAAGATTTAACATCTGGGTATAGAGCAGTAAATCGAGAAAAGTTTTTGGAGTTTATTTATCTATATCCAAATGGTTTTTCTTATCCAACAACATCAACCATGGCATTTTTTAGAGCGGGATACTCTGTAACATATTTACCTATTCATGCAGCTCAAAGAACTGGCAAAAGCCACATTTCTCCGCTGAAAGATGGCATGAGGTTCTTACTAATTATCTTTAAAATTGGAACACTTTATTCTCCGTTAAAACTATTTTTACCAATCTCGTTGGCTACATTTTTAACAGGACTTGGTTACTACTCATATACATTTATTACTGCTGGGCGCTTTACTAATATGAGCGCTCTAATGTTTACTACAGCACTAATCATATTTATGGTCGGCCTAGTGTCGGAGCAAATTACAAACTTGATGTACAAGGGCGATTAATTGTATGCCTAAGACAATCCTTGTATTGAGTTCAACTTACCCTAGGTGGGTTGGTGACAACGAACCCAATTTTGTACATCATCTATCTAAAGGTTTGAACAAGTCATACAAAGTTATTGCATTGACTCCTCACTTTCCCGGCGCGAAAGCACGGGAATCAATAGATGGTATTGATGTTATACGATTTAAATATGCTCCTGAGCAACTTCAGACTTTAACAAATAACGGTGGTATTTTAGAAAACCTAAAGAGGAATAAGTTAAACCTCTTACTTGTTCCATCCTTCATAATTTGTCAAATTTTAGCCATCAATAAAGTGTTACGTGAACACTCAATTTCACTAGTTCATTCACATTGGATAATACCGCAATCTTTTTCACTCATCACACTAGGGTACTTCCGAAAATTACCCAAAATATTAGTAACTAGCCATGGGGGCGATTTGTTTGCTCTAAATGGCAAGGTCTTAACTTATGTAAAAAGCCAAATTTTAAAGGCTTGTGACTATCTAACAGTTGTTAGTCAAGTAATGAAGGATAAGGTCGATGAGATGAAAGTCGAAAGCTTACCAGTAGAAGTTGCTCCCATGGGCACAGACTTAAGCAACCTTTTCTCAAAAAAGTTGGGAGTTGAACGTGAAAAATTTACACTACTATTTGTCGGTCGCCTAGTTGAAAAGAAAGGGCTCATTTATCTTATTAAAGCGATGCCAAAATTAATTAAACGTTACCCTGAAATACAACTAAAAGTCATTGGAGATGGTCCTGAAAAACAAAGACTGATTTCTGAAGTCAATCACCTAGGGATAGAAAAAGCGGTTCATTTTATGGGCTCCTTGCCACATAAACAGCTTCCTCAACATTACAGGAAAGCAGGTTTGTTTGTTGCACCTTTTCAAGTAGGGAAAAATGGCGATCAAGAAGGCTTGGGGCTAGTAACGATTGAAGCATTGGGGTGCGGCTGTAAAGTTGTTATATCTGACTTAAAAGCATGTGATGATATTGAAGGCTTTGCAGAAAATGTCTATCGATTTCGCCAGAAAGACGTTGAGCACTTAGAAAATACAATAGTAGAAGCAATTGAAAGTGACTATCGCAACTTTGAGAAAAAGAAGCTTATTGAACATTTTAGTTGGGAGAGCTCAGTTAGAAAATATCAAAAAATAGTTGAGCAACTTACTCATTCGATATAGACCGTTTAAAAGCTTCCTAGGCTAGACAAATGCATTTGAATCACCCCGGCAGTAGAAACAATATTACTTGATTAGAGTGGAAATTTACGAATATTTAAATGTGAATCAACAACATGTATTTCACTATTGTTAAAGGCATTAGCGCAGTAATTATCTTTAGTTAAGTCTGTAGACTCAATTTGAGCCCATTTCGCAAAAATACATTCGAAGTAATATAAAGAAACTGGTGATTGGCTCTCTTTGCTAGAAAATAATTCAAATTTCGGAAACATGAAGAATGGGACTTGCAGTGAGTCTAATTCTGGGTTTTCTCTCACATCATGTTTTAACGGTATATCGCCATCAAAAGCTCCCAAACCGTGATCAGAGAAATACAAATACTTACCCTCGTTTTCTGATATCAAATCTATCAATTGA
Source organism: Thalassotalea montiporae (assembly GCF_053485855.1). Lineage (NCBI taxonomy): Bacteria > Pseudomonadati > Pseudomonadota > Gammaproteobacteria > Alteromonadales > Colwelliaceae > Thalassotalea > Thalassotalea montiporae. Next base: position 29,521 of record NZ_JBQRUO010000002.1, read on the forward strand.
GATTGCACATAATCAGTATAGAGGACAGAGTTGTCATATTGATTCAATAATCTATCTCGGTCTCTAAAAACATCAAAAGCCTTTGGGTATCTAGCATTAAAGGACATATGAGAGCCATAAAAGTGTAAAATAACAAGTGTCTTACCACTTCGTTCTAGCATTATGCCTTTTAACTTATCGACTAGTGCATAATCATATACACTGCCTCCTACATTAGGTGAAAAAAAGAACCTGTAATCTGCCTGCTCAGCCAATGCTGATACGGAAAAGTCCCAATGACTTGTTTTTGCGTGATTCGATATCCAATAAGTTGTATAACCAGCATCTTTTGCTAGGTTGACAATTGATTTTGATAACTCAGGCTTGTTTACTGATTTAGTTAAAGCTGTTGGAACAGCATTCCAAGTATTTGTTCCTGCCGCGTATGCATTTGTAAAGAGAGTTATGTCATCTATTTTGCCAGATAAAAGTGGGGTGGTTTCTCTGTCGTAACCATAAATACCTAAATTTCCAGCTCGTAAGGACTCCCCTATACCTAAAACCAATAGACTATTATTTGCGTCTCTTTGAGAAACATTTTCCCATGTACTCGCAGTTTTCAGCTGCTGACTCAGAAAGTTAACGCTGTCTGTCACGCCTTTTATAGACTTTAAAGCAGGTAATCGATGAGCTAGATCCTCTTGGGTAATATACTCCATCGTAGTAAAAGTCTTTGAATAGCCTCTTGCCAGACCTGTTTGAACATAATAATCATACTTGGAAGAATTGATTAACATATTTACAGAAAAAAGCGCAGGAAACATTAGATATCCAACCCCAACGATCGCCATTAACTTAATTGTGAGCGTTCTTTCTGGTATTGGTGAGAATGTTAGCGCTAATAGAAAAATTAAAAATATAAATGTGGTTATTGTGTTGAATTTAACAAAGGCGAATGATTCACTCACTGATGTGCCCAGCAAGCTCATTACAAGACTTAACGAGAGTGAAGAACCATAAGATAATTGCGTGAATAACTCTATCCCTAAAAAAAAAGCTATTAAAAAACGAATAGATTTTAGTTTAGATAGTGAAACTACACTGATAAGCAAGATAACTTGTAACAATATATGAGCTATCCCTTGCAATAAAGGTTGCTCTAATTTATCTAAGTTCAGTACTAAACAATATATTGTAATAGTCACTGGAACTATCAAAAATTTGTTATTTACTTTTAATTCCATAGGGTTAATTATCCTTTTACTAGCTTCCTGTTAGTGCATAGTGTAGTGTCTTTGCAGCTCCCTATTTTTCACATTCTGGTTGGGTATAATAACTTTTATCAGAGAGGATTATTTTTACATTTTGATTTTTAATTTTACTATTTAAAACTTTCTTATCATTTATGGTAAACAAAAGCACAGGCAAACCTCCGAGAGAATTTTCAAGTGCATGGCTATAATTCCTAAAATTCATCGACACTGCGGAAAAATAATTCATTATGTATTTTATTTTTAACGCATATATATTAATCCAAAAGCGCCTCTGTCCCTGCAGTTCATTGAATGAAACCCAGTAGCTGGTTTGAAAGCCCTCACGCGAGAAAGGTTGGAGATTTGAAGGTTTTTTGGATTCGATAATTATTTTATCTTGTAATCGATATTGCTCCATAAGTTGCTTAAGCTTATTCCGAGCTAGGATGACTTCATCTTTCTTTAATTGTTTTAAATTTTTAAAATCAAGCCAGTAATAAATAGATTGATCTAAGTTATGGAATAATTTGCTTAGGGTTAATAGCTCACCATTTTTTAGATTATATGGATAGTCATGTGAAACAATGTACTCAGCTAAATCTAAATCAAAGAAAATATCTACTTCGACGCCTTTTGCCCCTAACTCTATTGCTTTATTGAATGCTTCTATGGAGTTTTGTTCAAAATCTTTAAAATACCCTCGATGAGCCCAAACCTTATTACATTGATTATAAAAAAATTGGTTATTTCTTATTTTATGTTCAAATAGTAAATCAATTATTATTTTAAAAAAAACAGGAACAGTAATTAGCAAAACTAATACAATTAACAACGCCTTTTCGTTCTTTTTTAATAATCCCATTTACAGCATAAAACATTGTCGATACATCGAAGGAGTTATACTAGGCCCAAAGCATATTTAGATGCAATATGATAATGAGTCTAGGTGAATTAATGGGGTTTAACTCGGCATGTTTTTGTGGCCAACGAGCTATAGTTTTATATAGCTACAAGTATCAATATAGTTGTAATCTATTTTTTAGTTCAGATCCTCTTCGAAAACCAAGTAAGTTGACAGTATTTCGATACTTCAAGAAAGTTATCTTATGTATACAAATTCATTTTATATACGATTAGTTTTCTTTTGATGTAAATACCCTCCTCCTCCTAGTACCAATATTGAAAAAGTGTATACGCACCTTTCAAGTATAAGCGCAGCTACAGCATCTGAACTGTCAATAAAAACAAAATCAGCGAACAAAAATCCTGCTCCTTCTTTTACGCCAATATTTCCGGGAGTTAAGTTGACTAGAGTGCTAAAAGATAAGATACAGCTAAAAGCAGCAATTTGGAAAAAGCTGTAGCTAAGTTGATTATTTAAAGCATAAAAACACAAATACAAAAGCGTAAACCAAGCCACATGAAAAAACACTGAGCTAACAAACGCATATAAGAATCTCGATAACTCCAATTGGTTTATAAAATAACCAAAATATGAAAGGCTGGCAGCTATTAACACGACTGCTAAAACTGAAATACAAAACACAGTGCTAGAGAATGAATAGCCTGTTAAATAAATTATCGGAACAACTGACAATAGCAATTGCGCTACCAATATCAATTTAAAATAAGTCCTCCAACGTAGTTGATAATATTTTTTCAAATAATAACCTCTAAACGCTAGCCCTGATTTGAAGGGTAAAATTAGGTTTAAGAAAGAATTAATGTTATTGATTGAGTATTGGACTATGAAAGTTGGAGCACTATTGACCAACGATAGAATGAAATAAAATTGAACAGTTGCAAACACAGTTGTAGCGAGGTAGCAGCTAAATATTATTACTACTAATAACCACTCAATATTCAATAAAGGTTCAAATAACACCTTTTGATCTGTAACGAATGTAATTAACCAAACAAATAGGTAAATTAAGAATACCAATTTAAACGCTGAGGTGAGCTTTGCTCTAACAGCTTTGTGGTTGAGTATTTTTATGTTCAAATCTAGTGTAAACTTTTTAATATTTATTAAAAGCATATAAAATCTATGAAGGGAATTCACCAACAATCAAGCTTGTTGAATGCATTGGCCAAAAATAACCTATTGTCTCCTGAAATAGCTGAAACTATAAATTCAGAATTTTCAGGCCAAGACAAGCCCTTTATACGATTTTTGGTCGAAGAAAAAAAACTAAACAGTAAAACCGTTGCTGCCATACTCTCTCGATCTTTTGGCTACCCACTTATTGACCTTTCTAAGTTTGATGCCTCACTTGTTCCTGAAGGCGTACGAAACGAAAAACTTATAAGAAAGCACAATGCTCTGCCCCTATATTTGCGAGGCAAAGTACTTTTTGTAGCCATGTCGGATCCTACCGATATTGATGCCCTAGAAGACATTCAATTTAATACTGGATTCTCCACCGAACTAGTGCTGGTTGATGAAAGTAGTTTACAAAAATCCATTGACGATGTTTTGGAGTCTGACGTTGAAGCCCTAGATATCAGTGATATCGATTCGAACGAACTGGCAGGTATAGAGGTTCAAGAAGAGCAAAGTGATAATGAAACTGTTGGACAGGAGCAAGATGACGCACCAATTGTTGTTTATATTAATAAGATTCTATTAGACGCTATAAAAAAAGGGGCTTCAGATTTACATTTTGAGCCTTACGAACATTCCTATCGGATACGCTTTCGTATCGATGGAATTTTAAATGAAATAGCTAAACCTCCAGTTGCATTAGCTTCTAGAATGGCTGCCCGCTTAAAGGTCATGTCTAAGCTCGATATTGCAGAGCGACGCGTACCACAAGATGGTCGTATAAAACTTGCATTATCGAAGAAGAAATCTATCGACTTCCGTGTTTCTACCCTGCCTACCATGTGGGGCGAAAAGATTGTAATGCGGATATTGGACTCTTCTAGTGCAATGCTTGGCATTGATATGCTTGGCTATGAAGCAGACCAAAAAGGCATTTATATGGAAGCCCTAGACCAACCGCAGGGTATGATTTTGGTAACTGGGCCAACAGGCTCTGGTAAAACTGTTTCTCTTTATACTGGCTTAAATATTTTGAATACCGCTGAGCGCAACATATCAACGGCAGAAGATCCTGTTGAGATTAACTTAGAGGGTATTAACCAAGTTCAAATTAATACGAAGGCTGGCCTTACCTTCCCTAGTGCACTCCGTTCTTTCCTGCGACAAGATCCCGATATTGTAATGGTTGGTGAGATCCGTGACTTGGAAACGGCGGAAATTGCTATTAAAGCAGCACAAACTGGTCACTTGGTGCTATCAACACTACACACCAATTCCGCCGCAGAAACCCTAACTCGTCTGCTTAACATGGGGGTGCCAGCATTTAATGTTGCGAGCTCTGTCAGCATTATTATTGCACAGCGACTTGCACGTCGGCTTTGTACTCAATGTAAAGCGCCAGATGACATACCTCACGATCACCTCAGGCAACTGGGCTTCCCTGAAGATAAGTTAGGGACCTTTACAATTTATAAGCCGGTTGGCTGTGATGATTGCACTGGCGGTTATAAGGGGCGAGTAGGTATTTACGAAGTTGTAAAAATTACCTCTGAAGTAGCCACTATAATAATGGAGGGAGGAAACTCACTCGACATTGCCAGCCAGTTCCAAAAAGAGGGCTACAATAACCTGAGGCAATCTGGCATAGTAAAAGCAATGAGCGGTATTACGAGCCTTGAAGAGGTCAATCGTGTTACTGCCAATTAAATTGTCTCGGCTGTTAATAAAACTAATATAAGGCGCGAAGGAAGTTCACATGGCAGTAAGTTCCGCATCAAAGAGTCCCACTAGAAAAGCTAAAAGTAAGGATAAAAATATCAAAGCGAAAGTGAATGATGTTTTTATTTGGCAAGGAGTTAATCGAAAAGGAAAAAAAATCTCTGGTGAATTATCTGCTGCAAGCATTCTAGAACTTAAAGCACAACTGCGAAAACAAGGTATAACTCCAGGTAGAATAAAGAAAAAACCTAGACCATTATTCGGGATTGGCGGTGGTGCCAAACCGATAAAACCAGTTGATATTGCTACGACAACTCGTCAACTTGCCACGATGCTAGGTGCAGGGGTTCCTTTGGTTCAAAGCATCGAAATGATTGCTAAAGGCAACGACAACGAGAATATGCAAAAGTTGCTTAATGAAATAGCCGCAAAACTAGGCTCAGGACTACCATTGTCTGAATGCCTTCGGGAGCACCCAAAGTATTTTGATGACCTATACTGTGATTTAGTAGCATCTGGCGAACAATCGGGGGCTTTAGAAACCATATATGATCGTATCGCAACATACAAAGAGAAAGCAGAAGCGCTAAAAGCCAAAATAAAAAAAGCATTAACTTACCCAATATCTGTTTTAGTTGTAGCCTTCGTCGTAACAGCAATCTTACTTATCTTTGTAGTTCCTGTTTTCCAAGAAATCTTTGCTAATTTTGGCGCTGAGCTCCCTGCATTTACCCTACTAGTAATTGCAATATCTGAATTTATGCAGTCATATTGGTATATAGGCTTAGCTGCTTTATTTATTGCTGGTTTCTTGTTTAAGAGAGCTCATCGTAATAGCCAAGGATTTAGGGATAAAGTTGATAAAAGCATACTTAAAATACCCGTCGTAGGGGACATTCTAGATAAAGCAGCTGTTGCACGTTACGCGCGTACACTATCAACCACCTTTGCAGCTGGTGTACCGTTAATTGATGCGCTTGAGTCAGCGGCTGGTGCGTCAGGTAACGCCGTCTATCGCGATGCTATTTTAGACATAAGGTCAGAAGTATCATCAGGTATGCAAATGAACTTAGCGATGAGAAATTCGCAAATATTCCCTGATATGGTGATACAAATGGTATCCATTGGTGAAGAGTCCGGTGCAGTAGACGATATGCTAGCTAAAGTCGCAAACGTTTACGAAGCTGAAGTAGATAATGCGGTAGATAATTTAACTGCTTTGCTTGAGCCCATGATTATGTCAGTTTTAGGTGTTGTGATTGGTGGCTTAATCATCGCGATGTACTTACCTATATTCCAGATTGGACAGGTTGTATAGTTCCTCTTTTATTGATAACGTCCCGCTTAAAGCCATTGGTAGACAATGGCTTTTTTTATTTTACTAAGTATATAAATTTTGAGTTTGAAACATGTTAGAAAACACTATTTCCGCTTTTGAGCAATTCCCATGGTTTTATCTAGGTACTGTGTTTGTGTTTTCGCTAATGGTCGGTAGCTTTCTAAATGTTGTTATCTATCGCTTACCCAAAATGATGGAGCTTGCTTGGTACCTTGAATGTCGCGAATTTTTAAAAGATGAAGTACCAGAAAAACCGACGCGAGATGTTACCCCTATATCACTTTCTAAGCCAAACTCCACATGCCCCAAATGTGGCCATGCAATTAAGGCTTATGAAAACGTCCCAGTAATCAGTTGGCTTTTTCTAAAAGGTAAATGCAGTAGCTGTAGTACTAAAATATCCAAACGTTACCCGCTTGTTGAGCTTGCAACTGCACTGCTCGGGTTAGCGGTTGCGAATCATTTCGGCGTTACTTGGGTCGCCGCTTGGGTACTACTCCTAACCTTTGCACTTGTTGCCTTAACCATGATCGATTTAGATCATATGTTACTGCCAGACCAAATCACTCTCCCATTTCTATGGCTAGGTTTACTCATCAACCTTAATGGCATTATTGTGCCTATTGAAGATGCTGTTATTGGTGCTATTGCAGGCTATATGAGTTTGTTTTCTGTTTTTTGGTTATTCAAACTTATTACCGGTAAAGAAGGCATGGGTCATGGTGATTTCAAGCTAGTCGCATTATTCGGTGCTTGGATGGGCTGGCAACTTTTACCGCTACTAATTTTAATGGCATCTTTTGTTGGCGCTATCGTTGGTATTTCATTGATGCTATTTAAAAATCATCAGCGAGATCAGGCTATTCCATTTGGCCCATATTTAGCTGTTGCTGGCTGGATATGTCTGCTTTGGGGCGAGTCTATTTGGCAATGGTACTTATCTACCCTAGCTCTTTAATTTTAAAATATGAAAAGTTCAGTTAAGACATTTTAGGAAATCACAAAGCACATGATTATTGGGTTAACTGGTGGCATTGGTAGCGGTAAAAGTACCGTCGCCAATTATTTTACAAATTTGAACATTGATATTGTCGATGCCGATATTGTTGCTAGAGAAGTTGTTGAACCTGGCACTATAGGGCTAACGAAAATTACCAACCATTTCGGCAAACAGGTACTAAAAACCGATGGTAGCCTCGATCGAGAAAAATTGAGACAAATCGTTTTTACTGACAGCAATGCAAAACAATGGCTCAATCAGTTACTTCATCCGCTGATCCGAACAGAGATATTTACTCAATTATCCAAAGCCAAATCACCCTACAAGCTACTGGTTGCACCTTTACTGATTGAAAATGGTTTAGACACGCAAGTGGATTACGTTTTAGTCGTCGATATCACCAAAGAGCAGCAGCTTGAGCGAACGTTGAAACGAGATAATTCCACGCCAGAAGTTATAAACAACATAATTTCAGCTCAGATCTCACGCGAAGAACGATTAGCAAAAGCAGATGACGTTATTGACAATAGCAGCGCTAACTTAGCTGATGTTGAACAACAAGTTCATAAACTTCACAAAAAATATCTTTCGTTAGCAGCAAGTTAGCATGCTTCTTGTGATCACAATTAAATGACAATTTAATGAAAAAATTCGCCATTTAGATCATCAATCGTTAGTATAACCTGATAGATCCACCGAGCTACTGTTACGATGTCAGTTTTATACGAGCACCCGCTTAATGAGCGCATACGCAACTACTTAAAACTTGAGCAACTTTTTGTTCAAGCACACAATTGTGATGCCCAATATATTACTGATAATTATCAAGTATTTTTCAACGCATTATTTGCTACATTCGACACCTTAGATCGCAATGATATTCGCGGCGAATTGATAAAAGATCTTGAACGGCTCGAACAGCATTTAGTCATGTGGTCAAAATCACCTGATATCGACAGCAAAGCATTAGAAAAAAACCTTCAACAAATCGTAGGTTATGTTTGTCAGCTCAGAGTAAACAAACAAGCATGGCACGAACTTCGACAAGACAAATTACTGGGCTCAATTAAACAACGCTTCGCTATTCAGGGCGGTAGCTCTCTATTTGACCTACCACAACTGCAGTATTGGCTCGCAAGAGCGCAAAATTACACCCTCTCAGATATGGAAAACTGGCTAGCTAAGTTCGCACTATTACGTGATGCAATTTCTCTAGTGTTAAAATTTATTCGTCAACGAGGAAATTTCGAAGCAATTGAATGTGATTCTGGCTTTTATCAAGACAATGGTGAAGGCTTGCTGTTGTTACGCATAAAAGTGCCAGAGGGTGCGGAATACTACCCAACCATAAGCGGGAATCGTTTTCGCTATTCCATTCGATTTATGCTGCCCTGTCAGCAAACAGGTCGCAAGTATTCCAAGCAAACGACACAGTTTGAACTTGCTCGTTGCTAACGCTATACTCGCCGCCATTAACTCTCCAAAAAATTCTATATTTATGGCAACCACAGTCAAATGCCCTACGTGTGATAAACCTGTTGTTTGGCAAGCATGCAGCGAACATCGCCCTTTTTGTTCAGAGCGCTGCAAATTAATTGATTTAGGTGACTGGGCTGAGGAAAACCATAAAATTTCGCAGCCTGTGCAAAGTGCCGAGCCTATGTCAGAAGAGATGATTGACGCCTTGGAAGAGCAGTTCTTACAGCATCATAAGTTTTTTGTAGAACCTGAATAATATCGCTAGCTATGTGTCTAGAAGCCACTTATACCGAGTGGCTTTTTAATTTATGCTCAAAGCTACTTTTAAGCGTACAGCGCTGTCAGCCTTTCGACTATCGCAAGGTTTGCTTCCGGAAACTCGATAGCCCCTAATTTACTAATACTTGCCCACTGCTGCTCATTGCCTTCTTGTGAGTTAGGCTCACCGCTAAACTGATCGACAATAAAAATATCTAACTTAACTTGTTTGTCGCCATAATCATGGCTGATTTCCATCAATGGCTGGCATGCAAGTATATCGACACCAACCTCTTCCTTGAGCTCTCTAGCTAGCGCTTGGGCAACCGTTTCTTCAGATTCAACCTTACCCCCAGGAAACTCCCATTTACCGCCCTGATGCACATCTGAGTGCCTTCTGGTAAGGAATACACTCTCATCTTGAATAATCACACCTACTGCTACATGTACTAGTTTCATCTAACGTCTCTTTTATTAATTTTCTTATTGATTAGAGCGTGTTGATCTTTCGAGGTTGAATTTTGTTCAAGCTAAACGCTTTCTGACCACGGCGCTCGGTTTGTGGCATAGTTGTTCTGCGTAAAAAGCGAGCAACAAAGAGCAGGAAGCGTTTAGGTGAACCTTTGAGGCAGCGCCTGTTTGGCTTCTCTACTGCTTTGTCGCACCTTTATGTAGAGTAACTACACGACATGTGCTCCGCCTTGTATAAAACCCAAACAGACTGCTGCCCCCCCCTGAAAGGTCAACACGCTCTAAATTGCGGTTTTTAAACGGCATTAAAAAAGGGGATACCAATCCCCTTTTTTGAACATCAGTGACCTACTAATTAGATTAGCTTAGCTTACCACAACACTGCTTGTACTTTTTACCTGAGCCACAAGGACATGGGTCATTGCGACCAACACGAGGTTGGCGTTGTTGCGGGGCTACTTCGTTTTCAGCGCTTTGGTGCTCAAAGTTTTTAGGAACTTCTTCTGCTTTACGGTGTTGTTCTTCTACCGCTTCAACATCTGATTCCGCCTGAATTTTAACTTTACTCAAAATACCAACAACGTCATATTTCAAGTTATCCAGCATCTCTGAGAATAACTCGAATGACTCACGCTTATATTCTTGCTTAGGGTTTTTCTGAGCATAACCGCGTAAGTGAATACCTTGGCGTAAGTGATCCATCGCTGATAAATGCTCTTTCCAGTGTGAATCAAGACTTTGAAGCATTACCGCTTTCTCGAACTGGCGAAGTACATCAGCTCCAACCATTTCTTCTTTTTCGCTGTAAGTGTTTTCAAATTCACCGACAATTTTTTCACGTAATGTTTCTTCGTGTAGGCTCTTATCTTCTGCTAACCAATTAGCAATTGGCAATTCAGTATTGAACTCGCCTTTTAATCGCTCTTCTAAACCTGCTACATCCCACATTTCTTCTAACGACTGTGGTGGAATATGCTGGTCAATCACACCGTTGATAACATCAGAGCGAACAACCGAAATTACTTCACCAATTTCGCTTTCATCTAAAAGCTCATTACGCTGCTCATAGATAACTTTACGTTGATCGTTGGCTACGTCATCGAATTCAAGAAGCTGTTTACGAATGTCAAAGTTACGACCTTCAACTTTGCGCTGTGCGTTTTCAATGCTCTTGGTTACCCATGGGTGCTCAATAGCTTCGCCACGCTCCATACCTAACTTGCGCATCATATTAGCAATACGCTCAGATGCGAAAATACGCATCAAGCCATCTTCCATCGATAAGTAGAAACGAGAAGAACCCGCATCACCTTGACGACCGGCACGACCACGTAATTGGTTATCAATTCGACGTGACTCATGACGCTCTGTCGCGATAATGTGTAAACCGCCAAGTTCAAGCACTTTGTCATGCTCTTCTTGCCATGCCGCTTTGGCTTTTTCAACTTGTTCTTCGGTTGGGTTATTTAGCTTGGCAAGGGCAGCTTCTAAATTACCACCTAAGACGATATCGGTACCACGACCCGCCATATTCGTAGCAATGGTTACTGCGCCTGTTTTACCGGCTTCCGCAACAATTTCAGCTTCTTGCGCGTGGAACTTAGCATTGAGTACTTTATGCTTAATCTTCGCTTTTTTAAGGAATGCAGATAAAAACTCAGAAGTTTCAATGCTAATCGTACCAACCAATACTGGCTGACCACGTTCAACACAATCTTTGATGTCTTCAAGAATGGCTTCGTATTTTTCTTCAGCAGTCAAATAGATTAAGTCAGCCATGTCTTTACGGATCATCTCGCGGTTAGTTGGGATGATGACCGTTTCTAAACCATAAATATGGTTAAATTCGAACGCTTCAGTATCAGCAGTACCTGTCATACCGGAAAGCTTTTCGTAAATACGGAAGTAGTTTTGGAATGTGATAGAAGCAAGCGTTTGGTTTTCGTTTTGGATACGTACGCCTTCTTTGGCTTCAACTGCTTGGTGTAAGCCTTCAGACCAGCGACGGCCTTCCATCGTACGGCCGGTATGCTCATCTACTATAACAATCTCATCGTCTTTGACAATGTAGTCAACGTCCTTTTGGAATAAGTTATGAGCACGTAAAGCAGCCATAACGTGGTGAAGTAAAGAGATATTTGCCGCTGCAAACAGTGACTCACCTTCTTTAATCAAGCCTTTTTGCTGAAGGATCTCTTCAATATTAACTTGGCCACGCTCAGTTAGGTAAACCTGCTTGGCTTTCTCATCAATGGTGTAATCGCCAGCAACGAAATCTTCAGATTGACCTGTATCTTCGTCTTTATCTTCTTCACTTTGACGTTCTAAGCCCGGCACTATGGTATTTATGGCACGGTAAAGCTCTGAACTATCTTCAGCCTGACCTGAGATAATTAGTGGTGTACGGGCTTCGTCAATTAAAATTGAGTCAACCTCATCCACTACTGCAAAGTTAAGTGGGCGCTGGACACGATCGCCGGCAGAAAATGCCATGTTGTCGCGCAAGTAATCAAAACCAAACTCGTTGTTAGTACCGTAAGTAATATCGCTTTGATACGCTTCATGCTTTTCAGGCTGCGACAGACCTGGAATATTACAGCCAACGGTTAGGCCAAGGAATGCAAATAATGGGCGCGACCAATCAGCATCACGTTTCGCTAAGTAGTCGTTCACCGTAACAACATGAACACCTTTGCCAGAAAGTGCGTTTAAGTATGTTGGCAAAGTAGCCGTTAAGGTTTTACCTTCACCGGTGCGCATCTCAGCGATTTTGCCTTGGTTAAGCACCATACCACCAATCATTTGCACATCGAAGTGACGCATGCCAAACACACGCTTACTCGCTTCACGCACAACGGCAAAAGCTTCTGGAAGAATGGCTTCTAATGACTCACCTTGTTCAATACGCGCTTTAAATTCAGCCGTTTTAGCTTTTAGCTCTTCATCACTAAGTGCTTCAATTGTTGGCTCTAAGGCATTAATTGTTGCGACTTCTTTGCGCATTTTCTTCAGAAGACGGTCGTTGCGACTTCCGAAAACTTTTGTCATTAACTTTACAAACATTTTGATAAACCAAATTTAGAAGACAATTCTTCAACTAATAAAAATTCATGCTGTGGCTCGCACCACAACTAAAAAAGCGATTCAATCTTAGGGTTATTTTGCTTTGCGATAAACGTATTTTATCGGATTTATTTGGGTGTTATTACGCAAGATCTCGTAATGAACATGCGGCCCAGTTGAGCGCCCTGTGCTTCCCATACGCGCAATAATTTGCCCTTTCTCTACCACATCACCCAACTCAACAAGCAGTTGCTTGTTATGACCATAGCGCGTTTTATAACCGTCACCATGATCAATCTCAATTAAGTTACCATAGCCGTATCGCTCACCTGACCAACTTACAATGCCAGATGCTGTCGCGATAATCGGTGCATTTTCCTTACCCGCAAAATCAACGCCTTTATGCATCGCTGGGCGACCGTGGAATGGGTCTTTTCTCACCCCATAGTAAGATGACAACCAGCCTTTAACAATAGGTCGGCCAGACAAATAACTATTGCTTTGTATATGGTGACCAAGCGTCACTGATTCAAGTAGCATCAGTTGATTTTGTTCCTGAACAACTTGCTGCTCTAGCGTTTCTATTTCAAGTAGCAGCTCAGCAAGCGTTTTGCTTTTCACTTGCTCGGGCGATTGAACAGGCCCACCTGTCGGCGGTTGCTGATCAAAATTAAATTCTTTTTCAGAAATATTGTTTTCTTCTGCAAGGCGATCACCAAGTGCATTAAGACGCAGTACTTGCGATTGCAGTTCAGCTAACTTTAATGTCAATGCAATGACTTGTTGTTTGTCTGATGAAGGCAATTCGGCTATTTGCGTTGTCGGCTCTATTGACGCTGAAGAGTTAGCTGGAATTGCATTTGCTGAAATGACTAAATGGATCACTAAACCTGAAATTAGGGCAAAAACCGATAACGCAGACAACCAATGAAACTTCGATAGTCTCATTGAGAACCTAACATTATTGCCGCGATATAAAAGGGTTAAACTCATAACTACTTGGTTTTAAACACACCATTTAACATTGAACAATAAAACGGTGTCGTATTTGCCTTAATCTTATGCATAAATCGCTTATGCAGTTTTGTGATAATCTGCGGAACTTTGGCATAAATCCACGAAAAACTCAATGGCTTGGTCTATTTGCATACAGTCAGGTTGAAAAGTTTATGCCAGATTGATAAACGAAAACAAAAAAGGCCGGCATTGCCGACCTTTTCAATGAAGCATAAATTAGCTTGCTACACTTAGCTCTTGGAACATGGCTGGTGCACTGGCTTCATCTTCATATGTTACCCATTCCCAAGCATCTGTCTGCTTAAACACTTCGCGAAGCAAAATGTTGTTTACAGCATGACCAGATTTGAACGCGCGCAATTCACCAAGAATGCTAACGCCGCCCATGTATAAATCACCAATAGCATCAAGAATTTTGTGTTTCACAAATTCATCATCGTAACGAAGCTCGTCGCTATTAAGCATACGGTACTCATCTAGCACGATAGCATTTTCTAAACTGCCACCTAATGCTAGGTTATGAGAACGCAAAAACTCGATGTCTTTCATAAAGCCAAACGTACGAGCGCGGCTAATTTCTTTGATAAATGATGACGAGGTTAGGTCCATCGTCATGCTTTGACCTGTTTTTGAGATAACTGGATGCTCGAAGTCGATCGCAAAATCAACTTTAAAACCATTGTATGGTAAAAGCTCTGCCCACTTATCATCTTCCTCAACACGAATTGGCTTTTTAATACGCAAAAAGCGCTTAGCAGCATTTAACTCTTCTACGCCTACTGATTGAATCAGGTAGACGAAAGGTAATGCGCTGCCATCCATAATTGGGATTTCAGGCGAATCAACATCGATCACTAGGTTATCAATACCTAACCCAGCAATTGCTGAAAGAAGGTGTTCGACGGTGGAAATCTTAACACCATCTTCATTCACTAAACACGTACATAAGGTCGTTTCACCAACAGCTTCTGGCGTTGCTTTAATATCAACCACTGGCTCCAAGTCTACACGACGGAACACAATGCCAGTATTAGCAGGTGCAGGACGGAGAGTAACCTTAACCTTCTCACCTTTGTGTAAACCAACACCGACTGCTGAAACGCTATCTTTTAATGTACGTTGTTTAATCATAGATCGCCTGTTCTTAAGTCAATAAAATTCGGATAACATCCGACCACCTTACTAAGCGGTTGCGTAATGTATCAAAATTTGTTTATCAAATCAAAAATACGGCCAAAGCCTGTACGATTTGTAACATTTAGCTGCTAGCCTAAACTGTTTAGCTGGCTAGCATCGCTATTAACAATTAGTCAGCTTGCTTGCGTAAGAAAGCTGGAATATCTAAATAGCTATCCAATTCTTTCGCTGACGTAGTCACGGGTGCTGACTCTGGCACTGCGGCTGTCATTGGTTCAGCTTGTGGTGCTGCAACATAGTCACCACCAACCACTTGCTGCTCAACCGCAGGTGCTGGATTAACTAACGTGATATCTGGCTTGCGCTCTGCGCCGATACCCGTTGCTACTACAGTTACACGTAGTTCATCTGTCATTTCAGGGTCGATAACCGCACCAACAACAACCGTCGCATTTTCAGATGCGAAAGCTTTTACTTGGTTACCAACAGTTTCAAACTCATCAATGCTGATATCCATACCTGCGGTAATATTCACCAAAATACCGCGTGCACCTGCTAGGTCAACGTCTTCTAATAATGGGCTAGCAATTGCCGCTTCTGCAGCTTCTTGTGCACGGTCTTCACCAGATGCAATACCAGACCCCATCATTGCCGTTCCCATTTCAGACATTACGGTACGAACGTCGGCAAAGTCCACGTTGATTAGACCAGGGCGAGTAATCAGCTCAGCAATACCTTGAACTGCGCCAAGCAAAACATTGTTCGCGGCTTTAAATGCGTCAAGTAGTGATGTACCTGGGCCAAGCACTTTTAATAGCTTTTCGTTAGGAATAGTAATTAACGAGTCAACATGGTTTGCCAAGAACTCAATACCTTGGTCGGCGTAGTTCATACGCTTCTTACCTTCGAATGGGAAAGGCTTAGTCACCACAGCAACCGTTAACACACCCATTTCTTTAGCCACTTCCGCAACTACTGGCGCTGCACCCGTACCTGTACCACCGCCCATACCAGCAGCGATAAAGACCATGTCTGCACCTTCAAGCGTTTGCTTGATAGTTTCACGATCTTCTTCTGCTGCACGGCGGCCAATTTCTGGGTTCGCACCAGCACCTAAACCTTTAGTAACATCGCTACCTAACTGCAAAGTCACATTAGCTGATGAATTACGCAATGCCTGTGAATCAGTATTTGCGGTAATAAACTCAACACCTTCAATGGTTTGGCTTACCATATGCTCAACAGCGTTACCGCCGCCACCGCCAACACCAATGACCTTGATAACTGCTTCTTCGTTATGATCTTCCATCAGTTCAAACATTTTTCTCTCTCCGTTTTTAACGTTTTTGTTCCACCAAAAATTTAAACAACAACCGCTATCCGCATGATTGCGAACAGCGACAATTAAAACTCGCCTTTAAACCAGGCATGAACACGTGACCATAAGTCCGTCACACCTTCTACATTCTTTTTCGCTTTCTCTTCGTTGCCGCTTTCCTGCATGCCGTAATGCAACAAACCAACCACCGTTGAATAGCTTGGATCGCTCACATATTCATATAAACCTTCAACAGGCAATGGCTGGGCGATACGCACTGGCATTTGGAAGACTTCTTCAGCAAATTCCACTACACCTTCCATTTTCGAGGTACCACCTGTAAGTACAAAGCCCGCCGCGATTTGATCGGCTAAGCCCGCCTCGCGCAACTCTTCTTGAATTAATTCAAATAGTTCGTGATATCTCGGTTCAACCACTTCTGACAAGGTATGACGCGACATACTACGTGCAGGTCTACCGCCAACACTTGGCACTTCAATGCTTTCTTCCATGCTAACCATTTGACGTAATGCACAGGCATACTGCACTTTGATCTCTTCTGCATGGCTAAGTGGTGTTCTGAAGATTTTCGAAATATCACTAGTAACCTGATTACCCGCGACAGGGATTACCGCGGTATGACGCAGTGCGCCACCGGTAAATACCGCTAAATCCATAGTGCCAGCACCAATATCAACAACACAGATGCCTAGCTCTTTTTCATCTTCTGTCACCACCGCATAACTTGACGCTAATGCCGAGAAAATCAGTTGATCGGCTTTGAGTTCACAGCGCTCAACACATTTAACTAAGTTTTTTGCCATATCATTAGCGCAGGTAACAATATGCACCTTGGCTTCCATACGAACACCAGACATACCGATTGGGCTTTTGATACCGTCTTGGCAATCAATACTAAATTCTTGTGGTAGCACGTGGAGCATGCGACGCTCAGCAGAAATAGGAACAGAGCGTGCCGTGTGAATCACGTTGTCGACATCTTCCTGTACTACTTCGTTGTCACTGACTGGCACCATACCGTTTTCGTTTTGACAGCTAATGTGCTTGCCAGAGATACCTAAGTAAATTGAACTAATGCGACAGTCTGCCATGAGTTCGGCTTCGTTAATGGCACGTTGAATGGATTGAATCACTAAATTCAAATCATTCACGCCGCCTTTATCCATACCACGTGATGGCTGATTACCGACCCCAACTATGCTGAGTTTGTTTTCTGGCGTTACTTCGCCAACGGCAACCGAGATTTTCGACGTACCGATATCTAGGCCAACAACTAATTTTCTTTCTGCTACTTTCGCCATCAATTTACACTCTTTGCTCTTCAGGGGCTGGCTTCCAGCCAACCGCAACACCGGTATCGTAGCGAAGGTCAATGTAATCAATCACTTCGTCTTGTTTTTGATACTGTTTAATCTGTGGATAAATATCCATAAAGCGTTGTACACGTTGCACACGCTCTTCACGGCCTAAATTTATCTGTACGCCATCACTTAACGTTAACTGCCAAGAAAAACGCTCTGACAGCACCAATTCGTTAATCGCCAAACTGCTGTAGGCCAACAACTTGTTCAAGCTATGGTAATTTTCTAACGCCACCTGCTCACTGCCTTCAGGGCCAAAAAACGCTGGCAGCGGGTGATTTACACGCTCATGTGACGCTTGAAACGCCTTTCCGTATTGGTTAATAAAAAAGTCACCATTCCAACGCGCAATAGGCGCTTGATCAACCACATAAATCTTCAATTCGTTTGGCCATTGCTTGCGCACTGACACTGAATACACCCAAGGCAATTGCGCTACACGTGCCTGCACTTGGTTAACATCCACTTTAAAAAAGTTGCCGATATTCAGGGGCGCTAATACCGCTAACACATCGCTTTCGCGGGTGTATGGCATTTCGCCTGATATCGCAACATGCGTTACTGGCGAGGTTTCGGCTGAATTAAACTTCTGACCAATAAACCAAGCCACCGACAACAAGCCAACCACTACCATCAGAAAAAACGTCAAGCCCAACCAAAACGTCCAATGCACGTTTGCTTTGGTTTCGTTTTTAGTAGCCAATGTTTTAGCTGATGCTCTTGCCATTAACTTTTTAAACCCTTACTAACTGCTATTTGTTTAAGCCAGCACTCTCAGCAATTCGCGAGACTAATTCGCTAAAGCCAATTCCTGCTGCTTGCGCCGCTTTGGGTACCAGTGACGTTTCTGTCATCCCAGGTACTGTATTAACTTCCAATACTTGCCAATCACCTTGTTCATTGCGCATCACATCAACGCGTCCCCAGCCTTGGGCGTCAACTGCATCAAAGGCCTGCTTCGCTAATGCTTGTAAGGCGTGCTCATCTTGCTCAGGTAAACCGCTTGGGCAATGGTATAAAGTCGAATTACTTTGGTATTTCGCCTCGTAATCATAAAACTCTCGCGGCGTCTCCATATGAATCGCTGGCAATGCGGCATCACCTAAAATCGAGACGGTATACTCTGGGCCATGAATCCAAGCTTCAACTAAAACACGCTCGTCAAAGCCAAAGGCTTCAATCAATGCATTTTCCAGTGCCTTAGCATTAGTAACTTTTGCCATCCCAATGCTTGAGCCTTCTTTAGCCGGCTTAACCATAGCGACACCGCCTAGCTCAGCCAACACAGCTTCACAATCAGCCATGTCAAATTGCGCTTGTTGAATCACTTTAAACGGCGCGGTTGGTAGCCCTTGAGCAAGCAACACTTGCTTGGTACGCACTTTATCCATACAAAGCGCCGAACCTAAAACACCAGAACCTGTGTAATTGAGTCCCATGACCTCTAAAGCACCTTGCAGGCAACCATCTTCACCACCACGACCATGTAAAGCGATAAACACACAATCAATATTTTTCTCAGCTAATGCTGAAAGCGGTACAGATTTGGTATCAACCAATTCAACGTGATAGCCGCTTTGCACTAAGCCATTGGCAATTGCTTTACCTGAGTTCAGTGACACTTCGCGTTCTGCTGATGTACCGCCATAAAGCACGGCAATATTCTTAGTGATCGTCATTAGCCATGCTCCTTGTTAGATGTAGTACTTTGCTTAAGATTGAGTAATGGGCTAACCGCTAGTGAACGAGCCACTGCACCAATGTTGCCGGCCCCTTGAGTGATCACCATGTCATTTTCTTGCAGTTGCACGGCTAATAGCGATGGCAGCTTGTCAACATCTGAAACATAAACTGGCTCTAATTGGCCACGTTGACGAATAGCACGCGCCAATGATTTGCTATCTGCGCTCGGAATACTGGCTTCGCCAGCACTGTAAACATCAAGTAGGAATAAGCTGTCGACTTCTGACAACACTTCAACAAAATCTTCAAATAAATCACGGGTGCGCGAGTAGCGATGCGGTTGAAACACCATAACTAAACGTTTATCTGGCCAGCCATTGCGCATGGCTTTAATGGTCGCTTCCACTTCTTTTGGATGGTGGCCGTAATCATCCACTAGCACCATATCGCCAGCTTCAGTGCTAAGATCAGCAAGCTGCTCGAATCGACGCCCTATACCTTCAAATTCACTTAACGACTTAGTAATTGCGGCTTGATTAACGCCTTCATCATGAGCAACGGCAATCGCTGCTAAGGCATTTAACACATTGTGCTCACCTGGCAGATTCAGCGTAACATCGAAATTGGTTTCGTTATTAATAACCACATTGAAGCGACTTTGACCTGCAGATTGTTCAAAATCTGTCGCGCGAATATCGGCGTCTTCACTAAAACCATAAGTGATCACTTGACGCGCAACTTTTGGCAATAATTCGCGCACTACAGGGTTATCAATGCAAAGCACAGCAATGCCGTAAAATGGCAGGTTATGCAAAAACTCTAAGTAAGTGTCTTTAAGTTTTTCGAAATCGCCGTCATAAGTTTCCATATGATCCGCGTCAATATTGGTGACCACGGCTACCATTGGTTGTAAGTGCAAGAAGGAAGCATCTGATTCATCTGCTTCAGCCACTAAGTAGCGACTTGAACCTAGTCTTGCATTAGTACCAGCGCTGTTAAGTAAGCCGCCAATTACAAACGTTGGGTCAAGCTCGCCCTCAGCTAAAATGCTGGCAATAAGGCTCGTTGTGGTGGTTTTGCCATGAGTACCCGCAATAGCAATACCGTGGCGGAAACGCATTAGCTCGGCTAGCATCTCAGCGCGGCGTACCACAGGAATACGCTGTTCAAATGCCGCAGTGATCTCCGGGTTAGTTTTGTCAATGGCGGTAGACACGACAATCACGCTAGCGCCATTAATATTTTCTGCTTGATGGCCAATGTGCACTTGTGCGCCTAAGGCAACCAAACGTTTTACTACAGCATTTTCAGCGATATCAGAGCCACTGATTTGATAACCTTCATTTAATAGCACTTCAGCGATACCGCCCATGCCTGCGCCGCCTATCCCAACAAAGTGGATTTGCTTAACGCGGCGCATTTCAGGCACCTTAATCAGCGTATTTGCTTTATTCATTTCACTCACAGTGCTACTTACTACTTTATTCTTATCCATGTGTGACTAACCCCTTACAAGCATTAGCCACTTTAACTGTTGCATCAGCATGCGCAGCATCAAGCGCAGCTTTTGACATATTGCGCACCACAGTGTCTGAGCTGAACATGCTGTTGAGCATTTGTGCTAGCGTGGTGCCGTTAAAATCTCGTTGTGCAATTAGCTTGGCAGCACCGCGGCCAACTAAATATTCAGCATTCTTGGTTTGGTGATCATCGACGGCATGAGGAAGCGGCACAAAAATCGCAGGCTTACCTGCCATCGCAAGCTCAGAAACGGTTAACGCACCAGCGCGGCACACTACGATATCAGCCCAGTTATAAGCCTCGGCCATATTGTCGATAAATTCAGTCACTTTGGCGCGCTCACCCGTCAGCTCATTTTGCTGATAGGCTTTTTGCACTTGCTCGGCATTACCTTTACCGGTTTGATGCCAAACATGAATATGCTGCTGTTGAATTTGTTTCATGGCCGCTGGAACCGTGTCGTTAAACACTTTTGCTCCTAGACTACCGCCAACAACAAGCACTTTCTTACTGGTGGTTGGCTGCACTGACACCACTTGCTCAAGCTCAACCATTTCCTTGCGCAGTGGGTTGCCGACGACATCCGCTTTGACTTTCGGCGCAAATGCTTTTGGAAAAGCGCATAACACACGTTTAGCGAGCTTTGATAAGTAGCGATTACTCATCCCCGCAACGGCATTTTGCTCGTGGAGCACTAGCGGCTTACCGAGTAACCAAGCGGCAACTCCGCCAGGAGCACTGGCGTAACCGCCCATTCCTAAGACAACATCGGGGTTGATACCGCGAATAACTCGGATAGACTGCCAAAGTGATTGCAATAATTTAAACGGCAGCTTGACCAGCTCTTTCCAGCCCTTGTTTCTCAGACCAGCAATATTAATAAAGGAAATGGGGTAACCGTGCTGAGGAACAATATCGGCTTCCATTCGCTTTGCTGTACCAAGCCAGTGAATGTCCCAGCCTTGTTCTTCAAGCGCTTTTGCAACGGCAATACCAGGGAAGATATGGCCGCCAGTACCGCCGGCCATCACTAATAATTTAGGTTTGTTGTTCGCGACAGAAGTGCTAGACATCAAGCGCTCCTTGTTCTGGTGTGCTCTTGCTAAGGGCTTTGCTCATCGCTTTTGGCTTGCTAGTAGATTTGCTCGCTGATTTGCGATTTGAACTTGTCGCCTGCAATGATTGCAGTCTTAGTTCATGATCGATACGCAGCAACACTACAACCGCAATAGTCATAATAATGGTTGAGCTACCACCATAACTGATCAGTGGCATAGTCAACCCTTTGGTAGGAACGATACCAGCGCTGGCGCCAACGTTTACCGCGGCTTGGAAGCAGAACCAGATACCAATACCATAGGCAAAAAAGCCTTCAAAATACTTTTCTTTGTTGATCGCTTTGCGACCTAGCAGTAATGCCTTAATCACTAAAATACTACTCAATACTAAAATGGCACTAATACCAATAAAACCAAACTCTTCCGCCAGCACTGCCATAACAAAGTCGGTGTGTGCTTCCGGCAAATATTCTAATTTTTGTATGCTATTGCCCAAGCCTTGACCAAACATTTCACCACGACCATAGGCCATTAACGACTGCGTTAATTGGTAACCACTACCAAAGGGATCT
This sequence comes from Thalassotalea montiporae, assembly GCF_053485855.1. Classification (NCBI taxonomy): domain Bacteria; kingdom Pseudomonadati; phylum Pseudomonadota; class Gammaproteobacteria; order Alteromonadales; family Colwelliaceae; genus Thalassotalea; species Thalassotalea montiporae. Next base: position 51,814 of record NZ_JBQRUO010000002.1, read on the forward strand.
GCCCATGGGTCAAGGAAGCTGGTGACACGGCGCCAGCGATAGGGCTCAAAAATGGCGAGCAATGATAGCGCACCGACCCCAACCGTCGCAACTGCGATAAACTGCCATAATTTAGCGCCAGCTAGGAATAATAGGCCAAAGGTGGTGACAAACATCACAATGACGGTACCTAAATCTGGCTGAAGCAATAGCAACATTGCCAAAACACCAAATACAATCAATGGCTTAGCAAAGCCTTTGATGTTTTCCATCACTTCATCACGACGGCGCACTAAATAAGCAGATAAATAACAGAAAAAGAACAACTTAGCAGGCTCTGCCGCTTGAATAGTAATTGGCCCAAGTACAATCCAACGGGTTGAACCGTTTACCGTACGACCCACGGCTAAAACCACTAATAAAAGCGCAATTGCCAAGAGCAATAATTTACCACTGTTTTGGTGCCACCAACTCATGGGTATTTGCAAAGCAAAGCCTGCAATCAACAGACTCAAACCAATGTAAATACCATGGCGAAAAACAAAGTGAAATGGGTCGTTAAACAAACGCTCAGCAACCGGCATTGACGAGCTCGCCGCCATAATTAAACCAATGGTGTACATGGTCACCATCAAAATAATGTAGGAGCGATCAAAGGTGACATTCGCATTTGTTTCTACCTTCATCCAATTAGGCATAGACGACATGGCAGGCATGCTAAGCACTCGTAATGAGAAGTTAATCGCCATTAGCTCAACTCCTCACTTGATTTGCTGGCTACGTCAGCAATGGCCGCAGCGAAGGCGTTACCGCGCTCAGCGAAGTTAGCAAACATATCAATGCTGGCGCATGCTGGTGATAACATCACCACATCTCCTGCTTTTGCTTGCTTTTTGCAGTGAGCGACCGCTTGTTCGATTGAATCGACCGCTGTGCTATTTTCCGATAACGCTAAAATTTGCGGTTGATCTTTGCCAAGTGCGAAAACATGAGCAACATGCTCGGCAATTACAGGTACTAGCGGCGTAAAATCAGCGCCTTTGCCTTCACCGCCAGCAATTAAATACAACTTTTGGTCAGCAGCCAAGCTTGGTGCTAAGCCTTCAATTGCTGCGAGTGTCGCGCCAACATTGGTGGCTTTTGAATCGTTAATCCAACGAATACCGTCTTCACTGGCAACTGGCTGACAGCGGTGCGCTAACCCTTGATAAGATTTAATGGCTTCCAGCATTTTTACGATTTCCCAACCTAGCTGCTCGCCGATGGCAAGTGCAGCTAAACAGTTGGCAGCGTTGTGCAAACCCGCAATTGGTAATTCCGCTAAAGCCATCAGTGGCTGTTCACCTTTGGCCAGATAAGCTTTGCCTTGATGACTGATAACACCAAAGTTATCCCTGTTGATTTGGGAGCAGCTCGGTACAGCTTGGCTAAATGAACAAGCATTAATATCTGTAGTTGGCACAGTTGCGCTATCTTCAGCATTATATACGGCAAACTCAGCACCGTGATAAATACGCTGTTTAAGCTCAGTGTAAATCGCCATCGTTTTGTGGCGATCTAAATGATCATCACTGAGGTTTAAAACGCTTGCTACTAGTGGCTTTAAGCTACTGATGGTTTCCAATTGAAAACTTGAAAGCTCAAGAATTAACAACTCAGGAGATTCATTGATTGTATCAAGCACTGGTACGCCAACATTACCGCCAAGTTGGGTATCAACACCTAGCTTTTGGCCAATGTGATGCAGCAGATTAACCACAGTTGATTTGCCATTGGAGCCAGTAACTGCAACACAAGGTGTATCTTTTAGGCGGGCGTAAAGCTCAACATCACCCCATACCTGCGCCGAGGCACTAATGTTTTCAGCAATTTCCAGTAAGGTGATATCAACGCCTGGGCTGACTAATAAAATATCGGCTTGTGCAATGACTTCGCGATGCCATTGTCCCGTATAGAGCTGACATTCAGGGTAATTAACGGCAAATTCAGCAAAGGCCGGATGTTGCGCACGGCTGTCGTTAACTGCGCAGCTTAGCCCGTTGTTCGTTAAAAAACGAACAAACGACATGCCAGTCAGGCCAAGGCCTAACACGACAATGCGCTTATCTGCTAGCTGTGTTAACGATATAGATGACATCTGGTTACTTTGCTCTTTGCTCTTATTAATTAAAACCTGTTAGCTATCTCAGTTTTAAGGTGGCCAAGCCAACCAAAACCAAAACAATGGAAATAATCCAGAAACGCACAATCACGCGCGGCTCTGGCCAACCTTTTAATTCATAGTGATGATGAATGGGCGCCATTCGGAAAATACGCTGACCACGCAGCTTGTATGACCCCACTTGCAAGATCACCGAAACCGTTTCCATCACAAACACACCGCCCATAATCACCAGCACAAGCTCTTGACGCACAAGTACTGCAATAACGCCTAAAACTGCACCAAGGGCTAATGAGCCAACATCGCCCATAAAGACTTGTGCTGGGTACGTGTTAAACCATAAGAAGCCAAGGCCAGCGCCAACAATGGCAGTACAAACCACCACTAATTCGCTGGTTTGCGGAATGTAAGGGATATTTAGATACTCTGAAAAATTCACGTTACCGGTAACGTAAGCGAATACTGCAAAAGCACCTGCCACCATAATCGTGGGTACTATGGCTAAGCCATCTAAACCATCGGTTAAATTCACAGCATTACTGGTACCGACAATAACGAAGTACGCCATGGCGATATACAGTAGGCCTAATTGCGGCATCACATCTTTAATAAATGGCACGAGTAACGCTGTTTCTTCTGGTGACTGCGCTTGTGCATACAAAAATATTGCGGTACCTAAGCCAACCACGGTTTGCCAGAAGTACTTCCAACGGGCAATCAAACCATTTGAGTCTTTGCGGATCACCTTGCGGTAATCATCAACAAAACCAATCGCACCAAATGAAGCGACAACAAATAACGTAGTCAAAACATAGGTATTCGATAAGTCGCCCCATAGCAGCACGCTGGCAATGATTGACGCCAGAATCAAAATACCGCCCATGGTAGGCGTGCCTGATTTTGACAAATGGCTTTGCGGACCATCATCACGTACGGTTTGGCCAATTTGCATACGCTGCAAGGCGCGAATTAACTTAGGGCCAAAATACAGTGAAATTCCCAAAGCCGTTAGGGTGCTAACAATAGCCCTAAAGGTCAGATAGGAAAAAACATTAAATCCAGAAAAATATTGGGTGAGGTACTCGCCTAACCAATACAACATTACGAGTGCTCCTCAGCGGCGCGAGGTTTGCGCCAATTTATAATCTCATTTACCACGTGCTCCATATGAGCACTGCGCGAGCCTTTCACTAAAATAGAAATCGCGCGCTCTTCGTTAGCTAATTGCTGCTTAAGCGATGCTAACAACTGCTCTTTCGAGCTAAAATGCTGACCATCATCACCAAAGGCATCAGCCGTACTTTGGCTCAACACGCCAAGTGTTAATAATGTGTCTATTCCTTGTGTTTTGGCATGTTCTCCTACTTCTTGATGATAACTTCTGGCATCACTGCCAAGCTCTGCCATATCCCCAAGAATCAATACTCGGTAGCCTGGATAACTGGCTAGCAGCTCTGTTGCAGCTTTGATTGATTCCACGTTAGCGTTATAAGTGTCGTCGATGAGCTTACAGTTATCATCTAACTGATAAAGGTTTAAACGTCCTTTAACCGCCGACATTTCCGCTAGCCCGAGTTTGATGTCATCTAGGCGGGCACCACATTCAATGGCGATGGCAGCAGCAGCAACCGCGTTACAAACATTGTGTTTACCGGGTATTGTCAGCTCAATGTAGGTGCTACCAATATGTGTGTGTAACTTGAAGTTGGCGCAACCATTGTCGTCAAGGGTGACATTAGCGCTATAACAATCTGCAGCTTGCTCAGCTTTGACTATTTCATTTGCGCTTTTCTCATCTGCACTCTCTTTGCAAGAAAAACGTCGTACTTTTTTATCGGTTAAACGCCATTGCCATTTATCTGCCCATTTTGAGTCTTGGTTGTAAACAGCTACGCCACCTTCTGGAATACCTTCGAAGATTTCCCCTTTTGCGCGAGCAACACCACATAAATCGCCAAAGCCTTCTAAATGCGCGGCCGCAATATTATTGATGATGGCTACATCTGGCTTAACCAAGTTAGTGGTATAGGCAATTTCACCAATGTGATTGGCGCCCATTTCAATAACCGCAAAATCATGTTCATGACCTAAACGCAGTAAAGTCAGCGGTACGCCTATGTCATTGTTGAAGTTGCCATTAGTGGCTAGCACATTCCCGAGGCGCGATAAAATTGCGGCAACCATTTCTTTGACTGTGGTTTTACCGCTACTGCCAGTAATACCAACAGTTTTAGGCGCCGTTTGTGCTTTGACGTAAGCACCAATTTTTCCCAGCGCAATACGGGTATCAGCCACCACCACTTGTGGCAATGTTGTTTCAACTTGATGATCAACAATGACCGCCAAACCGCCTAACTCAGCAACTTGGCTCACAAACTTATGACCGTCAAAATTAGGGCCTTTGAGCGCTAAAAAAACTTGCTCTGCTGCTAATGCACGGCTGTCTGTGCTAATCGCAGAAATCGTAATATCAGCACCAATTAGTTTGCCACCTGTGGCACTGGCAATTTCTGATAAGGTTAAAGGGATCATTAGTGCTCTCCTGTCAGATATAGGCTTTCGACCAGAGCACGTTCACTGTATTCAATGATTTGGCCTGCTATTTCAATGGTATTCTCATGCCCTTTACCTGCTAACAGCACAATGTCATTCGATTTGGCGTGAGCGAGTGTAGAGCGAACGGCTTGTTGACGGTCGAGCATAACGGTGATTTTTTCCGCATGCTGACAGCCTGCTAAAATGTCGTTAGCGATCAGTTCAGGAGCTTCACTGCGCGGGTTGTCATTAGTGACCACGACATGATCGGCAAATTGCTCTGCAAATTGTCCCATTTGTGGGCGCTTGCCTTTATCGCGATCGCCACCGCAACCAAACACTACCCAAAGCTCGCCTTGGCAATGGTGACGACAAGCTTGCAAAGCATTGGCTAATGCATCAGGCGTATGAGCATAATCTACCACGGCAACGGGCTTATCTTTTTGATGGAATGCTTCCATACGCCCTTGGCTAGGCAACAACTTGGGAATGTTGGCAACAATGGCTTCAAGTGAAATATTTAGCGCTAATAAGCTGGCAATGGCTGCTAGTAAGTTATCAACATTAAATTCACCCAATAAATTGCTCTCAACCTTAGCGCTTGTTTTTTCTGTGACGGCGATAAAACTAACACCGCTTGGTGAAAGCACTATATCTTTTGCGCGTACAAAGCGCTGATGCTGAGTAACCGTATCACTTTTACCAAATGCTATACTTGGTTGTTTTAACTGCGCAAGCCAAGCTTGACCGTATTCATCATCACCATTAACGACGGCAATTTGCGCACTGGTATCACTAGCAGCGCCAGCAAAGATACTAAACTTGGCTTTGGCATAGTCCGCCATGGTTTGGTGATAATCCAAATGGTCGCGGCTTAAATTGGTAAACACCGCGATACTCAGTTGTTCAGCCGCAATACGACCCTGATCTAATGCGTGCGAAGAAACTTCCATCGCCACATGCGTTACCGACTGTTCGGCAAAGCTCGCTAAAATCTGATTCAGCTCAGTTGCACCTGGCGTTGTATTAGCAATTGGCGTCAGTGCCGGTAAGATACCAGCGCCTGTAGTACCTATCACAGCGGCTTGAACTGCTATGCTCTTGCCATCACTCTGGCCATAGCTTTCAGTACTCTTATCAGTTTGTTGATAAGCATCTTGCTGGCAAAGGTTGAGCAAGCTGGCGATCATTTGACTGGTACTGGTTTTCCCGTTAGTGCCAGTAATACCAATGAGGCTCAACTTATCTTGTGGGTATTGATAATAGCTCGCCGCCAATTCAAATAAACGTTGATTTAGCTGATAAAACTGTACAATTGTGACGTTTTCACGGTGTAGTTGATTGCCATGTTGCTGTGCCTGTTGGCATTCAGCTATCACTAAACTCGCTCCCGCCGCAATTGCTTGGTCGATATAATTGCGACCATCACTCGCAGTACCTATCACAGCACAGAACACATCACCTTGATTAACTTGACGGCTGTTATTGACAAGCTGAGCCGTCGCTAAAGGTGCAATGCTAATATCAAACTGAGCCAAGGTTTCTGCAATAGAGCATCCAGCAAACCCGGTTGGCATCAGTGGGGTTTGAGTAGCTGGGCTTTGATTTACAAGGTTAGACATTAGTATCTCCCTTGCGCTCAGCGCTTTTCACCACGCGTTGATTTTTCGATGATGAGTCAGGCGCTATATTTAACACCTGCAAGGTGCCTTTCATTACCCGTGAAAACACAGGCGCGGCAACATCACCACCGTGATATAAATCGCCACCTGGCTCATTAATTACAACAACCACTACTACTTCAGGGTTATCAATCGGTGCCATGCCGGCGAACAAGCCAACATAGTCATTACCATAACCGCCCGCAATCGCTTTAATACTGGTACCGGTTTTACCACCAACACGATAACCTTCTACTTTTGCTTTCTTAGCACCATTTTCCACCACGCCTTCAAGCATTGAGCGCAAATCTGCCGTTAATCGATTTGAGAAAATGCGCTCGCCTCTGGCTGGTGTATCTTGCTTTAATATCGTCAGCGGAATTTTAGTGCCGCCATTGGCGATCGTGGCGTATAAGCGCGTTAGTTGCAGTGGGCTAATTGCCAAGGCATAACCAAAAGATAAGGTCGCTAATTCAAACTGAGACCAACGGCTACGATCATGCATCATACCGCTGGTTTCACCGATTAGCCCAGTGCCAGTTTGCTCGCCAAAACCTACTTCAAAAAACTTATCTAGTAGAAATTCTTTCGGCATCGAAAGCACCAATTTAGCCGTGCCCATATTGGATGAGTGGATCAAAATTTCTTCCATGGTGAGATCACCACGATTAATTGGGTCGCTAACACGGCGGCCACCAAGACGCATCCAACCTGGATGAGTATCAACAATCGTACTTGCTTCTGCGACACCAAATTCCATTGCAGTTAGCAAGGACAGTGGCTTCATGGTTGAACCAGGCTCAAACATGTCAGTGATCGCACGATTACGCATTTTGTGCACTGGTGTGTTTGCACGGTTGTTCGGGTTAAACGATGGAGAGTTGACCATGGCGAGAATCTCACCGGTATGTACATCCGCAACAATCACAGAACCCGAGGTCGCCTTAAACGCAGAAACCGCGCCTTTGAGTTCGCGGTATGCCAGGGTTTGAATGCGTTGGTCAATGCTGAGCACCACATCTTTGGGTGGCTGCGCCTCTTCCACCGAGAGAATTTCAATTTTCCGCCCTTTGGCATCTTTGCGGAATTTCTTTTCGCCGCCAACACCGGTTAGCATAGTGTTGTAAACCCGCTCTATACCTTCGATACCTTTGTCATCGACATTGGTAAAGCCGACCACGTGAGCACTAATCTCACCCGATGGGTAAAAGCGTTTGGATTCTTTGCGTAGGTGAATACCGGGGATTTTTAACTCTTTAATATAGTTTGCCATCACTGGCGACACTTGGCGCTCAACATAAACAAAGCGTTTGTTTGGGTTGCGAACGATACGACTGGTGAGTTTGTTAACGTCTTGATCTAACACATCTGCCAATGCTTGCCAGTGTTCACTCATGGCTAACGCATTGTTATCCATCACAACTTTCGGATCTGCCCAAACAGTTTCAACCGGCACACTTACCGCCAGCTCACGGCCATTGCGATCGAGTACAGAGCCACGTTGAACTTCACTGGCCGCGGTTCTTAACGAGCGCATATCCCCTTGCTTTTTCAACATGTCAGGCTCAAACACTTGGATATAAGCCGCGCGAGCCATTAGCGCTAAATAGATAGCTACCACCACCGCCAGCACAACGTAAAAGCGCCAAGCAACTGTGCTCGGTTTTTGATTAGCTTTATTTCGTTTTACCTTAGCTGTCATGGTATGGTTAACACTACTTCCGAATTTGCGTCTGGTCGTTGCATATCCAGCATTTTTGCTGCTTTGCGCTCAATCACGCTATGCTCTGCCAAACTATTCTGTTCTATTAATAAATTGCGCCATTCAATGTCTAATTCATCGCGCTCGGTCAACAACACTTCCAATTCACTGGTGGTTTGTCGATTAACGTGAGTGAAGTAAATCACCGCAAAAGCAGACAAAACTACTGCAACCAGCAATACATAGGTAAACAGGTGTTGTTGAATATCGTGATAAATATCAACAACTAATGCAGATTTCTTAGTCGCCATTAGCTATTTGCTTACCTTAGTTCAATAGCTGCTTAGCTGTCTGCTAGGCGCTCTGCAACTCGCAACACTGAGCTACGAGCTCTAACATTACGTTCAATTTCTGCCTTACTTGGTTTGGTTTTACGACCTACCAAGCTAAGTTTTTTCCCTTTTTGTAATTCTGCCTCACTCACTGGCAATCCTCTTGGCACCTGCTTTCCTTGCGAGTGCTTGCGCATAAACTGTTTTACTAATCTGTCTTCCAATGAATGAAAGCTGATAACAACTAGTCGACCACCGGGCTTTAACACGTTAAGCGATGCTGCAAGTGCTTGTTCTATTTGGTCAAGCTCTGAATTGATGTACATGCGGATCGCTTGAAAACTGCGCGTTGCTGGATGCTTTTTAATTTCGCGCTGTGGTGCTACCGTTTGAATAAGCTTGGCCAACTGACCAGTGCGGGTTAGCGGGTTTTCTTCACGACTGTCGACAATGGCATTGGCAATTCGCCATGCATGCTTTTCTTCGCCAAAGGTTTTTAATACCCAACTTAAGTCTTCAACATCAACACGTGCTAACCACTCGGCTGCTGTTTCGCCACGCGTGGTATCCATACGCATATCAAGCGGGCCGTCATTCATAAAGCTAAAGCCACGCTCAGCTTCGTCTAACTGCGGTGAAGAAACACCTAAATCAAATAAGATGCCATCAACTTGTCCAATCACTTCTCGACGCTCAGCAATACCCTGCAATTCAGCAAAGCCAAAATGTTCTATCGAAAAACGATCGTCGTCGCCGTACTGCTTTGCCGCCTCAATAGCGGTCGGATCGCGATCAATAGCAATAAGCTCACCGTTATCGGCTAATTGGGAAAGAATTTGTCCCGAGTGACCGCCTCGACCAAAAGTACAGTCGATGTATCGGCCATTTGGATCAATGGCGAGGGCTTCGATTGCTTCATCAAGCAATACGGATATGTGTGAACTTTGCTCAGGCATTTTCGTTATAGTGTTAAATCAAGTAATCTTTCAGTTAATTCGATTTCGCCTGCTTGGATCTGGCTAATGCCTTGTTGCATTCGCTGTTGCCAAGCCGATTCACTCCAAATCTCAAATTTCTTTAGCTGGCCGACCAACATCACGTTCTTTTCTAGGGCAGCGTGTTGGCATAACGGGCCATTGATCAAAAGGCGACCACTTTTATCCATTTCACAATCGGCGGCATTGCCAAGTAATACTTGTTGAAATAGTCGCTCGCTTCGATCCATTGAGGACAAAGCGCAGAGTTTTAATTCAATTTCTTCCCATTCAGGAAGCGGGTAAAGTAATAAACAAGCTTGTTGAACATCAACGGTGCACACCATCTTGCCCTGACAGTCAGCAATAAGCTCCTCGCGATACCGAGTTGGTATCGTGATGCGTTTTTTGCTGTCGAGCGTAATTGCGCTGGTGCCTCTAAACACGTTTGCCTCTAACTATGCGTTGTCACATAAGTCTGATTATTTTCAGAGAATCTTATCCTTGAACTGAACCACGTTTTTGCAGCTTAATTCCCTAAGGATCCACGATTCCCCACTTTTTCCCACATTTATACAGTTTAGAGACTTGAGTAAACCTATGTCAAGCAAAGAATAGGTTATTTGATCTTGCTATAAGCCAGAAAAATTAAGCGATAGAGCGAAGTTGATGATTCTGTGGAGTTTTGTGGATCGCTATCCCAAATAATTAGGTGTTTAATGAAAATCTGAGGATAAATTGCACTACTGAGGATATAAACAGGAGATAATAACCTCAGTAGTGGAGCGTATATTGTTAACGTTAAAACTGCTAACAACTAAAAACTAAGTAGGGGTGAGGTTTTATACTCACGTTTAACTTTTCTTGCAGGGCAAACGCCTGCTCTGAATAGATCCCCAACTGGCGAATCGCCAAAGGGGTTGATTGGTCAATGCTTTGTAAGTGATAGTGAAAGCCATGCTCAGCAACGCTAATATGAACTACTTCCATATTCGCTTCTTCAGCACGAGTGAAAGCGATTTGATTCGGTTTAACTAGCAGCTGGTGAATATCGCCGCTTGCAGTACCTTCACTACCCTGTACTTGTGCATGTTCATATTCGTGCTCGCCCAATGCACTCGTCAGGCACTTTCCATTGACTTGACATGGCAACCAGCTACCTAATTGGAGAAAATCGGCAACGTGATAATTTGCAGGCGCTTGGCAGATTTCAGCTGGGCTGCCAAATTGTAATATTCCCCCCTGTGCCATCACCGCCATTTTATCGGCAAAGGTAAACACTTCATCCTTGTTATGGGTGACAAAGATCGCGGTGATCTTTAATTGTTTGAACAATTGGCGTAGCTCTAACATCAATGATTGGCGAAGGCGTGCATCAATATTAGAAAACGGCTCATCTAGCAGCAATAACTTAGGCTGTGGGGCGATCGCTCTGGCAATAGCAACCCGTTGCTGTTGTCCGCCCGATAGTTCGTGTGGGTAACGCTGATTAAAACCGGTTAGTGCTAACAGTTCGAGCATCTGGTTAACGCGCTCATGCTGCTCAGATTTGGGCAGTTTACTTATCCCAAAGGCAATATTTTGTTCGACTGTTAAGTGCGGAAATAAAGCATAGTCTTGAAAAATCATACCGACTTGGCGCTTTTCCGGCGCCAGCATGTTTTTCGGGTTAATAGCGGCTTTACCCGCGATGGTGATGTCGCCACCTTGCTGAGCAATAAAGCCTGCAATCGTATTGAGCAAGGTCGTTTTACCACAACCACTTGGGCCAACTAAACCAAGGATCTCGCCAGCATGCAATTCAAACGCAATATCTTGCAATATGGCTTGTCCAGCAAGGGTTACATCTAGCTGGCTCACAGTTAAAAGTTCAGCGTTTACGTGATTAAGTTGTGACATCAAATTCTAATTTCTTTCTAAAGTAACAATATTAGTCATGCTTTAAAGTAATCGAATGACTAACTAATAGGCTAACTATTAAACTGACTAATGCTTATTTTTGTTAAGCCAAATGATCGGTATCAAACCAAACAATACAATAAAAATTGCACCTATTGCCCCTTGCTCCAAACGTTCATCTGAGATGAGCTGATAAATAAAGGTACTTAAAGTCTCAAAATTAAAAGGTCTGAGCAAAAGCACCGCTGGCAACTCTTTCATCGCCTCAACAAAAACTAATAGCCAGGCGACAAATACTGAACTTTTTAAAATTGGTAGGTGCACTGTTCGGATCGTCGCCAATAAACCTACACCCAAACTTGCCGGTGCCTTATCAATTGAATGTGGAATTTTGCCAATACCCGCGCTTATTGTGCCGTTAGCAATAGCAGCAAAACGGACAACAAAGGCAAAGATAATCGCGAAGGTTGTACCTGATAAAATCAACCCCGGCTTCGACCAATCTAACCATGCGGCCGTATCATTGAGCCAATGGTCTATCGGGCCAAATGTCGCCATTAGCGCCATCGCAAGCACAGTACCTGGCACAGCATAGCCAAATCCCGAAATTTGTAGTGGCAAATGATTTACCGATTTTGGGTAAAAACGATGAAACAGTGCCAAAAGCAAAGACAAAGCAACGGCGGCGGTTGCCGCATAAGCTGAGATTTTCAACGTTTCCCAGCCAATTTCTGCTAGCTGGCCTAATTGATCTAGCTGAGCATAATCAATTGCCATGGCGATCAGCAAACCAAAAGGCAAAGCAAAACCTAATATGACTAACAACCAACAAAAGACAAGCCCCATCACTTGCTGCCCAAACGATAAAGCCAATTTATCGTTAGAAAAATTAGGGCGATTCGATTGATGCCTCTGCCCCGCTCGACTTTTTTGCTCCGCAACGACAGTAAATAGCACAAAGAGCAGCAACACACTCGCCAGTGCATTAGCCGCGGCCATATCACCATAGCCCAACCAAGTATCATAAATAGCGGTGGTTAATGTATTAACCGCAAAATACTGCACCGTGGCAAAATCAGCGATGGTTTCCATCATCACTAAAGTGACAGCGACCATGATTGCAGGCCGAGCCAAAGGTAAGGCTATTTTTAACATTGCCTGACGTGCTGATAACCCTAACGTACGTCCAGCTCTGAGCAAGCTAGTATCTTGCTGCTCAAGCGCAGTACGAGTCAGCATATAAACGTACGGATACAATACCAGCGCTAAGACAAATGCAGCACCTTCAAGCGTGCGTAAATCGAAAAACCAATAATCTGTTGGCGATTGCCAGCCAAAACTTGCTCTTAACAGGCGCTGCACAGGGCCCGCGTAGTCAAATAAGTCAGTATAAAGATAGGCAACCAAATAGGCAGGCATCGCAAGTGGCAATAATAGGGCCCAACGCAGCCATTTGGCGCTTATTAATTGTGTTTGACTAATGAGGAAGGCACTTGGCACGCCAAATAGCAATACCAATAGCGATACGTAAAACGTCAGTAATAAGGTATTGCTGATGTAGGTGGGTAATACGGTTTGCCAAAGATGAGAAAAAAGCTCACCAAAATTCCCTATGCTGGTAAACAGCATAACGAGCACTGGCGCTAATAGCGCCAGTGCAATTAGCCAACTAAGCGTTAGCCAAGAAGTGTTACGTTGACCAAATATCACAAATCAAATTTTGCTTGATCAAGTAATTTTAATGCAGCTTTACGATGGCTGGCGATCGTTTCTAGCGGTAAGTCATCAGCTTTAAAGTCGCCCCATGAAGCAACTAACGCAGATTTTTTCACACCCGCACGTACCGGATACTCCATATTAGTTTCCGCGTACATTTGCTGTGCCTTGTCCGATGCTAAGAATTCAAGTAAGGCTTTTGCAGCTTCTTTGTGCGGTGCGTATTTCGCAACGCCAACGCCTGAAATATTTACATGAGCACCGCGATTTGCCTGGTTAGGGAAGTTAATGTTTACGGCATCTGCCCATACTTTTTGCTTGTCGTCATTTAACATCTTGCCAAAGTAGTAGCTGTTGCCTAGCGATACATCACATAAACCTTGGTGAATGGCTTGCACTTGACCGCGATCATTACCTTGTGGCTTACGCGCTAAGTTTTTCTTTACACCTTCTAGCCATGCTAACGTTTTCGCTTCACCGTGTTCAGCAATCATTGAAGAAACCAGCGCGACATTGTATGGGTGCTTACCGCTGCGCGTACAAATTTTACCGCGGTATTTTTCATCGGCTAGGTCTTCGTAACTAATCGCCATATCACCTAAACGCTTAGCGGTATAAATGTTACGAACGCGAGTGGTTAAACCAAACCAAGAATTGTCTTGTGCTTGATATTGGCTTGGAATTGCCGCTTCTAATACGTCAGAGTTAACAGCTTGCAATAAACCTTTTTCTTGTAACTCAATTAAGCGACTAATATCGGTAGTAAGCAATACGTCTGCAGGGCTGTGCTCGCCTTCACGGGCTAAACGCTCTGCCATACCTTTTTTCGCGAATACGACATTCACTTTAATGCCCGACTGCTTGGTAAACTCATTAAACAAGGGCTCAACTAAGAATGGCTGACGGTATGAATATACGTTAACTTCGTCTGCCGATGCGCTAAATACAGGAGCGACAAGTGTTGCGGCGAACGCCGTTAAACCGATAATTTTTTTGATCATATTAAGCCTATGCAAGGTTATTAGTATGCTTAAGGATGTGATGGTGGCAAGAGTAATTAACTGCTTACTAGCTGTCAAGGGATTTGAGAACTATTCTCATTTATTCTACAAGGTCTCTGTTAGCCCTATCGCAATTAACCAAAATGCGAAAAATAATTTGAGCTTACGCGCCGACAAATAACTCACCAGAGATTTTGCTAAGATACCGCCGATCACAGCGCCGGGTCCAGCGAAAATAACCACTTGCCAATAGACATTGAAGATTATTAAGGTGTGCTGCCAAATTGCAGACCAAACAGTAAACGCTGAAACCACAACAGCGGCGGCAACGGCCATAGTGACATCAAAACGCCTAAGAATCAGATAAATCGCTAACACCTCACCTACCCCAACGGATAGCCAAGCCGTAATTGCGCCACCAAAGTAACCAATAGCGATAATGGCTAGGTAATCAAAATATTGCAGTTTGCTCGATTCGCGCTTTGGCTTGAGCAGATAAACGGTTGTCACAATAAATAAGCCAAGCACTAACGAGAACCAGCCAAAGCTTTGATGTAGGCTTGCTGGAGAGCTGACATTGGTGCCATAAATTGACCAAATACCCGCAATTGCCGCAATACTGGTTACCGCAATAATGCGTTTAAAGCCCTGCCACAACACCAAATCACGCTTTTCTTTATGGTAATGGTGATACCAAGTGAGCGCGCCTGCGGTCATACCAAAACACTGAATCGCAAAACTGGTGGCGATTGATTGAATCTCAGAAAATGACAAGTGGTTAAACATTGGGATAAATATTACCCCGCCACCTGCTCCTGTAGAGCTCGCAAAAATTGCCCCTAACACGCCCAGTAAGCTATAGCTGATGTATTCGCTTAGTTGGCTGACAGGAAATCCAGACAAGCCAACGAGTACCACCCAAAGTAATGTGAAAGGTAGTAAAAATTTCGCAGAGAAAAGTGGTGAACGCGTTTGAGTTGTCATTACTTCGCTACATCAATCAATGGTTATTGTCTGTTGGCTGCTACTCGTTCGTTGTTATTAGCTGGCAGCTTTGCTCTATTCTTCCGTAAATGTTTGCTCGTCTATAAAAGCGATGGCCTCAGCCGACAGCACACTTTTGGACAAGTATTGGCGCTGTTGCTCAAGGTGAATGATAAGGCCATGTTCGGTATGCTCTAACTGTTTAATACTCTGCCAGTGATAAATTTGTTCAATAAACGGCGAAGTTAACGCAATACCTTCGGCATTGACCTCTAGGTTAACCTGATTATTGCCACTTTTGCCTAATAGTTGGCGAGTAACCCACCACGCCCTGCCAAATCGAACACTCAGTGCTTCAATCACCGCTAAGGCAATTAAAAAGCTAGGCCAATAAGCACTGACATCAGGTACTGAAAACAATACCAAACCAATAACACAAAAAGCGATAGCCTTTTGATAAGCCTGCCATAACGACTTTTTAACTAGGGTTTGATCAAAGCACTCAGTGAGGTAAGTTTTATCCAGCGTAAACGTGGTTGTGTAATGAAAAGGTTCAGCCATAACATCTCAGTATTTATAAGGCATGCGAGTTAATATTGAGTGAATATTAACGAATATTCACTACCAAGCCTATTGTCTTGTGACAAAAATGCACTAAGGTGTAAATAACAGACGTCGCTATTAATGGAACTATTTATGTCTAAATCGCCCGCGCAATTTGCTCAAGCAGCACAAGAGCTCTGTGTGTTGCCTGATATTTACCTCAAGCTAACGGAAATGCTGGCTAATGATGAATGTAAACTCGATGATATCGCTAATGTTATTAGCCTTGAGCCAGCAATTGCGGCGAGCTTGCTAAAAATAGCTAACAGTGCGATGTTCAACTTCCCTAAGCAAATTGATTCTATCAACAAGGCGTTGATTTTATTAGGGCTTAGCCAAGTGAAAAAGCTGGTCGATGCTTACGGTGTTACCGCTGCGTTTTCGAGTATTAATCCAGAAATAACCGATATGGAGAGATTTTGGGAAATTAGTGTTGAATGTGCGCTTATTTGCCAATACCTTGCCCAGCGAAAAAAAATTCCCAACGCTGAGAACATATTCTTATCTGGGTTATTTCACAATTTGGGGCTGCTGGCGATTGTGCATAACGCGCCCGATGCAGTGCAGTTCTGTGAACGGTATACCTCAAATGAAACACCCTGGCATCGCCAGCAAGAAACCTTTGGTTTTACCTTTGCTGACTGTAGCGCGGCTTTATTAGAGCAGTGGCAACTGCCGTTAACTATTGTCACACCAATTAAAGAGTTTAACCACGCGTTTCAAGAGGAGCTCGATGCGCCAAGTAATTTACTTTATGTCGCCTCTCGCTTGGCAGTCTATAACTCTCATCCAGGTCTTTACTCAAAAAAAACTATCGTGGGCCAACACATACTCGACAGCCTTGGTTTAACAGAAGAGGACATTGACGCGGCAATCGAGCACTGCAATGAGCAAGCGCTAGAGCTATTAGCGGCATTTCCGATTTATTAAACTTTCAAGCTCATTATTGTGTTCACCTAACAGCGGCGGCGCCTGTTGGTATTCATTTGGTGTTGCCGAAAACTTGACTGGGTTTGCAACCATAGGCACCTTACCTGCACCAGCGTGCGGTAGTTCAAATTGCATCTGACGATGTTGCACTTGGGGGTTAGAAAAAACTCTATCCAGTGTGTTAATTGGGCTACAAGGCACTTGTACCTTATTAAAGTCAGCTAGCCACTCATCTAAACAGCGAGTTTGTAGCTGTTCGCCAATCAAAATAATCAACTCGTTTCTATTGCTCACGCGCTGAGCATTTTCGGCAAATCGCATGTCTGTCGCAAGTTCAGGGCAGCCGAGTACGTCGCAACACTTTTTAAACTGCTGGTCATTACCTACCGCGAGGAAAATATGACCATCTTTCACCGCAAATGCCTGATAAGGGACAATGTTAGGGTGCGCAGTCCCCAACGGTTTAGGCGCTTGCCCAGACACTAAGTAATTACTTCCTTGGTTGGCAAGCATTGCTACCATGGTATCGAGCAAAGCAATATCGAGCTGTTGCCCCTCACCCGTTTGCTCTCGGTGGTACAATGCCGCCAAAATAGCGCTTACGGCATACATCCCCGTCATTAAATCGGCGACCGCTACACCGACTCTTTGTGGGCCTGCACCCGGTAAGCCAGCTTGCTCGCCAGTAATACTCATTAAACCACCCATAGCTTGGATCATGGCATCGTAGCCCGCTTGCTGAGCATATGGGCCATCTTGACCAAAGCCAGTGATCGAGCAATAAATTATCTTAGGGTTAATGCTTTTTAGCGACGCGTAATCCAGTTGGTACTTTGCAAGGCCGCCTACTTTGTAATTTTCGACAATAACATCTGCTTGCGTCGCCAGCTCTTGCACTTGTCGCTGGCCAGTTTCAGTCGTGAAATCAATCGTAAAAGATTTCTTTCCGCGATTGGCAGTAAGGTAATAGGCTGAATCTTCTGGGTTTTGGGTATTTTCGCCTGAAATAAATGGAGGCCCCCAACTTCGTGTATCATCACCCGTGATAGGGCGCTCAATTTTCCAGACCTCGGCACCGTAGTCAGCGAGTACTTGCGTGGACCATGGGCCTGCAAGAATGCGGCTTAAATCTAGTACCTTGATACCCTTTAATGGCCCTGCCATGTTTTACTCCCTGCGTAATTAGATGCTGGCAAGATACAAAGCCTGTGCAAAATATGCAATGTTAATCAACAAGGGGGTTAGTTATAAAAAAAGCCGCAAAGCGGCTTTTCAGAAGTGAGGATGAGTCGACGTTACTTAACTACTTTTAAGCTAGGTCGGCCTTTTGCTGGCTTATCTTCACTTGTTTTGTCTGCAGTAGCTTCCTTGCTTTCACTTGTGCTAGCTATTGGTGTTGATTCAACACCAGCTAAAGCAGGTTTTGCCGGAGCCTCATCTTCTTCAGCAACCTCTGGGTGTTCAATTGGCAATGAGGTACCCGCACCATTTTCTTTGGCGTAAATAGCACCAATGGCGCCGTATGGCACTACCAAGTGTTCTAACTTGCCACCAAAACGAGCTGAAAACTCTATGGCCGCTTCACCCATCACAATGCTACCAACAGCAGAAGAAGAGATATTTAAAACGATTTGACCATCATTAACGAACGACATTGGCACCATAACACCATAAACACTCACATCAACCACAATGTAAGGTGTTAAGTCGTTATCAGATATCCAATCGTAAAAAGCCCCAACGATATAAGGCTTATTCGAGGTCATTTCTATCGGAGTAGACATAAACGTGCGAGTTACGCTGGGTTACCGAAACGCAACTCACGCTCTGCTTCAGTTAACGACGCTTGGAATGATTCACGCTCGAATAACTTCAACATATAGTTTTTCAATTCTTGTGAGCCTTGACCAGCAAGCTCAATGCCTAATACTGGTAAACGCCATAATAGCGGTGCTAAGTAACAATCTACTAAGCTGAACTCTTCGCTCATAAAGTAAGGTGCTTCGTTAAGGATAGGCGCTACGCTTAGTAAGCTCTCCTTAAGTTCTTGACGTGCTTTTTCAGCAGCGGTTGCATCACCTTTCATGATGGTTTCTGCAAGGCTATACCAGTCTTGCTCAATGCGGTGCATCATTAGACGGCTACGGCCACGAGATACTGGGTAAACAGGCATTAGCGGCGGATGCGGGAAACGCTCATCTAAATACTCAATAATGATCTTCGCTTCGTATAACGCTAATTCGCGATCAACTAAAGTTGGTACTGTACCGTAAGGATTCAAATCAATTAGGTCTTCTGGCAAGTTAGCTAGGTCAACTAAGTGAATGTCAACACCGACACCTTTCTCAGCCAATACAATGCGTGTTTGGTGACTATACATGTCATCAGCGTGTGAGTATAAGGTCATAACCGAGCGTTTGTTTGCAGCAACAGCCATAGTATCTCCAAAGATATGCGTGATAAGTGCATGACTTACATACACTAAATAAAATAGACGTTACGGAACTCGTAACAAAGTGTTCTATGATACTAAAATTTGATGAAAAATTAAAACTGGTTAGACCAGATAGAACGTATGCGTTTAGATCAAAAAAGGCAGCTTACGCTGCCTTTTTAAACTTGTGGTGCTAGTTCACTAAGAGATTAGTGAACGTCACGCCAGTATTCTTTCTTCAAGAAGTAAGAAAGCACAAATAAAATGAATAGGAAGCCAATAACCCACTTACCTAATTCTTTACGCTCTAATTTATTCGGCTCACCAACATACTCAAGGAAGTTAGTTAAGTCACGAGCAAACTCGTCGTATTCAGCTTCAGTCATGGTGCCGCCAACTGGTGCAGATAACACACCGTGCTCGTCCATCGTGCGAATACCTTGCAGGTTTTGCAATACGTGTGGCATGCCAACGTCTTTAAATACTTTGTTGTTCACGCCAAATGGACGAGACTCATCAACGTAGAAAGAACGTAAGTAAGTGTAGATCCAGTCTGGGCTACGGAAACGAGCTTCAAGTGTTAAATCTGGTGGCGCAGCACCAAACCATGCAGCAGCTTCTTTCGCTGGCATAGTATTAGTGATGTGATCACCAACTTTCTCACCAGTGAACATCCACTCAGCTTTACCTTCTTCGTCACTAATACCTAAATCAGCAAACGTGCGGTTATAACGTTGGTACTGAAGCTGGTGACAACCAAGACAGTAGTTGATGTATGACTTAAAACCACGCTTTAGCGATTCTTTATCTGATAAGTCGTTATTCGCCGCATCCAATGGAATGCTTGGACCCGCTGCGAATGCGAATACCGGCAATACAGCCAATAAAGTAATAAAAAGCTTTCTCATTATTTGGTCACCCTTTCTGGTACTGGCTTAGTGTTTTCATTCTTCGAGTACAACCAAATGGCTAAGAAGAAACCGAAGTAACCAATAGTTGCAATTGAACCTACTAAGTTAGCAGTGTCTGATGCTGGTAATGTACCTAGAATACCTAGGATAACGAAACAGATAGCAAACTGCGTTAAGTTCAGTAAGTGCCACTTGCTACGGTAACGAATTGACTTCACCGTACCACGGTCACACCAAGGTAACGCAAATAGTACACCGATTGCTGCGAACATTAATAAGGTACCCATTAACTTGTCAGGAACAACACGTAAAATCGTGTAGAACGGACCGAAGTACCATACTGGCGCAATGTGCTCAGGTGTTTTAAGGCCATTTGCAGGCGTGAAGTTAGGCGCTTCTAAGAAGTAACCGCCGCCTTCTGGGAAGAAGAACATTACCCAACAGAAGAAAATAAGGAAACCAGCAACACCCATAATATCTTTTACTGTGTAGTATGGGTGGAATGGAATCGCATCAACAATGTCGTACTTATCAGCGTACTGTTTGTGGAACTTGAACTTAGAAAGCTCTTCAGGCTTCATGCTGCCTTTAGGCTTCTTAATGTTCGTACCGTCAGGGTTGTTAGAACCGACTTCATGTAGTGCTAGAATGTGCAAGAACACAAGTACTACAAGTACTAATGGTAATGCAATTACGTGTAGCGCGAAGAAGCGGTTAAGCGTTGCACCAGAGATAACGTAGTCACCTTTGATCCACGTTGCTAAGTCTTCACCAACAACAGGTATTGCACCGAATAAGGAGATAATTACCTGTGCCCCCCAGTAACTCATGTTACCCCAAGGCAGTAAGTAACCCATGAATGCTTCAGCCATTAATACTAAGAAGATTAGCATACCGAAGATCCACAGTAGCTCGCGCGGTTTTTGGTATGAACCGTACATTAGGCCACGGAACATATGTAAGTAAACCACAACGAAGAATGCCGACGCACCGGTTGAGTGCATGTAGCGAAGCAACCAACCGTAATCAACATCACGCATGATGTATTCAATAGAAGCAAACGCACCGTCACCTGATGGCTCGTAGTTCATAGTTAACCAAATACCCGTCAGGATTTGGTTAACCAGTACTAACATGGCTAGTGAGCCAAAGAAGTACCAAAAGTTAAAGTTTTTCGGTGCAGGGTACTGCACAACGTGTTTGTTCATCGCTTCCATTACTGGAAGACGCTGTTCTATCCAAGCCAGAAAATTATTCATTATGCATCTCCTGGGGCAACACCAATGAGTAAGGTGTCTTCGTTAGGGAAAGAATGGTCTGGAACTGATAAATTAAGTGGTGCAGGAACACCTTGGAAAACTCGACCGGCCATATCGAACTTAGAACCGTGACATGGACAGAAGAAACCGTCTTTAACACCAGCTACGTGTTGTTCGAAATCACCTTTGTGATGAGTAGGTGCACAACCTAAGTGAGTACAAACACCTAATGCAACCATAATCTCAGGCTTAATTGAGCGATGTGCATTTTTCACATACTCTGGCTGTTGTGGTTCTTCCGAGTTCGGATCTCGAAGTTGACCATCATGCTTTGGTAATGCCGAAATAATATCGTCAGTACGACGAATTACATATACAGGTTTACCACGCCATTCAGCACGAACTAGTTGACCAGGCTCGATTTTACTCACATTGACTTCAACCGGAGCACCAGCAGCTTTCGCTCTGGCACTAGGGTTCCAAGAACCAATGAAAGGCACAGCCACACCAACAACACCTACACCACCAACAACCGAAGTTGCAGCAGTTAAAAAGCGTCGTCGGCCGTTATTCACGGGCGCATTGCTCATTCAAATTCTCCAATTAATTTACAAACTCAACCACATAGATGATAATGGTTCTTATTCAAGCATTATCAGCCAGTTACTTGAGCTAACTAGCGACAAAAAAATTTTTTCGATCATAAAGAAAACCCCCTATTTTTACAAGGTAATTAACCCTTGTTTACGTGAGTTTATTTAAAATAGTGACAAAATATTTCAAGGCGAAAAACAGATTGGCGAAAGCTTAAACAATTTAAATTTTGGACATAAAAAATCGTTATATAGCCGCTGTTGATATCGAGAACTTGAATGATTATGTTGCGAGAATTGAAGTCTTTGATTTAGGTTAGCTGCTTGGTGCAAACCAACCTTCTTAAGCTCGACTTTGCGCTACTGCTAGAGTGTACCGAACAGCACCTTATCGTAGGAACGACAGGCATAAAAAAACCTGCATATAGCCGGTTTTTGACATCGAAAACGTAAATATTAACGTTTTGAGCATTTAGGACGTTAACTTGAATTAGCTGCTTTGAGTAAACCAGCTTTCTTACGGTCTGCTTTAGGCCATTGCTAAAGTGTAAACGCACAGCCCCTATATTCAGGGAACAACAGATATAAAAAAACCGGCATATAGCCGGTTTTTTGATTTTGAAAACGTAATATTAACGTTTTGAGAATTGAGGACGTTTACGTGCTTTGTGTAAACCAACCTTCTTACGCTCAACTTTACGCGCGTCACGAGTAACGAAACCAGCTTTACGTAGGTCACCACGTAATGCTTCGTCGTACTGCATAAGTGCACGAGTGATACCGTGACGGATAGCACCAGCTTGGCCTGTGCTACCACCACCAGTAACAGTGATGTTTAAGTCGAACTTCTCTAATAACTCAACTAACTCAAGCGGTTGACGAACAACCATACGAGCAGTTTCACGAGCGAAGTATTCAGAAATATCGCGTTTGTTAATGGTAATGGTACCGTTACCTGCTTTCATGAACACACGAGCAGTAGAGCTCTTGCGACGACCAGTACCGTAATATTGATTATCAGCCATGGGTTACAGCTCCAAAACTTGTGGTTGTTGTGCAGCATGCTTGTGCTCAGGACCAGCATACACTTTTAACTTACGGTACATTTGACGACCTAAAGGACCTTTAGGAAGCATACCTTTAACTGCGAATTCGATAGCACGCTCAGGCGCTTTGTCGATAAGCTTTTCGAAGCTAATTTGCTTCAAACCACCAGGGAACTCAGTGTGCGAGTAGTAGATTTTACCTTTCGCTTTGTTACCTGTTACACGTACCTTCTCAGCGTTAACAACAACGATGTAATCGCCTGTGTCTGCGTGAGGAGTGTACTCTGGCTTATGCTTACCGCGTAAACGACGCGCAATTTCAGTAGCGATACGACCAAGAGTTTTGTTCTCAGCGTCCACTACAAACCAGTCGCGCTCAATGCTTTCTGGTTTTGCTACAAAAGTTTTCATTTATAAAAACCCAAATAAAAATGTTACTAAACTTGATAACGCCCTAGCGTTATCGGTTCAAAAGGCTACGCGTTTACCCCTTCGAGTATCGAGCCCGTTGCTTACTCTCGGGAAAGAATAAGCTTTGTAACGTAGGGAGCGCAGGATTATACAGAACTCTTTTTAAAAGATCACGTACAATTTTTAATCTTTTGATAGTGTTAGTCGGCTTTTTCACTTTCCAGCGAGGCTGGATTGTCACCCTCTGTCTGGTTTTTCACTAACTTGTAGCTAATACGCATTCTAAAGGGCTCTTCTGGCGTGGTGAGATAAAAAGGGAAATTGTCGATATTCGGGCTGTTTGGGAAGAATTGTGGCTCTAAGCAAATACCGCCAAAGCTTTCAAACTTACCGCCTAAATATTTGCCTGTATACACTTGTAAACCAGGATAACCACTCGATACATGAAGCTGTAGTTGCTTATCAGGGCTGATCAACACGCCGTGAGATTCATCAGCGGGTCTGCTGACGACAAAATTATGATCCAGATTATCTTTAGGCTGTTGAGGATCAAGCACGCGTGGCTGTCGAAAATCCATATTCGTACCATCAACTGGACATATTTCACCAGTTGGTACATTGGCGTCATCGACTTCGGTAAAATTATCGGCAAATATTTGCAAAATATGCCCTGACGCATTTTCACCAACACCGGCCAAATTAAAGTAAGGATGTGTTGTTGGACCGACCACGGTTGCTTGCTCAGTTATTACTTTCATATCAATATCTAGCGAGCTGTCGTTGTTCAAGTGATAGGTTACCCAAAATACCATTGCGCCAGGATAACCATTATGACCATTTGCCAATTCACATTTTAGTGTCAGCACCTGCGTTTCTTGCGCCACTAACTCCCAACACATGTGACTGATACTCTTGTCACCGCCGTGCAAATGGTTCGAGCCTTCATTGGCTTGTAAAGCAAACTCCTGATCATCAATAGAAAACGCTGCGCCACCAATGCGATTAGCATAAGGACCGACTATCGCACCATGATAAAACGGGTCATCTAAATAATCACTAAGCGTTGAATAACCAAGAATAATATTGCGGTCTTGACCGAATACGTCGGTATGCCATTGCAATAAACGAGCGCCGTAATTAGAAATACAAACTTCATCACCTGCGTCGTTACAAAGTACGAAGGAACGTAACTCCATACATCTACCCTTTCATTTTCGGTGACTATTGCCACACTTTGTTTTCTTCTATATTAGCTGGCTTTTGAAATTAGGTTCAACGAATTAATAAAGATCACGAAGGCAGAATATTTTGAAGGTTATGACAGCAAGTTATGTCATTTGCTTATGACGTAATGTTTAGTCAAAACAACATAAAACAACTCTAGCAAAGAATTTAGTGCAGACAGTAAGCAAGAGTATAAGGAAATAGGCGAGTAGAATTGCCACGCTCACCTTTTAACGAGTTCTTAAATTCAGCTGTAAAGCACACTGTCAAAAGAAATGACACAAATTAAATAAAAATAATTCTCATTTGGGTTTACTTTTGTTTTTTAGCTGTTATGATAGACCACGATTAGAAAATACCAAGAGCAATCTTGGAGCTGAAGCCCAACTGATACCGACAGGCAGTTGTATGATTTGTGAAGCATTAGCCCAGCTTCAATGGCTATCCCCCTAGCCAATACAAATTAATTGCCTTTAGGTATCTTTTTCAGCACGTTTAGCTTATCGGAATATACAGATAAGCAACAGTTTCTATGATGGTAAATATGGATTAACGAATATGAATTGGCGAATACAGGTCGATTCGAGCGTTATACGTTAAGTCATATTTACAAAGAAAAGTTTCCAAGCAAGCTCAGCAGCCGACAGTGTCATGTGTGCCCTCAGATAGCACTGTTGGTTGGCTGAGCACCCTAACTTGATACGTTAGGAATGAAACCAGTTCACTCCCAGTGAAATGTGTAAGTGATACATTTATCACATGTTACTTTGACAGCTTCCTTGACGGGAAAGCCCACTACCTTAAGCCCGCATTATGTGGGCTTCTTTTTATCTATTTTTTCTCTACTGCTTGATAAAAACCTGTACTTCATCAACTTTTGGCGTGCTGTCTTCAGAAAGGTTCACTAAGTAAGAAAAGCCATTATTCTCAAGCGTTAACTGACTTGACGTACGCTGAGTGACAAATCGGTTAGGGATTTCGGTGCGCGGTTGACCTACATACAAACATTGCACACATGGTCTGCGCTGCGACTGATATTTATTACTTTCGAGTGTGTACTTGATCATATTGCCACGGACAAAGTCGACAATCAGCGAGTTGCCATATACCCATACGTCTTTGTTTCTCGCTTTAGGAATAGTAATGGTCGGCAGTCCTAGGGTATCGACAACATCATCTTTAGAAATCTTCCGTTTGCTCTCCAATAAGCCTTCGGTTAAATCAATAAAGGTTGTACTGCTTGCCAAAGCAACAACACCTTGCCAATCAAATTCCTGATACCCTCTAAAGTATATTGAGATACCGCTCAGCTGTTTATCATTTGCTTTTTCCGCCGAGGTGTTACCGTTGAAATATAATCTCGTTAATGTTTTGCGTCCCTGAACACGCAGGGTATTAAAGCGCAATATTGGGGCTTTTAGATACAGCGCCTTACTCACCTGCGATAATGTACTGCCTATTTCCAATTCTTTATCAATGGTAATATCAGCACCGTACAATGCATCGTGCAAAGGAATTCGATTGCTTAAATGGAGCGGTAATAGCCAGTCCGAATGCTCGTAACCAACAAAGGTGTCGCGATCAAATAGGAATAAATGTTTGCGCCCGTAAAGGAATGCGCTTTGCTTGCCAGACACCTTAATAATGGCTGAAGGCTCTCCTAAAAGTGCTGTAACTTGTCGTTTATTCCAGCCCAGCTGAGCACCTAAAATGTCACCATTAACATCTATATTCTCATTTAATTGCGATGCACTTGTAACCACGTTAAAGCTGGCTGTTTGTGCGTTACCCTGCGATTTTGTGTTGGCAGTATTTGCGACTCGCTCAACGTTAGCGCGGTCAGCTATGCTTTGTTCAGTAGTGGGGCTTCTGCGCGGAATTGCGCGTCGCGGCGTTAATCTTTGAGATGTCAGTTGTTTGGGCGTTTTTTGTCGCTTTGTCTGAGTCGCTAAAACAGTATCTGCCGCTTGTTCTGCCACTACTTTTGTTGCCGAATTGAATGTTGGCGCAATTGCTGATTTGGAATCGGTAAATGTAGAATTGTTTAGTGTCGAATCAGTTAGCGCTAATGCAGCTGTAGTGATAGCACCAGACTTAAGCAAAGCAATGTTTGACTCACCTTTGGCATTAAAATTAGTAATCTTTCCACCAGTTGCCTTGGCTAGGGTCTCTTTGTCCTGACACAATACGATAGCTTCTGCCGTCATTCTGTGACGCTTTGCTTTAATTGTTCGATTTTCTTGGGTTCGGATTCTAATTTGCGTTGTTTGATAATCCGTAATTGCGATGGCATCAGCACCTAGTTTTTCAGCGCGCTGTTTCAGCTGTAAAATAGCTTCATCTACCGAATTCTTTGCCAACTTAGATGAAATTTTGGCATTGCGTGGTTTACTTTTTAACTGCTGGTGCTCAGAAGCTGAAATCCCGCTAAAGCCAGAAACCTCACCAAGCACATGATAAGGGCAATTAGGATAATAGTTTAAAACAACAACATTGGCTGGCGCAGAGTAAGTACTTGATTGATTGGTATCAGAAGTGCTACCACAGCCCAATAAGGCCAAAGGGAGTAAGAATACTAAAGCTCGTAACATCACAATAATCCGTTATTTTTGTTATTTTAGTGATTAGCATGCATGTAAGAGTGAGATGATTAACCTCGAGTTAACCCAGCGTAAGTAGGTAACAAGCACGATTTAGTCTAAAAAAGTGCTTAACATGCAACCTACTACGCTAGCGAATTTAACAAATTATTTCAATAGCATTAGCTCGTAATAAGGGTTATTGATTGGAGTTATATTGACAACTTTTGCATCTTTGCGGCAAAAGCTTGGGCAAATCGCGCTGCTGAGTCTTTATCCATATTAAAATACAATGAAGGTTCGATTAACTCAGCTTCCATGAGCGCAAATGAATCACCGCTGCGCACAAAGTCGACGCGCGCGTATAATGGCATATCACTAATTGCAGCAAGTGAGAGGTTTGCTTGACGCACTAATTCTGGCTCAGGTTCAATTGTTGCCAAACGGCCACCGTGCTCTTCTTGGACGCGAAAATCATCCTTTTTAGGTGTTTTTAAAATCGCGTGACTATAGTTGCCATCAAAATAAAACAGTGAAAACTCACCTTCCTCAATAACGCTTGCCATAAACGGCTGAATCATAAAATTACGACTAGCAAAGGCTTCTGTTAATGCCGCTAAGCTGTCTTGATAACTAGCTTTTTTTAGCCAAAAAGTATTATCAGCGTTAGCTGAGATTCGCGGCTTTATGACAATTTGTTCGACACCAAAATGTTCAAAAAATGCCGGAATCTCACTACCATCAAAGTGCTCTCGCCATAACGTTGGCACGATATTGACGTGTTTTGCTTCAAGCTCTTTTAGATAGCGTTTGTCGATATTCCACTTCATCACCGCTAGGCTGTTTTCGAGGTGAGCGGTGGATTGCTCTATCTTCTCAAGTACGGCGATGAATTTGTCAGCATCGTCTTGATAATCCCAAGGGGAACGCACAATCACTGCATGAAAATCATCCCAATCAACTTGTTCATCGCGCCAAGAAACCATTTGCACTTGCCAGCCAAGTTCGGCCAATGGCTCTTCAAGCAGGTGATCATAAGCTTCAAAATCGGCCAAACTGTCCATCGATAAAATTGCACAACGTTTCATTCTTGCTCTCGTTCTTTTTGCTTTTCGGGCTTTATATTGCATTAAAAACTATTGAATACAAACATTGGGCATGATTTTTTTTATCGGTCGTTTTACTATAGGCGGATATCTGTATTTTCAAATGATTTTCAACCTAAGATGCTACAAGTTGACGAGTCGGTTTTAAAAGACATTGGCCGTGGTTTTTCTGTTCCAGCTCAGCCGAGCTTATTGCTCGAGCTGCAAGAAAAAGTCAAACAAGGTGAACCGAACTTAGACGAAATTGCCGAGCTTATTGCTCAAGACATTTCTGTAAGTGCAAAAGTGCTTAAAACCATTAATAGCCCGCTGTACGGTCTATCCCGGAAAATAGCTGACATTCCAAAGTCTGTAAAATATATCGGCCTTAACGGTATTGTTTCGTTAGTCACCAGTGACTTAATTCGAAAAAGTTTTAACCAGCAGGGCTGTAGCATATCGCTTGAAAGCTTTTGGGATAACGCCAGCAATATCGCTAACACTGCGGTATTTATTGGGCAAAAGCTCCGCCGACGAATAGCCAAAGAAAAACTATTCACACTTGGATTGTTTCACGACTGCGGTATTCCAGTGATGGCAATCAAGTATAACAATTATCAGCAGGTGCTCGATTTCGCAGAAAAGAACCCTAGTGAAGTGATCACTAAAATTGAAGAAAAGGCATATCAAGTGAGTCATGCAACGATAGGTTACTACGTCGCAACGTCATGGCGCCTACCACCAGATATTTGTCAGTTAATATTGCGTCACCACGAGAGAGACTTTCTTGCGAAACTCGACGGTAGCGAGACGCAACTTGCGTTTGCGATTTTAAAAATGGCGGAAAATATTGTTCACCAGCACAAATATTTCAGGCCGTCATCAGACTGGCAATACCTGCAAGACAGCATATTCACCGTACTAGACTGCGATGAATATGACTATCAAGATTTATTAGAAGACCTCGACGAAGTACTCACTTCAACTCGTTAATTCTTAACACTTGTTGGCTTACTCTGCGACGTAAATGTAAGTAAGCCAGCGTAACTATCATCAATAAAGCGCCAATAACACCGATAAGTACTCGGTAGTTTTGCAATGTCTGGTTTTGCGCCACTAATTGCTTATGAACACCTTCCGAATTTAACCGGATCACTTCATTATTGAGCTTAGCAACCCCTAACACTTTGGCCGCTTGCTGCTGCCGAATAAGTTTATCGTTAGCTAAATTAAAATAACCTTGCTGTGCCTTATTTAAGGAGCGGTGATCTTGCTGGTATGTGTGCCAATGAATAAGCAACTCATAAAGCCCTAAACGGCTAATTGCTTGTTCACCATCATTAGCAATATATTGCGAAAAGTGTTGTTTTATTGTCTGCTCCATGCATTCGTACTGGGCTAATTGCCAGCACGACAAGCCCTTAAGAATTGCTAATTTCTCATCAAACGAGGGAGAGCGGAAATCAGTTTTCTCAAAGTACTGGCTCTGCACTGTTAATACTTTGCGGTAATCAGCTTGCAGGTAAGCTAAATAGCTTTTTGCATAATGAAACAAGTAGTGTTCGAATTCACTTTGTGAACTCGTTAAGCGCTCTTCATACAATGCCAAACGTTGCTCTGCCAAACTAAGTTCTTTTGCATCCAAGTATGCATCGATGAGATTAAACAGAGTGAGCAAGTAGTCATCCGCAGCCAATTGTTCACTTAATGCCAGTGCCTTTTCTGCTTCTTCAGCAGAAAGCTGGTTTTGCTCTAACATGTAATACACAAATGATAACTGGTTGTGAATCACCAATTGTAAGCTCAAACTATCCATATCAGCAGCGATTTGATTAAGCTCATATAAGCGCTTCAATGCATGTTGAGTATTGTCGTCATAAACATTGCAGAACGAGAAGTAATTCAACTCAGCACGAATAGAAAGCAGCTCGCTATTGCTGTTCATGCCATGCGCCATCGAAAGCTTTGCAGCCGCACAGCTATTGTCATCGGCAATATTATTTAGATTAACACTTTGCAATATATAGGCGTAAGTCAGTTGTTTGCTAGACAAGTCTGCGGGCTTTGATAGCACTGGGCTCAATGCCTCAATGGAGGCTTGATGCTGATCTTGGCAATGTAACAACACCGCATTGATTAAGCCATCAAGCGCTGAATTTTGTTGCGCTATCGGCTGTTTGTATTTAGCCAAGGTATGCTTACAAATGTGGGGGTCTTCTACGTCAAACGAAGCACCAATAGCAGTATTGCACAGCAAGAAAAACGCGGTAAGAACGCGAGAAATATTCATTTAATTAATAACTTAAAATTATTATTGTATGGAAACAGTTAATTCTAGTTCCCAAGCTTCTGAAAATAAGGAACTTTTTTGTTAAAAATATGCAAAGTGCTTTAACAACATAAAGCAAGTGCTAGCTCGCATGTTGGTAGCGAGCTAGCATTCTAAAACGCAATCATTAAGTATATTCAGCTAGGTTAAATGCCCATTAATTTTTAGGCTCAATACGCTTTATACCGCCGCCATCTGTACCCACGTACAAATAGCCATCGTTACCTTGCATAAGGCTGCGCACTCGGCCGATACCTTCAAATACTTTTGATTGACCTTTAACGCTATTTTCCGTCACATCTACCAGCACTAGGTAATGAAATTTCAGCGAGCCCACTAATATTTTACCTTGCCAATGCGGATATTTATCACTGGTAACAAACACCATACCTGACGGTGCAATGGAAGGTGTCCAATGGTGCAAAGGCTGCTCCATGCCACGCTTTTCAGTGAGTTCGGTAAACTTACTGCCACTGTAATTAACCCCATAGCTGATCACTGGCCAGCCATAGTTCTTACCTGCCGCCACTAAGTTAATTTCATCACCACCTTTAGGTCCGTGTTCGTGTAACCAAATTTCACCTGTTTTCGGGTGCTTTGCCATGCCCTGCGGGTTGCGATGACCATATGAATAAGTCGCAGTTTTTGCATTTGCTTGCCCGACAAATGGGTTATCTGTTGGAATGCGGCCATCATCGTGAAGACGATACACTTTACCGCCATCAAGTGATAAATCTTGCGGCTTGCGATCGCGTTCACCACGATCACCTATAGAGAAGTAAACATAGCCTTTATCATCAAAGGCAATTCGACTACCAAAGTGGTGGCGTTTAGTCGTATTATCACTGCCTTTGTAAAGCATATTTTGATGCGTAATAGTAATGTTTTTGGCGTCATATTTAGCGCGCATTAAGGCTGTGTTTGTACCTTCACCTTCCCCTTGAGGGCTCGCAAACGTGATGTAGAGCCAGCCATTCTTTTCGTAATCAGGGTGCAAAGCAATATCCAGCAAGCCACCCTGTCCTTGGGCGACAATCTCAGGTAGCCCGCCCACTTTGTCGGCGAGTAATTTACCATCGCGTATAACTCGTAATTCGCCTTTGCGGTCAGTCACTAGTAAGTCGCCACTTGGCAATTGTGCCATTCCCCAAGGAATCTCAACGCCTTTAGCGTACATCTTGGCTTGGTAATGCTTTTGATCACTATTGTCAGCAATTTGTGGGGTTTCAAAGGCACCACAAACTGCTGATATCGTTATCGCACCAAGGAACAGCGATTGTTTTAAAAGCTTATTCATCATAACTATCTCTTTTTTATTTTATGGGTGCCTCCAAGCCTTACGACAATGGGGCTTGGTTAGCATCACCCAAGTTGGTATTCTTTTTTGTAAATAGTCCTTGAATATCTTCCTTAATTAAATACAAGGCGGGAATTAGGAACAAGGTGATAACTGTCGCGAACATAATGCCAAAACCTAGTGAAATCGCCATTGGGATAATAAACTGCGCCTGCAAGCTACCTTCAAAGTAAAGCGGGAATATACCAAAGAAGGTTGTTAGCGAGGTCAACAGTATTGCCCTAAAGCGCTCCGTACCGGCGTTAATAACAACGTCGATCATGCGTTGGCCAGAGCCTTTAGCACGATTAATAAAGTCGACTAATATCAAGCTGTCGTTAACCACAACCCCTGTCAATGCAATAAACCCGTAAATCGACATCATATTAATGGTTTTACCCAATAAAAAGTGCCCAACAATAGCACCGATAATACCAAACGGGATCACCGACATAATCACCAAGGGTTGCACATAAGACTTAGTTGGAATGGCTATTAAACCATAAATTAAGAACAGCGCGCCTAAGCCGGCAATGCCAAGTTGGCGCAAGAAGTCAGCCTGCTCTTTACTTGCTCCTTCAACACCGTAGCTAACCGATGGGTAATCCGCCAAAATATCTGGAATGATTTCTTCATTCATTTCAGAAAGCACTTTGCGCGATTCAATTTTCTCACTATCGATATCCGCAGACACCGTAATTGAGCGCTTTTGATTCACCCTAGTAATGGTTGAAAACCCTTGCCCTAAGCTAATATCAGCCACTTGATAAAAGGGCACTTGCTCGCCACTGCTGGTACGAATCCACATATCTTCTAGATCCGTTACCGATAATCGATCTTCTTTTGGATAGCGCACCATCACTTTAAGTTCGTCGCGCCCACGTTGAATACGCTGCGCTTCTTCACCATAGAATGCCTGACGCACTTGTTTCGCTAAGTCTGAAAGCGTTAAACCCAGCACTTCCGCTTCCGGCTTAATGCTCAGTTTAATTTCTTGCGAGCCACGACTAAACGAGTTGCGAATATCATAAACGCCATCATAAGCGCCTAGTTTATCCATAATTCGCTCTGCCGCCGCCTCTAGTTCAACATCATTGCGACCCGTTAACTGAAACTCCAACGCGGCACCACCGCCAACGTTAGTACCGGCAAAAAAGCGAATTTCTTTTGCACCAGGGATTTCGCCAATTCTTTCACGCCACAGTTTTTCAATATCATAAGCGTTTAACTCACGTTGTTCAGGCTTGACTAGCTCCAATAAAAAGCTCGCACTGGTATTGCCGTTAGTAAAAACCATGGAATGCTTGATAAACGAAACGCCGTCAATTTTATTCTCTTCGGCAACATCAAACGCCGCTTGCTTGATACGCTCTATCGCTTTGTTGCGCTCACTCACTGCGCTGCCATCGACCAAGGTTAGATTACCTTGAATAAAATCACTCGGTACATTCGGGAAGACTTCAACTTTGACAAAAGCGCCAATAATTAACCCAAGCGCTAACAGTAGCGCTGCAATAAAGGTTGCTATTGTGTTGTAGCGAGCCACTAAAGCTTTTTCTAGTAGAGGTTTGTAGGTGTTATGAATAAAATTGTCTAGGCCTGCTTTGAAGCGCATTTGAAAGCGCTCAAAGGCATTGGGGTTATCTTTTAGCGGCACGTATTTCATGTGCGCTAAATGCGCTGGCAATATCCATTTTGATTCAATTAGCGAGAATATCAGACAAAAAGTGACGACGAGCGCGATAGCACGGAAAAACGCAGCAAATGTCGCATCAATAAATAACAGTGGCGCAAACGCAGCAATTGTTGTTAACACACCAAAGGTGGCAGGCATGGCAACGCGAAGCGTGCCTTTAATCACGTTGTCAGTGGAATGGCCCGAACGCTGAATTTCTGTGTAGGCACTTTCGCCAATCACTATCGCGTCATCAACCACAATCCCGAGCACCATAATAAAGGCGAATAAACTAAGCAGGTTAATTGAGACCGACCACTCGCCCATAATTGGCATTAAAATAAAGGCACCAAAAAAGCTGATGGGAATACCCAGCATTACCCAGAAAGCAACGCGCAGTCTTAAAAATAGTGTTAACACCAAGAACACTAATAACGCCCCCAACATCATATTGGAGATCATCATGTCTAGGCGATCTTTCAGATAAAAAGAGGAATCTCCCCACGCGGTGAGTTTAGCCCCTTGCGGCAGTTGCTCGTTCTTCTTAGCAACATAGGCATGTACTTGTTCGGCGATTTCTAAATCGTTCTGATCACCGGTTGACTGCACCATAATGCTCGACGTGTTCTCGCCGTTAAATCGTGCGAAGTCTTCTCTCTCGACAAAGCCATCAACAATATTAGCAACGTCTGCAAGTACTAAACGGGTGCCATCTGCAGCGGTGCGCAGTACCAAGTCACCGTATTCTTGACCAGTATAGGCTTGTCCTTCAACACGCAAAGAAATATCACCACCAACCGTTTTAATGGTACCGCCCGGTAAATCAATTGATGAGCGTCTAACCGCAGCGCTTACTTCGTCAAAAGTCAGGTCATATTGCTGAAGCTTTTCTTCAGACACTTCAATACTGATTTCATAATCACGACTGCCGACCACTTCTGCACTATTGATACTGGGCAATGCCATTAGTTCATCACGAACATCTTGCGCCATGTTTTGGCGGGCACGCCTGTCCATATTGCCGCTTACCGATAGCCAAATAACTTGGCCTTTAAACTCTTGTCGCGTCACTATCGGCTTTTCTGCTTGTTCAGGGAAAGTGGTAATGGCATCAACTTGCTGTTGTACTTCGTCTAACTTTTCAGCCATTGAGTAACCAGACTGCAACTCAATAACAACGCGGCCAACCCCTTCGCTAGCAGTCGAAACCATGCGTTTGATGCCTTCAATATTCTCAACTGCTTCTTCGACTTTGAGAATAACTGACTGTTCGACCTCTTCCGGCGCTGCTCCTAAGTGCGGCACTACAATTTGAATACTATTGGGGTTAAATTCAGGAAACATTTTTTTGTTTAAGCCCTGAAACGAGATAAACCCAGCAATTAGAATGAACACCATCAACAAGTTGGCAGCGACACTGTTACGGGTAAACCAAGCAATGATCCCTGTAAATTCTTCTTTTACTTGTGTCATACGCCTGTTCCCTCAGCACTTACTTCCGCATTTTCTTGATCACTTTCTTCAGCATTGTTATCGCTAGCAACTTGTTCTTCAGTTTCACTATTTTGCTCAGGCTGCCACTCGCCATTAACGCGCAATGTCATTCCTTCAACAGGGGTTTCTAAGTTGGTCAGCACTAGGCGATTACCTGCTGCTAGCGCTTGCTGAGAATAGACATAATCAAAGTCAGAGCGCAGCACTGGTACTTGTTTGATATGTAGCTTGTTGGCTTCGTCAATCAGGTAAATAGTATTCGCGCCATGCACGGCGGCTCGTGGAATTGCGATGACACCATCAACAGACTTACCAGTGATTTTGGCATTAACGAAGGTGCCGATGCGAATTTCGTTTGTTGAATTAAGGTCAAGCACACCATAAGGATCAACCACTTGGGCAACCACGTAATGAACACGAGATGACGTGTCGACAACCCCTTCATAGCGGGTTAAAAATGACTCCCACGTTTGGCGAGAGTTATCAACCTCTGAGAAAAGTTCCACGGCAGAGCCTTCACTACGCACTTGATTAATTTTCGGTAAATCAAGAAACGGCACATCGCGCAGTTTTACTGGCAAACGCACTTCGGCATAATCAATGGCAAATGTATCGGCTAGTGCAGCACCAATGGTAATGTACTGGCCAACGTCAACACGTTTAGCTTTTAACATCGCGTCGTATGGGGCAACAATGCTAGTACGCGCCAGTTTTCGCTGCGCTTCTCGTAAATCGGCTTGGGCGGCAATTAGATCGGCTTTAGCTTTTTGTAGCTGGGGAATACGCAACGCAAGGATTGGCGCTTGTTCAAGTGTTTTACCGGTTAGTAGCCATTCGTCTTTTGCTTGATCAGAGCGTGCTTGTTCTGAAACCAGCTCAGCTTCTGCCGATTCTAAGCGCGATTGCGCTTGCAGTACTTCCACTTGGTAGGTGTCGTCATCTATTTTAAGCAGCTGTTCACCTTTTCTAAAAAAGCCACCAACGACAAACTTATCAGATACTTGGCTAACCATACCTGACACTTCTGAAATCAATACGGTTTCAGTGCGTGGCATCACAGAGCCGTGACTCGCAATGGTAAATTGAACATCGGTAGGGCTAAGCGCTAGTACATCAACGAGTGGCGCACGAGTTTCAACCGGCTTTTTCGGCGGCTTTGGCGCCATCATACCCACAAGAATCAAGACGATGATGGCAGCAAATATTATCGCAATTGGCGTTAACACATAGCGTAAGGGCACCATACGCTTTTGGCGTTTAGGCGTAGATTGATTAACAGCAGAGTTAGACATTGAGCGACACCATAATTTATTAAAATATTAACTTTCAGTATGTTACAAGCTAGCCAAAGCCCTTACAACAAGTTAATTTTTTGTAAATTTTGCCCATGACAACAAAATTTGACGAAAATCGTCCAAGCCACAGGCACTAACGGTTTCGCTGTCGATATGAAGCTCTTGCACCGCTAACTCTTCGGGTAAATCTTCGGTGCCATTTAAATTAGTGTTGGGCTGAATAAAGGCATCTTGATCAGTTAATGTAACTGAGTACTCGCTGCCCGTTACGGTAATTTCATGCTGGTGTTTACGTTCAATTTTCTCAATGGCAATTAACAACGCCGACAACATTTCGGCATTACCACCGACTTCAGTTTCCAGCCAAGGGCCAATCATTTGTTGTTCAAGTGAAAATAATGCTTTCGCTTGCCCTGAAATAGGGTCATGTCTGAATTCGTATTCCATAAGTAACCTAACACGTTTAAAAACTGGGTAGCTGATACTGCTGTGTCACTGGATATGGCACTACCCGTAATGATGATTAACGCAAGCGCCTAGAGCGCTTGCAAACAATGTGAAAGCGTATGCTTTGAGTGTAGCAAACCCTGACTCAATAACTAACGCCGAACGCTAAAACTACAACTTGTCGCTTCGCTGATTACCTGAAGCTTATTTAACTTCTTGAAATAAAATGATTAAGTAATTTACTGATTGCTCATTGCTTTACTCAGTACTGTATTAAGCAGATTCTGTGCTGCATTTACCGACTAAAAATTCACTAAAGGCGAGTACTTTTTTCGGCGGACGAATAAGCTGTGGTCGCAGTAAGTAAATATCTAAACCAGGACTTGTCGATACTTGTTCGCCCTCGTTATCGTTATCGCTAAATAGGGTCATTAACTGCCCTTGGGCAAGTGCGTGCGCAACTATATAGCTTGGCAGATAAGCTATGCCCAGCCCGCTGATGACTTGCTCACGTATGATTGCTTTGTCGTTGATAACAAAAGTTTTACTCGGCTTTATCTTGTCTTGACCAAATTGCCAGTTTTCATCTTTAGCGCCGAGCAAGCATAAATGCTGTGCTAAATCTGCTGGCGTTAACGGCTTGCCGTGTTTGGAAACATAACTTGGCGAGACACAGCATATATATGAATAACTTAATAATTTTTTAGCGACTAAGTTCTCGGGGGGCATTTTAGTGGCCCTTAGCGCAATGTCAAAGTCATTCGCCATTAAATCGAACTTGGTGTAACTGCAATCCACAGAAAAGGTTATCTTGGGATAGCACTGTTGAAACTCAGCACACCAAGTCGCCAACTTTCCCATCGTAAATTGCTGAGGTGCGGTGATTCTAAGTAAGCCAGTGACCTCATCTTGTTCTGCACGGGTGAACCGATCGATCGCCAACATGCTTTGCCGCATCTCAGTCACCTGTTTGGCAACAGCGATGCCCGCCTCAGTCAAGCGCACGTTTCTTGTCGTCCTCACCAATAATGGTGTTGCTAGCTCGCGCTCAAGTTGCTTAACTTGCGCCGATAAATAACCTTTAGATATCGCCAATTGCTGCGCAGCCTTGGTAAAACTCAACTGGCTAGCGACTTCACCAAATAATAGTAATCGCTCAATTTTTTTATGCTCTTTCATGTTAGTTTGTCAGCACACTCATTGTTTTATATATCATACAGTGAGTTTTTATTGTTTTCCTAACTTGATAAATCACTGAACGTCTACAATGACTAAAGTTAAGATTGATAAAGAGAATAAAGACATGAACGCACTGGCTATTCATCAACACTTGCCAACCGCGAGTCAAATTATTTGTGGCTGTATGGGACTGGGCGGAGGCTGGGATCAGCAGCCTATTAACAAAACCCATTATCACCAAGCCCAACAGTTCATCGAAACCGCACTGGCAACTGGCATTAACTATTTTGACCACGCAGATATCTACACCTTTGGCAAAGCAGAGCAAGTGTTTGGGCAAGTATTAGCTGAACAACCAAGTTTGCGCGATCAAATGATCGTTCAATCTAAATGTGCAATTCGCTTTGATGATGATAGCGGCCCTAAGCGCTACGATTTTTCTAAAAAGTGGATAACGCAGTCTGTTGATGGCATTTTGTCACGCTTAGGCATTGAATACCTTGATGTTTTACAATTACACCGACCAGATCCACTAATGGAGTTGGCAGAGCTAGCTCAATGTTTAACATCACTTCAAACAAGCGGCAAAGTGAAGCATTTTGGTGTTTCTAATATGAATCATCACCAAATTGCCTACCTACAATCGGCGCTCAACATGCCCATAATTGCTAACCAAATTGAAATCAGCCTTCAGCAACTAGGATGGTTAGATCATGGCGTATTGGCTGGTAACCCAGCGGGTGAACACGGTAACTTTTGTGCAGGTACAATGGAGTACAGTCAGCTTAATGGTGTGCAAATTCAATCATGGGGAAGCCTAGCACAAGGTCTTTTCTCTGGCCGTGATGTTAGCAACCAAGCTGAGCATATAAAGCAGACAGCTATGCGGGTTACTAGCCTAGCAGAGCAATACAACACAAATGCCGACGCCATTGCTCTGGCTTGGATAATGCGTCATCCGGCGAATATCCAACCAATAATTGGCACGACCAACCCAGAGCGTATTAAGCGCTGCGCAGAGGCGAGCACAGCCAACTTATCACGGGAAGATTGGTACCAACTATACGTTAGCGCACGTGGTGAAGAGTTACCCTAAACAGTTAGTTTTTGTGTTGGTGGCCTAAGCTGCTGACAAAAGCTATTCATAAAGGCAGCCAACAAAAATTGTAGGCTAATAGGGGTATTAATATTCTGTCCGTGACTTTAAGCGCAATTAAGCGTTAGTATCAATAAAGTTATTTTTCACGGACAAGAATTGACTATAGATGGAACGCTTACATGGTATTGCCAAGCGCTTATATCCCTTTCGTACATCTGCGATTATCCTCGCGTTTATCGCTATCGCGCTATTTGCCGCAGTTACTTTATCTGGTGCTCGCAATCAGTCTCAGGTTTGGTTATTTGTCAGTGCACTGCTGTTGATGTGGAGCCTATTGCTCACTTTGTTTATTTATAGTTTTAGCAGTGTGATTGGCAAAGCACCGAAAGGTGCCAATATATTTACCAAAATTAGACTGTGGTTACTCTCTGGCGTTCAAAAAGCAATTATGTGGTTATTCTTATTGGTTTTTTTCGCCAGCGTGCTAATGACCTTCCGGTTAATTAACTTTGGATTCTTTTAGCACTTACCGTCACGATAGCCGAGGTATTTAGGCAAACCGTCTTCAAGCGTTAGCCAATCGGCTTTACTCTCGCAGTAGATATGTGCGTCAGGATTTACGCCAAACAAGTTATCAAAGGCTGCCAAGGCAATTTCTACGGTGCCTTGCTCGCGGTTAAATCGTGATTCAAACAGCAAACTCGCACCACAACGCTGGCAGAAGCTACGCACGCTATCATTCGAGGCTCGATAATGGCTCAGTAACTCAACACCAGAGTGCCAGTGCAAATACTCTCGCTTAACCTCACCAAATGTAGAAAATGCCGCACCGTGAAATTTTTGGCACATTTTGCAATGACAATGGCCCACTAAGGGCTCGAAGCGCTCTACTTCAAACTGAATAGCGCCGCACAAACAACTACCTTTATTGATTTTCGACGCTTCAACCATTGCTATTCCTACCGCCTTTTAAATTTTTTCTAGTCTCTGCTACCTTATACCACTGATTTACCGACCAGTTTTCACCACGTTAATACCGCTTAGAAAAATGCCTGCAAACCAGTTTGCGCACGACCTAAAATCAAACCGTGAACATCGAAGGTACCTTCGTAGGTATTCACTGTTTCAAGGTTGATCATATGGCGAATCACATGGAATTCATCGGCAATACCATTACCGCCGTGCATATCACGCGCCATACGGGCAATATCAAGAGACTTGCCGCAGTTGTTGCGCTTAACCAGTGAAATCATGGTTGGGTCCCAATCACCACCATCAATAATTTGGCCTACTCGCAGGGAGCCTTGCAAGCCTAACGAAATCTCGGTTTGCATGTTCGCCAGCTTAGTTTGAAATAGCTGAGTCTGCGCCAGCGGTTTACCAAACTGCTGACGATCTAAACCGTACTGACGCGCAGCATGCCAACAGAACTCCGCAGCACCTAACGCGCCCCAAGAAATACCGTAACGCGCCATATTTAAGCAGCTAAACGGTCCTTTCAAACCGCGAACTTCTGGGAACATGTTTTCCTCTGGCACGAACACCTTATCCATGACAATTTCGCCAGTAATTGATGCCCGTAGTGAAAGCTTGCCTTCGATTTTTGGCGCCGATAGGCCTGCCATGCCTTTTTCTAGGATAAAGCCACAAATGGCATCACCCTCTGCCTCATTTTTTGCCCAAACCACAAATACATCAGCAATTGGCGAGTTGGTGATCCACATTTTTGAGCCGGTCAGCTCATAGCCGCCCGCAACCTTTTTCGCACGGGTGATCATGCTCGCCGGATCAGAGCCCGAGCCAGGCTCAGTTAAGCCAAAGCAGCCGATGTATTCACCGCTTGCCAGCTTAGGCAAATATTTCTCTTTTTGTGTTTCACTGCCAAAGGTATAAATGGGGTGCATAACCAATGACGACTGAACGCTCATAGCACTGCGATAACCAGAATCAACTCGCTCAACTTCACGCGCGACTAGGCCATAGCTAACATAATTCACACCAGAGCAGCCATAGCCTTTAATGGTTGCCCCCAACAAGCCAACTTCACCAAACTGCCGCATAATATTGGCATCAAATGTTTCATTGCGATTTGCCATCAAAACGCCAGGCATTAATTGCTCTTGGCAAAAATTATGCGCCATATCCCGAATCATGCGCTCGTCTTCACTGAGCTGGTCATTGAGCAACAAAATGTCATCCCAATTGCTTAACACTGCATTTGCCACGTTGGTTTCCTTATTAGTCACAGTTGAACTCACCATAGTTTGACGCAACTGTCTGCATTTACAAAACAAAGCTATGGTTTTACGTATGGTTTTGTTATCAATAAATTACGCTAGTCGTTACAAAAAGTTGCCACCGAAAAGTTGGCACCGAATGGATTTGCCATTAACAAGCATTAGCATAGCTACAAATCAATTGGTCTTGCTTGATCTGGATAGCGATAATCGCATACACCGTCTGGAAAAATCGCCTGTAATTTTGACAAGTAAGACTGCATATTAATATCACCATACATTCCATCTGCAATGGCTTCTGAAACAGGTATTAGCTTGCAGCTGAAAACACTGCCAGCCCAAGGGCCACCGGCTGCTATTCGGCTGTTACTAAAGCTTTTAAAATGTTTTGCGCAAGCACCTAACGCTTGATTATTCCACTGGCCATCCCAAACTCGATTACCACTAGCAATTGCCTCCCCATGCTTATCAAAGCAAATGTCGGTAATATCGGCAGGTTTATTTTGCCAAGCAGATAACGCCGGATTAGCCCGCATTTCCCGAAGCCAACGATCTATGGCAGCAAAGGCACGAGTAACCGGTTGATGGTTTTTATCTGCCACCCAAATAACCTGATTCTTAGCATGACCTTGTCCCGCTAGCATACGTTGACGCGCGGCAAAACTGGCTGACATATGATGCATATCTAACTCATCTTCCAAGTAGTGGCGAACATCAATAATGGGTAGGTTAATTTTGCCAATAAATACTTGCCCGCTGCGATAAGCGGATTGTGCTGCTTGCCTGCTACCGTCGGCACGTTTAGCAGGCGTTTTATCGGTTGCTTCAGTGATGTTGTTACGACTCCATAGGCTTAACCAGAGAATCCCTTTTTTGCCTCGCCAGCCGCCTAGTATTCGCTCTGGTGACATATCTGCTAGCGGCTTCCAACTACCGACATGCCAATTAAGATCAATAAAACGCTGCGCCGATATTTGCCCTTTAACCAATGCAGCCAATCCGTATTGCACCCCCTGATTACTCCAAGTTTGATTGGCAAACCCAAGTTCATCACGGCCAAAAAGCTCAACCATATCTTGCCAATAACTCCACTGTACTTGCTTAACCACAGCTTCTGAAAAGTATTCATTCAGAAACCCTTGCGCTGGATTATGAATAAAAGTGGAAAGACCAAACCAGCCATTAATACATTCACTGTTGCCTTGGGGCATGCGTGGCCAGCGGCCAACCAATATTTGATTAATTGGCTCTAATACCGCACTTACATGGGTTTCACCATTTTTCGCATTCATACCTTCCACCAAAATGCGATTTGGCCAGTTTTGCCAAAACTCTGGTTCAGGTGACCTAAACGCATAATAGTTATGCAGTAAGTCACAATCGAGTGCGTACAAGGTTTGGCTAATCATGTCTGGATAGGAATAAAGCGGAA
The DNA here is from genome assembly GCF_053485855.1 of Thalassotalea montiporae. Lineage (NCBI taxonomy): Bacteria > Pseudomonadati > Pseudomonadota > Gammaproteobacteria > Alteromonadales > Colwelliaceae > Thalassotalea > Thalassotalea montiporae. The sequence goes on from NZ_JBQRUO010000002.1 coordinate 94,356, forward strand.
TTGCAGCATCTAAAATACCAGTGCTATTTTGTCCGATCAGGTACTGTGCTAAACCGCCTCCTGAGCCACCAATGCCAACCGTATATTCAGGCTCACCATAAAGGCTAACAAACTGCTGTTTTACTCGCCGCGCGGTATCTTCCGCCAGCAACATGTTATAGGTATGGCTAGTTTTATTCGCGGTTGACGTGATAACGGCATAACCTAAGCGCAGCTGCTCAATTCGCCGTTCAATCGTGCGCTTGATACGCAGCTTACCTTGGCGAAAACCAATACCCGAGCCCCCTTCAAACTGATAAACAAGTTTTTTGTTCCAGCTATGTTGCAGGTTAACTTGACTACTCGAATAGTGATTAACCGGCATAATCAACAAATACAGAAAACGGTTAATTGTGCCGATTTCTATGTGGAAAAGTTGCAAAGCTGATCGCACAAGGGTTTCAGGTGGTCTACTGTCAAAAACCTTAATTTCGCCACTTGCAAGCTCTACCGCAAAGCGTAATTGAGTTTTAATTGCACAGTCTTTGCTGTAACCAACAAGGTGTGAAAGCTTCCCTAAATTTGCCTGCTGATCATAAACCGGTACCCCCCACCCCATTTGATTATCAACTTGTGGCTGACCTAAGCCACTATCGAGGGTCATGCAATAGAATGGGTATTGTGAAGGACCTGCGTATAAGGTTTTTAGCGGCCCAACTTGGCCCAGCCGAATGGGGAAATCAAAGCTTTCTGCTGGTCGAGGGGTATGGCGAATATGCCTACTGAAATCCAGCAGTGAATCGACTTGCGCTTCTTCTTGCTCACTGGTCGAGTGAATTGGCACAGCTTTGACTTGCCGCGCAAAGTATTTTGATGGCGGTGTGAACAGCCAATAAACTAAAGCTGTTGCTGCAACAATCAGCAGTATCAGTAAAACCAATTTACGCTGTATCGATCTTAACATCACACAACCTCTCAGCCACTTCACAATCAGTCCTATTTAAAGTTTAGGAATCACTTGGTGATCTTGCCTGACAATTTGTTAACCTTATGCCCATACTCACTCGATACATCGATCACAAGGGCATTTCATGGAAGCAAGAATCATTGAGGGTAAAACTATTTATGGCATTAGCGCGCGTACCAACAACGCCTCAGAAATGAGTCCTAGCGGCAAAATTCCCGCACTTTGGCAAAGATTTGATGCGCAAGTTGCGGTTGATTACCAAGGTGGCGAAAGGGTCTATGGCGTCTATACCGATTATGCCTCTGACCAAGATGGTGACTTTACTGTAACCGCTGGCTACGACGCGAAAAATTCGCAGGACAAAGCAGAGCTAGACACTGCACTGCATGCTATTACGATACCAACGGGGCGCTATTTAGTATTTTCTAAGCAAGGTGAAATGCCGCAAATTGCCATTGATGCATGGACTGAAGTTTGGCACTTTTTTAAGGATGAAGCGTTTCAAGATGACAAGAGTGGAGAAAATAACACCAACCAATATCAGCGTCTATTTAGCACTGATTTTGAATATTACCCTAACGCTAATGAAATTCAGGTCTGTATCGCAATTGCAGATGATGATTAGACTAAATTGACGAATACTCTTAGCTATTCTTTCTAGACTAAAAATCTTCTTAATCTAAAGAACTTTAAAGACTAAAAAAGGGAGCCTTAGCTCCCTTTGGGTTTACTCATATCAATTATCGTCAAATGAGTTTAATGAGCTTAATGAGCTTAAAGTGCAGCCATTAAAATCTTACGCACGATATCCAATGTTAAATCGCCCGTTTCAGAAAGGTGAGTTAAGCCCATCTTTTCCATATTTGCTACTAAGGTGTCGATACCCGCTTCATCAATATCGTAGTGAGAAAGGTTAGTAACAATATCTAGTGAATTGAAGAAAGCTTCTGTTTTATCAATTGCTTGACTAATTTTCTCTTCGTCACTGCCATCGGTAATATGCCAAACGCGCTCAGCAAATTGCACAAGTTTGTCGTGTTTTTGGGCCTTACGCTCACGCAGTAGACTTGGCAAGATGATCGCTAAGGTGCGACCATGCGCAATACCAAACATAGCAGTCATTTCGTGACCAATCATGTGTGTTGCCCAGTCTTGCGGTACACCAACACCAATTAATCCGTTAAGCGCCGAAGTTGCAGACCACATAAAGTTTTTACGGGCTTCAACATCTTGCTCGCCTTTTACTTGGCTTTGGTATGTTACTGGGCCATCTTCAATTAAGGTTTGTAATACACCTTCAGAGAAGCGGTCTTGAATTTTCGCATTTACTGGTTGCGTTAAATACTGCTCAATGACGTGCACAAAGGCATCAGCAACACCGTTAGCAATTTGCTCTGTTGGTAGCGTGAAAGTGAAATCTGGGTCTAAGAATGAGAACTTAGGAAATACTAACGGTGACGTTAACGGGAATTTCTGATCATTGTAAGTAACAACAGAAAAGCTATTCATCTCAGAGCCAGTTGCAGGCAAGGTAGCAATACAGCCTAATGGCAATGCTTCGGTTGCTGGTACTGGGTTAAAACCGTGGAACAAAATGTTAGCGTGATCCGCCTCTTGTTTTGATGCTAATGCAACAAACTTAGTGCCGTCCATTACTGAACCGCCACCAACAGCTAGCAAGAAATCAATACCTTGTGTTTTTACGACATCAACTGCTTTCATTAGCGTTTCAAATTGTGGGTTTGGCTCAATACCACCAAATTCAACAACTTCGCGGTTGCCCAAAGCTGCAGTTACTTTCTCTAATGTACCGAAGCGCTTAACGCTACCGCCACCAAATAGCACTAGTACTTTCGCCTGTGCAGGAATAAGTTGGTCTAGTTCGGCTAAACGGTCTTGACCAAATACGATGTGAGTTGGGTTGTAGTAATCAAAATTTTGCATTATCTATCCTAATGTGTGCCCTCAATTTCATTACGCACATTTTATTGGCACAAAAAAGATTTAAAACAGCATTTCCAACCATAATCATGCCTAAAACTATCATCGCCAGTATTTTTAGCAGATTTAGGTTGTACTATTGGATATACTGCGAGCAGGCATAATTTTAGGGTTTGATCATGCAAGATTTAATTGAAAGTTTAACCGCGCTTGCGCCGAATGAAGGTGTCAACAAAACACCGTTGCCTGGTGTGTATGTATTTAAAGCCAGCCAATCGTCTGGCAAGATACCGTTATGCTACAGCCAAGGAGTTATCTGGGTAGCACAGGGGCAAAAGCGCGTTTATTTCAATGAGAGCGTCTATGAATACAATCCCGATAATTACCTTGCGCTCGCGGTCCCTGTACCTGCTAAATGCGACACCATAGTCGAGCCCGGTAAGCCACTACTATCATTGATGATTGATTTTGATATGAACCTTCTGAATGAATTAGTGCGCATTTTTACCGATCATGGTTGCTCACAAGCAACAGGAGTAGACAATACTAGCGAAAAAAATAAAGGACTGTTTGTTAGCCAATGCACTGACAACCTGCGCTGCACCATTGTAAGACTTGCCAAATGCTTGCAAGACGACATGCAGTCCTCGGTACTGGGCAAAAGCCTAATCCGTGAAGTTTTTTACCACATATTGAAAGGCCCGAATGCTGCGCCACTATTTTCTTTGGTGAGCCATAACACGCATTTATCTAAAATGGAAAAAGTGCTTAAGCACTTGCACACCCATTACAGTGGTCGCTTAGATGTAGAGCAACTCGCCACTATGGCAAATATGAGCGCGTCAACTTTCCACCGTAACTTTAAACAAATAACAGCTTCATCCCCCATTCAATATATTAAAAAACTGCGCCTAAGCCGTGCTCGTGAACTGTTAGTTGACCAAGGACTAAAAGTAAAACAAGCGGCGGCACAAGTGGGCTACGATAGCCCAACGCAGTTTAGTCGAGAGTTTACTCGTTATTTCGGTCAAAGTCCTAGCGAGTGCAATCGCCAGCTAGCGTAATGGCTGGAATTGTTAGCACTAGTGTTTCGACAAAAACACAAAGCCCTTGAATTATGAATATTTATTGACCAGTATTAAGTTAGGTTTATTAAAAAGGAAGTGTGTAATGAACATGGAAATACTGAAGAAAAACATCAAATTACTCGCCATGCCGCTTGCGAGTTTCGCTTTGCTTGGTTGTAGCTCGCTGCCAATAGAAACAGCGCTGGAAGATAATCACTTTCGCTTAGAAAACTTTAAGCGCGACAATACAGACAACTTTGAACACGTTTATTTAATGTGTGCCAACCAAAAGCCAGCTTCATTTATTCACCCGAAGCAGCACCTAAGCGGCCAGCATAGCTTATGGGTAAAAGCTGAGCTAAAACGCCGTAATATCGACTTTAGCGAGCGCGTTGCGGTAGTAAATTTTAATGTTAACCTTGAAGCAGATAAAAGTTATATGCTGAATCGAGAAGTGATGAAAGACAGTGAGAAAATAGCACTTTGGATCCAAGAAACTGACACTGGCGTTGGTGTTTCTGAAGTCATCATTGCCGATTTAGCACACCCTAAAGCAAATGAGTATTTTCATGAACTGAAACAATGCCGCACTGGCAGCGTATAAACGCAGTATCTGCTACTAAACGGCATTTGTCTTAACTAAATATTTTACTAGACATATTAGTGGTTATAGTCTGCATAGATAAAAAACGAGCTTATTGCTCGTTTTTTTGATCTTAGCTGCCCTTATCAATCAGCTGCAACCGATATGATTGACTATGCTTAACTCAACAACTCAAACAAGAAGCTCAACCAAGCAACTCAAGTAAGCGATTTAGCCAAGCTGTGTAATTAACAAAATGCCGGAACCGTTAGACCCTCCTCACAACAATATAAAGATGGAAGCTAACTTTGGGCTTGATTTCAAATTATTAATTTCTAACAGGCTTTGTGCTGCTGACTTCTCAATGATATTCAACGTTGATGCTCACTGAAAAAGCACCTGAAAGGGAGATTTTATGTACATAAGTTCAAGCAACACAAAGGGTCGCTGTATGATCGGCACTGGGGCGTTATTTATGGCATTCACACCACTAGTCGCTTGGGCAGCCAGTAGCACACCTGACTCGCTAGATTGGTTTAAAATGACCATGGAACTGTTTGGTGGTTTAGCCTTGTTTTTGTTTGGCATGGAGCAAATGTCTGCTGCGCTTAAAGCCGCTGCCGGCGATCAAATGAAGAATCTGCTATCAAAACTAACCACTAATCGATTCTCAGCCGCCATTAGCGGCGCCGCAGTGACTTCTATAATACAGAGCTCATCGGTCACAACGGTGCTCGTCGTTGGCTTTGTCTCGGCAGGGTTAATGACCTTATCACAATCAATTGGCGTCATTATGGGGTCTAATATTGGCACCACCATTACCGCGCAAATTGTCGCTTTTAAAGTAGAAAAAGCAGCGCTTTTAATGATTGCCTTGGGCTTTGCCATGCTATTTCTTTCAAAGAAAGAAAAGGTGCAACATTACGGTAACGTGCTGATGGGGCTTGGCCTTATCTTCTTTGGCATGGGTATTATGAGCGAAGGAATGTCGCCACTGCGCAGCTATGAGCCTTTTATTAACCTAATGACCAGCATGGAAAGACCGCTGTACGGTATCTTGGTGGCGGCCTTGTTTACTGCTCTGGTGCAGTCTTCATCGGCAACAACAGGCATTGTAATTGTCATGGCTAGCCAAGGCTTTATTAGCTTACCCGCCGGTATTGCACTTGCCTTTGGCGCTAATATTGGTACGTGTGTAACTGCCCTACTCGCCTCTATTGGTAAACCAACTGAAGCCAAACGAGCGGCAGCGATTCATATTATTTTCAATATTGTTGGTGTCCTGCTGTGGCTCTTGTTTATTCCGCAGCTTGCGGTCTTAGTAACGTATGTATCACCCGTTGCGGCAAACCTTTCTGGTACAGAAAAGCTCGCCGCTGAGGTGCCAAGGCAAATAGCCAATGCTCATACCATTTTTAATGTTGCCAATACACTGATATTTATTGGTTTTACAACGCAGTTTGGCCGCTTGGTTGAGCGCCTTATTCCCGACAAAGCTACACCTAAGAAAGCGATAATCAAACCGCTATATCTCGATAATGATTTATTGGAAACACCTGCACTAGCGCTTGATATGGTGCGCCGCGAACTTGCTCACTTAGCGTCAATTGTTGATGCAATGCTAGCAAAAACAGGTGATGCGTTTCGTGAGCGTGATGCGAAAAAATTTGATGAAATTGCCAAAATGGACGATCAAGCCGATATTTTACACGCCGAAATCACTGACTATATCCGCAAACTAACCCTACAGAATCTGACCGAGCAAGAGAATGAAAACATGATGCGCTACCTTAGCATTAATGAAGATTTGGAGCGCATTGGTGATGTTATTGAAACCAACTTGGTCGAAGTAGGTAAAGAAGCGGTTCGTCTTAAGTTAAAAGCAACAGAAACCGAACGAACGATTTTAAGCCAACTTTACTATCAGCTAAGAGAAGTTCTTAGTGCAACACAAACCATTACGCAAAATGACGATGAATTAGCGGCGCAAAACATTCTGCACATGAAAGACAATATTAACCAACTGGTTCGTGAAGCCATTCAAATGCAGGCCAAGCGTCTTAAGCAGGAAGGGTCAGAAAATATTGACGTAACGCATATGGAAAATGAGTTAATGGACAGCATGAAAAGAATTTACTCACTTAGCAAACGCATCGCGAAACTTTCTTTGCCGAAAAAACTATTTCAAGAGCCGGACTAGCGCTGCTATGTAAGCGACTGCCACTTAAACAGGCACTGACTAGTCATTGCTAACGAAAACGAAAACAAAAACGCGCTTGAGTAATTAACTCAAGCGCGTTTTTCTATCGTTACTAACCTTAAAGAATCTGTGCCTATGGCATCATTTCTTCGTGGTCTGCACCTTCTTTTTCTACCACTTCTGGAATTAGGTCTTCTTTTGAAATACCTAACGCCAAGGCAATTGAACTTGCTACGTAAATAGATGAGTAAGTACCGACAAACACACCAAATAACAATGCTGTCGCAAAACCGTGAATTAGCGCGCCACCTTTGAAGAATAGTGCGGCCAATACCAATAACGTGGTGATTGACGTAATAAAGGTACGGCTTAACGTTTGTGTTAATGAGATATTGATGATCTCTTCTGGGCCACCTTCGCGAATTTTACGGAAGTTCTCACGAATACGGTCAGAAACAACAATGGTATCGTTAAGCGAGTAACCAATTACCGCCAAAATCGCCGCTAATACCGTTAAGTCGAACTCAATGCCTAATATTGAGAACAAACCTAAGGTTAGTAATACATCGTGGAATAACGCGAACACCGAACCTAGTGCAAAGCGCCATTCGAAACGAAACGCAACGTAGACCAAGATACAAATCAAGGCGGTTAACATCGCCAAGCCACCTTGCTCGGTAAGCTCGTCACCAACACTGGCACCAACAAACTCAATACGGCGCATTTCAACGTTCACGCCCATACCGTTTTTTAGTACCGAAAGTATTTGATCGCCTAAGGTTTCTGCTTTCACGCCCGGGCGTTCACCCATACGAATAACCACATCGCGACTAGTACCAAAAAGCTGAACCACAGCATCATCGAAGCCGTTAGCATCAAGCACCTGACGCATTTTGGTTAAATCAGCGGCTTGTTCAAAACCCACTTCAACTTTAACACCGCCAGTAAAATCAAGACCAAAGTTCAATTTGTTAATCGCTAGCGAAGCAATCGACGCTACCATCATCAGGATACTGAACACCATGGCTACCTTGCGGTAGCGCATAAAGGCAACAGTTTCTTTTAACTTTAAAATTTGCATCACTATCACCTAAATACTGATTTTATCAAGGCGTTTACCGCCCCAAACTGCATTAACTACCGTACGAGTACCAACAATTGCGGTAAACATCGAGGTGATAATACCGATTGATAAGGTCACCGCGAAGCCTTTGATTGGGCCTGTACCGACAGCAAATAGAATGAAGGCGGCAATTAAGGTGGTGATGTTAGCATCTAAAATAGTTGAGAATGCTGCGTCATAACCTTGGTGGATAGATTGCTGTACTGATTTACCGCTGCGTAACTCTTCACGAATACGTTCGAAAATAAGTACGTTGGCATCAACCGCCATACCTACGGTTAATACGATACCGGCCATACCCGGTAGTGTTAACGTCGCCCCTGGGATCATCGACATTACACCAACAATCATGATCAAGTTGGCACCTAGCGCAAGGTTTGCAACTACACCAAAAGCTCGGTAGTAAATCATCATAAAGATAAACACTAACGCGAAGCCGCCAATAATCGCTTGGAAGCCTAGTTTGATGTTTTCAGCACCCAGTGATGGACCAACGGTGCGCTCTTCAACAATTTGAATTGGCGCAATCAAAGCACCTGCACGTAACAATAACGCTAAGTTATGCGCTTCTTGCTGGCTACCAGCACCAGTAATACGGAAGTTTTTACCAAGGCGCGCTTGAATAGTTGCGACTGAGATCACTTCTTCCACTTTCTCGAAGATGGTATTGCCGTCGGCATCTTTGCGATCGGTACCTTTGTACTCAATAAACACTGTTGCCATTGGCTTGCCGATATTATCTTTGGTCGCGTTCGAGAACTTGCTACCACCTGGTGAATCAAGGGTAATATTTACTTGCGGACGGCTGTATTCATCAAAGCCAGAGCCTGCGTCAACAATATGGTCACCTGTTAGCATGATACGCTTTTTCAGTAGTACTGGCGTACCGTTGCGCTCATATAGCAATTGCGAGCTCGCTGGCACTCGGCCATCTAAGGCATTACCAATATCGTTATCGGTATCCACCATTCTGAATTCAATGGTTGCCGTCGCATTTAAGATTTCTTTTGCTTTTGCCGTATCTTGAACACCCGGCAATTCAATCACGATATGCTTTTGGCCTTGACGCTGTACTAGCGGCTCAGCAACACCTAATTCGTTAACACGGTTACGAATAATGGTAATGTTTTGCTGCAAGGCATATTCGCGAATTTCTTTTTGCTTTTGCTCTGTCATCACTGCTTTTAAAGTCAGTGAGTCTTCGTCCATCGTAAATAGCAAATCGCGATTCTGCTTGCTTAGGTAGTCTTCCGCTTTTTCCAAATCTTCAGGGTTGCGAAAAACAACTTTAATCGCATCGCCGTCAAGCTTGACACTGCGGTAACGAATTTTTTCGCCGCGTAGCTCAGAGCGGAAATCACCCACTAAGCCCGTTTGTGCTTTATTAACGGCTTCTTTCATGTTCACTTCCATTAGGAAGCTAACACCACCACTTAAGTCCAAACCTAACTTCATTGGTGAACCACCAATCGCCGCTAGCCAATCAGGTGTTGCTGGTGTTAGGTTTAACGCCACTGAGTAGTCACGGCCATAAGTGTCGTGTAACAAATCACGCGCTTTAATTTGGTTTTCAGTATCGCGAAAACGCGCTAGCACTTGGCCTTTTTCAAGGGCGATGCTCATCGCTTCAATATTGTTTTCGCTTAATTGAGATTTAATTTGGTCTAACGTTGAAGCATCCACTTCAACACCGCGTAGGCCTGAAACCTGAACCGCGGGATCTTCACCGTAGAGGTTAGGTGAAGCGTATAACATACCAATGGCGATAACGAACATCACCATCAGCGTTTTCCATAGAGGGGTTTTATTTAACACAATAATTCCACTAGTTTATTGTTTCGCTATTGTTAGCGTTACGCTTTTGCTTAGCTGAGCGCTCTTGCTAGGTTTACCTGACATAGCTGCTCAGCTACTTGGGTTAAAAAACGTTGGGCTAAAGAACGCAAAAAGCCTCGATTAGAGGCTTTTCATTGTTCCTTTTGGCAGTACCGCACTAATTGATGCTTTTTGTACTGTCACATCAGTACCTTCAGCAATAGCGATTACCACAAAGTCTTTCTCGTCAGACACTTTAGTGATTTTGCCCACTAAACCGCCTTGGGTCAGTACTTCGTCACCTTTAGATAGTGCCGACATTAAGGTTTTGTGCTCTTTTACGCGCTTTGCTTGTGGGCGATAAATCATAAAATAAAACACTAAACCAAACACGGCCAGCATGATTAACATTTCCATACCACCACCTTGCGGTTGTGCTTGGGCGAAAATAGTACCTAAAGATAGACTCATAATTTCCTCTACTTCTTTTAATATTTATAAATTGAATTCTTAGCGCTTTATTAACGCTAATAAAGCGCTAGATTTTGCTGCTGTGCAAAATAATTAAACTTGCTCACTACCTTCCGCTAATGGCGGTACAGGTAAGCCTCGGCGGGCATAGAAATCGGCAACAAAGTCATCCAATGTACCTGCCTCAATCGCATCACGCAAACCTTTCATTACACGCTGGTAAAAACGCAGGTTGTGAATGGTATTTAACTGCGAACCCAAAATTTCATTACACTTGTCTAAATGATGCAAATAAGCTTTTGAGTAATTTTTACAGGTGTAGCAATCACACTCTGGATCTAGTGGGCCAGTATCGGTTTTGTTTTTCGCGTTGCGAATTTTCACGACACCATCACTCACAAATAAGTGGCCGTTACGGGCATTACGGGTTGGCATTACACAGTCAAACATATCAATGCCGCGGCGCACACCTTCCACTAAATCTTCTGGCTTGCCTACTCCCATCAGATATCGGGGTTTATTTTCCGGGATCAAGGGGGTGGTGTGATCTAAAATGCGGATCATATCTTCTTTCGGCTCACCAACTGATAAACCGCCGATCGCATAGCCGTCGAAGTCAATCGCCTTTAGGCCGTCAACAGAAACTTCACGTAAATCTTCATACATGCCACCTTGAACAATGCCGAATAACGCATTTGGGTTACCTTGGTGTGCATCTTTACTGCGCTGTGCCCAACGAAGTGAAAGCTCCATTGAGTCTTTCGCTTCTTGGTGCGTGGCAGGGTATGGCGTACATTCATCGAAAATCATCACGATGTCTGAGCCTAGCGCACGTTGAACTTCCATTGAACGCTCTGGCGTTAGCATAATTTTCTCACCGTTTACTGGTGAAGAGAATTTTACCCCTTCTTCAGTGATCTTACGCATCTTGCCTAGGCTGAATACTTGGAAGCCGCCTGAATCGGTTAAAATCGGCTTGTCCCAGTTAATAAAATCGTGTAAGTCACCGTGCTGTTCGATGATGTCTGTGCCTGGACGTAGCATTAAGTGAAAGGTATTGCCGAGAATGATTTCTGCGCCAATCTCTTTGATTTCTTCGGTTTTCATCCCTTTAACCGTACCGTAGGTGCCCACAGGCATAAACGCTGGCGTTTCCACCGTACCACGTTCAAAGGTCAAACGGCCACGGCGTGCTTTACCGTCTTTATTAATTAATTCGTATTTCATTGTATTCTCCGCCCACTAGTAAAACAGACCAGCGGCTTCAGTTTAGGGGTTAAGTTAAACGTGTTTAACTAGTAAATCTTTTCTAAAAAAAGAGTTAACGGCTTTGGCGCGTTAAAAACATCGCATCGCCGTATGAGAAAAAGCGGTACTTTTCCTCTACTGCGTGTTGATAAGCACGCATCATATTGTCGTAACCCGCAAAGGCGCTGACTAGCATTAACAAGGTTGATTCCGACAAGTGGAAGTTAGTAATTAGCGCATCAACCACTTTGAAGTTAAAACCTGGGGTAATAAAAATATCTGTGTCTTGATAAAACGGAGCAATTAATTTGCCTTGCTCATCTGCCGCTTTCGCAGCACTTTCGAGTGAGCGCATCGAGGTGGTACCAACGGCAACAACACGGCCACCATTGGCTTTCGTTTGTTCGATTTTCGCCACGACGTCTTCCGAGACTTCGACGTATTCAGCGTGCATGACATGATCAGCAATTTCTTCAACTTTTACCGGTTGGAAAGTCCCCGCGCCAACGTGCAAGGTAACAAAAGCGAGCTCTACACCTTTGGCTTGAATTTTTGCCAGTAAGCCATCGTCAAAATGCAACCCTGCGGTTGGCGCAGCAACAGCGCCAGGTTTTTCATTATAAACGGTTTGATAACGTTCGCGATCTGAGTCTTCGTCTGGGCGATCGATATAAGGTGGCAATGGCATATGACCAATGCGTTCGAGAATATCTAAGACCTTTTCTTCGCCTTCAAATGCCAATTCAAACAGTGCGTCATGGCGAGCAACCATAGTTGCCGACACAGACTCTTCCAAAATAATTTCGGTGCCAGGTTTTGGCGATTTGCTACAGCGGATATGAGCTAACACTCGGTGTTCATCTAAAACCCGTTCAACCAACACTTCGAGCTTGCCGCCAGAGGCTTTCTTACCAAACATGCGGGCAGGTATTACGCGGGTGTTGTTGAAAATGAGTAAGTCACCGTCGTTCAGCTGATCTAAGACATCAACAAAGGTGCCATCGGTGATGTCGCCACTATTGCCTTCAACCGTCATTAAACGACTGGCAGTACGATCTTGTTTTGGGTAACGAGCAATTAACTCTTCAGGTAAATCAAAAGCAAAATCAGAAACACGCATATACACCGCCAGCCAGCAACAAAAAAACCGCGTAAGTCTAGTGCCGAGGCGGCGTAAATTCAAGCAATATTGATAGATTCAATAGCGACTATTGGCAAAAAAAACGCAAGCACTAAATAGATTCATCGGTTATGCTCAACTGAGCAGTTTTTTCGGCTAAGCCGTTAAGTAAATCAGGATGTTTATATGAATAACTTAGCTATCGCCGTGGCCAAAACCATTATTAACGGTTTTGAGCGCCATATGTACCTATTTGGTGAAATCACTCGTTCAGCGAAAGAGCGTTTTGAGCAAGCACAGTGGCATGAAGTGCAAGAAGCTTCGCGTCAACGAACCGATTTTTATGATCTACGTATCAAAGAAACCTTAGCCACCATACGTCAAGACTTTGCCATTTCAGAATTAGACGAAGAGCTATGGCAAGCAATTAAGCAAGAATACGTCGAACAGCTGCTCTATCATGACAAGTCCGATTTAGCAGAAAGCTTTTACAATTCCATTTTTTGTCATCTGTTTGAGCGCAAGTACTACCACAACGGTTTTATTTTTGTTGAATCTTCTCAAGAATGTTTAGACAACCTGCGTCAAAAGCAAATCTACACACGCTATGAACCCAATGAGCAAGGCTTAGAAAAAACCATTGAGACAATCATGGAAAAAGCGGGCTTTACCCTGCCGTTTCGTGATTTAGCTGGTGATATTGATATCGTAATTAGTCGCTTTTCACGCGAAGCAGACAAAACTCGTTACCCAATCGATCAGATGAAGTTTGATATTCTTGATCAAGTTTTTTATCGCAATAAAGGCGCTTACATTATTGGTCGCGTGGTTTCACCGGGCGGTGAAACGCCTTTTATTGTGGCGCTGCTTAACGACGAACAAGGCCATATTTACGTTGATACTCTGCTAACTAATAAAGAAGACATGGCGGTCGTATTCGGTTTCGCTCGTGCCTACTTCTTTGTTGATTGTCCTTATTTGCTGCCGATGATTAACTTTTTAAAAGAGTTGATGCCAAGTAAAACCAAGGCTGAACTTTATTCTGCGGTTGGCTACCACAAACAGGGTAAAACGCAATTTTATCGCGACTTCCTGCACCACTTAGCGCAAAGCGACGATAAGCTTGAACTTGCGCCAGGGATCAAAGGTATGGTGATGTCAGTATTCACCCTCCCGTCATACCCTTATGTGTTTAAGATCATTAAAGACAAGTTTGCGCCAAGCAAACAAATGACGAAAAAAGATGTGAAGTCTAAATATCGTCTGGTGAAACTGCACGACAGAGTTGGTCGAATGGCCGATACCATGGAGTATTCCGAAGTTGCCTTTCCCAAAGACAGGTTCTCTGATGAGTTATTAGCAGAGCTAGAACAAGTTGCGCCATCGATTATTCGCTACGAAGACGATCTGGTGGTTATCGAGCACATGTATATTGAACGCAGAATGACGCCGCTTAATCTCTACCTTGCTAAAGCAAGTGACGAGGAAATTAGTGATGCTATGTTGGGTTATGGTACAGCCATCAAGCAACTGATTGCTGCCGATATTTTCCCTGGCGACATGCTCTTGAAAAACTTTGGCGTAACTCGCCATGGCCGCGTTATTTTCTATGACTACGATGAAATCACTTACATGGACGAAGTGAATTTTAGAGTGAAGCCTGAACCTAAAACCGAAGAGCAAATTTATGCTTCAGAGCCTTGGTATACAGTAGACCCTGGCGATATGTTCCCAGAAGAGTTAGCGACGTTTGCACTAGCTAACCCGAAGTATCGCAAAGCGTTTTTACAACATCACCCAGAGCTATTAGACGCCAGTTATTGGCAGCAAGCACAACAAAATGTTGCTGCGGGTATTGTCGAAGATGTATTTCCATACCCAGATGAAGTCAGGTTTTATCACTCAAAACCGACCTCCCATCACAATTAGCTTTTAGCTTTTTATGTGAATTAATAGGCTTTGAATATGAGCAAAGATTTCAAAGCCTATTCACTTTTGAATATAGGGTTTAAAACCAGAGCTTAAAAGACCGAAAAATGTAATACACAGCGGTGAAGGATAGCCGTTGAAGGGCGAGTTGATGGGTGAGTTGATCGGCGAATAGAAAGGTTAATTTATACATCAATCCAAACGCTAACAGCCAAATTAGCAATTGCTACTTTAGGTAACATAGTCGGATAACATACTTGGAATAAGAAGGAATTTAGCATGAGAAAATCACTATTAGTTATTGCGCTGTTGTCTTTCTACTCAGCGTCTAGTTACGCTTCAAATGAAATAACATCTTGCTTGAGTACCAAGTGTCGCAGTTACTTTAATGACTTCGATGTATATGCTAGTAGTGGCCACAAAGAAGCTATCGCCACCTTAGCTGACATGTATTACAACGGTTATGGTACGAAAAAGAATTTGCGCCGCGCAGTTAAATACTACAAAAAAGCTGCATTTAAAGGTGTACCAAGTGCTCAATACAAAATGGGGCTCATCTATTTATCCAACGACCACTACCAAAACCCTGAAAAAGCGCTTACCTACATAGAGCAAGCCGCACAAAGCAAGCACCCAGGCGCAATGCATACCCTAGGGCTGATTTATTTACACAATCAAAACTTACCGCAAGCAGATTACTGGTTGGCACAAGCCTACCGACACGGTGATAGCAGTATGCAAAGCCTAGTTGAACAACTAAAAAGTGCTCAACCAGCAATACTGGCGCAACTACCTCAACTAAATGAAGAAGCAGCTGAAAATTGGCTTGTGTGGCAACAAACTGACAAAAACAAGCAAGCATCTGTACAAGAGTATTTAGACACACAGCTAAACATCTTCAAAGAGCGCAGCCGAAGAACGGTTGATTGGCCGAGTAATTGGGCTTCAACGCCCTAAGAAACTAACCGGCAAAGATAACTTGTTGAATGACCTAGATTCTACTCATCTAGCTCAAAATACTTATAACCTGTATCTCGAATATTTATACCAATTTGATTAATTATTTAGTCTCTCAGAATGACATAAGCAGTATTAGAACAAACGAAATTTATGACGATATAGTTGTTCTACATCAAGTGAATTGTGTGCAGTTATCATGCTGCTTATGCATTCCTAAAGGCGAGTTTTAAAGGCTCATATACTGCGTTATGCCGTTTGCTTTTCGTTCAATAGAAGAGAGAATAACCATTCTCTGCACGCCAAGCCTTGTCTATGAGCCTTTAAATTCTCGCTGAGTGATCAAATAATTATTCAAGTTGGTATTAGTTGCCCCCTGTCAGCAGAAAGGGTTTGTTTACTTATCAAGCCCTTTCTGCTGAAAATACCAGCAAACAATTAAAAACCGCTATTTTTTTACAATTTTCGCTTTTTAAGGGGTTTACCTTTAACTTTGGTTGGGTATAATGCAACGCCTCTGCAGGGGTATAGTTCCAATTGGTAGAACAGCGGTCTCCAAAACCGACGGTTGGGAGTTCGAATCTCTCTACCCCTGCCACTTTTTCTCTCTCTTTACTTTCAGTTAGTTCCTAACATATAGTCTGCTCAACAAACTCGTTAATCATTCTTTATCACAAGTGATAATTGTATTTGCCTATTATGATCCAGCAAGCAGCATTCGATAAATTGACCGCCATGGGCATTGACTTGTATCAACTACGAGATCAACAAAACTCTGCTCCTTCGGCAGACTATTTAGCCATTGATGTCAAAGCAACGGCAAACCATCGCTTTTATTTAGATATTTTGACTGCGCTGTCACTGAATCAAACTGAAGTCAGTATTAAAGAAGACAAAATAGATTTGGGCTTGCTTCAGTGGCAATTCCATCAAGCGGAAACAATTGAACTGACCAAGCAGCATTTAGTGACACCAAGTTTAGAAGTGCTTGCTCAGCAACCTCAACTGAAACAGCAACTTTGGCTGCTACTTGCCAATTAAAATGACAAATTCAAGTACTAACAACCTTACCTACACCACAATTACATTAGCTGATGTAACTGCCCTAATGCCTATTGAAAATGCTTGCCACACTCACCCGTGGACAGAAAAACTATTTCAGTCTTGTGTAGGTGGCCGCTATTTTGGTGAATATGCGCAAACTATTGACGCAAGTGGCAACAGCAAAATTATCGGCTTTTATATTGGTGAATACATTTTAGGTGAAGCCACGTTAATGAATATTTGCGTAAACCCCATTGAGCAAGGTCAGGGCTTCGGTAATGCGCTACTAACACAGTTTATTGCGCAAGCGAAAAGCCTTGGTGGCGAGCAACTTTGGCTAGATGTTAGAACCAGCAATACGCCAGCAATCATGCTTTACATCAATCATGGCTTTACCGAAATTAGCCGCCGCACTGGTTACTACCCAACGGCAACAGGCTATGAAGACTCTATTGTGATGGGGAAAAAGCTGGCAAGCTAACTTACACGGTTTACGAACCAGCTTTTCAATTCTTCGCTAATTACTCACCGTTATTTGCTCGGTCAAATTCGCGAAATTAAAAGTAGAATTATCATCAATCATAAAATCCAACTGTACTAAATTATTATTTGAACCACTAGTCGATGTTTCATATTGCCATTGTGCTAACGCTGTTTTTGCCACTTTATTAAATACATTTTCAGGGATAGCTTTAACAACACTGATATTGCTGACACTGCCGCTTGGCGTAATATCAAACTTAAGTACCACCGAACCTTCAACGCTATCGCGTGCCGCTTGAATCGGATATTTGGGCTCAATGCGCACTGTCGGCTTGATGTGATCAGCCAAGTTACTCATTTTCTTGCTCGACTTATGCGTATCACTTGTTGAGTAGCCATCACCAGCATAGCTAATTGCCGACATTACACTTAATGCCCCCACCAACACCGCAGTACTTACTAGCTTGGATTGTTGATAACCTTGTTTAATCATATTAATGCGTTCAAACATCACGTTTTTATCTCCATATTCTTTAAAGGATAATTGAGCAAAGCCAAGTGGTGGAGATGCTTGTGCCGCCACCAGCAAGGCTTTGCTGTAGTTAATCCTGCAAGTCGTGTGTTTGCGCGCCAACACGGTTTGATCACAGGAAATTTCCTGATCACGGCGAAAGCGCGAATACGCTAGCCATGCCAGAGGGTGAAACCACATTAAAGCCACTACCAGCAGCCCAATGGTGTTCCATACCATGTCATTTCGATCGAAATGGCAAAGTTCATGCTCAAGAATCAGCTGTTGCTGCTCTTTCGAATACAACTGCTCAAAATGCTTGGGAATCAAAAGTTTCGGTTTAACTATCCCGACTAGCGCGGGGCTATAGTTCTGCTGTGTTCGGTAAACTTTTAATGCGCTGTTTGCTAGCACTTCGTACTGCAATAGTTCATTGGTAACAGGCTGCCAGTTAGCGTACGCTTTGATCAGTTTTAGGTGCTGAAAACTCCAAAAGCCCAGCAAGCTGAGTACACCAGCAAGCCAAATAGTAAGCAAAGGCAGCTCAACACCGGCACTTGAAGGCTGAGCGTTGTATACCGCCAAGTAACGCTGAACACTTTGCCCTTCGTTAACGACAGCAAACCAGTTTGGTAATTCAACAAAAGGGACAATCAAACTTGCGGGTAACAGCAGCCAAGTAGCGTACCCCATTTGAGGGCTGTAAAAGCTGGATAAATAACGCCTTGTCAGCAGTAGCACTGCAGCAACTAAGGTAAATGGGATGATTACCTCGCCAAGCCAGCTAATCATTTTCTTGCTCCCAATCACTGATCAACTGCTTCAACGACTCGATGTCTTCTTTTTCCAAATTGTTGTGCTTGGCAAAACCAGCAACCAAAGGTGAAACTCGGCCACTAAACAAACGCTTTATTAACGACTGACTAGCGTGTTGTTGATAACTGGCTTGCTCTAAAATCGGATAGTACAAGTAGCGGCGTTTATCTTTCTCGAAACCAACGGCACCTTTTTTTACCAGCCGATTAAGCAAGGTTTTCACGGTTTTTTCATGCCAAGGGCGCTCTTGGTTAAGCTGCTCGATTATATCGCCAGCAGACAGTGGGTGTTGCCCCCAAAGTACCGTTAATACTTCGGCTTCAGCATTGCTAATATCAATCATAATAATTTCCTAACTTGCGGCCTCGCCTGCCCAATCTGATTGGCACTCAACCTGCCTAACTGCGCTGACCATAAACAAACTGACAGCCCGCTAAATTTGCGTAATCTTCTACTGGTGTTAATGTCGTCACGTTCAATTCGCTTATCTGATCATTTCGTGATTCTTGCTGTGCTTCAAAATACAGCCAACGACCACCCGCGTCGGGGCGCATCTCAATAAATGGGTATGCTCGCATTCGCCATTGACCGCTGGTGCCATAGCTATAATTTTCATTTTTAACTTCTTCGCTAAAAGTATACCGACCATTTATATTTAAATTGAGCGTAAGAGAAGAGTGGCATTGATCGCTTTCACCATGTTGTAAATCTTGGCTCTTGTCGAATTCAATACGGTACAGATTCGCCATATCTCTCATTGAAGTTCCAGCATGCGGGTTAACCCCATTCGGCACCAGAAATACGCCAATGGAATTCTTTTGAAACCAGTGATTACCTTCTTTTAAAGCTGAAGTCCGAGTTACTTGCCAATCAAGGTTGGATAACTCGCTTGCTAACAAATGAACAATCGCTGGGTCTGAGATAAAAGGAGAGTAAATAATGGTGGTATCGTTAATCGACTCAGGAAACCGATGTTGGTTAACAGAAATGTTAAACGCTTTGCCTTCTAGACTACTTTGCAACTGCTCAATAACATTGGTTTGTTGCTCCTCGGTTAAGTAGCGACCGTACAAATGCACGGTAGGTGTGCTACAACCGGCTGTCACCATAGCAAGTACACCCAGTACCATCTGTTTTGCACTTGTTTTTCGTGTTTTCATGCAACTTCCCATTTGGAATCAAAATTGAGCTTGCTCGTTTAACCTGCAGAACAAAATTGATTAATTTTATTAAGCTTTAACCTCATTGATTACACATGTAATCTAAAATAACAATTACACATGTAATCTTAATGTGCAAGTTTATTTATTAGCCATCACGCATAAAAACCAAGACAACCAATTTGCTAATTAGCAGGTGACAATATCTGCCATTGTGTGAATATAATTAGAGCAACTACTCATATTCATCATTTCTTATGGCGCTTAAAGCAACAATATTTAAAGTTCAGTTATCCATCTCTGATATGGATAGAAACTACTACGGTGAGCACGACCTCACCATTGCTCGTCACCCTTCTGAAAATAACGAAAGAATGATGCTGCGCATCTTGGCGTTTATTTTTAATGCCAACGAGTCATTGGCATTTACCAAAGGGTTAAGCGATGTTGATGTGCCTGATTTATGGCAAAAAAACTTACACGATGAAATTGAGCATTGGATAGAGCTTGGCCAGCCATCAGCAACACGTATCAAAAAAGGCTGTAATCAAGCCAAGCAAATGATCATTTACAGTTATGCCGATGGCCCGTTTAACCAGTGGTGGCAAAAAGAAGAGAACCAACTTCGCTTAAAAAGCAATTTAACCGTAACCACCATAGCGCCTGAGTTAGCCGAACAATTAGCTAATGTAGTTGATCGCCAAATGCATCTGCAATGTACTCTTTCTGAAGGCCAACTTTGGTTGACCATTACTAGTCAAAAAGATGGTGAGGAAACTATTGAAGTGACACCGCAAACCCTATCAAGGAATTAGCATTTTATGCATATAGATACCCTACTCGCGCAAGCAACAAACTCATCGACACTCACCATTCCCGCTAGCTGGGGGCAAGGGCGTACCGTATTTGGTGGTATTTCAGCGGCAGTGCTTTATCAGGCAATCAAATCGAAAGTCGCTAACAACCGGCCAATGCGCTCGTTTAACTGCAACTTTGTCGGGCCTTTGGCGGTAGATGAGCCGTTTGAGCTACAAGTTGAGATCCTGCGCGAAGGTAAAAATGCCACACAAGCTTTCGGTAAAGTCATTCAGCAAGATAAAGTCGCGGTGATTTGCCAAGTGTGTTTTGCGGTTGATCGCCAATCAAAAATCGCGGTTGAAAATACCGAGCGACACGAATTACCGCCAGCGAAAAAAGCACAGTTTATTCCACCGATCCCGAAAGTTGTGCCTAAGTTTTTAAAACACCTAGACCTCAACCTAGTGGAAGGTAAGTTCCCATTTATGGGCAGTAAAAAGAACCATATCAAAGGCTGGATTCGCTTTAGCAAAGCGCCAGATGCGATTACTGATGCTCACTTGATCGCGTTGATCGATGGCTACCCTTGCCCAGTGTTGCAAACCTTAAAATGGCCAGCACCAGCGAGCAGCATGAACTGGAATATTGAGTTTTTGCACCCGCATGATGAAATTAAGCCAACTGACTGGCTCGCCTATTCATCCTTCCCACGCCAAGCTGCCGATGGCTATTGTCATATGGAATCTGATATTTGGGACGCCAATGGCAAGCTGATTGCTATCAGTCGTCAAGTAGTAGGGGTTTTTGACTAACGTATTTTTATAGATGAATGCTTGATTCGTTGATTCGTTGATTCGACAGGGGTGATTTATAGTCAATAAGTGCGAGTAGTAACAATAAATGACAAATAATTTTTGCTGCTCTTATCGACACTTCTCGCTATAATACTGCGCTTTTAATTTTCACCCTTATCGTTACAGGAATCAGGCATGTCTGTACAACAGCAAGAAGTCGGCAAGCGCCGCACGTTTGCTATCATCTCTCACCCGGATGCGGGTAAAACCACGATCACCGAAAAAGTATTATTATTCGGTCAAGCTTTGCAAACAGCCGGTACGGTAAAGGGGAAAAAATCTGGTCAGCACGCTAAGTCTGACTGGATGGAAATGGAAAAAGACCGTGGTATCTCGATCACTACCTCGGTAATGCAATTTCCATACGCTGACTGCCTCGTTAACCTGCTCGACACCCCAGGTCACGAAGACTTCTCGGAAGATACCTATCGTACGCTAACAGCGGTAGACTCTTGTTTAATGGTTATCGACACCGCTAAAGGTGTTGAGGACAGAACCATTAAATTAATGGAAGTTACCCGTTTGCGTGACACGCCAATCATTACGTTTATGAACAAAATGGACCGCGATACCCGTGATCCAATGGAAGTCATGGACGAAGTGGAAGACGTATTGAAAATTAAATGTGCGCCAATCACTTGGCCTATTGGCATGGGTAAAGAGTTTAAAGGTGTATACAACATCTTAACCGATGAAACCATCCTTTACGCCACAGGCCAAGGTCACACGATTCAAGAAAAACGCGTGATTAAAGGCTTAGACAACCCAGAGCTTGACGCTGAAATTGGTGCTTTCGCGGAAGACTTACGTGAAGAATTAGAATTAGTCGTCGGTGCATCGCACGAATTCAACCTTGAAGAGTTCCTAAGAGGTGAATTAACACCCGTATACTTTGGTACTGCGCTTGGTAACTTTGGTGTTGACCATATGCTTGATGGCTTAACGACATGGGCACCTACACCGCAGCCACGCTCAACAGACAAACGCGATGTAGAAGCCATCGAGGAAAAATTCTCGGGTTTCGTCTTTAAGATTCAAGCAAATATGGATCCGAAGCACCGTGACCGTATCGCCTTTATGCGTATCGTTTCAGGTAAATACAGCAAAGGCATGAAGATGCGCCAAGTGCGTATTGGTAAAGACGTGAAAATTGCCGATGCGGTAACCTTTATGGCGGGCGATCGCGCTAACGTTGAAGAAGCCTTTGCTGGTGACATTATTGGTTTGCACAACCACGGTAGTATCCAAATTGGTGATACCTTTACCAATGGCGAAGAAATGAAGTTCAGCGGTATTCCTAACTTCGCGCCAGAAATGTTCCGTCGTATTCGCCTGCGCGATCCACTTAAAGCTAAGCAACTGCAAAAAGGTCTGATCCAGTTATCAGAAGAAGGTGCAGTACAGGTATTTAGACCGTTAGATAACAACGATATGATTGTTGGCGCGGTTGGTGTGCTGCAATTTGAAGTAGTTGTTCAGCGCTTAAAAACCGAATACAACGTAGATGCGATTTACGAGCCAATAAGTGTTGCCACCGCGCGCTGGTGTACTTGTGATGATGAGCGCACGCTTGATCAGTTCCGCAAGAAAGCATCAGACAACTTGGCGCTTGATGGCGGCGATAACTTAACCTATATCGCACCAACCATGGTTAACCTGAATTTGGCACAAGAGCGTCATCCAGATATTGTTTTCCATAAAACGCGCGAACACTAAAATTTCGTTATAGAAGTGTTTTAGTCGTCATTTTTTCTTGTCACCTAGTTTAACTATGCTCTCTCATGAAAAATTTGACGGCTATGCTAAAACGTCCCCTACGATGAAATTGGCAATTAAATAATCTTATATTAATTATGCATCGCTCTATCAAGTGACATAGTTAATAATTATCTGAATATTAATTCTGCGTGAGTTACTTCTTTATCACGGTGAAAATGCCCAAATTCAACTTAATTCGGGCTGGAATGAATGAAAGAGATAATTAAATAGTCTTATATTAATTATGCGTCGCTCTATTCAGTGGCATAGTTAATAATAATCTGAATATTAATTCGGCGTGAGTTATTTCTTTAACACGGCGAAAATGCCCAAATTCAACTTAATTCGGGCAAGAATGAATGAAAGAGATAATAAAATGAATATTAAAGCGTTATTAAGTGAAATTGTTCTAAAAGCCATGGTAGCAGCAGGCTTACCAGCAGATACCAACCCAGCCGTTAGTCAATCAACCAAACCGCAATTTGGTGATTACCAAGCCAATGGCGTGATGGGCGCGGCGAAAAAGCTTAAAACCAACCCACGCGAATTAGCGACAAAAGTGGTTGAACATTTAACACCAGCGCTAGCAGATATTGCAGACAATATCGAACTTGCAGGCCCAGGTTTTATTAATATTCATTTAAACAACACTTGGCTTGCTAGCCAATTAGCAGCCAGCGCCGCTGATACTAACTTAGGTGTTAGCCAGCGTGCAGAGCCACAAACTGTTGTGGTTGACTATTCAGCGCCTAACCTAGCGAAAGAAATGCACGTTGGTCACTTACGTTCAACCATTATTGGTGATGCCGTGGTACGCGCCCTAGAATTCCGTGGTGATAAAGTTATTCGCCAAAACCATATGGGTGACTGGGGTACACAGTTTGGAATGTTACTCGCTCACCTTAGCGATAAACTAGCCGCCGATGAAGTCGCTGAAACTGCCCTATCTGACTTAGAAGCTTTCTACCGTGAAGCCAAAGTGCGCTTTGACGACGAAGAAGGCTTTGCTGATCGCGCCCGTGAATACGTAGTAAAACTGCAAGGTGGTGACGCGGAATGCGACAAGCTATGGCAACAGTTTATTGATATCTCTATCGCCCACAGTGAAGAGATTTACGAAAAGCTCAACGTTACCCTAACCCGTAACGATATTATGGGTGAAAGCGCCTACAACCCAGACTTACCAAAAGTTATCGATGAATTAATGGCACAAGAAATTGCCGTTGAAGACCAAGGCGCGAAAGTGGTATTTATCGACGAAATGGCGAACAAAGACGGCGAGCCTTCGGTATTTATCGTACAAAAATCTGGTGGCGGCTACTTATACGCAACGACAGACTTATCAGCTTGTCGTTACCGCAGTGGTGAGTTAAACGCTGATCGCATCATTATTTTTACCGATGCGCGCCAAGCCTTGCACTTTAAGCAAGTGGAAATCGTTGCTCGTAAAGCCGGTTTCTTACCTGAGCAAGTGGCTTACGATCACTGCCCATTCGGCATGATGATGGGTGATGACGGCAAGCCGTTTAAAACCCGTACTGGCGGCACGATTAAGCTAGCAGAGCTACTTGACGAAGCGGTTACGCGTGCAACTGACTTAATCAAAGAGAAAAACCCTGAAATCAGCGCTGAGCAGCTTGAAGAAGTGGCGCGTAAAGTGGGTATTGGCGCAGTGAAATTCGCTGATTTATCGAAAAACCGCACTAGCGACTACATCTTTAACTGGAAAACCATGCTGAGCTTTGAAGGGGCGACAGCACCATACTTACAGTACGCTTACTCGCGTATTCAAAGTATTTTCCGCAAAGCTGGCGTTGACGCGGCAAGCTTAACAGAGCAAGCAACAATTGAAGCACCACAAGAAAAAGCGCTAGCCCTTAAGCTACTTCAGTTGGAAGAAGTACTAGATTCAGTGATTGCTGACTGTACCCCTAACCTACTTTGTAACTACTTATACGAGTTAGCGAGCTTGTACATGAGCTTCTACGAAGCTTGCCCAATCCTAAAAGAAGGTATTAGCGAAGAAACTAAGACATCACGCTTAGCGATTTGTGCAAGTGTCGCAACCACACTTGCCAAGGGCTTAGATATCTTAGGTATCGATGTGATGGAGCGTATGTAATACGCTCCCCTGTGACAGGGATGCAGCTTGAATAGGATGTTATTTTTAGGGAGTAAGGAAGAGGTGAAGTTGTAATGAAGCTTTTACTTATCGGGGCTAATAGCGCCGATCAAGCAACGTTAAATAAAATTTTTAGTCGCGGTAATCATACTTTAAGCCAGGTTGCCAATGCTGAACAGGCACTTGAGCTGCTTGCCGCTAGCCGTTACGACGTCGTTGTAGTTAACGAGCAATTGGCGGGTATGGCGGTAGACGCGTGCCTAAAAGCACTTATTCAAGCGGCTCCTCATGCCCTTAAAATTGTCGTTACCCACGATGACAACAGTGATTTTGATTTAGCGCACGAGCAGATTCGTTCACCGATTCACGCTGCAGACCTTGTCACCTTGCTTGAGGCTATGGTGCCGCAGCACAAAGTTATCACCAAAAAACATATTGTTGATGCCGTTGCTAAGGTCAAAACCCTTCCAAGCCCACCTAAGGTTTATATGCAGCTTAATCAGCTGCTAAAACAAAGCACTACTGACTCAGCAAAGATTGCCGAAATTATTAGTCGCGACCCAGCACTCGTCGCTAAAGTACTACAATTCGTCAATAGCTCTGCGATGGCGAAGGGCAAGCAAATTACGAACATCGGTGATGCCATCACTAAAATGG
This sequence comes from Thalassotalea montiporae, assembly GCF_053485855.1. Lineage (NCBI taxonomy): Bacteria > Pseudomonadati > Pseudomonadota > Gammaproteobacteria > Alteromonadales > Colwelliaceae > Thalassotalea > Thalassotalea montiporae. Next base: position 119,959 of record NZ_JBQRUO010000002.1, read on the forward strand.
GGGTTGATACCCTGTGCTGTATTGTGATGACGGCAGAAATGTTTTCCTACCAACCCAATATTCCTGACTTCTCAATCGAGCAAGAACAACAGCACTGTTTAGCAACCGCGCGAATGGCGGCATCAATCGTTAAAGCGCAGTTAAAACAACAAGCATTACTGACCGGTTTGCTGCATGGCATTGGCAAATTAGTGCTCTATGAAGTTGACGAAAAGCAAACCAAAAAGTTTATGGCGGAGCGCTTAAATGGCAGCGATAACATTGGCTTAGAGCAAAAGTTATTTAATACTGATCATGCCCAAGTGGGCGGCTACTTATTGCATTTATGGGGCTTTCCTTATGCCATTGTCGAAGCTTTGGTATTGCAATATCAACCGGAAAAACTGCTCAACAAACCTTTCGGCACCGCTCACGCGGTTTACCTAGCGAATACCTTGCTCAAAGAGCGCGAGTTATCACCGCTTTTTATTGAGAAATTTAAGCTTGAGCCCATGTTAGAAAAACTAGTGGCACGTGCAGAAAAAATTCGCAATTTTTAGCTCGCTCACAAACATCTGATGAACAAAAAAGGTTAGCTTCATGCTAACCTTTTTTATATGTAAACCGTATACCAACAATAACTGAGAAACACTTGCTAAGCTTTACTGACAGCCATTGCCACCTAGATTTTGACGAACTCAGCCAGTCGTTAAATGATGTGCTAACAACTTGTGAAGCACAGCAAATAAAGCGCATTATTGTGCCTAGTATTGGCCCACAAAACTGGCAACAAGTGCTATCGCTGCCAGCCCAAGCAACAAACTCAGTTGAACTCTATCCTTGCTTGGGCATTCACCCTTGGTTTCTCGATGGTTTAGCCGATGATGCCATTGAGCAACTCGACAAACTAATAGCGGAGCACAAAGCTTCGCTGATTGCACTCGGAGAAATGGGCATTGATGGGACAATAGCTAAAGACAGCAAAGCACCAACGCAGCATCTTAACCAGCAAATCACTATCTTTGAGCAACAACTTGAGCTAGCCAAGCTGCATCAACTGCCCGTAATCGTTCACCACCGGCGGTCCCACCCCGAAGTTGTGCGCAGCCTCAAAGCGGCTAAGCTAAGTCATGGCGGTATAATTCACGCGTTCTCAGGCAGCTACCAGCAAGCAAAACAATATCTAGACTTAGGTTTTTTATTGGGTATTAGCGGCACGATCACTTACCCCAGAGCAGCCAAAACCATTAACACCGTTAAAAAGTTACCGATTGAATCACTGGTATTGGAAACAGATGCACCGGCAATGCCACTAGCGGGTTTTCAGGGACAAGCAAACCACCCCAAACATGTTGTCGATGTTTTTGAGACGCTAGCTAGTTTACGTAGTGAAGACAAAGATATGTTAAGCGAGCAGATTGAAGCGAATATAAACCGCTTGTTTAACTTGTGACTTTAATACCTTCGCTATTAGTGACGCTTGCTTTTAAGCAGTGAAGTTGGCGACCTAAAACGACTTAATCCGCGTGCCAACAAAAAGCCAATCAAACCAGCAACGAGTAGCATGTAACGCATAATTTCTTGATGTTCAGTATTAGCCTGTTGCAAGCTTTGTTGCCACGCTTGTTTGCTGATAGTAAAGCGTAAATAGCCTTGCAGTTTTTCATCCCTAAGTTCGACCACAAGCGGAGACACGTCGGAATATTGCGATACTTCTGGCGTATTGATGCCAAATAATTCATGAATGCTCTGCTCTTTACCACCAACGCCGACAGTTTGCCCAGTTTGATCATACAAGGTCACTCCTGAAATAAACTCAGGCAACGCGAGCTTTGCTAAGTATTCATTCGTCGCGGCTTTTTTACCTTGCTTTAATAACACCAACATCGCTTGTGCTGCTTGGTTAATATAATCATCAGCGAACGCTTGCTGTTGGCTAGAAATCAACTGAGCTTGGTCGTTATAACGAGTTATCAGCATATTGAGCAGCACAACAATCAAGACTATCGCAATCGCTAATTGCAGAATTTTGTTATAAATCGATGATATTTTGGGGTATAAAGGCAATTCTGTTTGCATCGTAGCCATTAACCAAGTGAACAATATTTATACCATATAGCATGTATGCATCTGTTTAAATACTGAATTTAGGACTCTTTCGTGATTACCAGCAATTTTCAATCTGATGTCAGTGTCAGCGACCAACCGCTTGCACAAGCCTTTCAAACTGTATTAGCTCAAGCGCCCGTGTGCCTTTCAACAACCCCGAGCGGTTTTCAATTTAGCGAGTATCAGGCACAAAATACAAACATTGAGCTTGTGGTTTTTAGCTCGATTAGTGTCAGCTTACTTGCTCGTATCGAACAGCAATGCCAACTATCGTTGACCGCATTAACCGCGTTCAATCAACGAAATCAACTGGAAAGTGTCCGTTTTGCAATTGAATGTGAAAACATTACATTGGCGCGCGAGCAGTTAGTAGCATTGACCCAAAGCGAGAATTTTGAAGCTGCCATTGTCACTGACGCACCACGCTTAGACGAACCAGGTTTACTAGTGATGGACATGGATTCCACTACCATTGAAATTGAATGTATTGACGAAATTGCTAAGTTAGCAGGCGTTGGTGAAAAAGTTGCTGAGGTAACAGAACTAGCAATGCAAGGTAAGCTAGATTTCTCACAAAGCTTACATCAACGCGTTGCCACTCTTGAGGATGCGCCAGAGTCAATTCTTGCAGCAGTCGCAAATAACTTGCCGTTAATGGCTGGGCTTGTCACATTAGTTGAGGCATTAAAAACGCACAATTGGCGTGTTGCCATTGCCTCTGGCGGCTTTACCTATTTTGCTGACCATCTAAAAGAAACATTAGGCTTAGATGCCGCCTATGCGAATACGCTAGAGATTGTTGATGAGAAACTAACAGGCAAGGTGCTTGGCAATGTGGTTGACGCTCAAAAGAAAGCAGACGTGCTTGTTGAACTCGCCGAGCAATATGGCATTAAGGCAACACAAACAGTTGCCATGGGCGATGGTGCTAATGATCTTGTGATGATGGGAGCCGCTCACTTAGGTGTCGCCTATAAAGCAAAACCTTTAGTTCTAGCGAAAGCCGACTCAAGCATTAGCCATAGTGGGCTTGATTGTATGCTTCATTGGTTAAAATAACCCACTTTTTTTCCTGTCGAAGAAAAAGGCAACACTATAAAAAGACAACATAAGAAAAAGCCAGCATATTGCGAAATATGCTGGCTTTTTTGATTTGATAACTGGTGAATGTTTTTAATTTAGCAGTTTATGGCGATTAATCACTTCTTGAGTGATATCGAAACACTGCATTACGCCAGCAACGCTCCAAATTTCTTGCTCTAATTGCTTGCCGCGATGAATTGCATAAGAACCAATATAGCTTAACTCTGGATTCAAGTGCTCCATATCCGGCTCAGCGGTGCGAGACAATTTAATTTGCACACAATAAAACTCACCGCTTTTTTGCGCCTTGTCGATAAACATCTTTTTCAATTTAGTGGAACTTAGTTCACTGGCTAACTTGGTTGTCACTGCCTGATCAATCGCGTCAGCATTCCGCTTAATTGAAATAAACAAGGTTTCCTCTGCTGGGGCATCAGCTTGTTGGAGTTTTTTCAACGTGAGGTTAACCAAATTAGCCGCTTCTGGATGATGTAATAATGGGTAAAGATTGAGGTGCTTAGGCCGATCACTTAAACCTTTCATGCTCATTAAAAACGGTTTTTCATTATTACCGCCTGCCAACGTTTCAACCTTGTAGCGACTGCCACTTGATTGCACAAAGAAGCTCGGCACGCTCGTACTTTTCGCATAGATTGTACGTAATGCTTTGGCAAGCCCCGGCGTCATATCGGCGTATTCTTCTTTGGTCAGCTTGGCTTTGTTTTTTTCAATCAATACTTTAAAGAAAGCTCTGCCAATATGCTGATGACGCTCAACATGGACACGCAAATTCAGCACATTTTTCTTTTTATTGATGCGCATGACTTCATAAGGCAGCGACTTTAATTCAAAGGTTGACGTAATTTTTTGTAGATTCGGGAAGGCAATCTTAACAATTTCACCTTTGCTTAATACTGCCGACTTATCTAAGTGCACTTTAAGACCTGATACCGAAAAGTCCTGTGAAGTGCCTGTCCACATAACACCTTCCGCTTCAACCTCGACAGGAGTTTTATAGACAAATCTAGGCTCTTGTCGTTGGTTTCGATAGTTAACGCCAATTTCATCCATTGCCGGTGCGTTAACCAAACGCTTGTGGCCAAATGCTTTTAATTTACTGGTGACAATATCGTCGTAACTAAACTGCTGGTAATCACTGCGTATTTGCTTTGTAGTAACGTCAGTTGCGACGACAATATATGACAAGCCCGAAAGAATACTTTGCACTTCTTCCGAAATTGGCATGTCTAGGTAGGCATCTTTTTTGGTCAAGGTGTTTGCAAGCGTTAATGGCGCATTTGCTTTTGCTTTATCAACCGCAACAATCGAGAGCATAGTAACAGCAAATGTCGATTTCGACGCAGCAAAGCCTAAAAAGTGCTTAGCAAATGGCTCATCTTGAGCAAGTTGCTTCTCATCCGCGGTATAAAAATAAGAACGGCCTTGGCTTTGATGAACAAAGCTGTACACCAGTAAGGAATGTCCAGTCTTTTCAGCGCGTAGCATACGCTCAACGCGATCCGAATCAATCAAGTTATATAGCGTGCTTTGTTTCGCTTCATTCTGCCAGTACTGATAAACCGCTTGGTTGTTATTACAGGTTAGTGCGTAACGCGGTACAAACTTACCTTCTTTAGCTGCCACAAATACTGGTAACTCATTGATTTTCGGCAAGGCAAACTGTTCTAAGCTGCGAGACTTTAGCGCGGCAATGGTATTGTCTAAATTAATTTTATAACGGCGTTTATTGCCTTGAATAAAACCTTTGAGAAACTGCTTAAAGCCATCTTTTTCTTTGTCGAGAATACGTGACGCACCAATCAGTTGAACTTGATTTTCAACACTGATGTTTTCTACTTGATACTCAAAGTTTGACTGACTACCAAATTGGAACTCCTGCGTTAGGCCAGTAAATTCAAGCTTAATAACATCGCCAACCGATATTTTTTGCATGGCCGCAAAGCGCAGCTTAACACCTGAAATACTCAAGTCTGAGCTAGTCGCTTCTATTAGTTCACCATTAGCAAGCGTTACTCCAACGGCAATCGCGAAATTCATACGCTCTTCTTGGCGATTATAAAAATCCCCAAAAGGTACAAATTTAGCTGGGTAATAAAGTTTTTCTTGAACTTTTGGTGCGCCGCTTGGCGCTGCTGCTGGCAGGCTGCCCGATTTTTCACGTTGATAAATAACGCGGAAATTGTTTTCAGTATTATTTACCGCCTCGTAAACACCGAAGGTGTAACCGCCATAAGCGCTGACATTATCTTTGTATACTCGAATCGCTAAGTCATCGAGATAATGCGTGCGCTCTTCATCTTCAAAGGCTTTACATTCACCATCGACATGACCACGCAAGTCAATCAAACGAGTACAAGGTTGTGCCAAACGTTTAATTTCCATTTTTAGTAGGAAACGTTCGGTTTTCGCAATATTTTTCGTCGCGTCTAGAAAGATGGCCTCAAAGTCTGATTGCTTTACTTGGCCTCTAAAACGCTCAATGATTTTTGCATATTGAGAAAAATTCTTGGTCATCTAATCTCTATTTTCTTTACAATGGCGCTAATTGCGAATTACGACACAAGCCAGTATATATAAGACTTAGCCGATAATAGCCAGTTAAGACAGTGTTAAGCGCCAATTTTTAAACACAATTTAATTAAAATCAATATCTAACGCATCGAGCTAGCAATATCTGTGCCCCAAAAGGATAATCATGGCAAAAAATAAAACTTCGTATGTCTGCACTGAATGCGGTGCCGATTTTTCTCGTTGGCTCGGCCAATGCCCAGAATGTAAGGCTTGGAACACTATTTCAGAGTTTCGTCAACCCAAGGCAAGTGGCCGAGGCGGAAGCTTTTCAGGCTTCGCTGGCAGCGTCGCGTCGCAAGTACAAACATTAGATAGTATCGACTTAACAGATCTACCACGTTTTTCATCGGGATTCCTTGAGTTCGATCGTGTTTTAGGTGGTGGTATCGTACCAGGCAGTGCCATTTTAATTGGTGGTGAGCCCGGCGCTGGCAAAAGTACATTATTGCTACAGACCATGTGTCACCTAGCGAGCCAAATGCCAACCCTGTACATCACAGGTGAGGAATCCTTGCAGCAAGTCGCCATGCGGGCCAAACGTTTAGGGCTAGCCACCGATCAGTTGAAGTTATTATCAGAAACTAGCGTTGAAAATATTTGCCATATTGCCGAGCGTGAGCAGCCAAAAATCATGGTTATTGATTCCATCCAGGTAATGCATATGGCCGATATTCAATCGGCACCTGGAAGTGTTTCGCAAGTGCGTGAAAGCGCCGCATTTTTAACTCGCTTTGCTAAACAACACCACGTTGCCATGATTTTAGTTGGCCATGTCACCAAAGACGGCTCGTTAGCTGGCCCTAAAGTACTTGAGCACTGTATTGACTGCTCCATTATGCTCGAAGGCTCAACCGATTCGCGATATCGCACCTTGCGTGGCCATAAAAACCGTTTTGGCGCGGTTAACGAGCTCGGTGTCTTTGGCATGACAGGTACTGGGCTTAAAGAAGTCAAAAATCCGTCTGCGATCTTTCTAAACCGCGGTGAAGAGCAAACACCAGGCAGTATTGTGATGGTTTTGTGGGAAGGCACTCGACCGCTACTGGTTGAAATTCAAGCCTTAGTCGATCACTCCGCGCTCGGTAACCCAAGGCGTGTTGCGGTTGGCGCTGAGCAAAACCGACTTGCCATGCTACTGGCGATTTTACATCGCCACGGCGGCTTGCAAATGAATGACCAAGACGTATTCGTTAACGTGGTTGGTGGCGTTAAGGTGTCTGAAACTAGTATCGATTTGGCCTTACTTTTAGCGTTAGTTTCTAGCTTTCGCGATCGCGCCCTGCCGCAAGATTTAGTGGTATTTGGTGAAGTTGGTTTGTCAGGTGAAATTCGCCCTGTGCCCAGTGGTCAAGAGCGTATCAATGAAGCCGCTAAGCACGGTTTTAAACGAGCAATTGTACCTTATAACAATATGCCAAAAACTAAGATTGATGGCATGAAGGTTATCGGCGTTAAAAAGCTGAGCGAAGCTTTGGAGGCGATTTAGCCTTAGCCGGTGAATTTTGCTAGTATGCGACAACACAAAATCCTTGGTTAATGCTTAGATTGCATCAACGCATTGGCATTAACCACTTTTACCAATAATAAAATCCAGGTTTATTATGACGTTATTCACTCGAGTCGCACTCACTCTGGGATGTGCGCTGGCATTGCAACCTGTGTATGCCGAACAGCTTTCACTAGAGCGTATTTACAGCTCGCCATCACTTAGCGGCCAAACGCCAAAGTCTCTTAAGTTCTCCCCCGACGGCCAACGTGTTACCTACCTACAAGGTAAAAAAGAAGACTTATACCGTTATGACTTGTGGGAATACAACCTTGCCGATAAACAGCATCGCTTACTGGTTGACTCCAACGATATTTTCTCAGGCCCTGAAACCTTGTCTGACGAAGAAAAAGCACGCCGCGAACGCCAACGTGTTTATGGCTCAGGCATTATGGAGTATACCTTTTCTAGCGATGGCACCGCGTTATTGTTTCCACTTAATGGTGACGTTTACTACTACAGTTTAACTGAACAGACTGCACGTCGTATTACCGATACGCCGGAATTTGAAACCGACGTTAAGTTTTCGCCAAAGGGCAATTACATTTCCTTTATTCGTGAGCAAAACATTTATGCTTACGAGCTAAGCTCGGGCAAAGAGCGTCGTTTAACAAAAGACGGTGGCGGGCTAATTAAAAACGGCATGTCAGAGTTTGTCGCCCAAGAAGAAATGGGTCGAATGACGGGTTACTGGTGGGCACCCAACGAGCAAAACTTAGCCTTCTTACGAGTTGATGAGTCGCCAGTACAAGTAGAAATCCGCAATGAAATTTACGCGGAAGAAATTAAACTGATTGAGCAGCGCTACCCCGCAACCGGCACTAACAACGTTAACATTCAATTGGCAACTGTAGATGTTAAAGGTAAGCGTATTCGGTTTGTCGACACAGGTGATGAAACCGACATTTATCTACCACGTGTCAATTGGATGCCAGATAGCCAACAACTAACCTACCAATGGCAGAGTCGCAACCAGCAAACTCTAGAGCTACGCAGCTACAATATTAAATCGCGCCGCCAAAACACCTTGCTAACTGAAACTTCAGATCACTGGTTAAACCTGCACGATGATCTTCACTTCTTAAGCGATGGCAGTTTTATTTGGGCGTCTGAACGAGACGGCTTTAAACACCTTTACCACTACAGTAAAAAAGGTAAATTAAAAGCGCAGTTAACCAAAGGCGATTGGGTTGTTGATAGCCTAAAAGCCGTTGATGAGAAAAATGGCTGGGTCTACTTCACTGGTCGTGCCGATACCCCACTTGAGCGTCACTTATACAAAGCGCCGTTATCGGGTAAATCACCGGAGCACGTAGCTCGTGTTACTAAGCGCAACGGCTATCACGATGTGACTATTGCGGGTGATTACCAAACCTATTTGGATGATTATTCGAGCATTGCCCAGCCTAAACAAGTAAGTTTGCACCAAATTGGCGGCGAGCACCTAACTTGGTTATCAGAAAACAAACTTGACGAAACCCACCCACTAACCCCTTATCTAAGCGATTGGGTGCAACCAGAGTTTGGCTCGCTCAAGTCTGATGATGATCAAGCCAACCTTTACTACAAGTTATACAAGCCGAAAAACATGGCGCCAGGTAAGCAGTACCCTGTGATTGTTCGTGTTTATGGCGGCCCACATGCACAGCGAGTGACCAATCAATGGGGCTCAAAGGAGTACTTAACTCAGTATTTAGTGCAACAAGGCTATGTCGTATTCCAACTAGACAACCGTGGCTCAAATTATCGTGGCACTGCATTTGAATTCCCAATTTATGAAAAATTGGGTGACGTTGAAGTTACCGATCAAATCACTGGTGTAAAATACCTACATACCTTACCGTTCGTTGATAAAGAGCGCATTGGCATATACGGCCATTCTTACGGCGGATATATGGCACTGATGACCATGTTCAAGGCGGGCGATTACTTTAAAGCAGGTGTTTCTGGCGCTCCGGTAACCGATTGGATGTTGTATGACACACACTACACCGAACGTTATCTAAACCACCCACAAGCTAACCAAGCAGGTTACGATGCGAGTAGTGTTTTCCCTTATATTGATGGTCTATCGGGCGCATTACTGGTTTACCATGGCATGGCAGACGACAACGTACTGTTCACCAACACCACTAAGCTAATTAAAGCAATGCAGGATAAAAACAAGACGTTCGAGCTAATGACATACCCAGGCAGTAAGCACAGTATGCGTGGCAAAGCCGTTAAAGTGCATTTGAATGGCACCATAGTGAATTTCTTTAATCGTCACTTTCAACCATAAACTTGCGATTTAGATATACTCTTTAAGGCGGCTTATAAGCCGCCTTTGTTTTTCACTTCCTACCCTTTTATCCGTTTTATTCTGAAGCTTGCCCAACAATGGCACGAATCTAACGGCAAATCACCTAACTGCCAATCATCTAGCTAGCTGAATGAATTTTACTGCTCAGCTTTATTTACTGCTTAGCTTTTATTTACTGCTTAGTTTGTGTCGCCACCTTAACAATCACTACTGCGTAATTATTCACAACGGATGAATAATTTTGACGTGACAAATCCGACCAGATTGGTCAAGATTAGGGGTCGTGATATCGCCCATTAACAATAATTATATCAATCGTAAGTCAGGCGATAGAACGACCTTCTGAAGCAAGTTCGTCAAAATAGTGGTTCACATAACAATAAAATCGACAAGCTGTACTTGGTTGAGAAGATGTATTTTGAAGTAAAATGATTAAGGTGAAGTATGTCCAATCGTCCCTCTGTAATGCGCAAGGTACTACTGTCTGTATCTAGCATTATTTCTGTTATTGCCATTATTGTGGCATTTACCGTTACCAGTGAACGGGCTACAAGTGTTGAAGCCTCTGTTTTACAAAACATTCGCATTTCAACAACACAAGCGTCTGATGGTATCCATGAATTTTTCCGCGAACGTTCGCGTGTGGTTACCTCACTGCAAAGCAACCCCTTCGTCAATGAATGGTTTGCAAATTACACCGAGCGAGGTAGTGATATCTCAGACGATAAAGCCTACCAGCAAATTGTTCAGCTCTTTAAAAACGAATCTCAAAGCGACCCAATGATCAAGTCAGTATTTTACGCGCCCAAAGCGACGCACGAGTACTTTGATTTAAACGGTCGCTACAACGATCCCAACTATTCAACCAGTGTGCGCCCTTGGTGGCACGAAGCGCTATCAAAAGATCGCTTGTTTATTACCAAGCCTGAAATTGATGCCAACGACAAGTCGATTGTCACTTCCATTAAAACCACAGTATACGACGATAATCGCTCACTGCTCGGTGTAATGGGAATCGACATTCTCGCCTCTGAAATTCGCCACAGCTTAATTGATACGATGAAATTCCAAGGTCTAGGCTATGGCTTTTTATTTACTGCTGACGGTCAACTGATTTCATTCCCTGACAGCCAAAATCGCATCGACATGAGCAGTCTGCCAAAACTGAATGTGGTCGACAGTCAAATTGAAGGCGCAGCAGGCTTTGCCGATTTAATGAGGCTGGCAGAGCAAAAAGACGAAGCGCTAACGCATGTCACTTGGCAAGGTGCAGACTATCTAGTCTACGTTGCCAGCATAAAAGATGACACTTTAGCGCTTGATTGGCGTGTTGGCTTTATGGTGCCGCAATACGTGATTGATGAACCAGTTAACCACTCGATTTGGACGTCTTCACTAGCAGTTATTGTGATTATCTTGGTCACTGCGGGTGTGATGATGCTAACTATTCAACGGCTGTTAACGACGCCTATTCAACAAATTGCCAAAGCAATGGACGATATTGCTACAGGTGAAGGCGACTTAACACAGCGAATTGAAATGAATAGAAACGACGAGTTGGGCCAGTTAAGCGATTCGTTTAATCTATTTGTCGAGAATATTCAGCACATTGTTAAACAAAGCAAAACGACGACAGAGAAGGTACTGGTTGAATCAAGCGATGTTAGCGACCTCGTAGATAATTTCTCTAGCACTATGTCTGAGCAAAAAGGCTATATTGAGCAAATTGCAACAGCCACATCACAGATGACCCAAACCATCCACGGTATTTCTGACAATGCGCAAACGGCACTTGATCATGCTACTCAAGCCAATTCTGAATCAGCAGAAGGGCAACAACTTGCAGCTAAAGCAAGCCAGTTGATGGATGAGCTAACCCATGATGTTTCAAATGCCGCCAATGTGGTTGAAGAATTACACCATAATTCGCAATCAATCACCGCCATGCTTGAAGTTATTAAAGGTATTGCGGAACAAACTAATCTGCTTGCCTTAAACGCAGCAATTGAGGCAGCGCGTGCTGGCGAGCAAGGCAGAGGCTTTGCCGTGGTTGCCGACGAAGTGAGAACCTTGGCGAGCCGAACCCAAGAATCAACAGGCGAGATTGAAGAAATCATTGCTAAACTGCACGCATCGGCAGCAAGTGCCGTAGATGCCATGCACGTTGGTCGCGATAAAACCAGCCAAAGCGCTGATATCATTACGCAAGTAAATGACAAATTACTGCAAATTAACCAGGCAATTGCACTTATTGAGCAGCAATCAAATGAAACGGCGTCGGCAACCCGTGAGCAGGTACTTGCGTCTGACGAAATTACACGACAAACCTCAGCGGTTAACGACTTGGCCGAAACCACTGTGTCGCAAACGGGTAATATGGCAAGCAAGAGTGCGGAGCAGCGCGATATTACTCAGCAGTTAAACCAAATGATTGCACAATTTACGGTTTAATTGACTTTAGCTTTAGCCGTATCAATCAACAACAACTAGGGAGCTTCAGGCTCCCTTTTATTTGCGGCATCAACCCTCATTTAAACCACACCTTACCACCAATCATTTTATACGCAGGTGTGCCACGAATTAGCAGTTCACGGGCAAACACTTGCTGACAATTAGGGCACTGACAAGGCTCATTGGTGAAGTCTTTGGTAATACGTTCTTTAAAGCATTTGACTAACGCACCTTTACCGCCCTTTTTATATTGGAATAAGGCGCTATTGCATTTGCTGCAATAAATATCGACAGATTTTTCCGGCAGTTTTTTACGAGGTTTAGCCATTCACAAACAAAGATCACGAGTTACAGAACAAAGATTTTACGCGAGCTGATTTAACAGAGCTATTATTCTTCGCAAAACCTGGCTCAGCCGTAGTCTTCCACTTGTGAAAATAGCCTGTCGTTATTCAAAAATTGCATTACTGTTAATAGATTACCTGATAACCAGTTACTGGCGTGATGGTTATAATGGAGTAACAGATTATTATTAGCAGCTAAGAATAAAAGGTAGAGTGTGATGCAAAATCGCCAAATCGTATTATCAAATCGCCCCGACGGCATCCCAGGACCAGCGCACTTTTCAGCAAAAACCACTGAACTAGATTTAACGCTAGCTGATGGTCAAATTGCCGTTAAAAATATTTACCTGTCAATTGACCCTGCAATGCGTGGCTGGGTATCACTAGAACCAAACTATTTACCACCCGTGCAAATTGATGAAGTCATGCGTTCGATTTGTGTTGGTGAAATTGTTGACTCGAAACACCCAGATTACGCGAAAGGCGATACTGTATACGGCATTTTCGGCTGGCAAGAATACTGTGTGTGTGAGCCCAACCCTATGGTCCGTAAAATCAACCCTGAGCTAGCCCCAATTTCAAGCGCTCTAGGGGCATTAGGGCCAAATGGTTTAACTGCCTACTTGGTACTTAATGAGCTCGGTAAAATTGAAGCAGGTGAAACCGTGTTAATTTCAACAGCAGCTGGTGGTGTGGGCAGTATTGCTGGTCAAATTGCCAAAATTAAAGGCTGTAAAGTGATCGGCTTAACGGGTAGCGACGATAAAGTCGAGATGTGCGTTAATGAATTTGGCTACGATCACGCACTTAACTACAAAACCACTGAAAACTTGGAAAAAGCCATTGCTGAGCTTGCGCCCGAAGGTATCAACGTATTTTTTGACAACACCTCTGGCGCTATCGCCGATGCGGTTTACCCTAACCTAGCGATGAATGCTCGTGCGCTACAAGTCGGTACTGCTGCTGTGGAAAGCTGGGAGCCAGAAACACCATTAGGCCCGCGACGCGATCGCCATATCCTGACCAAGCGCTTAACGGTAATGGGCTTTGTGTTGATTGATCACACCGCTAAAGCGCCAGCCGCATTGCAACAACTTGCCCAGTGGTACACCCAAGGCGAATTAAAATATCGTGAAAACATTACCGAAGGATTGGAAAATGCGCCGCAAGCACTCGCTGATTTATACAAAGGTGCAAATACAGGTAAGCAGCTAATTAAAATCTAGCGGCCTGCTTAAACTTACAAATTCAGATTAATAAAAAGCTCGAAAGCATAAACTTTCGAGCTTTTTCATATTTAACATGTAAACCTTGGTTACTCGTTACTCGCGCAACGTGTTTTTGGCGCCTTTAATCCGGATCATAATCCAAATTAGCTGCTAACCAGCGCTCAGCTTGTTCTATTGTGAAACCTTTACGGGCCGCATAATCAAGCACTTGGTCTTTATTGACCTTGGCGACCGCAAAGTACTTCGAGTCAGGGTGAGCAAAGTACCAGCCGCTGACTGCGGCGCCCGGCCACATCGCATAGCTAGAGGTTAGCTCCATGCCAATGTTGTTTTCTACATCCAGTAGCTCCCAAAGCAAGCCTTTTTCGGTGTGTTCAGGGCAAGCTGGGTAACCTGGTGCAGGGCGAATACCTTGGTATTGCTCGCGAATTAATGCTTCGTTATCAAAGGCTTCATCAGGTGCATAACCCCAGTATTCTTTACGTACTTTTTCGTGTAAGTATTCCGCTGAAGCTTCCGCTAAGCGATCCGCGACGGCTTTTAACAAAATACTGTTGTAAGTGTCGTGCTCAGCATCATAGGCTTTAACTAGTTCATCTGCTCCAAAGCCAGCAGATACCGCAAAGGCGCCTACGTAATCTTCTACAAGCTTGCCGTTGGCTTCAGCGCCTTTTGGTGCAACAAAATCAGATAAACAGCGGTTATATTGCCCGTCAGGCTTTTTACCTTGTTGGCGCAGCTGGTGAATTCGCATCAAGCGCTCGCCCGATTGCTGACTTTGTGCATCAGCAAATAGCTCAATATCATCACCCACACTATGGGCAGGGAATAAACCAATCACAGCACTAGCTTTGAGCTTATTGTTGTTAATCACATCGTCAATCATGGCATTGGCGTCGTTGAATAGCTTAGTCGCTTCTTCACCAATTAGTTCATGCTCAAGGATTTTGGGGTACTTGCCGGATAACTGCCACGTCATAAAAAATGGCGTCCAATCGATATAATTGCGCACCTCATTAAGGTCTAACTCGTCAATTACCGTGACACCAAGCTTTTTAGGTTTGACGGGCGTGTAGTTATCAAAGCTAATTGGTGTTGGATTCGCACGCGCGTCTTCCAGTGAAATCAATGAAGAACGTGGGCCTTTTTTGTTGTGACGCTCACGCACTTTCACGTATTCGGCTTTTTGCTTAGCGACAAAATCATCTCGTTGCTCGTCTGACAACAAGGTACTCACCACAGACACCGAGCGCGAGGCATTAGGCACATAGACCACAGGGTGCTCATATTGAGGCTCAATTTTTACCGCCGTATGGGCTTTCGAAGTGGTCGCACCACCAATCAGCAACGGTAATTCAAAGCCTTGACGCTGCATTTCTTTGGCAACGTGCACCATCTCATCAAGCGATGGCGTGATAAGCCCCGATAAGCCAATCACATCGACATTTTCTTCACGAGCAACACGCAAAATTTCTTCGCATGGCACCATTACGCCAAGGTCAATAATTTCGTAGTTATTACACTGCAGCACCACGCCAACAATGTTTTTGCCGATATCGTGAACATCACCTTTTACCGTTGCTAGTAGCACTTTGCCGTTAGAGCTGGCTTCGGTTTTTTCCGCTTCGATAAATGGCTGCAAGTGGGCAACCGCTTGTTTCATGACACGTGCAGATTTAACCACTTGTGGTAAGAACATTTCGCCAGCGCCAAATAAGTCACCGACCACGTTCATGCCGTCCATCAGTGGCCCTTCGATGACTTCTAACGGACGACTGGCAGCTAAGCGCGCTTCTTCGGTGTCTTCAACAATAAATTCGTTGATGCCTTTAACTAACGCATGTTCAAGACGCTTATTTACGGGCAGTTCACGCCAAGCCAAATCAACTTTACTGGCCGTGCCACCCGCTTGACCGCGATATTCTTCAGCAATTTCCAATAAGCGCTCCGTTGCGCCATCGTCACTGTTAAGTACAACGTCTTCTACCGCCGTTTTAAGTTTTTCCGGTAAGTCGGAATAAATGGCGAGTTGGCCAGCGTTAACAATGCCCATGTCCATGCCGTTTTTAATGGCGTAGTACAGGAAGACCGCGTGAATCGCTTCGCGCACTGGGTTGTTACCACGGAATGAGAAAGACACATTAGATACACCACCAGAGACCATGGCATAAGGCAGGTTTTCTTTGATGTCTTTCACTGCCTCGATAAAGTCGACACCATAGTTGTTATGCTCGTCAATACCGGTGGCAACGGCAAAAATGTTCGGGTCAAAAATAATGTCTTCTGCGGGGAAACCGATTTCATCGACCAGAATATGATAAGCGCGTTTACAGATTTCAAACTTGCGCTCACGGGTATCGGCCTGGCCTACTTCGTCAAACGCCATAACAATAACTGCTGCGCCATAGCGTCTGAGCAGCTCAGCTTGCTTACGGAAAATCTCCTCGCCTTCTTTTAGGCTGATGGAGTTAACAATCCCCTTACCTTGGATACACTGCAAACCAGCTTCAAGAATGTCCCATTTACTGGAGTCGAGCATGATCGGCACTTTCGCGATATCTGGCTCACCAGCAATTAGGTTCAAAAAGCGCACCATCGCCGCTTTTGAATCCAACATGCCTTCATCCATATTGATATCAATAATTTGTGCACCGTTTTCTACTTGCTGTAGCGCAACCGCGATGGCTTGATCGTAATTTTCTTCGGTAATAAGTCGGCGGAAAATCGCCGAGCCGGTCACGTTAGTACGCTCACCCACGTTCACGAACAAGGTTTCTTTTTCAATGGTCAGCGGCTCTAAGCCCGATAATCGACACGCTGTTGCACGCGCTTCAATTTTGCGCGGTGCGATATTGGCAACGGTTTCTGCCATGCCACGAATATGCTCAGGTGTGGTACCACAACAGCCACCAATAATATTTAAAAAGCCCGACTGTGCCCATTCCTGCACATGTTCGTTCATGTCTTCTACCGAGAAGTCATACTCACCAAAGGCATTTGGCAAGCCTGCATTAGGGTGAGCAGAAACCGCGACATCAGAAATACGGCTCATTTCTTCCACGTATTGGCGCAGCTCAACAGGCCCAAGCGCACAATTCAGGCCAAAAGAAATCGGCTTGGCATGACGCAGCGAGTTGTAAAATGCTTCGGTTGTTTGACCTGAAAGCGTACGACCTGAAGCGTCAGTAATGGTGCCGGAAATCATGATCGGCAGCTTCACACCACGCTCAGCAAACACAGTTTCAACGGCAAAAATGGCGGCTTTGGCGTTTAGCGTATCGAAAATGGTTTCGATAAGAATAATGTCTGAGCCACCGTCAATAAGTGCCTCGGTCGATTCTTTGTACGCCGTAACTAATTCGTTAAACGTAATATTGCGAAACGCAGGGTCATTAACATCAGGGGAGATTGAACAAGTGCGGTTTGTTGGCCCTAATACACCCGCAACAAAACGCGGTTTGTGTGGTGTTTTCTTGGTGTATTCATCTGCTGCAGCGCGCGCCAGTTTAGCTGCCTCTAGGTTAATTTCAGCACTTAACGCTTCCATGTCGTAGTCAGCCATGGCAATCGTCGTTGCGTTAAAGGTATTGGTTTCCAGAATATCGGCGCCAGCTTCAAGGTATTCAGAGTGGATTGCCTTAATCGTCTCTGGCTGGGTCAGCACTAATAAATCGTTATTGCCTTGGATATCACAGTGCCAGTCTTGAAAGCGCTCACCGCGAAAATCACTTTCGCTGAACTTGCGGTTCTGGATCATAGTCCCCATACCGCCGTCGAGAATTAAAATACGCTCGTTAAGGGCTTGCTGAAGTTGTTGAAACGATGCTAACTGCTGCACGTTACTCTCCTGTGATTGATGTCTGAATATGCTCAGCATCTAATTGGTAAGGGGTGATTTGATACACATAGTAGTTGATCCAGTTGTTAAACAACAGGCTACCATGACTGCGCCATTTACTCGCTGGCGGTTTCTCAAGCGCAGAATCTGGATTGTTATCGCGATAGTAATTGACGGGAATCGCTGGCGCTAAATCGTCAGACAAACCTGCGGTTAAATCTCGGCGATATTCATCGTCTAACGTGGTTGGGTCATATTCAGGATGGCCAGTGACAAACACTTGGCGTTTGTCTTCACTGGCGCTTAAATAAACCCCTGCCTCTGCTGATTGAGCGAGAATATTTAAGCTCTCAACCGATTGATAATCCTCTGGCAACACTTCACCGTAGCGAGAATGTGGCACCCAAAATTCATCATCAAAACCACGCGTCAGTTTTTCATGGGGACGCAACTTATCATGGCGGTAAACGCCGGAAAGTTTAGCCTCACGAAGCTGACGCTCTAAGCCGTAATGATGATACAAAGCCGCATGTGCTGCCCAACACAAGTACATAGTAGACACTACATTCTTCTGCGCCCAATCGAATACTTCTTGAATTTTATGCCAATAGCTGACTTCTTTGTAATTCATTAAGCCAAGCGGCGCACCGGTAACGATCATGCCATCGTATTGCTTGTCTTTTACATCATCAAACAAGCGATAAAACGACTCTAAATGCGACGTTGGTGTATTCTTTGAAGGGTTGGCGTGAATACGCACTAAATCGACATTAATTTGCAACGGCGTATTCGACAGCATGCGCAGAATCTGCACTTCGGTTTCAATTTTATTCGGCATTAAATTGAGGATCGCCATTTCCATTGGGCGAATATCTTGATTGGCGGCGCGGTGCTCCGACATCACAAAGATATCTTCGTTACCGAGAATTTTTAAGGCAGGTAACTGATCAGGAATTTTAATTGGCATAACAAATCCACAAGACACTAGCGAATAATTGAGCTAGTAAATGTGCCTTGGATCTTTAGCTATGTCAACATCTAAACGTTTAGACGTCTAAACATGTTTAAGAAATGATTTGAAGATATGAAGTAAAGCTCTGCTTTAGTTAGTGATTGCCTTAATGACCAGTGAGCCCTAATTAAAAGTGACACCTAATTAAAAGTACTCTTTAGTTGCCGATGTTCCTAAGCTCACCAATTTGCACAGGTAACTGTAGCGTTTGCTTATTACGGTAAAGGCTTACCATAATGCTCTCACCCGGTCTGGTTTCTGCAACAATATCTAAAGCTTGCTCGACACCCGTAATCTCAACATCATCAAATTGATAAACCAAGTCACCGACTTGCAAGCCAGCTCGTTGCGCTGGACTGTTTGGGCTAACAGCAGTAATGGTAAAACCTTTGGTATGCGATGGCAGCTGCTCGGTATTAACACCTAGCCAGCCACGTGTTACTCGGCCGTTTTCGATAATTTTTTGCATAACTCGATTGGCAAGTTTATATGGCACCGCAAAAAAGATACCTTGCACATTGAGCTGTGAATTACGTTGCGTAAATTTGCGGGAATTTATGCCAACTAACTCGCCGTTTGTGTTAACTAAGGCACCACCTGAGTTGCCTTCATTGATAGCCGCATCCATTTGCAGGAACTGCAAATAGCTAGTGCTGCTTAGGCCATTGCGACCCGTTGCGCTGATAATGCCTTGAGTGACCGTTTGTCCCAAATTCAGCGGGTTACCAATCGCGAGCACGACATCGCCAGAAAGCGATTCCAAGTCATTTCGCTGCGGAATAACCGGCAGGTTAACAGCATCTACTTTAAGCACGGCTAAGTCAGTGTAAATATCAAAACCAATTAATACCGCATCATAACGCTGCCCTGTTTGCAGCCATACCGACACGAGATCCGCATTTTGCACCACATGGTAGTTAGTCAATATGTAGCCGTTAGGATCCATGATCACCCCTGAACCTAAACGGGTAGTATTAGCGACATTGCGGGAATAACGCCTTGGCTGAGCATGATCAGTTGAGTAGATATTGACAACAGCGGGCGCTGCTCTGCTGACCGCTTTAGCGTATGACAAAGGTGCGGTTTCTTCTTTCTCGCCATTTAAAAACGTTGAGTTAGCCAACTGCATGCGCAAATCAGGTACTAACAAGATCAAGATAACGGCAGCAAGCACACCATAGCTTGCTGACTGAAGTATATATTTAATAAAGGCGATGAATTTTGACAAAATTTGAGATCTGAAAGAGCTAAACCAATTATTCTTATGGCTTAACTCTATCACATTAATATCAGGAGTTTATAGACTGTTGATAACTTGATTGTTAAAGCTAACAACTATCCACAGTTAAAGATTTACTGAATAACTACGGTTTGACCGTCTTGCAGTCGTTCTGCACCGCGAATAGCAACTTTGTCACCATCGTACAATTCGCCACTAACAGAGACGCGTTCAAACGTTCCTTTACCGACCTTTACCGGTAAACGCGATACCTTGTTATCTACGCCAACTTTCACCACATAGGTGCCATCTTTTCGTAAGATTAAAGCATCACGATGCACCGTTAATGTCGGTTGTGCTTGCTGGATTGGCACTGTGACTTTAACCAATTGACCAGCAGCCCATTGGCTATTCAAGTGGCTTGGAATTTCAACGCGCACTTCAAAGGTTTGCGAGCGAGGGTCGGCACTTGGGATCACTGCGGTGATCGCCGCATTTAATGTTTGTTGCTCATTGGCAAGCGTTAACTCATTGCCTAAGCGCAAGAACGCTAAATATTTTACTGGCACAAAAACTCTTGCCTCTAAATGCTCGGTATCTAAAAATCGGCTGAGCACATCGCTGCGATTAACATCTGTTCCGGCTAACACCAAGCGCTCAGTGACTACACCATCATATGGAGCTGCCACAGTTGCACGCGAGATTTGATCGTCAATTTGCTCTAACTGTAATTGCGCAATTTCGATATCAGCTTCAGCCAGTTCAAATTGAGAGCGCGTTTGATCTAATTGAAATTGCGAAGTGGCATTGGTTTTACGCAACGTTTCTAAGCGATTCACTTCATTAGCGTAATAATCGCGATTAACCTTAGCGCGTTTAAGTTGAGCAACATGCTCCGCTCGGCTTAACTTCAATGGCAACATATCCATTTTCACTAATTCGCCGCCAGCCCTTACAAAGCTACCTGGTGCTGCCACCCAATCTACTCGGCCACTAACCCCTGCGGTAATAGGAACGTGCATTTTACTGTGAACTGTGCCCATTAACTCTGCCGTTGCTGCTAGCGACATACTAGTCACAACATCTACTTTCACCGCACTGGCTGGTGCTTCATTAGCATTGCTTACCAGTGACAACAGCAAACCAGTAGCCAATATGAATGGCTTACAAGCTCTATTGATTACGCGAAAACTCTTACGTGAAGCGCTGCGTGAAGAACGACCTGAAGAACGAAAGGGACCTTTGCTTTGGCTGCTTTTAATTGGGCTACTTTTACTATGGCTGCTTTTATTTGGGCTATATAGTTTAACAAACATCATAAATTCCTAGCGGTTGCTAATTTTAAGTTGTGGCGCTGGGTGCAACGGCTCAATATTGTCACTGGTATTGTTTTCATCGTCGTTGCCATCAACCTTGCTGTCTGATTCATTGAAACGCAGCAATGCAGGAAACAACACTAAGGTGAATAGCGCACTCACCATCATGCCACCCACAATAACGGTTGCCAGACCACGATAAATTTCACTGCCCACACCTGGCATTAGCATTAACGGCAACATGCCGAATAAACTGGTTAAGGTACTCATATACACAGGTCTTGCTCTTACGCGCACGGCTTGCGCAACCGCGCGGCGGCGCGTTAGCCCTTCGCGTTCAGCTTGGCGGGTTTGATCAACTAATAAGATTGCATTGTTAACCACTAGGCCAAGTAAAATAATAAAGCCAATCATGGTCAGCAAGTCTAACGACTGATAGGTAAACAAGTTCAAGCCATTTAACGCTAGTACACCACCAGCAACGGCTAGTGGCATTACTAATAACACTAATAAGCTGTCTTTTGCTGACTTAAACAAAGCCGTCATCAACAAAAATAGAATCACCAGTGCTAACACAAAGTTTTGGATCATATCTTGGATCGCGGCGGCCATTTTGTTGGCATTACCACTGAGTAAAATTGATGAGTCATCCGGTAAATCTGCCTGCATCGCGGGTACGACTTTTTCACTCAGTATTGCCAGCGCTTCTTCCAACGACATATCTGCTGGTGGTGTTACTTGAATGCTAATGGTGCGCTTACCGTCTACACGGCGCAATTGCGTGGGCCCTGCAGTGCGCTCTATCTGAGTTAGCTCACCTATGGTTTGAATGCCAGCGAACGGTGAAAACACAGGTAAAGCAGCGAGTTCATCTGGCGTTTGCCATTGATCGGCGCGCAAAATCACATTGACTCGATCGTTACCGTCAAAGTACTCGTTAATGAATAAACCACTGGTAAATGCGCGTACCGCATTGGCAACATCATGGCGAGTTAACCCTGCTTGGGTAATGCGTTGATCGTCAGGCGTTAACTTAAGTTCAGGCTCTGCCAAGCTTAAGCTCGGCATCGGAAATGCGGTGGTATTTGCCATGTTCTGGTTTATCGCGTCAATGCCAACTTGTGCAACTGACATCAAGGTTTCAATATCAGGGCCTGAAATATCAATATCGACCGTGCGACCATTACCGCCACCAGAAACATTAATCATTGAGCCACGAAACAGGAAGGCTTGGGTGTCTGGCAGGCCTTTGAATATTTCGTTACGCACTATGTTCATCAGCTCTTCCACCCGTGTTGGGTCGTCAGCATAAATAAAGCCGCCAGTGTTGGCAGAGCCGTTTGAATAGAAGTTATAACTTTTAATCTTAGGTTGCTGCTCACCGGCTAAATATGGCGCTAGACGCGCTTTGATTAAAGCAGCCATCTCATTTTCGACAAAATCAACATTGCCACCTGGCGGCATGTTCAGCGAGTAAAAGAAGCCATCAATCGGCGCGCGAGGCATAAAATCAGTTTTCGGTAGCATAGTAACGCTGATCACTAAAGAGCCACCGAGTAACACGCCAATCCAGCTGTAGCGTTTAATTCGCGAGTTGGTTAAGCGCATCACTAAGTTTGTTAGCTTTTGCCAATAATGGTCATAAGGATCAGACTCTTTAACATTTTTCAGCCAAAACTTGCTGGCAATTGGCAATACTGTTATCGCAGTAACGAGTGAAGCAATAACGGCTATCGATAAGGTCAACGCTAAATCAGAAAACAGCTGCCCTTCAATCCCTTCCATAAATAATATTGGTAGAAAAATAGCGACACTTGTCGCTGTCGAAGCAAACAGCGCGCCTGTTACTTGCATGGCACCGCGAAGCACTGCCTTGTGATTATCTAAGCCATTGGTACGCATTCGCACAATGTTTTCTTGCACAATAATGGCGGCATCAAGTACCAAGCCAACCGAAAATGCTAAGCCCGCCAACGAAATGACATTTAAGCTTCGCTCAAAAATACTTAGCGCAACAAATGACACAAACAAAGAGATCGGGATCGTGGTCGCAATAATTAACGTGTTGCGCATACCGCGCAAGAACAACCACAGGATAATCAGCGCTAATAACACCCCAAGTCCTAAGTTGCTTTTCACCAGTGTTAAGGCATTGCGAATGTGTACTGAAGAGTCAAAACTTAAATCAATGGTTAGGCCAGCGGCACGCATTGGCCCTTCATTGAGCTCTTTAATCGCAACGTTTATTTCATCAAGTAACGCCACGGTATTGGCATCATTTTGCCTTGTTAAGGTGAAGTAATAAGCCGGTTGACCGCTGCGCAGGCTAAAGCCATTGCGATCTACTAAGGTGTTTTCTACCGTTGCGATGTCTTTTAAATAAATCGGGCGATTGCCGCTATAACCAACAATCATCTCGGTGAGGTTATCGACATCATACTTGCCAGCAAAGCGCACAGTATATTGGCGTCGCCCAACATCAGCTGTACCTGCCGAAACGTCGTTTGCCCGTGCGATAGTGGCGCTAATATCACCGATAGGTAAACCAAGAGAAGCCGCACGCAGCGGGTCAAAGGTTACCCTTAACTCTCGTGGACGATGACTGGCTAAATTCACTTGCGCTAAACCCGGAATACGTGCAAAACGCGGCTTCACCACATCTTCAATCAGCTTTTGGTATTGACCGAGATCGCGATTGGGATTATCAGGTAAGGTTTTGATCAGCAATGACGCGGTTTGTGGGCCACCGCGCCCGCCGCCAGCAGATACCACAGGCTCAATTGCATCAAGCGGCAGTGGTGGCGCTTGGTTAAGGTTGTTAATCACCTCAAGCATCGCCTTTTGCATATCCGCACCCACGTCAAAGGTAAGGGTGATATTGCCTGAGCCACGCTGGATAAAGGTGGTTACCTTAGTCACTCCTTGCGTGTTTTTAACAGCATTTTCCAGCGGCTCAATAATGACGGATTCCATCTCTTCCGGCGCAGCACTGCGCCAGCCAGTAAAAATCGAGATTTGAGGCTGTTCGATATCTGGTGTCAACTGAATGGGTAGTTTAGTCACGCTTAACAGACCAAACACCATAATTAAGGCAGCAACGACAATAATTGCGGCGGGATTTTTTAATGCGGCTCGGGTTAAATTCATGGCAGGCTCTAGTTTTCGTTTTCGCCGCACAGGGTAACCAATCTCTGCTCGCGACGGGAGCCCGATAAGTTTAACGCGATAATTTATGCGATAAAATGACAAAGCGTAACAAGTCGTTACAACTCATCTCATACGCTGTGACTGCAGCTCATAAAAAAAGGCTGCAAAAGCAGCCTTAGTGTTAACCATCATAAATGCGATTACTGGGTACCACCAACAGTCATTTCATCTACTTTTAATGTCGGTTGGCCAACACCTACAGGTACGCTTTGACCATCCTTACCGCATACGCCAACGCCAGCATCTAAGGCTAAGTCATTACCCACCATGCTAACTTTTTGCATTGACTCAGGACCACTACCAATTAAGGTTGCCCCTTTGACTGGCGAGGTAATTTCACCGTTTTCAATTAAATAAGCTTCAGCGCTAGTAAATACGAACTTACCTGAGGTAATGTCTACTTGACCACCCGCAAAATTAGGCGCGTAAATCCCCTTTTTCACTGACTTAATAATATCTTCTGGCGAGGACTCACCAGCAAGCATGTAAGTGTTGGTCATACGCGGCATAGGCAGGTGCGCGTATGACTCACGGCGACCATTACCCGTTGGTGCAACTCCCATTAAGCCAGCATTGTGTTTGTCTTGCATATAGCCTTTTAAAATACCGTCTTCAATCAGTACGTTGTATTGGCCTGGCGTCCCTTCATCATCAATATTTAATGAGCCTCGACGGTCAGCCAAGGTGCCATCATCAACGATGGTACACAGGCTAGATGCTACTTGCTGGCCTACTTTGCCAGAGAATGCTGACGAACCTTTGCGATTGAAATCCCCCTCAAGACCATGACCAACCGCCTCGTGCAATAGCACCCCTGGCCAACCAGCACCTAAAACGACAGGGAAGCTACCAGCAGGAGCATCAATGGCATCTAAATTAACCACCGCTTGGCGCACCGCTTCTTCTGCGTAGAATTTATATCTTGGCTTGTCGCCTTGGGCTTCAAAGAAATAGCTATAGTCAGTTCGGGCACCACCACCAGAACTACCGCGCTCACGCTTACCGTTAGACTCAACAAGTACCGAACAATTTAAACGAACAAGTGGGCGAATATCGGTTGCAAAGGTGCCATCAGTAGCAGCGACTAGCACATGTTCATAAACGCCAGATAAACTGACAATCACTTGGCTAACTCGACTGTCGACACTGCGTGCATGTGCTTCAACCTCATGCATCAGCGCGATTTTCTTTTCTTGGCTTAAGCTCGCTAGTGGGTCAATTGCATGGTAAATCGTTTCACTGCTCACATCGCTAAAAACTTGTACCTTGCCATGCTGACCACTTGCCGCAATGCCACGCGCAGCGTTGGCTGCTTTGTCTAATGCTTGTAGTGAAATATCATCCGAGTATGCAAAACCCGTTTTTTCGCCTGAAATCGCACGAATACCGACGCCACGTTCAATATTGTATGAGCCTTCTTTAACAATACCGTCTTCAAGCATCCACGATTCATGACGTGATGATTGAAAATATAAATCCGCAAAGTCCACTTGATGTTGGTGGATTTGACTGAGGGTGTCAGTTAACGCACTGCGATCTAACTGACTATCTGCAAGTAACACTTGCTCAACTTTATTCATCATGGATTAACTCTGTTTTAAATCGGTTGTGTTGGCGAACCGGAATACTGTTTCTTACTTGCGCCAACAAATCAGGATCAAAGTCGGCACTAATCACGCCAATACCCGCTTCCTGTTCGGCTAATATTTCACCCCAGGGGCTGATGATCATCGAATGCCCCCAGGTTTCTCTGCCATTAGCATGCACGCCTTCTTGGCCAGCAGCAATAATATAAACTTGGTTTTCAATCGCCCTTGCTTGCAGTAATGTTTGCCAATGCGCTTTACCGGTCACTCGAGTAAACGCAGCTGGAACGGTAATGATATCCGCGCCTTGGTCCGCTAATTGGCGATATAACTCAGGAAAGCGAACATCATAGCAGATTGATAAACCTAATTGGGCAAAAGGTAGCGCTATACAGCTCGTTTGCTCCCCTGCTGCTGTGTAGCGTGACTCTTGGTAATTTTTTTCATTGTCAGCAACACTGACATCGAACAAATGCAATTTTTGGTAGTCACAGAGCAATTTACCCTGCGGTGAGAATAAACACGACGTATTGTAAAACCTGTCTGGTGTCTTGGCTGGCGTTGGCAAGCTACCGGCAAGTAAATACACCTGATAGCGCTCAGCTAATGCAGCAAGCCCTTGGAATATTTTAGCCTGCTGCTCAGCATTATGGGCAAGCTGCAATTGATCTTGCTCTTTGCCACCAAAGTAAAGGCAACATTCTGGCAGTAGCACGATGTGATCAGCTTCTGCGTTACTCGTTACACTAGCAGCCGCATGACTATCGTCCTTGCTTGTCAGCACTGTTAATTGCTCAGCAATTTGCGCTAGATTGGCATCAATATCCGGCATGGCGCACATTTGCACTGCCGAGAGGCGAACTGTTTGCTTAGCCATTATTGTACATATTTAAGTTAGGGCCTAAGTTAGGAACCAGGTTAAGGTTTAAATCTAGTGGTGTCGGTGGGATAAATTCATCAAGCTGGCCTTCTGGCATAATATCTTCCGGCTCTGCTGGCTTAGCTGGCTTTGCTGGCCTAGCTCGCTTATTTTCGACAAACGTTGGCGGCGTAGAGCGACCAACACTCACGTCACGGCTTTTGCGATTAACTTCTTTAAAGATAGGCTCGTTAACACTGCCCGTCAGCTCAAAATTAAACTCTGACACCACCTGTGAAGTAAACACCTCATCAATAGCGACTCCAGCGAGGAAAACTGCTGGGTTTAGAGTGGCGATCCACGCCAATACGGGCAAGCTTGAAGTTAAATTCGGCTTGTAGCTCATGCGATAGTCGAGAATACCTGCCGCCAGTTCAGTATTGCCTTTCACCGATAGGTCACCCGCTGCGCCTTTCATGCGCATATTGTCGGTATACAAGACCCCATCTTTAACTTGTGCGTCGGCGCGAATATAGGTGTAGAACATGCCATCAGAGAAAATATCGCGAAAATCTAAGGTGAGTTTACGTACTAGCGACTGCAAGCTTAGCACTGAAAAAATGCGTGCTCCCTTATCACTCACTTCACTTAAGTAGCCATCGTCAATATCAATCGATGCTTGGCCATTAAGTTTGGCTAAACTAAATTCAGTTGGGCCGCCTTGCCAATAAACATCATAGTCGGCTGTCATGCCGCTATCTTTAATCACACTGGCGTAATCAAATTTATCAAACTCACGCTCAAGCTCATTAATATTAATTTTGCCGGTCAGCTCAGTCATCGACTGCTCAGGGCTTAACCGCCAGAATCCGGCAAGCTCAAGCTTAGATTTATCGCGACTGGCTTTAAAGTTTTCCAAGTTTAACTTGTCACCATTGTGTTTAAGCTGAAAACTCACTTGACCAAAATCTAGTTTGCCCAGTTTACAGCTATCACACACCACATCTAACTTCGGAATACTATTAAATAACGCCAAACGCTCTTGATAGGTTAACTCAACTGGCTCCTGTGTAGTTTGGTTCTTATCTGTGGCTTCATCTGCGCTTGGTTTAGCGCCTTCATCTGCGATTCCTTCGTCGCCCATATCAGCCGCTAAATGAATAAAATCAGCATCAACTTCAAGCCCTTGTTCGTGCCAATTCGGGAAGAATTTTATCTCACTACGCGCCTCTTTGGCATTGAGCCTGAGTAACCACCAATTTTTTTCATCAAGCAGGTTAAAAGACACATTGGTAAGCGATTGCCCTAAGACATCAAGTTGGTCAATATTACCGCGAATTCGCTCTGGCGCAGGAAATAAACTGGTGGTTTTATTATCTTTACTACTTTTCGGTAAACTTTTTAGAATGTCGTCAATAAAAGGCTGCCACGCCTGTATGTCGGCATAAGCAAGCTTAGTTGTGATGTGAAAACCATTCATCGGCAACAACATGGTGTCATTACCCAATACTAAGTGCGAACGCTGAAATTGTGTTTCACTATGATCAAGCACGCCATAAAAACTGAGCTCTTCGCCAGCACTGACAGAAACCGTCGATTTATCCAACTGCCCTGTGACTTTCGCCGTTAACGGCAATGACGATTGCTTAGCTTTACCATATGGCGCTGGCAAATTTAGCGCTGTCGCCAATAAGTCACTGGTTATATCGGCTTCGTAGCTAAAGCCACCACCGCGATGCGAATTCAACGCCACATGGCCTAGCCAATTCAATTGCCCATCCGCATAGGGTTTTAGCGGCTCTGGCACTTGTGCCAGCCACTCCTCAGCTGTCCAGTCACCTTTAATTGCCAACAAGGTTTGATAATAGTCTTGCTGGTCACGGCCAATCACCTCAATGCTCAGCGGCATATTACGCCACTTCAGCGATAAGCCCTGAGTATCAATCACGTCATTTTGGTAGGTCAGCCGACCATTAACGTTAGCGAATGACATCGCCGGTTTAGTTAACTCTAGCTGGTTATCAACAAAGTCAACGTAGCCTTTCGCCATCACTCCTTTAATATCCTTAAGTGGCAGCGATAGATCGAATTTACCGGATATTGGCTTGCTAATCTGCAGTGTCGTCAGCACTTCACCCACACTCTTTTTCAGTGGGCTTTGCTGCATTAATTGCGTGACATTGGCAGGTGATTCTTGGTTAATGTCTGCTGATACCAGTAATAATTGCTCTTTGCTGAGATCAGTAATTTCAGCGGTAACACCTGCAACATTTAAACCCGTCAGGCTACCTTCGCGCGCCGTTATCAACATACCATTATTGGTAAAGTTTAAATTGGCATCCATTTGCTTAATGGCTGGCCATTTGGTGTCGAAAGCAAACGTGGCATTGCTTAGCTCAGCATCAACGACAAAAATACCTTGCTGCTCGTTAAACGGAAAATCGCGAAAGGCTCCATTAAACAACACCTGACCCGAGCTAATTTGTCCATCAATTAAACTGCGATCGAGATAGTTAACGAGATCATCACCCATTAAGCGGTGCGGGTAATACAAATTAACTTGCTGCACATTCGCACGCTCAATATTGGCCAGTAGCGCCATGCTGGCATTACCGCCTTTAGGCACCGTAATATTCACTTCACCTGCTAATGCAATGTTAGGTGCAACAAAATCAAAGCTGTCGACATTTAAGTTCAGGCCAGTATCACCAAATTGGGCCGATAAACTGGCCGCCAGTTCATTAAAAGCAATTGGCTGCTTAAAGTGCTCGGCAAAATCCAATTGGCTATCGCTTGCCTTTAGCTGAGCGATGACTTGCTTACCTTGTGCGATAACACTGGCATTAAGTCGGCCAACGCCCGGAATTCCGTTTGCATAATTCTGTTGATAATCAATTAGCTCAGCCGTTGCGGCAAATTCACCTGACAAGCGACGAACGTGAATATCGTTTAGTTTCCCACTTGGGCTAAGCTGAATAAGTGTTGCTGAAAGCTTTGGTGAGTCCACAAATAACGGCAGCAGTTCGCTTACACCAGCGATATCTAAACCAGAGAGGTAAGCGTCAACTTCGTCACCAATAACATCAGCATTCAGGTAGATTGGTTGCCACGCTTGGCCGCTCACTGCCAAACTAATAGGCGCAGAATTTAAGACAATACGATCACCTAAAATGTCAGCATTGAGCAACGCTTCTTTAAGTTGTACTTCATGCTCTTGCTCGTCGACAATCCAGCGTAGTTTAGAGTCTTCGATTGAAAC
The DNA here is from genome assembly GCF_053485855.1 of Thalassotalea montiporae. Taxonomy (NCBI): domain Bacteria; kingdom Pseudomonadati; phylum Pseudomonadota; class Gammaproteobacteria; order Alteromonadales; family Colwelliaceae; genus Thalassotalea; species Thalassotalea montiporae. Next base: position 149,890 of record NZ_JBQRUO010000002.1, read on the forward strand.
GAGTAAGTTACTGGCTAGGCCATTGTCTATGGTCAGCCAAGACTGCCAATTAAGCTCAGAGTAGGTTTTATCATTTTCTAGGGTTAACGCACGATCTAGCCATGGCGTGACGTTAACACGCTGGCCTTGCAAGTAGATTTGGCCTGACATATCCGCCACTTCACTACCGGTAAAATCAACCAACACTTTGGCGGTATTGGTCGCTAAGCCTTGAGCTAACACCTCACCACTAGCGCGGTGACGATTGCCTTGGTTAAGCCAGTTAAGGTGTTTAAGGGCGAGTTTTTTGTCGCCACCAGCCGTGCGCACCACAACTTGGCTGTTGGTTAATGAAAAGTTGCTGACGTGCAGCAGGAAAATGTCAGATAAACGGTCGTAAATTGAGCTGTCTTCGGTGCTGACGCCGTTGTTGGCAAGTTTAGTCGTATCTATCACGACTTTAGCGCCGTCTAACGTCAGCCCTCTGGTAACTAGCGTGCGGTGCTGAATACTGCGCCAAAAGTTAACTTTAATGTCTAAATGTTCGATAAAAACAACGGCTGATTCGGTATCAACCAAGCGAACATTGTTAGCGACTAAAACAGGCCCAACTTTTTGCCAATCCATGGATAGCGCACCAATGTGAATATTGGTGTTGTAGGTCGTATTAATATGGTTTTGAAGTTCAGCCCGATAATTTTGCATATAAGGCAGTAACAAGCGCATGGCACTGATCAATACGGCAACGACAACCAAGAGTATGGCGATACACTTGTAGAGTCGATTTAACCATCTGTTTGAAAATGCCGTTATATTCAAATTTGTTACTACCTAGTTTTTAACGCCAATTATTTTTGCCAGTTTTTTAAGCCTGCAATTTATGCCTGTTATTGCTATTGAGGCTTTCATACCATTTGGCATTTGCCAAGCGTTACTTTGTAAGCGAGTTTTAGCCGCACGCCAGTTTTAGGCTTTAGACCATGACAACGTCAAACTGTTCTTGATTGTACATTGGTTCTGTTTGAACCTTAATTAGCTTGCCGATAAAGACTTCAAGCTCTGCTAGGTTGTGGTACTCGTCATTAAGTAAAGACTCACTTACCGCAGTGGATGCATAAACAATGAACTGATCAGCATCATAAGCACGATTAACACGAACAATTTCACGTAGTATTTCAAAACAGACCGTCTCAACCGTCTTTAACGTTCCTTTCCCTTGGCACGAGGGACATTCACCACACAAAATATGCTCTAAACTTTCTCGTGTGCGCTTGCGCGTCATTTCCACTAAACCGAGTGACGAAAAGCCGTGAATGCTAAATTTCACTTTGTCTTTTGCCATGGCCATTTCAAGGCTATGTAAAACACGGCGTCGATGATCTTCACTGACCATATCGATAAAGTCGATAATAATAATGCCGCCTAAATTTCGCAGCCTTAGCTGGCGAGCAATCGCTTGCGTGGCTTCCACATTGGTACTAAAAATTGTTTCTTCGAGATTGCGATGCCCAACATAAGCCCCAGTGTTGATATCTATCGTGGTCATTGCCTCGGTTTGATCAATAATCAAATAGCCACCAGATTTGAGCATGATTTTACGCTCTAGCGCCCTTTGGATTTCGGCTTCAACATCGAACAAGTCGAATATCGGTCGCTCACCTGGGTAGTACTCAAGCACGTGCGCTAAGTTAGGCACAAATTCTTGGGTGAACTCCATTAACTGATCATAAGTGAGCTTTGAGTCAATGCGAATGCGTTCAAGCTCAGTGCCAAAAAAGTCACGCAGCACGCGAAATGCCAACGACAAGTCTTGATAAATAGGCGCGTTAATTTGCTTACGTTGTTTTCGTTCACTGACTTTCGCCCAAACGCGACGTAAAAATTCTGCGTCATGCTTAAGTTCTAATTCACCGGCACCTTCTGCAGCGGTGCGAACGATAAAGCCGTGCTTATCATCACAATAAGGTACTACAATATCTTTTAGGCGATTACGTTCGCTAACATCTTCAATGCGTTGTGATATTCCGGCATGGCTGGCATTTGGCATTAATACTAGGTAACGAGAAGCAATGGTAATATCTGTGGTTAGGCGAGCACCCTTAGTGCCTAGTGGATCTTTGACGACTTGTACCATCAGGTACTGGCCTTCGTGAACAAGTGTGCGGATATCAGGCACTTGTTCAGGCTCTTTGCCATCGTCATTAAGCATGAGCTTAGAATGAATATCAGAAGCATGTAAAAACGCAGCTTTGTCTAAATTAATATCAACAAATGCCGCTTGCATGCCGGGTAAGACACGAATAATTTTACCTAGATAAATATTCCCCACTAGGCCACGCTTGGCCTCACGCTCAACGTGCAGCTCCTGCAGTACACCGTTTTCAATTAATGCAACGCGTGTTTCGCTTGGGGTAATATTAACCAGTAATTCACCACTCATGTACCACTCCTCTCTTCTATACCAATCCTTTAGCTAACCCTTGTTGTAAAAAGACAACACTCAACGGTTACTAACAATAATTTATTGGTTATTACTTCTAATCCACTTGCCTACTTAAAGCCGCCTCACCCACTCACCATGGTGACACACTAATTCACTATGGCGACACATGCCCAGTAATGCCAAACTTATTGAGCAATAATGACGTTTCATAAAGCGGTAAACCAACCACAGCAAAAAAGCTGCCATCAAGCTTACTGACAAACTGCCCACCAATGCCTTGGATGCCGTAGCCACCCGCTTTATCTTGTGGTTCACCCGTTTGCCAATAATCGCTAATCTCTTTTGAGGATAGCTGTTTAAACCACACATCGGTAACAATAACTTGTGCTTGAACCTCGGTTTCACTTACCGCGGCAATTGAAGTTAGCACTTGATGCCGCTCTCCAGAGAGCATAGTCATCATGCTGACAAAATCCTCAAAGCTCTCCGGCTTTCCTAAAATATGATTATCGAATACCACAGTAGTATCACTGCCCAAGACAACTAACTCGCCTTGGCTAAGTTGTTTTTCTTGGGCGGCAGCAAGTGCTGTTTGCGCTTTCGCAATAGCTAAACGGTGTACATAATCACTCGCACTTTCATCGGCTAGCACAGACTCGTCGATATCAGCAGGTAGGCAGCTAAATTGATAACCCAACTGACTTAACAGCGCCTTACGGCGTGGTGATTGTGAGGCAAGAATAAGTTCCGGTTGGGTCATGTTCACTAACTAAGAAATTTTAAAATGGCGACGTACTTTACGCAGCAGTAAGAAAGCCCAAGGCCATAGAATAACCGAGCTCATCACAGGATATAAATAGCTTGGTAAGAACACCACATCGGTTAACACTCGCTGCATCCAGAATACGAGCAAGTGGTAAAGCGCAGCTAACACACCAACGATTAGTGCTTGCTGCCATAATGAAAAGTTACGTATCTTTTGAAAGTTAACCGCGGCAATGTAAACAGACAAGGCCATAGCGCCTGCATGCACGCCAAGTGTAGACCCAAGCAATACATCTAATAGAAAACCCATCACCCAAGCGGTAAAAACGCTCACGCGATTTGGCAGCGCTAAACTCCAGTAAATAAGTACAACCAGCACCCAATCTGGGCGAAACGCATCGACACTATGCGGCATCGGCACTATGCTAGCAATTAATGCCAGTAGCAAACTTAGTACAATAATAATGCCGTTATTGGCTAGCATTGGCTGCCTCCTGTGCACGATTATTGGTTGAGCCTGTTGATTGCGTGCTCGACTGGCTATTTGACGGCTGATTGCTTGACTGCTTGTTTAACTGCTTTGGCGCAAAAATACTGGCTGGTTGCTCAGGCCACAGCAGTAGCAAATATCGCAATTTATCAATTTGTGCGACAGGCTTACTGTAAACTTGAGCGAATGGGCGAGACTCGTCTTTGCGCACCATGATCACATTCGATACTGGGTAACCTTCAGGGTATTTGCCACCCAAACCAGACGTTACTAACAAATCGCCGGTTTGTATGTCGGCACTATGGGGTACATGTGCATGTGACAAGCGATCTATTTGTCCTGAGCCATTAGCGATAATACGCGTACCGTTGCGGCTTACCCGCACAGGTACAGCATGCGTTAAGTCGGTAATTAAAATCACTCGGCTGGTGGTCGTACCCACGTGCAGTATTTGACCAACAATACCTTGTTCATCGAGCACGGGTTGGCCTTCATAAACACCATCGTTAGCACCGCGGTTAATCACAATTTGATGCGAGTAGGGGTCGCTATCTACTGACAGTATTTCGGCAACCATTTTTTTAGTTTCAGTGCGCAAAGGCGAAGCAAGCAGCGAGCGTAACCGTTCATTTTCTTGCTTCACAATGGCTAATTCCATCAGTTGCTGTTGAAAGTTCAACTCGTTAACTTTTAGCGCCTCATTTTCTTCAATCAGTTGCTGGCGAGTGACTAAGTTTTCCGCTGTCCATGTCATTAGTTCTTTTGGCGTATTCGCCATATATTGCAACGGGCTTACCACCGACTGTAAATAGCCACGTGCGCTATCAAAGCTTTGCATTTTGTGATCAAAGAAAATTAACAAGGCAGACACGATCATGACCAGTGCAAGACGGTGTTGAAGAGAAGGGCCATGTTTAAAGATTGGATTCATGACTAACCCAAGTGCAGGTTAAAGGAAAAAATGCCAGCGGCGCTGGCACTCTATCAGTTTTTGCTAAGAAAACTATTTGTATACGCGTTACTCATACGAAAGCTATTCATACGAAAAAAGGTCGCCGCCGTGCATATCGATCATTTCAATCGCTTTACCGCCACCGCGTGCAACACAAGTTAATGGATCTTCGGCAACCACTACTGGAATGCCCGTTTCTTCCATTAGCAAACGATCTAAGTCTTTCAGTAATGCACCACCGCCAGTTAGCACCATACCGCGTTCAGAAATATCTGACGCCAGCTCTGGTGGAGATTGCTCTAGCGCCACCATAATTGCACTGACAATGCCCGTTAATGGCTCTTGTAGTGCTTCAAGAATTTCATTGCTATTAAGTGTAAAGCTGCGCGGTACACCTTCTGCCAAATTACGACCTCGTACTTCAATCTCAATCAGTTCTTCACCAGGGTATGCTGAACCAATTTCGTGCTTGATACGCTCTGCCGTTGCTTCACCAATTAAGCTGCCGAAGTTGCGACGTACGTAGTTGATAATCGCTTCATCAAACTTGTCACCACCAATGCGAACAGAAGATGAGTAAACCACACCATTTAACGAGATAATACCAACTTCAGTGGTACCACCACCAATATCAACAACCATCGAGCCGGTGGCTTCTGATACTGGTAAGCCAGCGCCAATTGCGGCAGCCATCGGCTCATCAATTAAGTAAACTTCACGTGATCCAGCACCCAGCGCAGATTCGCGAATAGCACGGCGTTCTACTTGGGTAGAACCACATGGTACACAAATTAAAACACGCGGGCTTGGGCGTAAAAAGTTATTGCTATGCACTTGTTTAATAAAGTGTTGTAGCATTTTTTCAGTGACGAAGAAGTTGGCGATAACGCCATCTTTCATTGGGCGAATTGCTTCAATATTACCAGGTGTACGGCCTAGCATTTGCTTGGCTGCTAAACCTACGGCAGCAACACTTTTAGAGCCACCTGCACGGTCTTGTCGAATCGCCACTACTGACGGTTCATTAAGTACAATCCCTTGATCTTTTACATAAATTAATGTGTTCGCTGTTCCTAAATCGATTGATAAATCGTTAGAAAACATTCCGCGCAATTTCTTAAACATATGAACGCAATACCCTATAACTGTTACTGATTGGCCGCAGCAACGTGAATGTGCTTATCATTTCTGATTTTTTGATCGAGCTATCATAACCCAGTATTTATCTGATGTGTGCACTGATTCGCAAAAAATCACGCTGAATGGCAAGTTTTTTTTCATATTGGAGATCAAGCGGTTAAAAAAACAGCACAGAAAATGCAATTGACAAAAATCTACCGGCTCAATCAGCTGCCACAAACGAAAAAAGGCAGCTAATTATCCTCACCAAAGCATAGTTAGTACTTGCTAATTAACCTCAGGTTTGGGTAAGAAATAGTGAATAACAAATCATTTCAAATGCTTATGTTGATCGCTGTCTTCTAGCGAGAGATTTTTGCTGATATCAAGGCAAATTTGCGCGTCAATAGCTAGTCTATTGCAAGTAAATTTAACGCTGGTAGCAGTAAAGATAACCGCTAGAAGCACATTAGTTATCCAGAGCTGAGGTTAATTAACTTCTCGCCAGTAGATTATGCGATCGTTACCGCGATAACGGCCAAAGGTGGCAATCGCTGAGGCGTTGTCATCATGTATGAGTGTTTCGTCCCAATCATATTTCAACCATGCAGGGCTTTCATAAATCACATTAGTTTGCCCCTGATTATTTACGCCAGGGGCAAGAAGTGAAAAATCTGTAAATTCACCGCCACTCAATGTGAGCGTTGATAATGACTCAACACTAGTCGCAGGGCTTGGCAAACTTGGTATATCAATATTAGAAAGCGACAAGTCAGTAAGTTCTAGCACTGTGAAACTATCATCAGTATTCAATTGGTAGACATTACTATCGTTAAGAAATTCAACGTAAATATTCTGTCTTAGATTGCTTGTTTCAGGCCCAAAGCTATTATCAATAACCAAACGGCCAAACCTAACGTTGAATGTTTCGTTTGAGCTATTCACAAACGGTTTTGGTGTGATGCTTTGCCTACTATTCGCCGTAACGCCATCATCATCTTCAATTCGGGTTACAGTCATAGTAAATTCTGGCTCAAATGGCGGGATTTCAGCATTCTCTTCGTGAGCATACGCAAAGTTATCCATTGTACTGAGTTCATAATCAACTTCACCCTTTTCAATTCGAGCAAATAGCTGATTATTGGTAATAATCTCTGCCTTTGATATCGCCAATTTAGTATTACTTAGTTTACCATTTTTACTATCTTCAGTTGGTAACTCAATGGTAATTTTTGACTGCGGTAAGCGCATAAAGTCGCCGATATAATTTTGCGTCACTTGGTCATCACTGTTGTAAGCGGTAATAGTAATTGTAGGCTGCTGCTGGTATCTAATACTGCCGTCTCCACTGGCATCTTCTTGACCTGAATACACCCAGTTCACTTGTGGCTCTACTGACGTCAAGGTTCCATGATTGTCAATTGCAGGTATAGCATTAGCATCTACTTTCACGGTTTGAATAAAATAGGCAGGAATAAAACGACCAATATCTATGGCAGTTGTTTCGCTGAGGCTGTTCGCATTCCACAACCCACCATCAACAATAAGTGCGGGGGTTTGATCGCCAAAGTTGGTATCAGAAACATCAAGTGTTACTAAACCAACTTCGCTGTATTTTGCTAATGATGTTTCGTATTTTCCTGCGGAAAACAGCGGTTGAGCAACAGAATTAGTGACATTAGCTGGCGTCCCAGAAGTTATGTCAGCCAAAGCAGGAAGGTTTAAAATACCTTCTACTGCGGCAGCATCAGTTGGGCCTGTTCTCTGTAAGTTTATTTGTAAATTACTCGGTTGATAATTAATGGTCGTCGAACCGCCGTAATTGACAGCCTCAAACGTAACTTTAAAAGGCGTGCTCGCAACATGCCTGATTAGTGAATCGGCAGTAGTACCATCTAAGGCACTACCATCGTTTTTCTCGACCAAGATATTGATGTAATGCGGTTTAACCCAAAAAGCTCCAGAGTTGCCCAATAAGGTAAAGCCCGGTTGCGTTGGTAAACTGGCAGGCTGTATATACCTTGCTGCTAATTGCACTTGGCCAGCATCGTTATGAATATTACTAGGTAAGGTTGCTTTGCCATTTGCGTCAAAGCTAAGGTTTACATCTTCATAGCCACTGCTGATATCAGGTATGACCTTGCCGCCAATAGTGTATGGGTTGCTTCCCTGATTGTTCGGTGTAAGGTAGCGCAACGCTAAGTCAACACTTCTATTTTGATTAGCGAATAAGGTTTGACACTGGCCACTACCATTGTCTTGCTTTGCTTCTATCGTCACATTTTGTATTGGTAACCCTGCGGTGCCATTTTTAACCCCATCAAAAACGAACCCAGCCGTTGCAAAAGCGATATCACAGCTTTGGGTATTGCCACCTAAATCACCGCACTCAAAAGTATTGTCTGCACCTAAATTTAAACTGAGCGTTGCATTGCCTGCTTGGTTGTAATTTATCTCGGCGCGATTAGCATTATTTAAGGCAGGGCTTTGACCATTAGTAAGTGATATCGTACGGGTTAGGCCACCGTTAATTGCTAAAGTGACATCTGTGGTGATGGCGCTATCGATATTGGTGCAATCGCCATTAGTACAGGCAACAATTTGGATCGCCTCTGGTTCACAGGTTAGCCCCAATCCGTCATGGCGAATTTGGAAAACACGCTTGTCATCCACGCAATCGGTACCCACCAACATATCCGCTTGAATTTCTGCTTGAGTGAGCACCTTATTGTAAATTTTGACTTCGTCAAAACGGCCTTGCGAAGATCGCGTTGATGGGAAATTACTTGCATCGCCACGCGCATAATTCGACGCATTGTCACCGAAGACAATTTGATTGAGGTCGCTCATTTGACCATTGGTATTAAAATTTAAACCCGCACGCAAGTTACCATCAACGTAGAGCTCAAATCTGTCATCAGGATAGTTCCAGGTCGCTGTCACATAATACCAAGTATCTGCTGTCCGAGAACTGGAGCTTGATTCCTGAAATGAAAAGTCTCTATCTCTGGAGTCTTCAAAACTGAACTTTAAGCGACCATTAGCGGCAATTTCTAAAACAAAATACTTGTCTCGCGCTGACCCGCAATTAGGGTTGCCATTACATGAGGCATCAAATAGCACGCGCTCTCTACCCGCATTCCAGTTGATATCACTATTGAACCAAAAACTGATGGTACCGCGCGCGCCAACGTCTTCGTCGATATCTAGTGATGAACGAAAGGCATTGCTAATCGCCGTACTTGCGTTTTCACCAGCCGAGTCAAAGCCACGACAAAATTTGCTATCGGTATCTAATAGGCCACCAATGTTGGTTGCGTGATTATTGCCGCCACTCATGTCATCAATTTGGCTCGAGATATCACTTTGTTCAAAGGTGTAATGAGCGAGTAAGCTACTAGTTGGACATGGGTGCCTTTCTTGAAAAATATTGTTGATTTGTGCGCCAGATAACGCGCCGCGATACACTCTGACTTCATCCATATCACCGGTAAAGCGATTGGCCGTTTCACCGCCATCTGTTTCACCACCAATTGAGGCTGGGCCGGATGCTGTACCCCAATTACCTGTGTAGGTATTAATGGTGCTGCCACCAGTTATTTGTTGGGCGACCCCATTCACATAAATCTGACGAGTTTTATTTGCACTATCGTGCACTGCAGCAACGAATGTCCAAGTATTGGCTGGAATTGAGCTCGCTGTATCAACACTAATGGGATTTACGCCACGAGAATAGAATCTTAAACGGCCATTGCCAGGGTCGCCAAGGCTAAAACCATAGCCTCTATCTGAGTTATTTTCATCATCAATAAAGATGCGAGAGCCGCGATCCAAGTTACTAGGGTTTATCCATGCAGTAATCGTAAAACTGCCTTGCAAATTATCAAAATTACTGGGTAACTCTACGTAATCATTTACCCCATCAAAACTGCCATAGCGACATGTACCAGGATCACCCGCTAATGCTGGCAGGAGCTCACTGGTAACCGCGCCATTAATAGCGGTTGCGCTAAAGTTACCCGTTTGATCGGCTACTTCTCCCGAAATGCCATTCCAACTTTGTTCATCCATACGATAGTTTGCTAACAATCGTACACAGTCATCACAGCGCACTTCAAAATTGTCATAACGAACGTCATTGTCGTTATCGTAGGAGTAAAGGCCTGTTGTTTGTAACGATGGAATCTCATTTGATGACAATACAAGCGACATATTATTGCCCCCTGCATTGCCCAAACACACGCCTGTACCATCCCCAGTCACCACCACTTTCATGGTGAAATTGTTTCCTGCACTTGTTCCTGTGCTAGGCGCACTATCGAGCAGGGTTGGAACACCACCAGCAACTTTCACTAAATCAAGTTGTCGGTACGTACCAGGAAATGACGTGTTATTTCGGTAGCTAGTACCTATTTTTGTCCAACGCGCTAGGTAATAGTTGCGCTCGTCTTGATAACCAAAAACAATACCTAAGTCGTTGTTTGTTGGGCGGGAAGCATTAGAGGTGATATTGGTAGTGATACTAAACTGGCGCGCAAAATCGGTACCTAATGAGCCAAAGTCATAAGCAACCATACCAAATTCGTTGTCGTTGCCCTGAATATTTAAACGGTTACTGCGAATATTAAACGTTAGCGACTCTCGTCCATTGCCGGTGTTGAGAATTGAATCGTTCGGCCAGTTACTTACCGTGCGATTAAAGTCAACTCGACTCCATAGCCCTTGATCACTGCTAAAATTGTCAAATGTGACCTGTTCAAAGCTATCTGCTGCATCGCAAGTAATGGCAGCTTTGGCAGAATTGGACACTAAGCTCAGTAGCAAGGTGAATAACCAGAAACAATAACGCATTACAAACTTCTCGCTTCTACTTCAATGGTTCTTAGGGTTTGAACTTCACCAGCAGTGCATTGCCCACTTGCCGTGATTCGATAATAAGTGACCCCATCAACAACAAAATCATTACAGCTAAGTGCACTAACACGACAGCCATTTAAACCATCTACACCGCTCAAACTATTAAGCACGCTTGGAATAGTATTGTCGCTGCTTCGGTTGCTTACAGGATCTGGCACACCACAACGTTGGGTGCCTGAAGATACAGGGAAAATCATTGATAAACGCTGTTGTGCGCCCACATTGGCAGCTTGGTATGCGCGAGTCCCTAACACTTCATACGCAACTGATTGAGAAGATGTTGCTAGCATGCGTGTTAGTGCTGTACCCAGTAACAACATAACCACTAACACAAAAATCGCTAAAATAAGTGAACTACCATGCTGTTTAACTTTGGCTTTATTAAGGGAATATTCTGAATTTCTTTGACGGATTAAGCGATAGTTAAGGTACATTCAACACCTGCACTTCATTGTTAAAGATCACTTGTTCGTCGCCGCGGATAAACCTGAGCTCCGCACGTGTAATTGCATTTCGAAATTGAGATGCCGTTGCTAATTCAAATGGTGCGTAGTCAGGAATGGCATCACTAGGGTTGTTATTCGGTATTTGTAAGTTTTCTGCCATTAATACGCGATTTTGCACATTGTTGACCTGCTCATAGCGGTAAAGCTCTGTGTTCTCAACACAATACCTTATGGGTTGACTAATAAAATATAACCGCTGTGTTGGTGAATCTTCAGCAAAGTGAACATTTAACGGGACATCAAGCTCAACTGTACCTGTATCAGCATTTGCTGAAATATTCACATTATCGACAGGATAAATATAATCAGTATTACTGGCATACAAGTCGATTTCATTTATCGGATAGACAGCAACACTGTGATTGTTATTTACATTGTTAGCGCCGCTAAAGTTGATAATGCTTAGGGTATCACTAGCGGGCTCTGGCGCTACCGGAATATCTTGGTAAATAGTGCTCGCCACAATCGGCATAAACTCAACACATTGCGCACTCACGCTGGTAAAGTTAGTTCGAATACTGTTTGGCAAAGCCTGTCGCAATTCCCGATTTAATCGCTCAACGGCAAAGCGCGCGCTAGCAATTAACTCATCACGCGCAGAAACTTCAGCATAGGCTTGGCTACCAAGGCGAATAAAACTGCCAATACCAACAGAAGTAATACCTAATAATACGATTACCATGACCATTTCAATCAAGGTAAAACCACGTCTACGGCTCAGCATTAGAAGTTTACCTTGTAACTTGTAACGACTATGGCATCGCCGTCTGGTGGAATAACGCGCAGTTCAATTAATTTCGCATTAGCGATTCGACCATCATCAACACCGTCATAATCGCCATCATAAAACACATCGACAATTAGTCGAAAACCAGTATATAGATCGTTGGCAAACGATGTATTACCCCATTTACTTAAATCAGCACAATCTAGGCCTTCGGGGTTTTCAGGATCCGCTTTGTTAATACAAAGATAGTCATCAACGTCGTCGTAGAGTGTTCTATTACTTTCACCGTCATTACTTACGAGATCACCAGTGTTTCCAGAGACTAGCAAATTATGCGCTGTACAAGGGTTACTGCTTGGCTCACCACATCGCGCAATACCACCTGCATGATCTGAGTTTTCATCAAATGATCGCGCTAAGATATCATTCATCACCGTTTGAGCAAGCTCTGCTGCTCGCACTTGTTGAAGCTGGTTGGCACTTTGCACGGTTGCTGGCATCACCAAACTAGTGATCACGGAGAAAGAAATCGACAAGACTACAATACCTATTATCAGCTCAATTAGGGTAAAGCCTAGATTGTGCGAATATTGGCATTGTTGTACCCGGTTAATTGATTGAATGCGCATACCAGACTTGTTAGTCCGCATGAATAAACCCCTGTGATTCAATTACAATACGAAGCGGTTCATCACCCGTTATTTGGATAGCACAATTGTTGCCACAACTTGGCCTGCCCATTTGATCAAAAATGATGGTATTAGCTGATGCTGTCGTTGAAATCGTCACACCTGAATTAGCAGTATTTAGCTCTGTTAAGCGGGTAAAGTCATTGTCGCGATCGCCAAAATCACTCGTAAAGCCATTACAATTAGCATTATCCGGAATACCTAAACGCGTGCTGTCAATCAGAATGCGATTACATGCACTGGCATCTTGATTCATCGCGCGTTGCTGAGCATTACGCAGTATTGCGATAGCTTGGGTGCGATAGCTATATTCTTCAAAGCCATCAGAGCCAGTAAAGCGAGGGAGAATAGTGACAGCTAATACGCCGATAATAATAATAGTGACAATCAACTCTAGCAGTGTAAAACCCAATTGAGTGTTAAGTGAGCTGAAACTTTTAGGCAATGCAGGTTTATCGAAAGAGAGTGTCTCTCGTCTAGCGCAGTTAGTTATTTTCAACGAATTATTGTCCACGCCTGCTACCTTTCCTTACTCATGCGACAAACTTGAGTGATAAACAACGTTCGATTAACGTATTTATACTATTGATTAGTATACTGTTAACAGTTCAATAGTCCAAATTGCTTAACTAGTACCAAGACTGCTAAATATCAGATAAAAAAAGAGGGCTAATGAGCCCTCTTTTTTGTTGTATTCAGCTTATTAAATTACAAACAGTCAACTACTTCAATATCAGGCGTGCCGTTTACAGCGCCAACTTCTGTGTAATAAGCAAAGCAGTTATTATTCGCGCTGCTCGTTAAAGATGTTGGCAGCGTTACGCCTTTCGGGTAAACAACAATGCTACTTGCTACGATAGCAATATTAAAATCACCATCACTAGAAACATCTATATCAAGTAAGCTCGTAGTCCATTCACCTGTGTCATCTGAACGAGGGTAACCAAAAGAGATATCAACGTCTGCACCGTTTACGCTAACTGTTGGCTTGTTACTTTGAACATCACCATCCGCGTTTTGGTTGCCAACAATTAAAGACTTACTATGAACCAAAGTTGAGGCACTCTCCATTGATGCTTTAACTGCGTTCAAAGTACCAGTTCGCGCGTCATCTTGCAGATCAATAAATCTAGGCGCTGCAGTAGCAGCTAAAATACCTAAAATAACAATTACAACGACGAGTTCAATTAAGGTAAAACCTTTTTGCTTCTGTAATGTATTCATAATACGACTCTTTATTTATTAATAATTAACGTTTTTATCTTAAAACTATATTAGTTGTTAATATAAACAACTACGGAGCTGTTCGCAGGATTGTAGGTAAATAAATTACCCGTGCCAGTTGCTGCCCCTGCTGTTGGCGCAATAAAGTTACCGTTAGCATCTTGATTGAGTGACTCTTTCAAGTAAAAAGCACAAATATTAGAGCTGGCTGGCGGTTGATTGGCAATAATAGTTGCTAAGTAGCTTGCACCACTATTGTTATTTAATTCGCCAATGGTTGATTCTATGACCGGAGGTTGCTGTAAAATATTCTGCCAAATTTGTACACAATTGCTCACGTCAAAAGCTGCGCCTAATGTCGCACCATCCGTCAGACCTGTAACATAGCCTGGTCTAACGTTCGTCTGGTTGGCCGCAGGAGTTGTTAATACAAGATTAACGCCATCATAGTTGACTGAGTTAACCGTAGCATTGTTGATACTGCTCTCTGGGCGCCCTTCCGCTTCCCATTGCGCTCTTACGAGTGATACCGCAGTAGCAAAACCACCTGCCATACCTTCAATATTCGCTTGCTTAGCTTGGTCGGTTAAGTCTAAAAACTTTGGAATAGCAGTAACGGCTAAAAAGCCCAATATAACGACCACAATAACCAATTCGATTAAAGTAAAACCTGATTGTTTTTTCATGGGTACACCCGTAAATTCCACATATTGCTAGATTCTAGCAATGAATTGTTACATAAGTCACTGACTTTTGGCCTAACTTTAGGTCATTTTCAGCACAAAAATACATACCAGCTTGTATTAGGTTATAGCAGTACTTTACCGCTATGTCGCTGATAATCAAAATATTGCCCTTGGGTAAAATAATATCGACAAACTTTATCTATGCTCAAGTTATCATTATTTTCTACTGCTACCGACTGAGTGTTAAGCTCTAATACTGAAATAGGCTGATTTAGCAATTCCAGCGGCATATCCAGTACCAACTGCCAAATAGCTTCGCAGTTTATACCATCTGGCCAACCAAATTGATTAACCTTTACTTTATTGGTTTGTCCTAAATTATCGCGCAACTCGATAACCTGTGGGCGGCCATCCATCAACCATTGACCATGAATCGCATTGACTTTGGTGGTAAAGCGATTCGCCAAGGCACGAAAACCCGCCTCCTCAATTGAGCTTTCTTGCTTAAAGAAAGCGTATAAAAAATTCGCCATTAGCAAGGTAATCAACACGCCAATAATAATTAACTCAAGCACGGTTCGCTCTTTGTGCTCTGCCACTACTTGCTTAAGCATTACTTACCTTGAAATGCCGAAGCCATATCCCACATTGGCGTAAATATACCAAGTGCGAGTACCAGTACCATTGCCGCAACAATCACCAATAAGATAGGTTCAATTCGCGCTGTTAGTGTACTTAAATCATAATCAACTTCGCGTTCATAATAATCACCCACTTCTTCAAGCAGTTCATCAACGCGGCCCGTTTCTTCCCCAACCGCCACCATTTGTAATACTAGTGGTGTGAATAAAGTGCTAGTGAGTGACGTGCGTAACAGGCTTTCACCACTTTCAATACCTTGGCGCATTTTGATAATTTTATCGCGCATATAATCGTTATCAACGGCATCAGCGACTAAGCTTAGGCCAGAAGTCATCGGCACACCGGCTTTAAGTACTATTGCGAAGCTATGGGTAAAACGCGACAAAATTGAACGCTCAATGATGCTACCAACAACAGGAATTTTTAGTTTGCGTTTATCCCATTGATAGCGTCCTGCTTCCGTTTTCACATATGCGCGTATACCGATAATAGCGGCAATCAAGCCAGCTAACATATGAGGCCAATAATCAAGGAAGAAGTTTGAACTATTGATCAATAATTTAGTGGCAAATGGTAAGTCTGCACCTAAGCGGGAAAACATATTTGCAAAGGTTGGAATAACAAAAATGTTGAGGATGACAATGGCGATAACAACCGCTGCAACCACAAAACTAGGGTAGCGCAACGCTGACTTTATTCTTTTTCGCGTTTCTTGTTCGCGTTCAAAGTAGGTCGCTAATTTTAAAAATGAACCATCTAATTGACCGGTATTTTCACCCACATGAATAATCGAAATAAACAAAGAGGAGAAAACCCTTGGATGCTGATTAAGCGCAGAAGACAATGCATAACCGCCCTCAAGCTGGCTGGCAACTTCAGCGAGTACTTTGCGCAGCTTTGGTGATGCACTGGATTCTGCTAAACCATTAATGGCTCGCAAAATAGGAACGCCAGAGCGCATTAATGCGTACATTTGGCGACACAGTACTATCAGATCATCCAATGCTACTGGCGAAAAGCCCAATAGCTCGCCAATATCAATATTTCCCGTCGATACTTGCTGGTTTTCTTTCCCTTGTTCAATCGATACAGGCGTAATTTGCTGACGCGCTAATAGCTCAGCCACAGCATTAGCAGTGGTTGCTTCTAATGAGCCTTTTACTTGACTACCTTGCGCATCACGCCCGATATAGTTAAACATTGCCATGATTTAGATTAACCCGCCACGTCTACGGTTTCGACTAACCTTAGCACTTCTTCAACACTGGTTATACCTTCAACGGCATAATCAAAAGCGGCTTTAGCAAGCGGTTTAAATGTTGGGTGGCGTTTCGCTTGTTCAGTAAATGCTTCGGTGTCTTCTCGTTTTAACGCGGCCATCATTGGCTCGTTCATTTCTAGTAACTCAAACACACCGATACGACCACGGTAGCCAGTATACTGGCACGATTGGCAGCCTCTGCCATGTTTAAAAGATATGCTATCGCAATCTAATCCGGTTAGGTTATTTAGCCACATTTTTTCCTGTGCATCTGGACGGTAGTCTTCAGTGCAGTTTTCACAAATTCTTCGTACTAAGCGCTGGGCAATGACAGCACGCAATGAACTCCCCACTAAGAAACCTGCTGCGCCCATATCAATCAAACGCAGTGCACTGGTAATCGCATCATTGGTATGCAGGGTTGATAATACCAAGTGACCTGTTAATGCGCCTCGAAGACCAATTTCTACGGTTTCACTGTCTCGCATCTCACCCACCATAATAATGTCGGGATCTTGTCGCAATGCTGTGCGCAGTACACTAGAGAATGTTAGGTCAATTTTACTACTTACTTGCACTTGGTTAATACGCGGTAAACGATATTCAACCGGGTCTTCTGCGGTAATAATTTTCTTCGACGATTGGTTTAATTCGCTTAGCGCGCCGTAAAGCGTAGTTGTTTTACCGCTACCCGTTGGGCCGGTCACTAACACCATGCCATGTGGGCGACTTATTTGATGGCGTAAACGCTGCACCAATTCAGGTGGCATACCGGTTTCATCAAGCGATAAAATGCCCGCGGATTGATCAAGCAAACGCATCACCACAGACTCACCATACTGCACTGGCATGGTCGACATCCGCACATCAACGTTGTGGCCTTTCACTTGCAAATTAAAGCGACCATCTTGCGGTAAACGCTTTTCAGAAATATCTAGCCCAGCCATCAGCTTTAACCGCAATACCAAAGCGGCAGCAATTTTGTTCTCATTAAGAATGTTCTCTTGCAGCACGCCGTCAATACGCTGGCGAATGCGAAGTTGCTTCTCATCTGGTTCAATGTGAATATCAGAAGCGCGCATTTGCACAGCGTCTTCAAATACCGATTGCAATAATTTGCCTACTGTTGCATCACCACCATCATCAAAGGTGGATGACATATCAAAATCAGAGGTTTGCTCGTACTCTTGCTCTAGTTGGCTGGCAAACGATTCAATCTCAGCGGTACGACGATAGAGGCTGTCGAACGATTCAAATAGCTGCGACTCCATCACCACCGCAAGTTGAATGCGTTTTGGGGCAAGCATTTGCTCTAGCTGATCAAGTGCGTTTAAGTCGGCAGGATCGCTCATACCAATCAGCACGCTGTCACCGCGATCTTCCATCACAAGTGCACGCAAGCGGCGGGCATGAACTTTTGGCAATAGCTTAGCCACTTCGCCCGGCACACGCAGTTGGCTAATGTCCATAAATGGTACATCCAGCTGCTGCGCTAAAAATTCCAGTAATTGACGTTCGCTGATATAACCTAACTCGATCAACACATCACCAAGTTTTCGACCAGAGGTTTTTTGGCTATTCAGTGCCTGCATTAGCTGATCATTACTGATAATGCCTTCGTGAACCAATAAGTCACCCAGACGCATTTTTAACTTTGGTGCAGCCATCGTCTATTCTCCTAATTCTGTCATTCGTTGCTGAGCAAACTGCTGGGTTTGCAAAGACAATCCACCAACCGCTAGTGCCTGCTGGTATGCATTCAAAGCATCATTAAATTGGCTGCTTTGATCAAATGCAATTGCTAGCCCCAAGTGCCACTTAGCTTGGTTAGGTTGCAGTAGCACCAACTGCTGGTATGCGCTAACGGCGGCTGATAATTGTTGATATTGCTGCGCAACCGTCGCCAACATCGATTGATATTCAACCTGCGGCACATTAGCTAATGCCACTAAGGTTTCAAAGGCTTGTGCCAATTGCGGTGATGTTTGTGCTGATAACTGGGCGGCACTTTGAGATTGGCTTTGCTGGTAGTTTTTCAGCAGTATTTTAGCCTTCATTAAACGAAAATCTGGTTCGTTGGGCGATAAGCTAATTCCTTGATTAAGCAGATTCATCGCGGCTTGATTCGCCCCTCTGGCAAACCAAATCGCCGCCAGTTGCTTTCTCGCATTTTTACTTTCTGGAGCAAGCAGTAAGGCGTCTTGCAACAATTGCTCAGCTTTTTGCCCTTCTTTTTCAGCCATAGCGCGCTCTGCTTGATTCACTTTTTGAACTGCAAGCTGGGCAGAAGTTAACTGTTTTCGAGCAATCGTCAATGAAGGCTTAGTGGTTAAGGGCTTAGTGTTTAGTGGCGCAGGTTTAGGTTCTTGCTTAACAGGTTCTTGCTCAATAGATGCCTGTGTTGATTGCGACAACAAAGCAGATTGCGCTTTTGGCTGATTTAATTCAGCGCCTTTCAATACCTCTTCTTGGACTTGTGTATTCGAGCGATGCTGTTGCACCTCTGCTAATTGGTTTTGTTGTGGTTCCAGCGACTGAGTCACAGGCTCCGCACTAGGTATTGTTTGCTTCGCTTTAACATCAGCTTGAATGTCTGTTTGTTCGCTATCTTTTTTAGCGTCTTTTTTAGTGCCATTTAAATTGGGCACTTGCTCAACATCAGCCATAGGTAAAGCTGTTGATTGGCTATTTGTGCTGCTTTTAGCATTGGTATCTGCTTGAGTTATAACATCTTGCTGAGCGACATGGGCTCTAGCTTGAGGCGATGTTTGCTGCTTTAACGACTGATTTTCATGGTAAAGCCAAAGTGCCGCGGCAATAATTGCTGTGATAAACACAGATAACACAATAGGAAGCACATGGGATTTTTGCGGCGCACTCACAACGACAGATGAAGTTACGGATTCATCTCCTGCCGGTGTATTTCGCTTCTCTAGGTCTTGGAGCATTTGATTAATGACGCTCACATGAATTCTCCAACAGGTAAAAATGGCCAAGTGGCACCAAACAACACAAGCAAAATAATAATGAGAGCAATCGCGAGATTACCGACCGTTAGTTTTGACCAAAAGCCGCTTATACTGCCGACAGGCGCAGTATCTTCAGTATCTTTAGCCGCTAACGCTAAGTGCTTTTGGGTTAACTCATATTGCCCTTCACCATAACCAAGCATCAACATTTTATGGCAAAGAACATTGACCAAACGAGGAATACCCTTACTCGTCTTAGTTAATTTTTGGCAAAGTTTGCTTGAAAATAATGCTGCACCTTTGTAGCCAGCGATGTTCAGGCGATGGCTAATATAATGCTCAACCTCTTCAGCCGTCATCGGCCTTAGCTGATAAGAAAAAGTGATGCGCTGTCGCAACTGCCTAAAATGTTGCTCGGCTAAACGTGCATCCAGCTCTGGTTGCGCAAACATTACGACTTGCAGTAACTTTCGGCTTTCTGTTTCTAGATTAGTAAACAAACGCAACGCTTCCAGACTTTCTTCTGGCAACGCTTGGGCTTCATCAACAATTAACACCACAGAGTGGCCTTTGCTATGCAATTCCAGCAGCCGAGTTTGAATACGCTGTGTTAGCAGCTGTACTGACATACGTTGTGCTTGTTTAACACCCAGCTCAACCGCTACTGCTCGGCGCAGTTCATCAGGGCTCAAGTAGGGGTTTGGAATATAGGCAGTAACAAAATGGTCAGGAATATCGTTGAGCAATTTACGACACAGTAGGGTTTTTCCTGTGCCTACCTCACCAATGACTTTCAGGAAGCCTTCGCCTGTTTTTAGCGCAGTAAGCAATACCGCAAGCGCCTCGTTATGCGGCGCTAGCCCAAGATAAAAGTTGGTATTAGGGGTTAGCGTAAAAGGTAACTCTCTTAACCCATAATGATAAAGGTACATTGCTCGCCAAATTACTATTTAGGTTAATGTTGGCAGCAAACTGCCAACATTATTATTCGCTTTCAGGAAACCACTGCTTCAATAAGGCGCGTGCTTCTTGCAGCTGATCTTGCCAAGTATCTTGACCAATCACTACAGGCTTGAGCATGATCACGAGTTCTTTCTTCTGAGTTGATTGCGATTTGCTCTTAAACAACTCGCCCATCAGTGGAATATCGCCTAGTAATGGGGTTTTCGACTCTAAATCGACTTTTCGGGTTTCTATCAAGCCGCCAATGACAACGATTTCACCCGATTGAGCTCTAATAATTGTATCTGACTCACGAACACTACTTTGTGCCAGCGGCAGTACAACATCTTCTTGGTTGATGGTCACTGTTTTTAGCTGCTCTTGCGTCAAAGTTACCGACGGGTGAACATGCAAAATCACTTCGCCATTGGCATCAATTTGTGGCGTTACATCTAAAGCAATACCTGAGAAGAATGGTGTTAGGTCAATTTCTGGCGTAACCGTTGTTGATGTACCCGTTGTTGTTGTACTTGAGACATCAGTGACAAAATACTCATCTTCACCAACTTTAATCACCGCTTTTTGATTATTAGTTGCGGTAATTCTTGGGCTTGATAACACCTGCACATTACCTTGCGTTTGGAGCAGCTCAATAACTCCTGAAAAATCAGCATTTAAAAAGCTAATTGAAGTCGTGCCCCCCAACGCTGACGAAATGGTATTGCCAGCAATATTGCCTGTCGTTGAGAAGTTTAGATCAGTGCTTTCAACATGACTTAAGACATTGTCCCAGCGAATACCTTGTTGATAATCATCATTCAAGGTAACTTCCATGATTTTCGCTTCAATGATGACTTGGCGACGCAAGTGTTTTTGCGTATCGTCGATAAACTTCTTAACTGATTTAATTTCGCCAGGAAAGGCTCGCACAGTGACCAAACCTGCCTGCGGAGAAACAATAACAGAACGGCCATCTTCTGTGCCGACAAGTGATTCCAATGTATCTTTTAATTCTGTCCAAAAATCAGATTCGTTCTCAGTGTATAGGTTGATACCACTGCTGCCGTTTTGGTTGTTATTGCTTGAGCGGTTATTACTGTTATTGTTGCTACCGCTATTGTTGAAGCTACTGTTACTGTTGTTGCCACTGTCTGGATCGTTTTCAGAAACGCCACCAGAGTTAATACTGGTGCTCGAAGTGCCATAACGCTTAACGAACAGGTAATTCAATGGGATCGTTTCAGTGCGCATTCCTGCTGGGTATACCTGAATTACTTTGCCAAAGCGCTTAATGTCGAAGCCATAAAGGTCTTGCAATACAACTAAGGCCTCATCAATAGTGACATCTTTAAGGTTCAACGTGATATTGCCAGCGACTTCAGGATGCACCGCTGCGCTATAGTTTGAATCTTCCACTAAAGCGGCAAAAAAGGCTTTGGCGTCAACATCAACGGCGGCAATATCTAAACGCTTTTCGGCTAACAATGATTCTTTGGCATTGTTCATGGTTTGCTGCATTAATTCTTGCTGAACCGCATTTGGCAATTGAGTCAATGGCTTGCGTTTATCAGCAGCAGATTTATCTGCCATGGCTTTGTCGAGCTCTTGCTCAATAAATGTCGGTTTATCTGGAACCGAAGTACAGCCAGCTAAGGCAATTAATGAGCTTGTTACAAACAGATAAATGGGAGACTTTTTCATAATAACTTCTTTTATTTGTATGTCACGACAGAACGAGAAAATAACACTAACTCTTTGCTTTTATCTTCCGATTGAAGAACAACCTGTCGCTCACTAATATCGATAACCTGATAACCGTCAACTTGCTCGCCTAGGCTAACAAGTTGACCACTAATAATTGCTTTATGCTGCACGGCACTCTCGCCTTGAGGCGAAGTACCTGCTGATGGCGAAATAATTGATTGCAAGACCAATTCGCCAGGCTTACGCGTCGCTGAGTCGACATTCGCTGATGCTAAACCTGCTACTAAAGGCCGAGTTGGATCGCTCGAAGCGTTAGCCACGGCGCAACTCGATGCAATGACTAGAGCAAGGCTGAGTTGACTAAATACCTGCTTTTTACTCACTACTTTAAACACCAATAAATTCCCTTGCCGTACTTAAACTGTATAACGTTACCGACAGCTCATTGTTTGGGTATTCAGTCACTTTTAAATCAAACTCTTGCCAGAAAAACTTCCATTGCAATTGCTCCAGCTCGGCTAAATATGCCTGAAGCGCACTGTAACGTCCGGTTAATGTCAGCTTTATGCCGTGTCGATACAAGGCGACAGTGTCATCACTATTTCCAGCGGTTTGTTCAGCGCTATCTTCCGGCCCATTACCATCATTACCAGTAGCGTTTTCACCTGCTTGATTTAGCTCGTTTGCTTCGTCTTGAGCTTGATTGGCAATAAATAATTCACTTGGCGCAATCACTTCAAAAGAAGACAGTGACACACCAGGCTGCAACGCCAATAACTCAACCAAAGCAATTCGCATTTGCACTGGGTTAATCAACTCTGACGTTAGCGTTAATAACTCTTCATCAATATTACTAAGTAAGGCTTTTTGCTGTTCAATTTCTTTGCTAACCGCCTCATTTGGGTCGGTAATCAGTGCTTCTTGATAAATATTGATCGATGCTTGTGCAGCATTAATTGAAATTTTTAAGTCTTTAATTCTCGCACTTTCTTGCTGTACTTTTTTGATATTAGGCTCTATTGCAAAGGTAAAGCCCAAGTACAAAATCAGAAATAAACCACCAAATAAGATAATGTTTTTTTCACGCTTAGTGAGCAGTAAAAACTTCTCTTGGTATTGAAGCCATTGTTCCATTATTCAGTCTCCTCAACCAAGTTATCTGTTGAGCTCACCTGAAATGAAATAAGCTTGTCGTCAGATTCTATCAAACGCATTTGCTGAAACACCTGCCCAGACAATACTTGTGACTTTTCAAAATTGGCTAACCAACGCGGTACAGCACTCGCTTGACGCGCCATACCCGCAAAATAAAATTGACGCTCCTGAATATTAATATGAGTCAGGCTAATATTAGGGTTATGTAATTGCGAAAGCTCAGCCATGGCAGACGCAAACCCCCCAATGTAAGAATACTCAGTATTGGTGAGGTGCCCATATAAATAGCGTTTGTTTCTAGTAAGCGCTTTTAAGCTCGCCAGTTCAGCGGTTAGTTGACTGTCAGCTTTAGCGGAGATTTGTTGCGCCTTCAACTGCTCTAATTGATCATTAAGCTGCTGATTCTGCTCGTTTAGTCTTGCCAACTCTTGCGCTGTTTTTGACTGTTGCCAATGGCTATAGCTAGCACCAGCAAACATCACAATTAGTGCCAGCCCCCAAATAGTAATAACCGTTGGTAAACTTAACCAAGGTTTCTTCGGCACTAACTCCGCTTGCAGCAAGTTGATTGATGACTTAATCATGAGTCACTTGCTCCTCGCTACTTGTTTGGCTCGATGCCAACTGGCTTGCACCAATTGCCGCTGCATACATCGCTTTATCTTGATGCTGCTCACTAAAAACAAATGCCTTAACCGGCGTATTAGTATTTTCCGCCAGCTTAGTGACGATATAATTCTGCGTTTTGATCGGCAGAATCACTTGAATTTCTTTAATTGGTGCATGCTTTAATTGGCGTTCAAAGTAGTCAGAGGAGCGCTGAATTTCAAGGCTTAACGAATCTATCGCACCAAACGAAAGCTCTTCCATTGTTTTACTTGCCAGTTGGGCGTAACCTCGAAGGCGTCGATGGAAGAAGATACGCCCGTGCTTGACGATTAAAATCACCACTTCTTCATTTGGCTGCTGACAGACAAGCAATACGGCGTGCTCTTGAAATGGCACTAAGCTAGCAAACGCAAACTCTTCAGTGGAAATTGTCGCGAGCTCAACGATGCTACCCGACATTTTCTCAACAATTGCCTGTAACGCTGATTTAGTTGAAACCACTACGTTAATCTTTTCTGCACCACCTGATAGCGTTGGACCAGAGAAATAGTCGAGGATCATTTCCTCAGGAGGGATAGTCACTAGGTCTTTGATCTGCCACTTTAACGCGCCAAGAATCTCATCAGTCGGTACATTCGGTTTGTCTACTTGCACGATTTGATATTGCGCGGGCGCCAAGACTAAATGACCTTCGGCACTTAACTTGCCTTCGCTAGCAAATTGTTCAAGTGCCGCCAATTGATCGCCATTCGTTACAGGAAACTGATGGTAATGGTAATCGCCTTGATCGGTGGCATAACAAACTGCCAAGGCATCATGTCGAAATGCCAAGCCAACTTGGTGTGCGACTTTTTTGCCGCGAAACAGCTTAGAGAATTTAGAGGTTAACGACATCCAATGGTTCTTATTTTTTATTCCAGTATGGTACAGCTATACAGCTTCATTATCCCTTATTCACTTTGATGCGCAAGTTTTTTAGCAACAAAAACAAGCTTTAAGTCACGTTTCTCTGGGCGGTAAATGAATCGCTTAGCAGCACCTAATACGGAGTCTATTTCACGCATTTTAGATATTGAGAATAAGTTACCCCACTTTACTTTCGATATCGTCACTTGAGACAATAACTATACCTATGCTTTAACTTAGCTAAATAATTGGCTCAACAAACGTCTATTTACTAGTCGTCTAGCCGCTCGTTTAGTCTGTTTAGCCCATCGATTATCACTTATGTCACCACTACAAATCATCGAACACCCAGTATTTAAGGCACATCAAATTGAAGTATATA
Source organism: Thalassotalea montiporae (assembly GCF_053485855.1). Classification (NCBI taxonomy): domain Bacteria; kingdom Pseudomonadati; phylum Pseudomonadota; class Gammaproteobacteria; order Alteromonadales; family Colwelliaceae; genus Thalassotalea; species Thalassotalea montiporae. The sequence continues at coordinate 174,957 of NZ_JBQRUO010000002.1, forward strand.
TTAAGCGCGATGATCTGATTCATCCGATTATCTCTGGAAATAAATGGCGTAAACTAAAGGGCAACTTATCCTATGCCAAAGCAAAAGGGTTAAAGGGCATATTGAGTTTTGGCGGCGCTTATTCAAATCATTTGCATGCCCTAGCCTATGCATGTCAGCAACAAGAATTAGCAGCAAAAGCAGTTATTCGTGGTGAACCTGAATACCTTACCAATTACACCTTGAGCTGGGCAACGCATTGGGGCTTGGAACCTATATTTGTTGATCGTCAAACCTATCGTCAACGAGAACAGGCTGAGTATCTAGCTACACTCGCGGCACAATTTCCAGACCACTTAATTGTGCCAGAAGGCGGCAGTAATGAATTGGCATTATCTGGGCTTGCAGAGTTAGTCGACGAACTGAATCAGCAGATAAGCTATGACACTTTAATGTTGCCCGTTGGCAGCGGCGGCACCATCGCTGGCATTATTAACGCAGATCAGTGCCAACATCAAATTCTCGGGATTGCAGTACTCAAACAGGCCGACTATTTACGTAAAAATATCAATCAACTACTCTCAACTAGTCAAAATCAAACGGCTAAGACTTTCAATAATTGGCAGCTACTAACCGAATTTCATCGCGGCGGTTATGGGAAGTTTACTGACCAAGATTGCTTGCGTTTAGCTGAGTTTATCGCGGAAACGGCCATCCCATTTGAGCCAATCTATTCAGGGAAAATGGTACTAGCATTGTTGGATTTGGTAGCACAAGGGTACTTTCCAGTAGGCCACAAAATTGTATTACTGCACACTGGTGGGCTGCAAGGCCTTGGCGGGCAGATAGAACGAGGATTACTACCAAACGAATTCATTAAGGCAATACAATCGCATTTGCCATCTGCGCCACAGGTTCAGTAAAGAAATGCCCTTGGCCGCCAGTTACGCCAAGGTGAACTAGAGTGCGCCACTCTTCCTTACTTTCAACACCCAACGCATAAATTTTTACACCATGTTGCAAGCAGCGTGCTTTTAAACTTTGAATGAAAACCTGATTTTCCATTTTCTCGTGCACTAAATAAACAATACTACGGTGCAATTTAATATAACTGATCGGGCAATCTCTTAAGTAGTCAGTACTCACCACGTATTGCCCTACTTTATCAGCCAGTATTTTTACGCCCAGCTCATCTAAAAGCCCCACGACTGGTGCTAATTTATTTAGATGCGTGACTAAATGATATTCGCTAATTTCAATAATTAGCCGATTGGCAATGTCAGGTACCTGCGCCAATTTAATAAACATTGCTTCGATAAATTGTTCGTCAAGTAAGGCATCTATCGAGAGATTTAAACTGCATGCATCGGGCTGTTTACTTTCGTACTGCAATAAACGGCAAACTTGCTCAAATACCAACAGATCGATTTTGGCACTTAAGCCACATTTTTGCGCCATCGGTAGGAAAACGCGTGCACTGGTTAATTGCCCTTGGCTATCGCGCACTTTTGATAATACTTCGTGATGAAGAATTTGATCGCTTTGGCTCGCTATTACAGGTTGAAAGAAGATAACAAAGGCATTTTTCTCAATGGCTCGCTCTAAAAATGTACGCCACTTTAGCGAGCCTTTCGCTGTTTCCGCTGCAACTTCTCCTGTGTCATACATAAACCATTGCGACGGGCCTTGAAGCTGTGCATTACGCAATGCCATATCCGCTTCAGCCATCACTTTGTAGGCTTGATTTTCGCCTGCAAAACAAACAACGCCCATATGAACAAACTCTTCTTGAGCAACACCAATCGGTAATGGCACTTGGCTAATACTCGTGAGTACGCGATTAGCAAGCTTTTCTGCTTCATCTGCGTAAAAACCGGGTAGCAATAGAGCCAGTTCAGCTTCATTCGGGCGTGCAATAAAATAGTTATTAAAGTTAACAAGGCGTTTTTGAATCAAGCCAATAGCTTGTTCGACAATATCCAGTGCTTGCTGCGCACCATAAGCTGTTTGAACCGTATCGAAATCCTTAAAACAAACTAGCATGACACAGCCTCTTGAATCTTCTTCTTTGAGCAATGCATCTAAGCGATTGTTAAAGAATTCTCGGTTACCAACCCCTGTTTCAGGCTCTAATAAAAGTCTTTCACGAATTTGTAGCTCTGCCTGACCTTGACTCGCTTTTGCTTCTTGCAGCTTCTGTAAAAGTTCTGCAATTGACTCACTGATCGGCTCTTTCGCTTGGATTGGCTGATATTTACCATGAATGCGTGATAAGGCAACCCAATTCTCCAACGCGCGAATCGGGTCAAAAGATAAAGTGAGTGTTTTTGATAAACTGCCACGAATTGCCAGCACAAAAGCAACAAAAACGATATTAAATGCAATAAAGAGCCAAGAACTAACGAGTAGATATACTGGATGGATAAAAACCAAAGTTAAGGTGTCGTTGCTCACCTCTCGTAACAAGGTGCAATCAGATGAAGACAACTGCTCGTGATAAAGCGGTAAACCCGACTCATTATTAAAAATTTCGACCAGAGAAGCGGGATACCATTGATTAGTCGCCTGCATTATTGCTTCAGCTTGCTGATTTTGTTCAAACCAAATTGCGCCCAGCGCAAAAACAACGCTTGCCAAATAAAGTAGCAATGCACCAAGTTCAAACCGTTTAATAACCGCTTTTAATGTATGCTGGAAGATATGCGGCACAGCAGCCTCTGACAAAATTAACTCCGTTTAATAAGTTATAGTATTGATATTTAACTCGGTACAGGTTTTCCCTACCAATTGGTATAACGACCGAGGTATTAGCCAATTAATTCAGCTTATTTATATCTTTGTCTTTACCTATAGGCATAAAAAAACACCATGGCCGAGGCGCATGGTGTTTTTGTATTAACGTGTCGTTGTTATCTACAAAGCAAATTATGCTTGAGCGATTACAACAACTTTAACGTTAACGTCTACATCTGTGTGTAAGTGAAGTGCGATTTCGAATTCACCAGTTTCACGAATTGAACCGTGAGGCATGCGAACTTCTGATTTTACAACTTCAACACCAGCTTCAGTGATAGCATCAGCAATATCTTTAGTACCGATAGAGCCGAATAGCTTGCCTTCGTCACCAGCTTTAGAAGCGATAGTCACTTCTGCAAGCTCGGTTACTTTAGCAGCACGTGCTTCAGCAGCAGCTAAAGCTTCAGCTAGTTGCTTTTCTAAGTCTGCACGACGAGCTTCAAAGTGCTCAACGTTAGCTTTAGAAGCGAATACAGCTTTACCTTTTGGTAATAAGTAGTTACGTGCGTAACCAGACTTTACCGTCACCTTGTCACCAAGGCCGCCTAACTTGGCGATTTTGTCTAGAAGGATAACTTCCATCTTAATGCCCCTTTAGGTTACTTGTGTAAATCAGTGTATGGTAATAGTGCTAAGTAACGTGCACGCTTGATAGCAGTAGCTAGTTGGCGTTGGTATTTAGCGCTTGTACCAGTGATACGGCTAGGTACGATTTTACCACTTTCAGTGATGTAGTTTTTTAGTGTTGCGATATCTTTGTAATCGATTTGCGCAGCACCTTCCGCTGAGAAGCGGCAGAACTTACGACGTCTAAAAAAACGTGACATGGGATTTCTCCTAATCATTGATGTTGCTTACTGAGCAAACACTCAATTAAACAATCATCGAATCAAATCATTTCAATCTGTTGAGCATGCAAGGCAAGTACTGGATTTCCGGTTCTTGACTCGTGACGGTTAATAAAACCTGTCACTTGAATTTGCATGCCCTCAATTAATTCACTTGCTAATCGTTGTGACCATTCGCCTGTTGCGACCACTTTCATTCTAACGAATGCTTGTCGGTTTAAGCCATCTTCAACCTGAATTGAACGATGTTCGATACTAAACTGACAGTGGTGAACCCCCGCAGGGCTAGTTGATAATTTCAGTGGGCTTGCCACATTACCAACAAGAACGAAGCTGTTAGTCACGGATTACTAATTATTCAGCAGCAGCTTCTTCTTTCTTAGGAGCTTCAGCTGGCTTTTCAGTAACCTCTTTCTTAGCTTCGCGACGGTCATCTTTAGCAGTCGCCATAGGAGACGCTTCAGTTACCGCGCCTTTAGTGCGCATGATCATGTTACGTAGAACTACGTCGTTGTAACGGAAAGAAGTTTCTAATTCATCAATAACTGACTGAGGCGCTTCAACGTTCATTAAAACGTAGTGTGCCTTGTGTAGTTTGTTGATTGGGTAAGCTAATTGACGACGACCCCAGTCTTCAAGACGTGTGATTGAGCCTTCAGCAGCTGTGATCATGTCTGAGTAACGCTGGATCATGCCAGGTACTTGTTCACTCTGATCAGGGTGAACCATAAATACGATTTCGTAATGACGCATTACGAGCTCCTTACGGTTGTAGCCTCGTATCTGGCTCAGCCAACACCAGTGTTGAGGCAAGGAACAAAACTTGCGGCTGATTTAAGGTCGCGTATTGTAGGGAAAATAACCAAGGAAGGCAAGTACAGCGCGGCAAAAAACACGTGTTAATTACCGAATAGACAGCAACCCACTAACTATTAGCGTGACCTAAGGCTAACCCTTATTGATTACCGTGCAGTTTCTACCATTAGCTTTCGCTTGATAAAGCGCCTTATCGGCGCTGCTCATTAAGCCACTGGCGCTGCTTTGTTGATTAGGTACTAGTGAATATATGCCGGCACTCACGGTGACTGAAAAGTCATGTTGATTAAAATAAATTGTCGAGGAACTGATCTCTTCACGTAGCGCTTCTACTAGGCTAAACACGTCAGTTTGCTCGGTATCAGTAACGATAACCGCAAATTCTTCCCCCCCTATACGCGCAACAATGTCGGTATCTCGTTGGAATGTTGACTTCATCACGCTGGCAATGTGTTTAATGGTTTCATCACCCGCAGGATGACCATACTGATCATTCACTTTCTTAAAGTAATCAATATCAACGATTACAATCGACAAGGTTGTTTGTCGGCGCATATTTGCATCCCATGCATGTGCTAGATACTGATCAAAGTGGCGGCGGTTATATATGCCGGTTAACGCGTCTTTTATTGATAACTCTTTTAAGGTTTGCTTCTGAGTTAATTTTTCTAGGTATTCTTTGTTCAACTGTCGCCCTTGAAATAACATATAAATGCTGTAAAAAAACAGCATACCAACTTCAAGTTGAGCCACTACAGAGTCCGACATTAGCACCACAGTGATAATTGGAATCACCGTATTTGACGCCAGGTAGCCAGTGTACAAAGACTTATCTAGGGAATAAGTCACCGTTCCACTGCTTACTAACGCAAATATCGTCATAAAGACGTAGATAAATAAAGGCTCAAATTGTGGTTGCAACATAGAGAGCGCGAATACAGAGCTGAAAATAAGACAGGGCAGCAGCACACTTGCACGCAACAATAACCACCAAACTTTATGGCTATATTGCTTTAGTGATTTCGAGCTAAAGTAAAAGATAATACGAAAAGCGCCGAGCAAAAATAATGCGCCAGCAATGCCGTAAAACCATTCACTCTGCTCGCGATAAAAATCAGTGCCAATTCCTATCGCTAGCCAAGCTAATAAATAGATATAACATCCGTTAAGTGAACGTCGTTCAATATCTTGCTCAACTTGCTCAATCACTTGAGTAGTTGCCGGCGAATTATTTGAGGTCACTTATCGCTACCTATTTGACTAACAAGAAGAGATCTAAAAAAGCAGCCCATTGAGGCTGCTAGTGCATCGATACTGGTGCAATCACTAGGGCAGCTATGACAACTTGCAAAGCTACACTCAAGGGTCGCACGATATAATATAGTATTCAGCATAAAATCCTTTTCAATGCCACAAACTTTGTAAGGATAATAGGGAGCGCTGCTAATTAAAAGTATTTGTGTACAAAATCAGGGGGGCTGCTACTGTAGCTAGCATGTTTAGCTCAACTGCAAGCGCTCGTCAAAAACTTCAGGCAAAAATAAAAGCCGTTTTTTGTTAAACAGCTTTGTCGCAGGGAAAGGTTGTTCTAATTAGAGCCTTTACTTACCAAAACCACGCATTACGTTAACGGCTAGCCCCATCCACTTAGGCACAGCATAGCGCAGTTTAGGCTTGTCATGCTCGGCGGCTTTAACCATAGCATCAATAACAGGTTGAATATTGTCGTTCTGCATATTTAACACCGACTTCTGCTCTACTTCGGCAATATAATCTTTGTGATCTTTATAAAGCGAGTCAGGTTTCATCCAGGAGAATTTCTTCTCCATATTGGCTTCGTTAAAGCCAGTACCATATGGACCTGGCTCAATCATAGAAACATTAACACCAAATGGTGCCAACTCTTCTGACAAACCAGCGCCCGCGCTTTCTAGCGCGAACTTAGTCATCGAATAAGGCGACAAGAATGGCAGTGGAATACGACCAACTAACGACGTAACAATAATAATGGTACCTTTTTTCTTAGCCATCATTTTTGGAGCAGCCGCTTGAATCATGGCAATTGTACCGATGACGTTGGTTTCAAGGTTGTTGCGAATACGCTCTAATGGCACTTCCACTAACGCGCCACCTTCACCGATACCGGCATTATTGATTAACACATCAAGATCGAGCGATTTTACCTGTTCGACATCATCAGAGTTTGTAATATCAAGCTTAATAATTTGAAGCTCAACGTTTTGCGATTTTGAAAATTCAGTTAGCGACTCTGCTTGATTTTCATCGTAAGTTGCAGCGATAATTTGATGACCTCGTTTTGCCAATGCGATAGCAGTTTCGCGACCAAAGCCCGTTGCCGCGCCAGTAATTAGTATTTTCTTCATCAATTATTCCCAGTAACTTAATAACCTGAATATGTAGGCCACTAAATATTTCAATCTCAAATTTAAAACTGACATGAATAGTACGGCATATGCCGTGAAAGTTCAGCGATAAATCACATCACCAATCAATTATTCTCTATATAACTCAGCTAAATGGGCTTAGATATTATGCCCCACCAATAGTGAAGAGTTCAGCGCATACACCCAATGTATTAGCGTGTTCAGATAACGAACTGTTCTTGTGTAATTTTCACCCTAGCGAGTTTAGGGGCTAGTACTATATTTGAGCCGTTGATGAAACCTACAAGCCCATGAAAGCACTAGATTTTTGTTTGCCTAAACTATGTTTTTGTCGTACTGTTGTTGCCTGTTTGCAAAACATACACGTTTGCATACCAAGGAATGTTTTATAAGGGAATTATCATGAAAAAAGCGACCATAGGCGCAGCCATCGCAATAACAGGCTGCCTCATACTGCCCTACTTTGTTGGCAACTCATTTCAGACTTACCACCAAAACACCATTGCTTCGATAGAAAAAAATCCAGCTATTGCTGTTAAAGATTATCAATTTACTCGTAACTGGTTTAACGGCGAAGCAGTAACAACCTTGTCAATTGCCACACAAGCACCTGAAATGCCAACGGTTGATCTGGTATTAACAGAGTCGTTAACCTTTGGTCCTGTCAACATTTCTACAAGCGGGCTACAACTTTCATTGGTAAAATCGAAAGCAAGTTTCGATATTCCTCTTTTTGCCGCTCAACCCCAAATTGTTGAACAGCTCAATCAAAACATCAAAATAAGCTCTGTACTATCATGGTTAGGAAACTATTCGACTAGGCTAGAAACGCTTGCCTTTGATATCGACGAAGTCGACCAATCAGTGAATATCAGACCATCGCTTGGCGAGTTCACCTTAAGTGGCGACACATTAACCGGTGAATATGTTTGGCAAGGGCTGTCAATTAAAGGCCAAGGAAAAGCCCTTGAAGTACTGCCATTAACTTTCAAGTTAGATCAAACCTTGATTGCTGGAGATATGTACTCAGGTGATGCTGTTGCAATTGGCGACTTCAGTGTCAGTGTTGAACGCTTTTCGTTTGATAACAAAGCAAGCGGCCAGTCGGTGGCGATTAACAATATGTATATTGAGGGTAATACTACAGAGCACGACGACCTACTCGATCTGACATTAACCTATGGCGCAGATGAGATCACAGCCATGGACAAAAAGGTGACTGAAAGCAACCTAGTAGTTGCGATACGTAACCTTGATATTAAAGCAATTCAAGCACTTAATCGTGCATCGCAGTCTTTTAATGGTGATCCACAATCAGTAGCAACTCAACAGGCTTTGGCGAGCCTAATTCCAACTGCCATGGCGATGCTTGACCACAGCCCAGAAATCGCCATCGAAGAATTTAGTGTTGTAACTGAACACGGTAAATTAGCATCCAAAGCCAAATTAGACATTAATAAAGACTTGGTCGATATCAATAACCCAATGTCGGTCGTTGCGGCTATGAATGTGGTTGCTGATGGCGCAGGCCCAGAAGCTTTCTTCCAACAACTTGGCCTATCGCCAATGATTGATGGTTATGTACAGCAAGGCTTATTAACAAAAGATGAGGGTAAGCTGAGCTTTACCGCTAGCTTTGCACAAGGTCAGCTAAAAATTAATGACAAGGTAATGCCGCTTTAAGCTCTAAGCTCTTGAAACAAAAAAAGCCAGCCTGATTTACAAATCAGGCTGGCTTTTTTATTGTGGCTTGGACACCACTAAATCAGACTATGCTCGGCGCTGGCGGACAATTTCAAACAAACAAATACCCGTTGCTACTGACACATTTAAACTAGAGACACTGCCTGCCATTGGCAGCTTAACAAGCTGATCGCAATGCTCGCGCGTTAAACGACGCATCCCTTTTCCTTCCGCGCCCATCACCAGTGCCATTGGGCCATCGAGCTTAACATCGTACAAGCAGGTATCCGTTTCACCAGCCGTACCGATAATCCAAACCCCCATTTGCTGCAATTGCTTCATGGTGCGCGCTAAATTAGTAACCTGAACTAAAGGCACAGTTTCCGCCGCACCAACAGCAACTTTGCGCACTGTTGCCGTAATGCGCGCCGCTTTGTCTTTTGGCACAATGATCGCCTGAACACCCGCGGCATCGGCGTTGCGCAAACAAGCACCTAAATTATGCGGGTCAGTTACGCCATCAAGGATCAGTAAGAATGGCGACTCATCTTTGCGTTCGGCTTCAGTGAGAATGTCTTCCAAATCATTTTCGGTGTAGGTTTTTCCTGGCTTAACGCGTGCCACCACCCCTTGGTGTTGCTCACCGTCACTTTTATCATCAAGCACTTTGCGATGCACCAATTGCACAGGAATTCCATATTTTCGCGCCAAGTTGATAATGGGTAATAGACGCTCATCATCACGCCCTTTTAGTAACCACATTTCAACAAAGCGCTCTGGTGAGCGTTTAATGAGCGCGTTAACCGCGTGAATTCCTAGAACAATTTCTTCTTTTGCCATTCTTTTACCATTTCTTTGCCATTAGGCTTACTAAATTCTAATGTCTTAAGTGTTTGTTAATTAAATGATGTTAACTAAGTATTTTTGCTTAGCGTTTTTCGCCTAGCAGCCAGAGGCTCTGCCATATAAAACTATGACTTAGCGCGCTTGCGGGCATTTTTGCCAGGTCGAGATTTTCTCGCTTTGCGTTTTGCCGCTTTTGACTTTTCCTTTTTGGGCTGCTCGCTTTTTGCCTTAGCTTTCTTTAGCTTTTTGCCTGCGCTTTTGTCACCCTTGCGCTCTGGCTGGTAACTTACGCCGCCTCGGCCTTTCGCTTTCGCCTTGCCCTTGTCCTTCGTCGAACCACCACTTTTGTTTGCACCACGTAGAGGCTTGGCTCGCTTGATAACAGCGTCTTCACCGCAAAGGACGAGATCTATTTTCTTCTCATCCAGATTTACCGCTGCTACTTGTACTTTTAACACATCACCAACATGATAACGGGTATTCGTTTTCTCGCCAGTAAGGCACATACGAACGTCATCAAAGTGATAATAATCACGGCCAAGCGAGGTAATATGTACCAAACCTTCGATATGCAAGTCTGACAAGCGCACAAACATACCGAAGTTGGTGACGGTTGAAATCACACCAGTAAATTCATCACCGACATGATCTTGCATATATTCACATTTTAGCCAATCAGCAACATCACGGGTCGCATCATCTGCGCGGCGTTCTGTCATTGAGCAATGCTCGCCTAAGTTGACGACTTGTTCTTGTGAATAGCTAAAACAGCCAACATTCACTGGGCTGTTTTCTTGTGCTTCTAAAATCGCTTTGATAACACGGTGAATTACCAGATCTGGGTAGCGACGAATCGGTGATGTAAAATGGCTGTATGATTGCAGCGCCAAGCCAAAGTGACCAATATTATCGCTTTGATAAACCGCTTGTTTCATTGAACGCAATAACATGGTTTGGATCAGCTCTTGATCGGGGCGGCCAGCCACTTTTGCTAACACATCGCTGTAATCGCGTGGTTCTACCTCTTTAGAAACAGGCATCGCAATGCCTAGCTCCGCTAAGTAGCTAACAAAGTTTTTATACTTCTCTTCACTGGGTTTATCGTGCACGCGGAACAAACCTGGCATCGCGTGTTTTTCAACAAACTTCGCCGTGGCGACATTCGCCAAAATCATGCACTCTTCAATCATTTTGTGCGCGTCGTTGCGCACTAGTGGCAAAATGGCTTCTATTTTTTTGTCGGCGTTAAAGATAAAACGCGACTCTTCGGTTTCGAACGCGATCGCACCGCGATTTAGGCGCGCATCGTTAAGCGCAGTATAAAGCTTGTGTAACTCTTCTAATTCACTAACACGCGGCGCGTATTGCTCTCGTAGCGTCTCATCACCATCTAAAATGGCGGCCACTTTGGTGTAAGTAAAACGCGCGTGTGAGCGCATTACCGCCGGATAAAATTTGCTGCCAGAGAGCTTGCCACGCTCGCTAATGGTCATTTCACAGACCATACAAAGGCGGTCAACATCTGGATTAAGCGAACACAAGCCATTGGAAAGCTTTTCTGGCAACATCGGAATCACTTGGCTTGGGAAGTAAACTGAGTTACCACGGGCGATTGCTTCATCATCTAAGCCACTACCCGGTCGTACGTAATAACTAACATCAGCAATTGCCACCCACAAGCGCCAGCCACCAGACTTTTTGCGTTCGCAGTAAACCGCATCATCAAAATCGCGTGCGTCTTCACCATCAATAGTTACAAATGGCAAGTCGCGCAAATCGACACGCCCTTGTTTAGCAGACTCTTCAACTTCTTCGCTAAGCTCAGCTATTTCATCTGTTACCGCTTGCGACCATTGATGTGGCAAATCATGTTCGCGCAGCGCAATATCTATTTCCATACCTGGCGCCATGTGATCGCCGAGTACTTCAATGACTTTGCCGACTGCATTACTACGCTTACTCGGACGTTGCACCACTTCAACCACCACCACTTGGCCGTGGCGAGCACCGAGTTTGCCATCGGGCACAATCAAAATATCTTGGTTAATGCGGGCATCATCTGGCACAACAAAAGCCAAGTGATTTTCAACAAAAAAGCGACCTACAATTCCAGCTTTTCGCGGCTCGATGACATCGAGTATTTTAATTTCTTTGCGGCCTTGGCGATCGGTACGGTCAAGCAATATCGCTTCAACAATATCGCCGTGGATCGCTCGCTGCATTTCATGTGAGGAAATAAAAAAGTCTTTGCCTCCAGTATCTGGAGCAAAGAAGCCGTAGCCATCGCGATGGCCAATGACCCTGCCAGTCAGCTTGGCACTTTGATCAGCAATTACGTATTGCTTAAATTTATTGAACGTCAGTTGACCAGCATTTTCCATGGCTCGCAAACGACGCTTCACCCCGATTTTGCGATCTTCATCTTTGCCATAACCTAGCTTTTTAACGATGGCGCTAAACGTCATAGGTACTGCAGATAGTTTGATGAGTTCTAACAGGTGTTCACGGCTGGCGACAGGCTTTTCGTATTTATTAGCTTCACGCTCTAGGAATGGGTCTTTTGGGCTCACATGAAATGCTCAGGATTTTTTTTGTAGTATAACCTGTGTTGAACACTTCTAGTGAGCTATTTAGCTTATTTTGTGCAAAAGCTCATGCTAAAAGTTTGTACTAAAGTCAGTATTTTATTCGTTTAGCTTTGGCGACAATATGTTCCGGCATTTTATTCGCGAGTTTCGCTAACGACATACTGATGCGCTTATGCACCTTTTTATCATCAGTTACTGCGTGATGTAACTGTGAGTATAGCTCTGGAAAATCTAGCGGGCTGCCATGACCTTGATTGTAAATATCGGCTAGGCGCAATTGCGCTTTTAAATTGTTCGATGCAGAAGCCGCTTTTAAATACATAATGGCTTTGTTTAAATCAGGCTGCATAAACTTACCAACATGGTGATAACGGCCAAGCTGCTCTAACCCTTCAGGCAGCCCTTGATCGGCAGATAGCTGCATGTAGTAAAGACCAAGTTCAATATCTTTTTCAATGCAAACGCCAAAAGCCAGCATATCGCCCCATAAAAATTGATACGATGGTAGTTTTGCCTTCACAGCACGTGCTTCAATATCTTGCACAAGCTGGCACTCGTCTAACACCACTTGACTCAAATGTTTATTTTCTTTGATTAAATCAAGTAATTGATTGTCGGTATAAATTTGTACCGCTTCAAAGCTTTGTGCCTTGCTTGGCAACGTAATTAGCCAAGATAGCGCCACAATAAATAGAATAAAACAAAATCGCATTGTCAAAAAAATCAACCTACTTACCATTTAAATTACTAGTCGGAGATGCAGTACCGAATATTAATCAGTTGCCCACTTGGTTTACATATGCTTAAGCATGTCGTTAAACCAATAGCCCTGCCAATACTGCAAAGTATTGCCGCCTTAACTTCCGTTATCGGCAACAACAAATAAAGTCTTAGTCATAGCTAATTTATACCTCGCAATGGTGCTACCACGTAGCTGCATTCTATGTGCCAAGAAACCACTACACTAGTTGCGATACTTACCGCGCCAAAAACATGGCGAACAATACTGTGGAACTCAACTGATAAGCTAAATAAAGCAATTTAGATACCAGTGTCACAAATCCCAATTTCTGGTGATTTTTCGCTTGCCTCATGCGCAAGAATTCTTAACAATTACAAAGTAGAAAAATAGTCGAGTGGACATCTATGTCATCAATACAGCAGTTAATTGAAAACTCCAGAACCAATGAAGCAATCGCTAAAAAACTGTTTGAAATTGAAACAGAAATTCTTAGCTGCTCATCAAGCAAAGAGTTATTGCAAACACTACTGACATTGATAAAAAACAAGTTCCAACTGCATGATATTCACCTACTGCTGATTGATCCTCCACCGCTCAGCTATATGTTAAGCCAAGTGGCTCAAACCGACTGGCACAAGCAGCATACCCGTCAAATTAGTGCCGAACGACTAGCGCTATTCCATGGCGACGAAAAACCATTGCTAACCAATCAGCTGGCAGAACTTGACTGTATTTTACCAACAAGTTTATTCGAAGGGGCAAAATCTGCCGCTTTTATTCCGGTAAAATTAGAAGGAAAGCTGTTTGGTAGTTTGCTGTTAACCGATCGTAGCAGCGGACGGTTTGCACCGGACTTAGGGACAATTCACCTTGAGCAGCTAGCGGTTAAAGTCAGTCTTTGTTTATCTAATGTACTGATTCGTGAACAACTCGAATATATGGCAAATTATGATCGCCTAACCGGCGTTGCCAATCGTCGCTTAATGGAAGTGACAATTACCGAAGAGTTAAGCCGACAAAAGCGCTACAACACGCCATTTTCATTGCTATTTATCGACTGTAATAAATTTAAGCAAATCAATGATACTTATGGGCACGATTGTGGTGACAAAGTGCTGGTTTATGTTGCTAGCCAAATTAAAGAACTGATTCGCGATACTGATCATTGCTTTAGATATGCTGGCGATGAATTTGTCATTACGCTTGCCAACCAACGCCAACACGAAGCCGACCAAGTTGCACAGCGACTAGTCAGTTTCTTTGCGAATCATCAAATGCGTTACCAAAATAAGTTGCTGCCGGTTACTATTAGTTGTGGTGCTATTCAAAGTAATGGTGAACAAACAATGGATGACCTTTTAAAGCTGGCAGACCAAGCCCAATATCGCCACAAAGCAACACACCAGATTCACTCTTAATTCATATCTTTCAACCAATTACATGGCTTATTAAATAGCTTTTCCCTGCGCTAACGGACAGCCCAGCGCTAATAGGCTAGCCCTACTTTATCACTTGCTTTTTACACGCGTATCACTGGCTTGATACTGATCATAAATACTGATGATTCGGCCACCTCCTAAAATTGCAAAGCCCCCCTTGACGTCTACACTTAACATTAACACCACTGGCTGGTTACTTATGCTTGATTGTTCGACTAAATAGATAAAACGGAATAGCAGTAAATGATTATTGAAGTAGGGATAACCAAAATAAAACTGGGACAATATATTGTTGATATTGTTGAACAAACGGGCACCTATCAACTAAAAGGTCCTGGCCATGTTAAGTCGCAAGCGATCATTGATCATCTCGCTAATCACGGCGTTTCCAGTGTTCTAATTGACACTAGCAAGTCACTAGTTATCAAAAATTCAGACAATGGTGACATTCAGTTTACCCGTCCTGAACAAACTGACACTTATATAGAACCACTGGCCTTCGAAATCAGTCAAGCAAAAGCCCTATTTTCCCATTCAAAAAGCATTCAACGACAAATGTTGCGCAATATCATGAACGATATTGACGTCGACCTTGCGCCTGTTAAAGAGGTAACCGATGACGCTGTAGAGGCAGTGTTTAAAAATCCAGATGCATTAGCCTGTGTACTCAATATCCGCATTAAAGATGACTACCTGCTGGAGCATGCCGTTTCTGTATCTATTTTGATGACCATATTTTGCCGTCATTTAGGCATTGAAAAGCGTTTAGCGAAAGAGGTTGCTATCGGCGCTTTTTTACACGACGTTGGCAAAGTTAAAATACCTGATGAAATTCTCAATAAACCCGCCAAATTAACACCTGAAGAGTTTGCGGTAATGCAAACCCATGTCCAACATTCAATTGACATCATTAATAACATTGCTGGTATTTCAGATTTAAGCATGGAAGTCGCTGCCCTTCATCATGAAAAGCTCAATGGCTCAGGCTATCCATACCAATTGGCGGCTGATGATATTTCAATGTACGGCAGAATGATCACTATTTGTGATATTTTCGATGCGCTTACTGCCAATCGAGTCTACAAGGCAGGCTACTGCCACATTAAAGCATTTAATATTTTAAGAAAACTGGCTAAAGATGGGGAGCTTGATCAAATTCTGGTTGATCAATTTATCCGCTGCATGGGGGTTTACCCGATAGGCTCCCTAGTGGAATTAAACGCCAATCGCTTAGCCATTGTTGAAGCAAGAACCGATGACCCAACCCGTCCGAAAGTTCGCTCGTTTTACGACATCGATCATCGCCACTACACCATGGCTGAAGATATTGATTTATCGAACACTGAAGGTATTGTGATTAAGAGTGTGCGGGCTGATGATTTTAATCTAGAAATGAATAAAATTGTCGAGTTTTTAATGCTGCAAGGCTAACGCATTAAAAATAGATATTAGACAAGTGAAACACAAGCCAAGTAGCGACTTAGCTTGTGTTAACAAACATTAGATATTTTAAGCGGAATTAATCCTAATTCAGCTAATCCAAGGTAAAGTTAGCAACTAATTTGTTCAATTTTCTTGCCATTTCGTTTAATTGTTGACTGTCATCAGCCATTTCATTGAGGCTAGATGAATTATGCTGCGCGACTTCCGCAATGGCTGCTACGTGCGGCGTTATTTCACCAACCACGTTAGACTGCTCTTCTGTTGCTGAAGCTATTTGGAAGTTCATCTCATTGACTTGCGCCATGTTGCCAACAATTTCTTCCAAGTGCTCACCTGACTTAGTCGCTTGTGCCAAGCTCGAATTACTCAGTTCAACGGATTGCGCGATAGACTCAACTACCACTTGGGTTTGCTCTTTAAATGACTCAATCGTGGTTTTTATTTCCTCTGCCGACTGGTGACTGCGAGACGCAAGGCTACGCACTTCATCAGCAACCACGGCAAAACCTCGACCATGCTCACCTGCGCGAGCTGCCTCAATCGCTGCGTTTAATGCTAATAAGTTAGTTTGCTCTGACACCGAACGAATCACTTCCAAAATAGCGTCAATCGATTCGGTGTTATCGGACAACTTATTAACTAAGTCGGTAGTTTCGGCTAACTGTGAGGTTGTACTATTCACTGTCGCTAAGGTTTCCACCACTGACTCTGTACCTTGATTCGCTAAATCCTCAGCGGCTTTCGAGTAGTCAGCAGCTGACTGGGCATTATTGGCAATTTCTTTTGCAGTAACCCCCATTTCATCAATTGCCGTAGCGACTTGCTCGGTGTTTTGTGTTTGCACTGAAAGCTCGTCAGTCATCTCAGCAGTTTTAACATCTACATGACTAACCGAACTTTGTAATTCATCTGCAGCACGAGAAACCTGACGTAAAATATCAGCTAGGTGCTCAACAAAGTTGTTGTAGCCGCGTGCCATTCGACCAACTTCATCAGTTCTAGACTCGTCTAAGCGAATCGTTAAATCACCACCACCTTGGCCAATTTGCTCTAGTAATTTAGTCATGTCGCTAAACGGTGAAATAAGGCGCGTGATTACTAGCGTAACAAATACTAGAAATACCACAGCGATGATAACGCCGAGTAAAACAAGCGAGTAGGTTAGGCTATCAAGTTGCCCGAAAACGTCGTCATAAGGCACGTCAGCAACAATATACCAGCCAAGATCAGCCAAGTAGCTGCTGGCTAATAAACTATGGTGCTCAGCATTGCTTAGTTCATAACTGGCAAATACCTGTTTCGTAAGAAGTGCCGATTTGTCTACGCCAATGTGCGAGAAATAATTTTGGCCAACCTTGTCGGAATCTGGGTGCGCAGCAATCTTACCTTCGCCGTCAACCAAAAAAACGATGCCCTTTTCGCCAATTTTATATTGTCTAATAAGCTCAGCCATACTATCGACAGCAAAACCGACACCTGCAAGCGCTTTAAACTGACCATCAATTTCAACACGGTAGTTTACAAACAAGGTCATTTTGCCATTCGCTTCGTCAATATTAATGACCACAGCAAAGGGCTTACCACTTGCTTTAAAACCATAGAACCAAGAGAAGCCAGGATCATTGGAGGTAACTTTCGTTAAAATGCCATCTGCTGTGTAATAGTTGCCCGTAATGTCTGAAATATAGAACGAAGAGGTTGCATTAAACTCTTCTTTAATCGCTTTTAGGTAGTTAGACAACTTAGCACTGTCTTGCTCACCGCTCGCTAAAAATTGTTTGTAATCTGGATTTGTTGCCAACACGCGAGAAACAGCAATTGGGCGCTGTAAGTCAGTATTAATGCTGTTAGCTACCTCCCCCATTACCGCAGGCATTTGCTTATCTACTGTGTTAGACAGCACAATATCTCGCGTGTTAATAATGCTAAAAGTACTAACAAGCGCAATGGCTAAAACAATTACGATTGCTGACGCTGCAACAACTTTAGAACGAATATCAAGTTTCATTGATTCCCTATTACATTTTTAAATGGGCTAGTGGCTAATGCCAATATGAGTGATTTGAGTGAACAGTTTTCTCGGCTTAACGATCGAAAACCGACATAGTAAGTGCAATAAGCCAGCTATTCCTTCATAGTAAGTGCAATAAGCCAGCTATTCCTTATTGCCTGCCGCACATTTTTTAAACTGTTCTGATGAATTTCGCGCGCATTATAAAGCAGTGAACCTACAGTGCAATCACAACCTTTAACCAGTTACAGCAAATTAACAATTTTGCAAACTCTCGTTACGTTATTCCAACAGTACATAATTAAGCTTATAGGCCTAATATTTAGTTGCTAGGGCATTAGGTTAAAGATCACTTAAAGCCAAGCGGCGAAAGGTAAAAGTCCTGTATCTATAGATCGGTAGTTAGCCTCAGAAATATAGGATTTACCAGTAAGCTAGATTCAAAGTTAAAGCGCTTATTATGAATAAAAAACTAAAAAGCCTAGTTCTTGTCTCGGCCTAGTTTTAACAATTTAACTTGGTGGCTTCAGCTTTAATTTATAGCCTTAAATACTAGGGCGTGTTGATCTTTCAGGGTTGTTTTTGCAGTAGTCTGTTTGGGTTTTATACTAGGCGGCACTTGTGCAGTGTAGTCATTCTCCATAAATAAGTGCCAACACAGTAGAAAATTCAAACAGACGCTGCCCTGCGGGTTCGCCTAAACGCTTCCTGCTCATTGTTGCTCGCTTTTTACATACGACTGCATGGATGCAGGAGGTAGAGCGACTCAGGAGACAAAGCCGAGAACGACTATGCGACAAAGCGAGCGCCGCGATCAGAAAGCGTTTAGGTTGAACAAAATTCAATCTCGAAAGATCAACACGCCCTAGATTAAAGAGCATAATTACTCTTTAATCGAATGCGCTGGGATTGCAATCGTCATCACGCTATCACCTTTTCGAATCGCAGGCCCTTTTAAGCCGTAAATACCATAACCACTCACAGGTGCTTTAACTTGCTCAAGCTCATTGCCAAAGTAGTCTTTAAGCACTCCTAGCACCTCGCCTTTTTCAATAAAACGCCCTTTGGCGTGTGTCGGGAACCACAGCCCTGCATGTTTTACAGGTACAGATTTAGTGTTATCAAAGTAGCGAAGTGACTTGCTTGTTTTAGAATTTGGCTTAGTTTTGTCAATGCCCATAACGTTTAACGTTGCCGATAAGCCCGCAATCATCGCAGTTACTTGCTCTGGCGTGGCAGTGCCATGTTCACCAATTTCCACTAAAATCGTTGGAACTTTGGCAGCTACCCCTTGGCGGTTAAGCGAGCGGCGGGTGTCCACCTGCTTCTGGGTATTCATTTTATAACGCACCACATTAGGGAAGTTAAACGCTTCGGCAACCGCTAATGCTTGCGGGTAGTCACTGGATAGTGGTCCGCCATAGACGCCGATAAAAGGTGCTAGCCATTCACCACCGTCACCACTGTGTAAATCAATTAAGAAGTCCGCTTTGGCGACCACTTGCTGTGAAATCGCCCACGCAATACGCTCGGTTTGGCTACCATCGGGTTTGCCCGGAAAGCTGCGGTTGAGGTTTTTACGATCATGTGGATTAACATAGATAGAGCGACTTTCAAATGCTGGTACATGGGCAACACGCACGACAATAACTGAGCCATGCATATTTTCTGGGTTTAGCGTTTTTAGCCATTTTTCAACTGCCAAAATTGACGTGTATTCATAGCCGTGAACGCCAGCCACAGCAGCCAGAACAGGCCCTGGGTGTTTGCCATGAACAACGGTTACTGGAATAAAAGTTGCGCCGTCTTTATCACCTGCTGGGATATCAAATTTTATATCCACTTTGCTGCCTACCGTTACTTGCTGACCACCAACGACAAGCGACTGATTGTTATATGAGCCTGCTTTAACTTCAGCCATAGTATTAGCGTTTACGTGAGACATTAGCGTTAATACTAAGCCGATGATGAGTAACCCTATTTTCATTAATTTTTACCTAACCCTTATTCTCTATTTTCGTATCTAAACTTATTTTTATATCCAAGTGCTCTAGCTCGGTATCTGAGTTCATTGTTGAGCAAATCTATTGAATTCTTGGCCGCTTCTACGTGGCTTTGTGCCAAGTCATCCCATTATTCAATCGCTAACAAGTCATTCACAATACAATCACAATGAATCACCGAGCGTTTTCAACCCTTTTCAACCCGAAGTGATGATTTATTACACGGAAAGTTTCACGGCGTGAATTTATGCCGTTATCTGACTTGCAAACCACATTGTTACAATATTACAATCGCTAGCTTGCAAAACGTTATGTTATCACAAAGTAAACGCAAGGAATATCAATGCAACCAGAAATGGTAGTTGCTTCGTCACTGAATGTTCAAATTGGTGACCACAAAATACTCGACAATGTTAATTTTACGGTAAGAAAAGGTGAAGTTTTTGCGCTTTTAGGTGGTAACGGTGCTGGAAAGTCAACCACATTAAAAACGCTTCTAGGAACCATTAAGCCCACTAGCGGTCACGCCGAAATTATGGGTCACAGTGTAGTGACCGATATTAACCAAGTGCGTCGCAAGGTCGCCTACTTACCTGAATCGGTAATGTTATATGGTCACTTAACCGGCTATGAAAATATTGAGTACTTTTTATCGCTGGCAGGTATTTCTCGCTCAACAGAGGAAATCGCCCAAGCACTGAGCAAGGTGGCATTGCAAGAAAAAGCGTGGCATCGAGCGCTTTCAAACTATTCAAAAGGTATGCGTCAAAAAACCGCAATTGCCTTAGCACTGCTGCGAAATGCCCCTGTATTGTTCCTTGATGAGCCAACTTCGGGCTTAGATCCAAGTGCCATTGATGAATTCAACCAGCTGATCAGCAACCTTGCCAGTGAAGGCACCACAGTATTTATGGTATCGCACGATGTTTATGGCGCATGCCAAATCGCTCACCGCATTGGGTTGTTAGATCACGGTAAGATCGTCGGCATGTTTGAGCGCGAAGGCAACGAGCATATTGACACCGAAACTGTTCATGCGGCATTTGCTGCCCGTAACGCCAATAAAAGCGCGCAAGCAATTGGCAATGGGTAATAGATAATGAGAATAATTAAACAAATTATGCTCGACGAGTGGCGCTACTGGTGGCGTACCAAAGTCGCGACCACAGTCATGCTAATTGGCTTATTGCTGACCGTTGCAGCCATTATTGTTAACTCATTGGAAATTGAGCACAAAGCCCACCAACGTGAACACTTGCAACACACCGCAGAAGCGCGCTTTGTTGAACAACCAGATCGCCACCCACACCGCATGGTGCACTATGGTCACTACGTGTTTCGCACGCCATCACCACTGAGCATTATTGAACCTGGCGTTGACGCGTTTACAGGCACGTCAATTTTCCTTGAAGGTCACCGCCAGAACAGTGCCATGTTTTCTGATCAACGCCAATCGAGTGGTTTAACTCGCTTTAGCAGTTTATCACCGAGTTTTCTAATTCAAGTGCTTGCGCCGCTGTTTATTATTTTAATTGGTTACGCCAGCGTCAGCCGAGAAAAAGAAGCTGGCACGCTCAACATTATGATCACCCAAGGGGTGAACAAATGGCACCTTTTACTGGGCAAACTACTGGCACTCACCACCAGTGGTTTATTGTTGCTATTGCCATTGATTCTTGCCAGCAGTTTATTAGGCAGTAAAGAGTCAGGGCTTATTACAACCAGCTTTATTCTAGGTTACATGCTCTACGTGTTAGTTTGGAGTGCGCTGGTTGTTGCCATCTCAGCATTGGTGAACAAAAACAGTGTCAGCTTTACTAGCCTTATTGTCGTTTGGGTTGCGCTGGCTATTTTAGTACCGCGTATTGGTAGCTCTACTGCCGCCTCACTGGTGCCTTCACCAGGTAAATTAGAAGCTGATTTTGCCGTACTCGAAGAAATGCGCAAATTAGGTGACGGTCACAACGCTGCCGATCCTGCCTTTGAAAAGCTCAAAACCAATTTATTGGCAAAATACCAAGTCGATAGCATTGATAAACTGCCCGTTAACTTTCGCGGTGTGGTTGCCGAATACTCAGAGCAAAAGCAAGCCAAAGTATTAAATAAGTTTGCCGAGCAGCGTATGAGTGAAGAGCTGGAACAAGCGCAAATTGCTCGCCAGTTTGGTTGGTTGTCACCAACTGTTGCCATTCGTTCCTTGTCGATGATGATGGCAGGCACCAGCCTAGAAACCCATCACAGATTCCTGCGAGAAGCGGAAGCACTGCGTATCGACTTTGTGCAATCGCTTAACCGCGTGCACCGTGACAAGCTTGACTATCAAACCGACGTTAATCGCTACAAAGACGAAGAAACGGCGAAAAAAGCCTTAGTCGATGCGAGCAATTGGCAAGTCCTTGCTGATTTTGAATTTGCCCCTGAAAGCACTGCAAACCGCCTAGCGCAAAGTATGCCTTACGGCTTACAGCTGATTTTATGGTGTGTATTAGTTTGCCTGTTATTGGCAGTAGCGAGCAGAAGGATGGCGCAATAATGGCATTTAAACTTTTTACCTTCAGAAATGCTAATAGCTTCCTACGCGAAGCCTCATTTATCGCGAAACAACGCTATGTTTTGGTGTTTTTCACTATCGTTTTTGCCTTATCGGTATTTGCCGTTTGGTCTGGGGTCAAAGAAACCACAGCGCAAACGCAAACCATTGAGCGCTTGTTGGAAAAAGACCAAATAGACCGCGCCAATATGCTCGCTAAGCAAAAAGACTATGGCGGCGCAGCTTACTACAGTTTCCATTTAACCTATTCATCGCCGTCATCGCTTGCCTTTGCCGCCATGGGGCAGCGAGATATTTTCCCGTGGAAGCACCGCGTACGCATGTTGGCGCTGGAAGGACAAATTTACGAAACCGATGCCGACAATCCTGAACTGTCGTTTTTAGGGCGCTTTGATTTTGCTTTTCTAGTCAGTGTTTTACTGCCGTTATTTGTCATTCTCTTGTTGCATGATTTACGCGCCAGCGAGCGTGATGCGGGTCGTTACGACTTACTTGTCGTTACCGCCAAAAGCCAACGCCACCTTTGGGCGACACGTGCCTTAGTGTTAACCACAAGTCTGGCGTTAGCGGTATTACTACCATTTTTAGTGGGTGCATTCATTACCCGAGCACCGCTTGCCGATACGCTGTTAATGGCGCTCGTTGTAATCGCTCATTTAGGGTTTTGGCTAGTGCTTACGTACGTGGTCACTGGCTTGAAGTTTAATGCTAAACAAAGTGCCGCGCGTATTGCCTCTATGCTACTAGCGATTTGGCTAGTGTTTACTGTGCTGATCCCTGTTGGCAGTGATGCCGCCATTGACGAGTTAGTAGCAAGCCCAGCAGGCGGCGAAATTTCGCTTACCCAGCGTGAAGCGGTAAATGACGCATGGGATATCCCTTTTGAAGAAACTTGGCAACCTTTCCTTGCCAAACACCCAGAATGGGCTGATAAAACCGAGATGGAAAGCCGTTTTGAATGGAAATGGTATTACGCCTTCCAACAAGTAGGCGACCAAAAAGCAGCGGCACTTTCACAAGCCTATCGCGATGCGACTGAGCACAAAGATGCGTTAGCAGGTGCCGTCTCGTTTTTCTCACCGCCGATGCTCACCCAGCGTTTGCTATCAATGATTGCCGAAACGGACACACAATCATCGCTAGCTTACGAACAACGGGTGCGCGACTACCACGGTGAGCTGCGCCAGTTTTACTACCCATTGCTGTTTAACAAGGTGGCGTTTAGTCAGGAAGTGATGACCAAGCTGCCTCACTTTACTGAGGTAATGAGTAAAGAAGTAAAAAGTACTGAATCAAAATCAGCTGCAAACACCAAAACAGCAAGCAGCACACAAGGACAATAACAATGAACAACTCTCAACACTTTGCTTTTAAACCTAATGCTAAGTTGCTCGCACTTAGCATAGCCGCAGCACTGTCAACAACAGCAATTGCTGATGATGACATAGCTGGCATAGAACGCGTCATGGTGATTGGTAAAACCACAGAAGCACCAGCAGCGAACCTTGTCGGTAGTTACGAAATTATCGGTCGCGATCAGCTCGATTACTTGCGCGTTGACGACAATGTTGAGCTTTTTACCAAGCTGCCGGGCGTGTCGATTTCACGTTATAACCAAGGACCTATCAATGCCGATTTATCAATTCGTGGTTTTGATGGCGACGGTACCACGCCGCACGCTAAGTTGTTAATTGACGGTATTCCACAGAACTTGCACAACGGTTTTGGTGAGTTAGATCAGTTATTCTCACTTAACATTGACTCAATTCAAGCGTTCAAAGGCACTAGCGATGTACGTTACGGTTTATATAACTTAGCTGGTAACTACAATGTCTTTAGCCGCAAAGACACAGGCGTTTCTACTATCGATGCCACAGTCGGCAGTTTTGACACACGTGAATTACAAGGCTACACAGGCATTGAATCAGGCAAGCTAACTCATAACTACGCGTTCGGTTACCGCGAAAGTGAAGGTTATCGCGATAACACAGATCTAGAGCGCTACGCTGGCTCTGGTCGCTGGTTCTATGAACTAGACGCCAACACCACGATTGGCTACATCTTACGTTACTCGCATTTTGATGCCGATGCACCGGGTTACTTAACCAAAGAAGAGTCTCGCCGCAGCCCGCGTTCATCAGCCAGCTATGCCAGCGAAGATGGCGGCGATAAAACTGTTTTCCACAATAGCTTGCATTTAGATACCAGCATCGACAAATTGGACATTAGCGCAAAAACTTATTTCCAAACCTTTGAGCGCGAGCGTTGGGTACGCTTTAGCGAAGGTGGCTCGCTGGGGAATCGCTATGACGATCAAGAGCAGTTAGGTTTTATTCTCGACACGGTTTACAGCTTTAATGACGATTGGAGCTTGTTAACAGGGCTTTCTTACCAGCAAGAAGATGTGATTGAGCAACGCTTTGGCACTATCGGTCAACGCCGCGTGCGCGATACCAACAATGTTGTGCGAGATTTTGACTACACGCTCGACACTACGGGCTTGTATGCCTCTGTTGAACACCAAGTTAACAAGCAGCTGTCGATTACCGCAGGCGTTCGCGCTGACAAGTTAGATGGCGACTTCACCGCAACCAGCAGCGATGGCACGCAATCATCACGCGATATTTACTACTTTGATTGGATTGTTCAACCTAAGTTTAATGTCTTCTATCAAGCAACTGACAGCGTTGCCTTATTCTTTAACTACGGTGAATCTTTCCAGCACCCGTTTGGTTCTTCGCTATACACGAGCGGCGACACCAATGCTCGCGATATTTCCACCAACAACGGTTACGAATTAGGCACTAAAGTGAGCCTTGGCGATACCGCCAATGTGCGCTTATCACTGTGGCAACAAGATGCCGAAGACGAGTTTATTTCCGTTGATGGCGTGTCACAAAACGTGGGCGAAACCGAGCGCAAAGGCTGGGAGTTAGCGCTAACATGGGCAGCAACCGATATCATCGATGTGTGGGCAAACTACTCATCGGTTGATACCGAAATCGTTAAAACCAGCACCGCTGCCGCCGCTACCCAAGGTAACGAGCTGCGTAGTATTCCTGAATACACCGCATCAATTGGTATCGACGCGCAAATTACCGAGCAAATTACCGCCAGCGTGCACGTTGACAGCCAAGGGGATTACTACGTTAACGAAGCGAATTTAGGTGGTCAGTTTGGTGATTACACCATTACCAACGCCAGCATTGATTACGAATTTGATTGGGGCCTAGTGAGCTTAAACGCCAACAACCTATTCGATGAATACTATGAATACGTATTCGACTTTAGCTCAGACGGCACAGCGACAATTCACTCGCCAGCTGATGGCAGAAACTACTCGTTATCTGTTCGTTACTCGTTTTAGCTAAATAATTTAAGTAATTTAAGTAATTTAAGTAAACAAGCTAGCCGCGCTTACCTTGGTTATTCCAAGGCAGCGCGTCTAGTTTTTTGTATCAGAATTGAACTTGTTTACTTATTTTCATTTACTCTTCTTCGCTTGCGGCCAACAAGCCCGCTCGATAAATTGCCGCAACCACTGGCTCTAGTGATTCACCCAATTGGTTTTTGCCCACCACGCTATCTTCAATATTCATTAGTAATACAAAGCCCGTTTTCGTTGCAGGGTTGTATTGAAATGTCGCGTTTGTACCAGGGTCGCCACCGGTATGGCCGATAAAGCCACCGCTGCGAAACCAGAAGATGCCTAAATCTTCTGCCATAAAATCAGCCGTTTGAACTTGTGAGGAAAACATCATGTTGACCGATTCAGGCGTTAAAATTCGTTGGCCGTTTAAGGCACCACCTTGACTTAATGCCAACATCAATCGCGCTAAATCGTGTGCACTGCTATTTAGATCGCCATCAAAACGGGTTGGATAGGAATACTCAGGTATCGCGACTATCTCATCGTCTTCCGTTAGGGTGTAATGCGCTGCTTTTGGGTGTTCAGGATTGAGCTGACGATAATCCCAGTGGGTATTCGACATGCCCAACGCATCAAAAATATTAGCTTTCATATCAGCAGCAAAATCGATAGCAAGATAACGTTCAATGGCATAGCCTGCTAAACCTGCTGCCACGTTGGAATATTGATACAGCTGCCCTGGTGCAGCATCTAAAAATGGTGGCATAGGGTTTAGCTCATCTTGCTCGGTAAAGTAGCGATTAAAAAATACCGTGGAGTCGGTAGTGGTTTGCTGGGGACAAACGCCCTCAATAAACGCCGCATACAGAGATAAGTCAGTATTGTGAATATAGTAGCTGCACACATAAGCGGTACTATCAAAAATACCCGATGTATGCGTGACCAAGTGCTTCAAGGTAATAGGTGCAGCGCTTGCAGTGTCACTGGTTATATTGCTCACCGGAAATGGCAGGTTCATTTCGTTTAGCTGGGTGTCTAGCGTTAGTGCTTGTTGCTCAATTTTTTGCGCGATAGCCGTGGCCATCACCGCCTTGCTAATTGACCCAATATTGAAAGGCGTATTTTCTGTGGTAGAACTCCCACTGCCCAATTCAACTTTGCCATAACCACGTTCAAATACAATTTCCCCATCATGCACCAAAGCCACGGCAAGTGCCGGTATTCCCAAGCTGGCCTGTGCTTGACTTAGTTCAGTATCCAAGCCTTCCAAGTTCAATGCCTGCGGCACTGATCTTTCCAGTTCAACCAGAATGGCATCAATGGCGTTGTCTGAAACATAGTTAAAATCTTCAATACTGTACACAGGAACTTTTAGCGCTGGGATGACGCCTTGTTGCTCAACAATATCACCACTGGCATTACGATAGATTTGATGACTCAAAGTTCCCTGCCAACCGTTGGGCAACTTAAAATCAAGTGCGTCAGACAAAGAACCATGGGTAGGCTGGCCGACCATAGTGACCTGAGGTAAGCTACTTAGCGCTAGCGCCAGTACCTCCCCTGCACTCACATTTGATTGCCCGGTAATCACGTAAACTGGTTTAGTATATGGGTTTTCAGCCGCATCAAGGCGTAATGGTGTTTGCTCACTCGTGAACTGGCGATTGTCAATTTGTTTACTGGCAAAGGTTTTCGGTTGGGTATTAAAATAACTTGCGATCTTTTGCGAAACTTTATCAAAACCACCTTCATTTAGCCGTAAATCGACAATCAGTGCATCACTTGCCGATACCGCTAGCATCGCGTCATCCATTAATGATTCAGCAGCCTCAAGGTCTTTGTCTGCTTGCACTAAATCTGAAACAAAACCACTAGCCGTTTGCGACCCAGTCATTAAGTTTGATTCACGGGTAATACGCAAATAGCCAATGTTATTGTCCATAACGCCCCAAATCATGGCATCAGAATGTGGGTGCGATAGTAACTCATTACCCGAAAAGTACTGGCTTATCAGCGCTTCCCTAACGCTGACAATCTCGCGATAAGTAGGACTAAGCTGCGCTTGCACATCATCAACGCCTGACTTTACTAAATACTTCACTGTCTCACGCGCAAGACCCGCCAATTCACCGCCAGCAATATCAAGCGTTTGATCGTCAGTTAAAGTCACATGAACATCTTCAATATTAGACAACATTTCATCAAATATACTGGCTAGTTCAGCCGTTGATGTGCTGCTAGTGATCTGCGTGCGATATTGATTGTAAGCAGCCTGCCAATCTATCCCACGTTCAACAAAAAACGCATAGTAGTCATTAAAGTGGTGCCAAAGATATTCAAAATTATCAATAGCGTTATCCGTACTCTTTAAGGCATTGGCTGAACACATTGCTGGCAAAGTCGTGAGCTTGTCAAATGTCCAAGCTAACGTCGCATTATTGTTCAAGACAAGCGCTTGGCCTTCTATAGCAAGATAAGGTTCAAGGCCAGCAACCGCAGCTAAGTTTTGCTGTTCACTCTTTACACAACCAAACGAATTAAGGTTGTATTGGGTAAACTCGACATCAGTGAACTGCCAAACAATCCCGGTACCTGCTTGCTGCCAAACTCCGGCAAATTTAGCGAGCGCTGAGGGCGTTGCGGTGTCATCAATCGGTGAATCTTGGTCTGAGCTACCACATCCAGACAGTGATACAGTAGCTGCAGTTACGCTCGCCACCAAAAACTGCTTTAAAAACTTACGTGAAATTTCCATGGTGTATACCTGTTTGCTTTCATCAAGTTAACTAAAAATTGAGTGATAAGTCGTTACGTGAAGTCGATAACGAATCGCAGCTAGGTTACAGATAGGGGACGTGAATTTATGTCGTGTTTATGTCTGAAAATGTCAAAAACTGTCGAGATTTGTAGTAAAGATTTAGGCGAACTAAATTCAACACGCTAGATGGCGATAACAGTATGTGAAAGGCACTAAACAGTAGCGTTCATTGAGCTATATTAACTAAGGAAATACACAGACTAAGCAAGCGCGACATTTGTCGTAATATAATAAAAGCTACGTGCCAAGTTTGGGTGCAAAATACTAAATATTCTCCAACAAATCGAGATTTAATCAATTGATTAGAGCTTTACTTACGCTTGGCCGAATGTGTGTTAACAACCCCTTCTCGTGCACCAAACTTATAACCAATCCCATATACCGACTGAATAACATCGGTATTCCCGTTGGCATCCATTAACTTTCTGCGCAAGTTTTTAACATGGCTATCAATGGTGCGATCGCTGACCACACGTTTGTCGGGGTAGGCATTTATCATCAAAAGTTCTCGGGAAAATACGCGTCCTGGCGACCCCATTAAGGTTTCTAGCAATCGAAACTCAACAGGAGTTAGCTCAAGTAAACACTGATCTAGATGACATTCATAGGTATCAAAATTCAATTGAATGTTCTGCCAGTTTAATATGCGATCAGGGGCTATGATTGCAACATCACCCGCGGTTAACCCATCAGTTTGATGGCCAACTCCACTGGCTTGCTGACCTCGCTGCATTTGGCGCTGTACGCGACGTAAAATAGTATGTACTCGAGCTACAATTTCTCGCGGTAAAAACGGCTTACAAACATAATCGTCTGCGCCAACTTCTAAGCCAACCAAACGATCAATTTCTGCTACTCTTGCAGTCAACATCAGCACAGGCACATCGGAAAACGTTCTCAGTTCTCGACAAATCGCCACACCATCTTTGCCCGGTAACATCAAATCTAGAATAACAAAGTCAGGCTCATTTTCGCGGATTGTGGCGACGGCGTCTCGGCCATCATGAAGTAGCGACACATCAAAACCATCGCGGCTTAAGTAATCTTTTAGCAGCTGAGCAATTTTCTCTTCATCTTCAACGACTAAAATGCGTTTTTCAGACATTAGTATTTCCTGTCAGTGGTAACTTTACGACAACGCTTAAACCGCCAAGCGCTGAAGGTTGAGCGGTGATAGTGCCCTGATGCGCCTCAACAATATTTCGACAAATAGCCAGTCCCAGCCCAGCACCAGCAGTTCTGCGACTGCGTGAGGCCTCTAAGCGGAATAAAGGTTCAAATAATTTTTCACAATCTTCAAGCGCAACACCTGGCTCACTATCTTCGATACTAATTTCAGCAAAGTTGGCCTGGCGACTAACTTGAATCGCTAATTTGCCGGGAGCATCTGTGTATGCTCTGCTATTATTGAGCAAATTAGTCATGAGCTGGTTTAGTCGTCGGCTGTCCCCCGATATCACAATATTAGGCTCAGCAGCTAAGCTTATATCAAGCCCTGTGTCCTGCAATTGCTGACGCAGCATGCCAACAGCTTGCGCCACTTGGTCACTGATGTTGAGTTCGCTAAATTGGTAATTAAGGCCACCAATGTCTGAGACAGACAGTTCATATAAATCTTCAATCAAGTGACGCAGCCTTGTTATCTCTTGTTCGAGAGATAACAGCTGAGTGTGATCAAATGGGCGAATACCATCTTTTAATGCCTCAATCTCACCAGTGAGAACAGTAACAGGTGTCCTAAGCTCATGTGAAATATCAGCCAACCAACGCTGTCGGGCACTGCGCCCTTCATCCAGCGATAAGGCAAATCTATCAAGGTTTTGCATTAGCTCACCAATTTCATCATTTCGTTGTTCATTCAATCTGGTTTGGTAATCGCCAGCAGAAATTTTGGCAACCCCATCAATAGTGCGTTTAATCGGTGCTAACAGTAAGTTCGCCATCCACCTTGATACAAAAAATGCGATGACTAAACAAACCACGGCGATAATCATACTGGTGGTCAGTTGCTGGCGACTAAACTCTGTCTCTTGAGCGGTTTCAAAATGGCGACGCGGGGCACTTTTTATCAACCCCACTTGTTGACCATCAACCATGACTGGCATGGTAAAAAATTCCGTAATATCATCCCAAAACGGTGTGCCCATGAGGTGGCGTCCACCATTATCAAAAAGTGCTGTGGGCGGCCCCAGCCTGCCATGGGAAGGCTCTCTTTGGGGCTCTATTGGGGAATGATCACGCCCGTGCTTGGGCATTCGGTGTGGCGGAGGCCTATGCCCTTTGGGTGGGGGCGGTGCTGACATATCCCCGGGCCGATGGGCTTGCCTGAGAATACGCTCAAAACGCTGCTTACTAAGCCCTTGCCATTGGTCATTATTGTCGGCGTACTCTAGTGCTAACTGGTCAGCAATTTGCGTTAAGCGCTGCAGTTCAAGGGCATTAATGTAGTCAAGAAAGCCTCGTTCAAAGCTCCACCGAGCCAAGCCCAGTGTGGCAACTAGGATCAATAAGGTCAGGCCAAGTAAAGACGCCTGTAGCTTTTGCGATATCGTTAGTTTCAAATGCTTTTTCGGCTGATGCAGCTTAGTAAGCTAGCACAATCAACCTGTCTCCAAATACGCGGGCCAATAGCCAGATGTTAAACACTTGTGTTGATTAAACCATGTTCAGGTGCCGCCTGCACTAAAGTGGCTTTAATAGTATCCAATAACGCCACTCGCGCTTCTTCACTATGATCGCCATCACTAAGTTGCGCCAGCAATGAATTCAATTCCTCAAGTTTAGTTTCACTTAGGTTAAGCTGAGCAACTTGTTCTGACGATGCTGATAATTCCGGCGGTGGTGGCCTTCTCCCTTGAGTATCATGCGGTTCAATACCCGCTAATTCGGCGATAGCTTGCGGCTCAAAGCCTGCATCACGTATCAGTCCAGTTAGCGCTTTACTGGGTGTTATTCCCGCTTCTTCAAACACACTAACGATTGCTTGTGCATCTTGCTCAGATAAATTTTCTGCCTCGAATGCCGACAATGTCTTGGTAACCAACGCTTGCTGCTCATCAGACAATGCCTGAACATTTCTTTTTCCACCATCAATAACTGATATCGAGTTTGCCGAAACCGAATTAATCATAAACACCTCTCTGACACTTTATGGTTGTTGCTCATTGCGATAGTTCGCTGGTATCGCCCATTGTTATTGCTCTTAAATGTGTTTACTCACATGAGTGCTCAGCGCTGCGGGTATTCGCATAACAATGCCACAACGCCGATTTGATATTTTGTTATCCAATGTAATTGCAGTGTTAGTTTCGCTGCAAAATGTGCAGATACAGTGCAGATCTCGTGGAATTAAAAAGGATACTGCCAGCACCACCTTTTGCAGCAATTCAACTGCCGTTAGTATTTGCCCGACTTCAGGGTTTGGCCTTAACGCCAGACCAATTAATTGACAGCTATTTATTGAGGTATAGCGATGAAAAAAGGTGTATTGGTCAGCTTGGCGGCAACGGCGATGTCGTTTAACTGTGCGGCAGATTATGCAATATCTGGTTTTGGTACGCTGGCATTAGGTAAGGCCAGTGGCGATGCAGAAATTGTTGATCGTGACGGTGTAAATGGCTACGACAATGATTGGTCACTAGAGCCTGGATCATTCATCGGCGTACAAGCAATTGTCGATGTTTATGAGGATATCGGCTTTACCGCTCAAGCTATTTTTGAAGGTGTCGATGACTACGATGGTGACCTTACATGGGCATTTTTAAGCTACGACGTTTCAGATGACTGGCGCGTGATTGCTGGTCGCCAATTAATGCCACATTACGCATTCTCAGACTTTATTGACGTATCTTACGCTTACCACTGGATTGAAGTACCAGAGCAAGTTTACAACGCACCTTTTAATAGTTTTAAAGGTATTAGCTCACAATATACATTTCATTTTGACAATTCTTCACTGTTTACCCAAGTGGTACTGGGTCAAGAAGACGAAGAAGACAGTGGCAAAGATTATCGCGACATTTGGGGCGGTCGCCTTGCTTATAAATATGACTGGTTAACCGTTAATTTAGGCTATTTTCAATTCGAAGAGTCTTCCACGCAAACACGCCCACTACGCAATGGAGAAGGCGTTGAAGAGCTGTTTTCGCAAGGTGTACTAAAAAGCTATGACATTGGTGTGCAGGTTGACTACAACGACTGGTACGCCATTGCTGAAGTGACCACAGTGAACTTGAAAGACCTACGTGATGGCGATCAAGGGCAAGGGACAAAGCAACCTTGGATGGTTTCAGTTGCTAAACGCATCGGTAGTGTGACACCGCATGTTACTTTCGGTCGTGATCGCGAATTAGACTTTTTCGGCGAAGACTCCTCAACACCATTTTATTCAGCGGGCGTTCGTTGGGACTTTCACGATGCGATGGCACTTAAAGCTGAATATGCCCACCAAGAGAGCAACGATGACAATGATGCGCAAGCATTTCAATTAGCGTTCGTTGGTATGTTTTAAAACATCTCGAATTTACCCTAGGCACCACTTATTAAAACAGCCTTATACGTTAAACAGATATTCAGGTATTCCCACATGATTAAAAAACTATTTGCCAAAGTTATTGGCGCCAGCGCACTATTGTTCTCTGGCTGGTCATACAGCGCTGCAGCCGATGTCGTGGTAGTTGTTCACCCGTCAAACCCTGCTCAAATTGACAGTAAAACCATTGTTGACTTGTTCTTGGGCGACAAAAAAAGTTTTGGCGATGGCACTACCGCCAAGCTCTACTTTGTTAAAGGTGAAACTGGTGAAGAACTAACATCAAAGTTATTAGATCGCTCTTTCACTCAGTTCAAAGGTTACTGGGCAAAACGCGCCTTTTCCGGCAAAGGCAAGCCACCTAAATATTACGCAGATAACAACGACGTTAAAGCATTGGTTGCGGAAAACCCAAATGCGATCGGCGTACTTGATGCGAGCTTTGCCGACGATTCCGTAAAAGTTGTCCTTGCCCAGTAAAGCACTATTTAAACCCGCTATTCACTCTACAAAGTCGCCAATAGATCAATGAAGTTCGAGTAAGTGACCTATCGATGGGCATAGTCATTATGCCCAATAGCAAAGCACTACATAGATAATCAAAGGTAAACAAATCATGAAATTAGGTATTAATTTAAAAATCAGTCAACGGATATTTTTACCGGCAATGATTGCCATTTCAGGGTTTGTTTTATTCTTTATTTATCAACAACATCTTATCAGTCAAACGCAGTCACACATTGTGCGATTGCAACAAGACTACACCCCCATGTTGAGCAAACTGGGAGAACTAAAAGAAGGGTTGATCACCCTTGAGCGCAATCTTGATAACTTTGTCACCACAGGTGATAAAAAGCTTATTGCAGAAAGTGAAGCTTTAAGTCGTCAGCTAAAGCAGCTGATCAATACCATAGAGCATGATGGCGACAAACTTGGTTTTCGCTATGACTATCTTTCGCCATTTAGCACCTATGCAGATAACAAGCTTTTCGCGGCCCAAGCGATGAGTGATGAAGACGCTGACTTTGATGTGATCACCCTAAAATCAAAGCAAGCGAACGACGCTATTGCAAACCTTAGAGCTGAAATAAACAGAGAGCTATCAACAATCAACCGTAAATCGAACGAAACTGTTGATACTATTTTTAAAATTAATACCGAAAGCCAAACCGTTGAGTTGATATTAGGTATTGTTATTGTCTTAATGACACTTGCAGGTGGTTATTTCATATCTCGTAATATCGTTAATAGCCTTGCTCGCGTGACATTATCGATGCGCGATATCGTAGAAGGTGAAGGCGATCTTACCCGCCGTGTGGAATACAGTGGTAAAGATGAGATTGCCGATTTAGTTAATTGGTTTAATCAGTTTATCGCGACCATGCAAAACAGTATTGGCAGCTCTCAACAAACCATCGCGGCGCTTGAGGCTGTTTCAACAAAACTGGCTAACACCAGTGAACACAGCGTTTCCCAAATTGAAAGCCAGAATGTCGCAATGAATTCAGTCTCAAATGCTATTCAAGCGCTAACCAATAACATTGGTGATATTGCAGACCGCGCCTCAAATGCCTCGACAGAAGCAGAGCTTGCCAGTGAAAGTGCGAAAACAGGCCGCCTGATTGTTTCTAGTACCGTCGACTCAATAGATCAGCTATCTACCGATGTGAATAATGCCGCAGGCATGGTCAATGAGTTTGAAACACTGGCAAATAATGCTGGCGATATTTTAAATACCATTAGCGCGATTGCCGACCAAACTAACTTACTCGCACTTAATGCCGCCATTGAAGCTGCCCGTGCTGGCGAATTCGGCCGAGGTTTTTCCGTAGTTGCCGACGAAGTAAGGGCGCTGGCGAGCAGAACACAGTCTTCAACGGCTGAAATTAAACATGTATTAGAGGAAATTCAAAGCGGTGCAGCTTCAGTCATTAGTGCCATGAATGCTGGTCAGCAAAGCGCATCAAACACGGTTAGTGAGTCAGCAAAAGCTGGTCAATCACTTTCCGATATTACCGCTAAATTTGAAAATATATTGGCGCTAAACAAAATGATCGCCAATGCCACGGATGAACAACGTGACACCTACAATGAAATGAATGCACAAATTACTGATATCGACACAGCCTCTATCGCCGTGCAAAACGGCGCGAAAAATATTTTTGCAGTCAGTGAAGAGATTCAGGAAGTGACGCTAGCGCTAAACAATGTGATCAGCCAATACAAGGTATAAGCTTAATGCTTGTTTGAGCACGGCAAGACGACAAAGGTATTGAGCGCTAGCTACAGAGTGCAACTTATCACGATCAACTTATTACAACTAACTTGCTCCGACTAACGTAGAGTAAGCGAAGCAGAATTAAAATCGTAGCAGTTATTCAATCAAACATTAGTGGTGACATTAATTGGGATGTTAATTGAATACTCATAGAGTAACGAATACGGTCACACGCTCGGCTGATTAAAAAAGGCTTATCAAGTTAGGTTATAATTACCTCAATTTGAATTAACAAACTGTTAACACGCACTAACCTTTAGGAGTTTTCTAATTTGCGTATTTCCATTAATACATTGGTAGTGAGTATTTTTCTATTTAGCGCAACTTCATTGGCTAAAGAAACGATAGTTGCCTCTGTATCGCCTGGTTTTCCTGATGGGCTACACGCAAAGTACTTTCAGTTTCTGGCCGATGAGCTCAACCAAAACATTCGCATCAAACCTTTACCACTTGCCCGCCGAGTCAAAGAGTTAGAAAAAGGAGATGTCGATATTATTATATTTGGTAAAGATGATAACCCTGCGCTAGTTGCCTTGATGCCAGCGTACACTGCGGTTACGGAAATGCTCTTTGTCAGCGCGGATGATCGCGACAAAATTACTAATACAAAACAGCTAAAAGCCGCAATAATTGGGCTCAGCCAAGGGGCAAATAGCTATTCAATGTTTGAAAAAGAAGATTATTCAAACAAGGTGAGAGTTAAATCACTTAGTCAGAAAATTCAGCTACTTGAGCGAAATCGTATCGATGGCTTTTTCCATACCGCACTTAGCACAAATAAAGTGCTAACTGAACGAAAACTTAGCGATGCGATTATGCCTTCGAGATGGCAACCAAAGTCATTAAAAAGCAGCTCGCACTTTATTATTTCCAAAAAGTCACATCTTTTCGCACGTAAAGATGAATTAGAAAAGGTCATCGAAAAAGCGAAACGCGAAGGAAAATTTAAGGAAATTCGTAGTCAATACTACCAGCGCAAAAAATAAAAAAGCCCCAAACGTTTCTGAAAATTTGGGGCTTTAGTTTAGTTCAAACGTTATTAATAACGTTTAGAACGAGTAGCTAACTTTTCCGTACACAAATCGACCCGCGAAACCATATGGTGCAAACGGAGAATAAGCGAAAATACGGGTAAAGGTGGTCACATCGTCAATCAAGTTACGGCTTGCATCTGGGTATTGGTCGAATACATTATTCGCGCCGACACTTAACGATAAGCCATCAGTTAATTGGTAAGCGACATCAATGTCTGTAACCCATTCAGTAGGGATCACTTCATTACGCGCTGGGTTAATTGATGGGTCTTGTGTTTCACCGTAACGAGTGGTGCGCAACGTTGCCCTAACATCATCAAAGTTCCATGTCGCACTTAAGTTCAGCTTACTTTTTGGCGAGCCCACTTCAAAGCGCAAAATTTCAGTACCTGAGAACAAGTTACCTTGGTCAACACCTGCACCTTGTAGTGCCGCTGGTGGCTCAATAATGTTAGTCACTTCATTGTCGTTATAGTTGTAACCTGCGTTTAATAACACATTGCCGTAAGTGTTTAGGTCTAACGAATAAGTGGCGACCACATCAACACCTTCTGTGCGGCTATCAATGGCGTTTAAGAAGAAACGTGCACGCGTAGCGCCAGTTCCTGCCAATAAGCTTTCAATACCTGGGCCAGAAAGGTTGTTTGATAAAACAATACGATCATCAATATCAATGCGGTAAGCGTCGATTGATAAGCTAAATTCCGCCACTGGTGTCCAGGTAATACCGCCAGCGATGCTTACTGACTCTTCTGCGTCTAAGCCCGGCGAGCCTAGTGCTTTAGCAACATCACTGCCCGGTGCAAAGGTGCCCGTTTCTACTGGTACAGAATCGACAAACGTGGTTTGAATATTGGTAAAAAACTGCTGCTGTAGTGATGGCGCTCTAAAACCTGTTGATGCTGATAAACGCAAGGCAAGTTCTTCGGTTAAGCTAAAGCGGTTAGCAATTTTACCGTTTAACGTTGAGCCAAAATCTGAGTAGTCTTCGTAACGCGCCGCGACCGTCATGTTCCAAAACTCAGTAACGTCGGTTTCTAAGTCGATATAAGCACTAACATTGTGGCGGCTATTGTCGCCTGCAGATGCTGGGCTAAAGCCAACAAATACTTGTGAACCTGCTGCGCCAAAAGCATCGTCATCTGAAGTGCGCACGGCACCGCCACGGCCAAATTCACCGCGTTGATACGAAGCTGCCTCGCCCGCTTCAATTTCATAACTTTCGTGGCGATATTCAACACCAAACGCTACGTTCAAGCCGTTTTCAAATAACGCTGAGTCAAATACACGGCTAAAATCAGCGTTTAATGTAAGCTGATCGTAAATCAAACTACCGGCATCAAAATCAGTAGGGCTTTGTACGCCAAACGAGGTATTCAAGCTATTTTCAACGCCAAACTGGAACTGATCGCGACCATAAACCGCTGAAACATCGTAGTTCCACTCTTCTAATAAATAGCCTTTAACCCCAGCAGCTAATGAATAGTCGTTAATTTTTGAGGTAATGCGCGGCGCAAAACCGTCAGGATAAATCGCTTGAACATTACGGCCGTCTTTGGCGCGACGATAAAAGCCACCACTTTCACCTTCGCGGCCACTGTATGAGCCAAAGGCATAAAGTTCAGTATCTTCATCAAGGTAATACCCGGCATTAACAAAAAGTGCGATATCTTCTGCTTCACCATTGCCAAAGGTATGGTTGTAACGGTTTATCGTTAGTTCTCTAGGATCTAATGAACCATCTGCTTGGCGCTCGTAATTTTCGCGCGGGTCAAAGTCAGCTCGGTTGGCGGTATTGCGATCACGATATTCCAGTGAGACATTAACAAAGCCGTCTTGGCCTAAAGCAAAACCAGAATTAGCGCGCAGTGTTAACGTTTGTCCGTCAGTCACATCGCGATCACCACCTGTTTCAAAGGCCAAGTTGCCGTCTTCACCAACACTAACACCTTCTAAATTTGGCACCCCTTCCATTTCAGTAACATTACCACCGTAAGTAACTGACACTTCACCACCACTTGATGCGTTTTTAAGCACAATGTTGATCACACCAGCAATCGCGTCTGAGCCATACTGTGCTGCCGCACCATCACGCAGTACTTCGATACGCTCAATGGCATTCACTGGAATCGCATTTAAATCAACCGCCGAAGAGCCGCGGCCTGCTGAACCACCTAAGTTCAATAAAGCGCTGGTATGACGGCGCTTGCCATTGATTAAGACTAAAGTGTGATCTGGCGCTAAACCGCGTAGCTGCGCTGGGCGAACGTGATCTGTGCCGTCGGTTAATGAAGGCTGAGGAAAGTTAAAGCTAGGTAGTAAGGTGTTTAATAACTGATTTGTTTCTGTCAGGCCGGTTCCCGCTAGTGTATCAGCATCAAGAATATCAATAGGCACTGGGCTGTCTTCAATACTGCGCCCTAAACGGCGAGAACCAATAATGCTGATTTTTTCAATTTCTTGTTCATTTGCCGTTTCAGCAAATGCAACATTTGTCGCAACACTGCCAGCAGATGCTGCGGTTGCAATAGCCATAGCAATAAGAGAAGGCTTAAAGTAAGTCATAACACTACCTAGAAAAAGTCTGGGAATAAATGTGAAACGCTAACGCGCTAGTTAACGTTGATAAATGGCACTTGACCGACAGTTGTTGATGACACAGAAAGGAGCGATCAAGTAATGTTATTATTTTATCATTGGTTGACCACATGTATTTAGAACTAGATGGACTAACAAATTACGAATAGTTTCGTGATTCGTGCAATAACACTTAAGCCTCTTTGCGATTGCCTGAATTAAATAGTGGCAAGGTGGTTTTCTCTATCTAGAAAATAACAGAGCATGACTAAACAACAAAGTTTCAAACAAGTATTTACGTAAATTTCACATAAAGTTTCTATTCGAAAAAAAATTTTTTCGTTTGCTTGTTAAGTGAGCAGCTAGATATTGCATACTGATAACCTTGCTCTACAATTGCGGAAAATTTCGGGCTTATTTAGAATTTACAGCCATGCTCAAACCCTCAATTCCAGCTAATGAAACAAGCCGAATAGCGTCGCTTAAAAAGCTGAATATTTTAGACACAGCACCTGAAGATAAATATGACCGTTTAACCCAATTTGTTTCACAACTTTTTGGTGTTCCTATTGCCCTATTTTCCATCGTTGATAGCAAACGAACATGGTATAAATCGAGAATAGGATTAAATGCAAAAGAATCACACCGCAATGATTCTTTTTGTGCGCACGCCATTCTTCAAGAAGAAAGCTTTGTCGTACAAGACACATTAAAAGACAAACGCTTTGCAGAAAATCCGTTTGTATTGAACAAACCTGATATCAGGTTTTACGCCGCTCAACCAATAAGATCTCCTGAAGGGTTCAATATTGGCTCATTGTGTTTAATCGATAACAAGCCGAGAGAATTTAATTTAGCCTCACAGCGGCAGTTAAAACAAATCGCCGCTATTGTTGAACTTGAGCTTGCCGCACGAAATGGCAAAGCATATTGCCTTGAAAGCCAGTTGCTTAATCATGATGGGTTTAATCAAATAGCCACAATTGGTCAAAAGATTTGCCGAGATGCTGATATTCCGCTAGCCGTTATGTACTTTTATGTAAAAGGTTTAGCTGGATTAAAAGATTCAAAACCCGATAGCTATACAACGATCATCAAGATTATTGTCGATTCTTTGAAATTAAGCTCAACTGGCTCAGACGTTATTGCCCGATATGAAGAATCTGGCTTTGTTGGCCTATTTTCAAATTGCTCAATGGATTCTTTAACTAGCACAGCTCGACAAATAACAAACCTTGTTAACAACAACCTGCATCACAGGCGCATTAGCAATATTGAAGTGATTTGCGGTTTAGCCGAAGACGACGGGAAGCAATCGCTCGACGAGTTAATTTTTAACGCTTATATGGCGCACTATTGTAATGCCAGAAACTAACGAACAATACGCTAGTTTCCGCACTACCTCGAATACCGAGAATAACATACTTTAATTTTGGTAAGCATCTCGGCAGGTTACTCTAACCCTATATAAACCTCGCCCAAATAAAAATATTATCGCTAAGCATTGCAGTAAAAACACTGGCGGCTCTGAGATAGCATTGGGGGGCGTGCCCGGATCAGGGGGAATTGGGTTAGCTGCCACCGCAACTAGGGGGCTGTTAAGCGTGAAGTCACCGACCTCAACACTGAGATCTTCATTGGCCACACCACCAGGTAACAATGGTACGGTGCCAGCACCTAGGAAATCGACTTGCAGCGAAAAGTCTCCTTGTTCATTCCCCAAGCTAATGAAAGGAAAACCTGGTGGTGCTGGGAAAAAGCCCGGAGGTTGTGCGCCAAAAGTGTGGTTATCCGATCCTGAGTTAATAGCAAAGGTATCCCAATCAGCAGGCCCTGCGAGCACAATTAAATTCTCAAATAACGTTTGGTCTAATGTGACAAACCAATGAAATATACCTGATGCTAGGCTGTCGTTAACAATAGTAAAATCCAGTTGATAGGTATTGCCACCAATAAGGCTAGTATCTTGTTCAATAATAGCGGCGTTAGCGGGGTAGCTAAATATCACAAACAATGCAGTAAGGTAGTGAACGACTTTCTTTTTAATTAGCGAACAAACAACAGTGAACATGACAGGCTCCAGAATATTTGCTTTACAAAAGCATCAGTGGCTACAACTGATTCACTAAACAATGCATAAAATACGCCGTTAAATACCATTCTGCTAGACAACTGATTTAATTGCCTTTAAATATTATTCTTAGTATTTGTTTAATTGGAGCATAAAGGTTTTCGACGCTATAAATCCATATAGATAGAAAGGAAGTAATGCGCTAATCCATAACACCCGCGCTTTTGGGTTTTATATTATTGAGGCTAGCCATATGAAAAGCTTGTTTTTTTAGCCCAACAAGTAAGACTAACCTTTCGTTATCAACCATAGCCAACTCGCTTGTTGAAACAGTTTATGGCCGCTTTAGCCGTAAAAAATACCGACGCTTTTATCACACTATACTGTTAACTCGTGAGAAGTATTAACATTAGTGGAATAAAACGAAGGCGTATTGATAAGTGTAATCAAGTTAGTTGCGCAAACATAGGCTCAAGTAAACGTACAAAAGTCAGCCAACCCGAGTAAGCAGACATAAACCTTTGCTTGGCTTTAAGTGTCATCAAAGCCCACAACATAAAACTCTGCACCGGTAGTTTTGATCGCACTTTCCGCTGCAACTAATAAGGTATGTAATTGTTTGCCTCTATTGTTTATTGGTTTGTGATGAAATTTAGTTTTGGGTGTGTGAGGTTGAACAACTATTACCCTTGTCTTCTTAGTTGTATAGTTATTCATAATAGTTTGGACACTGCTTTCAAACTGTTGGAAAGTTCTTTGATTGCCATTCTCCCAGCACTTTTTATTATTGTTCCCATCTCTATCTCGGATGATATCTATAAAATCTTTCCTGTCACACATTACAAGGTTTTTAATCGCTTGATTTATAACCACATCATGTACGCCTACAGATAGTCCCCTATTAGCAGATTTCCCGGCAGATTTGACATGAATAAATGATGTATAAAGCACCCCTTCATAAGCCTCTATATGAATAAAGTCTGCTACTTCACCCGCTCCATCATCGCAAATGAGTAGTCCAGTTGGCTTACCAGTAGTTTTAAAAAAGCCGTCAGGTAATTTTGGGTTGCCATGTGACCATTGCCCAGACCAATGGTTCTGCACCCAACAAAATAGGGAGTCCGATGTTCCAATAAGATTTAAATCAACCTCATTGGCTGGGTTAAGTGGTTTTTCTTTTGTCAGATCAAAATAATTTGAACCTGTTCTCTCAAAGTTATCCCATAAGAAGCTGGTAAAATCGACATCCCTAAATTCGGTTTTGAAGGCCATTCCACCAACTATGGCGTGATTTGAGTCGTACCAGCACTTTAACCAGCTAGAATTAGAATTTTTAAAAAGTTGTAAGAACAATGAAGTTTCTTCTTTCTTATCAACTCTCTTTATTTCAACATTGAAAGTAACCTTATATTTATTAATCAAAGGCTTAATCAATAAACAACAACATGAATCACCTTTATGCTTAACTTTTAACTCAACCTCTTTTGACTGGCCGAACGCACAATGACTTTCATCTACTTCATAGGAAAAGTTTTCTTCAATATCTTCGAGAAGTTTGTATTTAACATCATCAGGTTCAACATCTAACGAGTCTTTATCAACAATAGAAAAAGCGTAAGCTTTATCTAAATCCGTAAGTTCTGCAATTGGGTATGCTAGTGCTGAAATAGGGTGCTCGGTTTCAGCAGCTTTGTCATTAATATGATCTAGAATTCTTACAACGTCGTTTTCAAAAGTTTCCCAGTCTAAACAATTTCTAGACCAAACAACTGATTTAAAAGGGCTAACTCCAATTGATAGTACTTTTTCCTTAATTTTTACGTCAGTACGACTAGCAGACATCATGTATGACTGGTCAAACAACGGGTTTAATTTATCAGCTAACCCTTTACCACTTATAGTTTTAGAAGAAGGTGCGAAGCTATATTGACCTCTAATATCATTCATCCATAAAACTTTTAGGTTTTCTTCATTTACAAACAAAGCCTGTAAATGGCTAATCGTTAGGGGAGATACATTGCCCTTTAAAGTTTCATTATCTAAAAGCAGCTCTCTAATTAAGTGTTTAACTCCGTCTTCAGACGCATAAAAAGCCCAATAGCTCCCAAGCTTTATTGAGACTAGTAAATGGTTTTCAGTATTTTCATACGAGCTTATTTCTGATGGATTTTTAGAGTCATTGTTCTCA
The DNA here is from genome assembly GCF_053485855.1 of Thalassotalea montiporae. NCBI lineage: Bacteria > Pseudomonadati > Pseudomonadota > Gammaproteobacteria > Alteromonadales > Colwelliaceae > Thalassotalea > Thalassotalea montiporae. The sequence goes on from NZ_JBQRUO010000002.1 coordinate 217,974, forward strand.
TCAGGCTGACTAGGGACGCTACTAAGCCAACTTGGTTTTTTCTGAATGGTATAGTGGCTAAAATAGCCCGTCCCCTCTTTGACTAAAATACTTTCATCCCCCTGAATACTTTCAATAGAATGAGTAAACTCTTGCACCTCATATTCACCAACTAAACGGTCTGTTTTTGCAATTTCGTCAATAAGTGTTTGATGTATAACCTCAGATGATTGAGCATTATTATCACGAGCCAATAAAATAGAGATAAACGGTGCAAGGTTTTCTTTTTTCAACATACTTTATAATCCTAAATACAACATATCTTTCAAGATTTTCTCGTAAAATCAGCTGTTCACAGCCAAATTAGTGACTAATCTTTGTTCTCTTAAGCACTCTAGCTGCCCGCTATTCAATTGATAAACTGCGTCTGATGCCTCAATGGTCTCTGTTCTGTGGGCGATAATGAGGGTAGTTATATTGAGTTTTCTAAGATTAGTATTGATAGCTAATTCTGTATTTACGTCTAAATTAGAAGTGCCTTCATCTATAAACAGAAACTTGGGTTCTTTATAAAGTGCTCTAGCAAGGAAGATACGCTGCTTTTGTCCTGAAGAAAGGCTTGAGCCCATATCCCCAATGAAGGTTTCATATTGCATAGGCATCTTATTAATTTCATTTTCAATACAAGCAATTTGGCAACAACGTTGCACCTTTAACATGTCTACTTCAGAAGAAAAACAAGCAATGTTTTCAGCAATAGTGCCAGCAAATAGCTGATCTTCTTGCATAACAGAGCTAGTGAGCTGTCTAAAAGACTTAATCTTGTTTTGTGTTAATGGCTCGCCGCCAACACTCAATGTGCCAGCGTTTAATGGAAGAAGTCCTAATATAACCTTCATCAAAGTTGTTTTGCCTGCACCTGAGGAACCAACAATACAGGTAGTATTACCTTCAGCTATTTTTAAGTTCGCATTAGTAAGAACATCTAAATCACCGTAGCCGTACTTGAATGTGCCATTTTTCAATTCAATACAAGGTGTAATGTCAGCAGAAAGTTTAGACTGATTCTCTACATTAAATTCAGGTGTCTGAAAGAAAATATCTGACAAGCGATCGAAATGAAGGTCCAACAATCTATATTCAGTATATTTTTCCGATAGATTGGAGGCTTTTTCTAAAAAAATAACCTTATAGCTTATGAAAGCGAAAAGTTGCCCTAAAGAAAAGGTAGCGTTTAAAACAAAACTTGCGGCAAAGTACACAATGATTATGTTTTCAAGTCCTAACAGCAGAGTGTTTATGTTCAAATAAGATGCTTCATACTTACTTACTGCTATTTCACTATTAATCACTTTTGCATTTTGGTTTACCCATTTAGCATGCCTATCCCTTTCTTTGCTGAATAGTTTAACGCTCAACATTCCTTTAACAGTTTCTAAGAAGGTACTGTGCTCGGCAGCTCCTGCGGCGATTAAACGCTCTTTTGCTTCTTTGAAACGGTTGAAAGTACAAGATTTATAACAAACAAATATTAAGAAAAAACTTAAAGAAATTATTGCGAGTAAAGGGCTATACAGGAACATAATGATCAGTACCGCTAATGCAACTGTACTATCAATCAATGATTCCACTATTCCTTCTGTAACTAATTTTTTTATTGGCTCAATTGACTCTACCCGAGAAGCTACATCGCCAACACTTCTTTTCTCAAAGTAGCTAAGTGGCAGCTTCATCAAATGAGCTAACGTGTTGTTTGAAAGTTGAAAGTTAAATAGGCTGCCTGCTTTAATTATTAAGTTACTTCTCAATGTTTTTGCAAAAAATAGCAAGAAATTGGCAGCAACAAAGATAAATAGCAAACTTGTTATTGACCCCATGTCACCGGCTGCTATTCCATGATCAATAACAAGCTGAATATAAAAAGGACTAAATAAAAATATTGATTGAACAATTACAGTTAGGCTTAAGAGTAAACTCAAGTTTTTATTTAATCCTGTAACATTTCGCCAGATATCTTTAAGCCCAAACTTTCTTTGATCATCGACTTGCCTAAACTCGGAATCCTTCTCACACTCCAAAACAATTCCAGAGTATCTTTTTGAAGCATCCGCCATAGAAATTTTTTTATAGCCGTCACTTGGATCGCAAATAACAATTGAATCTTCATTTACCTTGGTCAACACAACGTAATGACACAAGTCCCAATGAATAACGGCCGGTAAAGTAATATCAAGCAGCCCTTCTAAATCGACTTTATAAGCTCTGGTTTGAAACTCCATATCATGAGCAATATCTATCAGATTAGATAAAGTGAGCCCTTTATTCGTTATCGAATAGGTCTTTCGTAACTCAGGAATACTAAGTGATTTTCCATGATAACTGGCAATCATGGCTAAACAGACAAGTCCGCATTCAGCTCCTTCTATTTGGCGAATAAAGGGAACTGACGACTCTTTATTGAGCACATTATCTAAACTCAATAAATTCACTATATAGCCTTACTTAATTTTGACGACAAGATATCAACAAGAGTTCTCTCATTAAGAATTAGCCTTGCCTGCAAGTCCATTCCTATGAAAAAATCTCTTTCATTGAAGTTATTGGTTAGCTCTACATTTGCCAAATAAAATGGAGACTCTACTAAAGACGTAGGAAGCCTAGAAATACTTTTAACAATTCCAAAAAACTTCTTATTTATACTTCCACTGTTAACTAAGATCTCAACTTGAGTTCCTGGATTGACTTTACTTCTGATATTACTTGGAATTTCTAAAGCTAAATAAACATCCTCCTCTTCAGAAACAATAGTTATTACTTTTTCATTGATTCCAATGTCAGAGTTATTTCTCTTTGAAATTCTGCCTATTACTCCATCTCTGCTACTAAACACCTGATGACTTATATTTCTGTTTATCTGTTGTATTTGGGCATGGATTTCATCAATGCTATTTTGAGTAGTGGTTGAGACTAATGAGTAGTCGCTTTGTTTTGTTTTTAGTGATAGCTGAATATTATTTAGTTGTCGCTCCAATATGGCCTTTTTGGATTTAATTTCAATTAACTCTTTATCCTGAATTAACTTGTCCTGCTTATACCCTTCAAGTTGAATAGAACCGATATAACCGTCCTTAGAAAGTACTTCCATTTTAGAAATAGATTTTTCCTGAGAGTCTATTATTCCAGTTTGCAAATTAATTTGTTTATGCCCATTTTCGATATCAATTTTCAATAATTCTGCTCTAGCATTTAGCTCATTAAAAACGCTTCTATACTTTTCATCTAACTTTGCTTGGTAGGTTTGCTTATTGAGCAAAGCCTCTGACAGCCTTTCTTTCTTCGCTTTAAGCTCTGCAATATTTGTTGGAATTATGGCAAATAGAAACTGCCCTTTCTTAATAGGTTGGCCAATTTCCAAACTGTGATTGACAGTACCACTCACATTATTACTACGAAACACAAATACATTTTCAGAATCCGCTTTACCTGATACGTAAACAGTTTCTTTAAATCGATATGTACAAACTATGAAAATTGCTAATACGAAAATACAGAGAGAAATATAAACTACAAACGATGACTTAACAGAAGGAGTAACAACTACACTCCCTAAGTTACGTTCATATTTATTCTTTATAGCCTCTTCTCTGTACAACTCATACATAACTTAGTTTTCACTTTCAGTTATAAATTGATATTTGAAGTCAGCATGTCGTTGAATTCTTTCACCTACATCAAATTGATAGCTAGGGCTGCTTAGGTACTCTGTATAAGAATCAGTATCTCTAGAGTGATCCCATTCATAAGATTCACTACAAGACACCAAGAATTCACTGAAGACTTGAAGCATAGGTAGGTTTGGTTCCATTTCTTCAACCCACAAAAACTGTCCCATTTCATTTACTTCAACGAAATAATATTCGCCAGATTTATCAACAATAAAGTCAAAAGCTCCGTAAACGATAGATAGTTTTTGCATCAAAGCTATACACTTCTGATATATATTTCGAGGCAGTTCAAATGCTTCAACTGGCATATTGGAATCAGACAACACTCCTAGTCGCCAATCGGTTAACGCCTCACTATTACTTTGCGAATTAATTTTTAAAGAGAGACATTGTTTGCCCATGAACGTGGCTCTAATCTCGTAAGCTTTCGATATTTTTTTCTGATAAATTGATGGGCAATACTTAATAGGCTCAACTTCTTCTAAATCACTCAGCGATATAGAAGATGTATAAACCTTATAAAACTTATCTCGACCTTCCCATTGCATAGGAGCAATAGTTTTAAAGATTATTTCTTCGTGCTTTTTAGCGAAATTGACTATCTCTTCATAGTCATTTGAAACAATAGTTTCAGGTAAGTTTAAACCGCAACTTTTAGCTAGGTTCAATTGATTAATTTTTAAGTCACAAGCCTTACTTGAAAACATTGGATTTACCCAGAAAGCACTAGGTGCCAACTGATGAATAATTGATTCAATAAACTCTATATTTTGGGTGTACGCAATTTGCTGATCTTCTTTAGGAAAAAAATCAGGAGCTTGTTGAATGCATACCCTTCTATACCAAACTACATCGACATTTAAATTCAGCGGATTATTTAAAATATCCTTAATTGTAATTTTTTGTTCTTGGTTATTTATAAAGAAAGAGATGTTTTGCTTACTCGGGTAGTCGGTTAAAAACCAAGTTATTACATTATGCCCCTTTCGACGAAGGGCCCACTCTACTGCATATGCATGTACATCACCGATTACTGAAACTATTAATACTGTTTTCACGTTCTCGCTCCTAACTAAAACAGGGGAATATAAGCTATTCCCCAATTTCCGACCTATGCTTATTGTTTTCTTTCATAAAGAGGAGAAACACGATCTGGAGTATCTGCGGTACCAGCTGCAACAACGTTAGTTTCTTCTTTAGTAAGCTCCTTAGCTACTTTGCGGCCCAGCACTCGTACTTCTTTTTCATTTGCTTTAATTTCTTTTTTGTTTTCCATAGTGGGTTTCCATTTTCAATTATGATTATTTAAAACTTTTAGAAAGCTTTTCATTAGAGGATGTTGCTCTAAATACTGAATATCGACTTGACATTCGAGAGAAATATTTCAATCAAACCAAGCATTTTTCAATAAATAAAAACTAATAAATTCAAAAAGATGAGAAATATAAACTTTTATAAACTATATAAATTTTTATGAGTACAGAAAGCCACAGGAAGGTGCTATAGATATGCATTAATAAATCAAGCCAATTTTGATAAAAGGCTAAAAAGGAGAGATTAATTCAATGCAAAAGAAACTTATTATTAGTATTAGCTCAAAGAGAATTAAAAGTGCAGCTATAGTAATTTTTCTTACTAGTCTTTCCTTAATCTCTGGGTGTGAAAACTCTACAAGCAGAATGATTGAAGAAGCGAGAATTAACGCAGATATTAGCCTCTTTATTAGCGCTCTTAAAGAAGACCTAGTTAGTAACAATCCTTCATATGTGCAAAATATTTCTACAAAAGATGTCAACCGAATGGAGCAGTTACTAAATGGTGATGAAATTGATATATCAGATGAAAAGTTAATTTCGAAATTTAGCGAAGAACTTCCTACTTCAAAGAAGATTAAGTCCTTTGAAGCTTTGATTCTAGAGTTAAAGATTAAAAATAAGAACTACAGCCAAATATCTAAGAATCTATCTGCCTTAGCAGAAGTACAGAATTTAAAAGCTCCAAGCCATATTTCTTCGTCACTAGATAAATACCAAATTGCACTACACTATCCAAAATTTGAATCGCCAAAGTTCAATTCCGCAGTTAACCAATTTAATAAAAATAGCCTATCTACTTATCAAATATCTGTTATGCAAAAACTGCTAATACAGACAATCAATTTAACGAGTTCATGCCCAGAAGCATTCACCATCCAGTGTCATAAGCTGTCAGAAGATATTGTAACCTTTTCAACTACCAATGCGGTCTTGGCACTACAAAATACATCAAGCTGGGTAAAGGAAAAAAACATTGAACTCATAAATGCTATAGAGTCAGTCCAAATTGGCAACAACACTGCGCATATAAGCAACATTGCCAATTTAGTAAATGAAAAAGTGCTAACTAAATCAGAAAAGTTCTACCTGGATTATCGAGATATTCAAAAAGTTTATATTCTGAGTTGGGTAGAAATATCTACCGCAGGTCAGCTTCAAAAGAAAGCAATAGATAAACAGAAGTTAGATATGACTTTTTTAAACCTTAAAACCTTACTTTACCCTATTGCAGACATTTATAGCTTTAGAGAGAAAAGTGAAGCGATCAAAAAAGTACTAACGGACAATTTTATCAAGGAAGTATCAAGCACATGAGAAGAGTTACCCTATTGATATTAAGCAGCCTTTTAGTTGGTTGTAATTCAACACCTATCAATCAACAGTCAATAAATTTGACAGTTTTAACTGAATACCCCAATTGCGAATATGAAGTGCTTGGTAAAGTTAAAGGTATTAGCGGGATAAGTCCGCAAGATTATCATTATAAAAAAGTACTTAGCCAAAGCGTTAGAACCAAAACTGTTCGAGGAACTAAAGAAGCAGCAGTATCCAATGTTAAGAAGTTGGCTAAGGGGCTAGGTGCAGATGCAATTGCTCTTACAAGTTTTGTATCTCAAGTTGGCGATATAAAAACTGGTCGCGGTAAAACTGTAGAAGTGCAAAAATACACAGTTACGGCTGAGGCCATTAAGCTGTGTGAAGATAGCCAATCGTTAGCGACCAATCAAGTAGAGCGAAAGCTTGTTAAATACTTAGAAGATGGTTCAAGAAATAATGCCTTAAAATTTAAGAAGACAATTAAACTTGATTTGAATTCAACTATTAGCAGAAAAAATGGTGTCAGAAAAACTATTGCTCAGATAACACCTAAAATTAATTCTTCAGGAAATATATTTGGCCTATCACTAGGCTCAACAATAGCCCAAACGAAACAGCAATTTGGTGTTCCCTCTGCTGTAGTTAATCTAAGTAACAGAATTCAAGCCCTTTACTATGGCAGAAATAATACATTCTATTTTAAAGATAGTAATTTGATTGGCTTTAGTTATGGAAAGTGGCTAATCCCTCTTCAGCACAGCAACGCTATTCCATTTCATGAACTATTCGATGAACTTAACTGGCGACTAGATGGAAAAATTGAGCTTTTTTCTACTAAGAAGGATATCGCTCAAGCTCTAGAGTTTTTTACTAAAAGTACCACTAGTAATAATTACACTAAAAAAGCAAATACAGTCACTACTTTAACTTTTGCTGATGAAATTAATACCCCGGAGCTGAGTTATATTAACGGAGTTAGCATTTTTCAGTCTGCTCATGATAGAAATACTATAGAGAGAATTATCAGTAATAAATCGATTAAAGGTATCGCTTATAATATCAACCTTGATGTTGGTTTGACACTCAAAGAAGGTGAAGCTAGCAATTCAGTAGACAGGAAACTTGGCTCACCATGGATAAAAATTAACTCAACGAGAAATAAGGAACAATGGGTTTATAAAAATGGATTAGTGCTTAACTTCTTAAATGATGGCTTATATAGAGGGAGAATTATTAGTACAACAGCAATAAGGCCAAGCTGCAAAAACTGCCTGTTTGTTGGTCAAAAAATTTCCACTATCAGTCATAAAGCCCTTAATACGCAGTTAAGCAATGATAGTCAATTTCAAATTAACCTAGATAATACTTGGTTAAATATCAATTACGAGAATGATAGAGATGCCGAAATTGAATCCATAAATTGGTCATTTTTATAACAGGGGCTCCCTTATGACTATAGTTATAAAGGCGACTTTACAGCCATACTTAAAAGAGTAGATGAACACCAGCAAAACCTTAAAAAGAAACTAGTTGGAAGTGAGTTTAATTCAAGGTTTACAACCAGTATCATAACTATCAAGAACAATTTAAGACTGAATTTCGAGGTATTTAAAAGCTGCAAGCCACACTTGCAGCTGATGACTTTTAGGCAATACTAAAACAACATAAGAACATTAAAAATGTTTAAAGCCCCGAGAATAAAAAATAGATTGCAAAATATAGAAGCTTCAATCTGTTCTAACACTTCGCTTTTAAAATAGCGAACTTACCCATTTAGAACACGGGTATCTAATCAAAAATAAACAAAGGAGTAACGCTCAGGCCAAGTCTAATCTAGTATAGATAATTATTAGATCTGTTCTGAATTTCGGCATAATTTTGACAATGTAGTAAGTTGCATTTACTTAAAATAACTTTACTTGCTTAAGTTGTTTCGTTTGCTAGTTCAGAGCGAAAATTTGAATCGATAATCATCCGTTAATGGCACAAATTCAGCATTTAGATTTGAGCAAGCCTTGTTAGTTATACCTAAAAAACCGAGTTTCGACTTAATTAATTTCCTAGAACAATGAACAATCGAAAATAAAATATTGCTTTAATATCAGTTAATTTCAAAAATCTGACTATTATGCTCTGCTACAGTTGAATAAACACAATACTCCTCATTAAAGTCCACCGATTTACAACTTTTAATATTCCTACTCATATCTTTTTTACTTATTTCAATGACCTCTTCACTATCAGATTTGAAGTACAAATACCCTTTATCAAGTCCCCAGCGAGAGTGGTTTAATGTATGGATATCAGCATACTCTAGCGTATCTTCTCCTTCAGGATTAAACTTCCACACACCGTTTTGGTGATATTTCACATAGTAAAGTTCATTCAAATAAGCTTTAGTCGTATATGCTCCAAGCACTGGTAATGAGTGCTCAGTTTGTGTGATAGTGTCAAAATAGCTAAGTTGAAAAGTATCTTGGAATTCTCTGGTAAGCACTAAGCGAGCTTGCCAAAAAGTTGGGTTAATTCCACTTAAAGATTTAACAAGCTTCAACTCATCCGTGTCGGTTAATTCATAAAGCTTAATGTTGTTGCTAGTTTGCAAGGCTAAATAGCCAGCTTCTGACGATAAAGCTAAATTGAGAAGGTATGTAGACTCTCTGAAGTTTGTAAGCTGTTTTCTCGCCTTAGTCTTCAAATCCACCTGCCACACTTGATCTTGACCGGTATGATTTGAGATGAAATAAACTTTATCCTTATCTAGTACAGATTTTTTTGAAGTTGTACCTACATAATTGGTAATACTAGATACTTCTCTCGAGTTTATGTGTTCTACATTTATGTTTGTAGACTGATTTTCCCCCTCAATAAATGCGAATCCCCCCTTTGTCGCAGTCACATTTGATAAAGGCTTTGTGAAGGGCATGAACTTTGTAGCTTGTGAATTGTTAAACTCGCTGTATTTTACAGTACTTTCTGCACTCCTATAGTAAATGCCAATATCAGTCAATCCTACTGAACTTAGTGTTAATTCAACGTTTTCTTGCCAAAGTGGCTCTGAGTAGTCACCTATTTTGTATACACTTATTTTTGTACTAAACCAATCAGGTGTGGTAAGTGTCGCGACTAAACCTTTATTCGGACTAGAAAAAACTCGATAAACACCAAAACTATTGACACTTTCTCCTAAGATTTTTTTCTTCTTACCAGACTTTATATCCAGCTGATATAAGCTTTGAGGCAAGTTTAAGTTATTTGAGTCTGTATAAAGTAAAATAGAGTCACTTAGCTTTGTTATTCCCTTACTTCTAATTGCGGGTTCACAATCAGCTACTTTCCGAAAACTAGTGACTTGACCTTCACTTACTATAGCTTTTTGAATTTGGCAAGTGTCAACATCCGACTTGAAAAAAAGTAGCTCATTATTAAACCAGGTGGGGTTATAGAATTCATACCCTTCTTCCTTAATGTCTATTTTTGACCCCGTAACGGTATTTTTAATCCTGATAATACGACCCGCATCAGAATCAATTACACCTTCAAAGGCAACTAAGTCTCCTTTGTTATTAAATGATATCGAGTATTTATCGTTCAATTCATCGTAGTGCTGTATAGCTCTTAATTGCTTTTGCGTTTCTGGCTCTTTAATCACAAACAACGCACTTACCAAGGCACTTACGGTTAGAAAAATGATTGCTGCCAAGGAATGAAAATTTTTTTTCGATTTTTTAGGAGTGCCTATTTGTGACGCTTCATCAGCTATTGGTTCAACCTTTTCGAGGACATTTGAAAACCTATAACCTTCCCTTGGCACTGTCTGTATAAATTTTTCATCAGGAGAAATAAACGCAAGTTTTTTTCGAAGTGTTGACATCACCCTAGTGAGTGAATGCTCCTGAACATAGTTGTTTGGCCATACAGCATCAAGAATAACTTCTTTCGACACGATTTCAGGATAATTATCCATGAGAAACAAAAGCAGAGTAGCCTCTAAATTATCGAGCGACACCTCTTCAGCATTTTCTGAGTTAATAACCTTATTACTAGTAGTATCAAAGGCTAGAGAGGAACCAAATTTGTAGTTTATTTGATATGTCATAGAAAAAATAAAAAAATATCTATATTTATAAGGCCTTTTATCAAGACTTATAAGCAGCGATTCCAGAAATTGCAATTACACACTAAAATTGCAAATGGTAATCAAATGCTTAAAAAAACTATCTTATCTCTTACATTTATTTTAATTGCTGGTGGTGTTGACGCTAGACAAAATAATATAACTAACAACACTAAATCAGAAACAACAACAATTGAAGCTTTATATAAAAATAGTAACTTTATCTATACTTGCCCTACATATCCTCGATGTAGAGATACTGATTAAAAAGATTGAAATACATGGGGAAATAGAAAATTCTAATTGCTAAGTTACATTGGTCAGCACATTACATATTTCTAACATGCAATCGAGTTGACCATTGTGCTACCACTAACACTATTAGCCGTTTTCGTCAACCTAACCATACAATAACTAATGACGGGTTAAATAACAGTTTCTTTTAAAAGAAATTTAAAATAACAGGCACAAAAAAACCTGCATTAAGCAGGTTTATTAGTTTTCTCTGTTTAAGAGAAAATGGTACCGGAGGCCGGACTTGAACCGGCACGCCCGCAAAGGCAACGGATTTTGAATCCTTAAAAAGTTTAATCATGTCTGTATATATACATAGATTAAACTGGATTGCTTTTCGCCCTAAAATAGACTCAAATTGATTTAATTTCATATTTATTCATACCGTTACGCACAGATATAACACAGAAACTAAAAAATAAGCCGAGATAAGGCTAACCCGGCAAATCAGTCATTGATATATGAAAAAAACTTAATTCAAGTGAAAGCTATTTTTTGATAGTCACAATTGACTCTCTTAATATCTCTTTCAGATAAGGGTACTGCTTTAGCTGCTGAGCGGAAGTATTCGCTTTTCTACATTTTGTGATTTGTACAACTTCATAGCCTATGCTTTCAGCTATTTGAGCAAAGATAATGTCCGTAGGAATAGCTACCCCTACGTAAGCACTTTGATCAACTACGATGTGCATATGGCCATTAGGAGTCAACATATTGTATCCCTGCGCAATAACTTCTTTCATATCTTCAAAATATGCTCTTAGCATATTTGGAACCAATCTTGTTCTAGAGTCCTTCTTTCCCGTAGATTTCTCTTTGATTGGTATCTTTGACCATAATTCTCGGCAAATATCTTCAACTATAGGTAAATCGGAAGATAAATCCTCTTTAAAGCTCATTCTATAGTTTCGAACTAATGACTTTCTTGCCTCTCGTAGGCCTTTAGCGGTGGTCCATTCACCAAATATTAATTCCATTTTATATGACTCAAAATAGTCAAAAGAGTTAGCATAAGGAGGAGAGAAAATAATACTCCCAATTTTTTTGCTGGTATCTAAACTAAGCATTTTAGTAGCGCTCAGTAGCTTAGCTTGTGATAGTGAGGAACTAGAAGGTTTCGAGTAATCCTCAATCATTAACTCTATTTGATTAATAAACTCTTTAAAGCAGCATTGAACTTTTGTCGGCTTAGTAGCTAAACCATTACCATCCTTTTTTCTATTTGAACATGATTCAACTACTGCTAGAAGCGCGAAAAAAAGTACTTTATTACGTTTTATCGTTCTATTTAAACCAATAGTATTTTTGAGTGCAACTAGTTCATCAATTCTCACTGAATCGAAATATTTTTTCACATCGTCATCATATTCACTATATTTGGGAGCTGATGTCTTAGCTTTTTCCACAACCTGACATGCAGTATCCTTTAACTTTATCAACTCTTCTTTAGTGAATTTAAGGCCTTTTGCTTCTGTAGATAAAACCGCAAATGGATTGACATCGAGTCCCACGGAGTGCACTCCTATTTCATTACATGCAACCATAGTAGAGCCCGAACCACACATGGGATCGAGAACAGCTTGGTCGTTTTGTATGGGGAATCTTCTCAATATTTCTTTTACCAATTCTCCCGCATATCCTTCTCTGTACCTAATCCATCTGTGAAATGGTTCTTTCTTAGATACAGATGTATTGACTAAAGGTGCGAAGAAATCAGTCTCATCAGTTCCGTGATACCTCTCTTCTAGAGCTTCAAGGTGGCTAGAAATATCGGGGTCAGTGTATGCATCATGGAGGTTATACCAAGAGTACTTCATTAGCTGTTACTCCCTGAAAACTCAAATTTACTACCAGTTTGCTTTATAGCTATGTGGTTTGTTAGGTAGTCAAGAATTCTCTTGTTGCTGAACTCCTCTCTTATATAAGATTCATCCTTGCCTTCAATAATTTGCTTAATTAGGCATAGCGTAGAATATGAGAAAAGCTCCACATAAAATTCCCCAATTGAGAACTGACACGAACGACTTTTAAAATGACTAAATGTCAACTCTAGACATTCATCAAATGAGTCACTTACTCCATCAAAATCAATCGCTTTATCGTATTTCACAAATGTGTAAATAAAGTCCCCTTGCGGTGTTCCGTCATATCTCAGGTGTGCTGTATCTCTGTATGCTTCAATCCCCTCTTGATAAAATATCCCTTCAGGTTGGATATAAAAGCCTGCGTCAATAGCAGCTTTAACAACTGAATACCACGCTCGGATATCCTTATTATTAAATGTAAAGACCATGACACCATTGGGCTTGAGTACACGATAACTATTATTAAAAACCTTATTTAAGAGTTGATAATAATCAGTAAAATCTTTTGAATATTTTTGGTGTTTAGTTTTTCTATGGACAACAGCCTCAGCTAAGAACTTTTCAGCCTCACTGCTAAACGGGCTCCTTCCTTCTAACCAAACTTGCCAAAATTTACAAAGCTCCCCGTATTGAACATTGCTACCATAAGGAGGGTCGGTTAAAACCATGTCTACTGAGTCGTTTGGAAGGGCTACTAGAGCTGAATCTTGGTTTATAACGGAATAATCAGAAGCTCCATTCAAAACATCAGTAAAATCTTTACTATAGCTTTTGCCCTTAAATCGAGAATCTCTATCTTTTAGGCCAGATTTGAATGCTTTGACTCTATTACCAAAATACTCTATTGGATTGGCTTCTATAAATTGATTTGGAGTCCAATAAGCGTGTTTTGCCCAAGCAACGGGGCGTCCATCCATCCAAGACGAAGTTGAAAAGTTCATGTTGTTGATATACCTGACTAATGAACTAAGCAAAAAAAGGAGTGTATTGTATTCATCGGACGTTATATCGTTCTTAATAGTATCTAGTTTCGAAAAATAAAGTCCACAAGCTAGCAAATTTCGTTTAGTGAATAGGTCGGTAAATTTTTTAAACCCTTTTCGATGTAAGCAATCTTCTTGCTGCCGATCCCACTCTTCTGGAATTAAATCGTCTGGAACAGATATTTCTAGATCCCGTAATATTTTTTCAAACTGACTTTCAATAATATGAAACTTATTAATATCTGAAGGTGAAGGTTCTTTATTTTCATGAGCCCCACATTCTTGACACTTATACCTCAAATTCAATATAGAACTACTGATACGAATTGCATCAACAGCTCTGAATTGATTATTACAATGGTGACAAATATAAAAACCATTCTTAGGCTTATCATTTGCTCCTTTAGCCTTTGATTCATTTTTTAAGTCTGTAGTTTGACCACAGCAAGGGCATTTGACGTTATAAGCGTGTTCAAACCATCTAACGTGAGCGTCAGATTCGCAATGTTGGCAATCTGTTGTGTAATAATTTCCAAGTTCATTGATCACAAACTCATTTAGAATACCTGCAAGCTCAATAAACCTTGAAACTTTGACTTCTAAAACTTGGCAATATTGAATAAATGATGCAATGGGGTTTACATCAGATGTAATAACTCTGCGATTCGTAGTTAACCCTTCTACCAGAGTAACCCCGCCACCACCAAATGGATCGAAGATGACAGAGTTCTCATCTGTATAATGTAATAGAAGTTCTCTAAATACATTATGAGGCCTTCTTGCAAAATACTTATGAGTTTTGTAAATGGGGGTATGACCAAGTGATTTTATCGACTGGGCATAGTAAAAATTTTGTTTCATTTATAGTTCCAGAGAATCTTGCCATACTGTTCGTCATCTAAGTGACTTTTCGACAAAGACAAAATGTTATTAATTTGCTCTTCAGCACCTTGGCTCAAAGTAATGCATTTATCTTTAAGTTCTACGATGTTGCCATAAAGTTCTAGGTGTCTGAGGATATATCTGAATTGATTCCCTTCAGTAGTTCTATCGGTCCATACGTTTCTAAACTGAAATTCATGTCCGAAGCGACTATTAAGATCTTCTAATATCGTTTGCTTATTTGCTTCATTAGTTAACTGAAGGTTTGGATACATTTTCGCAATCTCCTTAACTTTCATAACTGCACTTTGAAGATCTGGTCTATTCTCATTATTAAAATTTAACCCCATTAAGCTATAGACAAACTGGATATGATTGAGGCTCCCTACCTCAAGTAATAACTCCAGCGCGAAGCGATAAGGATAAAGCTCTAATTCTTTCTTTTTCTCTTTGTACAAAGGCATTTGGTGTCTAAATACATCATCTAATCCAACTTCACCTGATTTATATAATTCTCCAAGCTCAGTTAATTTGTATGTTTTAGGCTCAAACTCTTTTATTAAACCAATGCGACGGCAATGTGATACATTATTGTTGTTAACCTTTATTTCTGTACCTTTGAAGGGCACATTAGGGAGCATCAAGTCAATAGTAGGTACGACTAAACTCTTTTCACAAGAATCATAACCGTAATCAATCATAGTTTTGAAAACCCGAGGAGCAGCGCTTTTTCTCTCTTTTTTTCCAAGTTTACTTCCGAGCCCTGTAGTGCCATATGGATCTTTATTAACATCAGCGATTGTTAAGTTCAGCGCATCCTCAAATTTTTCTTTATCTATACTCTTCGGAAGAATTAACTGCATCTTTAACTTAGAACCTTTACTGTCCGAAGTAGATCTTCCTCTAACTGCTTGAGAGTTTATAGAATCTATCCATTCTGCGAGCTCATGATCTTGGTCTCGTAAGGCTTGAATTAGATTATATAGAGCTTCAAAACCTCTGCCTGATAATAATTCTTCAGAAGCTTCATCTAGCAAAACAGGGATAATAATGTAAGAAGTTCTATTTTTTTCACCGAAGGGTTGTCTAAGCGCTCGACCAACAGCCTGAATTATATCAATCATTGACCCTTTTGGGTCTGAGAAGAAGACTGCGTCGATTAGCGGGATGTCGACACCTTCAGTTAGACAACGAACATTTGAAATAAGTCCAAAGTCAGCATTTTCGAAATCTCGTATTATTTCAGCCCTATCTTGAGCAGACATTGCGCCGTTAAGGTGGGAAATAAAATTAACAGTCTCACCATTATCAAGCTCAGGAACCATCTTTTCTGAGAACTCCTTTGCTTCTTTAATCTTTGAATGAAAAGAAATTGCTTTCGAAATTCCAAGTTCTTGCACAACTTTTTTAAACACAATTCGTTTGTATAAGCTTTGTGCTGACTCAGTACTTTCATCTTTATCAAGTTCATCTGATACATAAAGGTTACGTTTTATAGTTTCACTTAACTCGTCTGACGATAAACCTGCAAAAATAATTTTGTAATCAGAAATAATATTTCTTTCTATAGCTTGTCCAAAACTTAACCGATGAAATGTTTCACCATACTTATCTTCATCATCCATAGAGAAAGCTTCTAGACCACTTTTTCCTGCATTTTTAGCTAGTGAAGGTCTTAATAACCTCTCAGTAGCTGTCAAAAACAACTTTAATTTTGCTGGGATTACTGAATCAAGAACTGAACTGGTAAATTGGGAGGATTCACCAACCCCAGCAGTCCTATGCGCTTCATCATATATAGCCAAGTCAAATTTCCAGTCATCAAGCTTTTTAATAGCTTCTTTAATAATTTGAGAGGATTGATATGTAGCAAATACAAATGTATTTTTATTTTCGCTATGACCCTTCAAGAAATTTGATAACTGAGTTGGGCATGTAGTAACGGGAATATCAATCTGATCATTTGAAATATTGTTATGGTCAATATCAGAATCAACCGTGTTATCACTGCACACACACATATATGTAAAGTTTTTCGAAGATTGCAAAGACCACTCTTCTATTGTTTGCCTTACCAATTGTAAGCTAGGAGCTAAAAAGACTACTTTTTTACAATTTAACTGCTCTTGTATCCAAAGTGCTACAAGTGTCTTACCAATACCACATGCAGCTATTACTTTACCTTTAGTACTTTTCTCAAACCCTTGTTTTACATCTTCAATAATATCTTCTTGATATATTCTCGGATGCTTCTTTTTAATTTTTACCTTTTTTTCTTCAAGAGTGAAAAAATCTGTCATACTATCGAAAAAGTTACATTTACGATGTAAGTGTTCAAAGTGATCCACTAAAACAGCTTTATGACCTGACTTTTTATGGGCAACAGGAGGTAATTTATTTACATTTGAAATAACTAACCTGTAATCTGCATACTCTGCTTCTGCCCAAAAAGTTGATAGCTCTGCAAAAGTTAGAGGTTTTCGTTTGGATCTGAATTTTGCTTGCCAAGCAATGTACTCACCAGAGTTGTTTACGATTACCCCATCGACACCATGATCTTTTTTTTCAAGCTTCAGACGCTCCAGTACACTTTTAGGAAAAGGTTTCTTGTCTACAATAGGGCAATATATTTCTTTAATGTCATACAAACTGGAGAAATAACTAAAATAAAAATATGAGAAGTACTCAAACAAATCTCCTTTTTCATTATTTGATTCAATTTTTTCAAGGTTCGATTCTACTTCTTTCCAATTCGACTTGAGTATTTGAGATAATTCCATATTAATTTCCGTTATTGTTGCTTTGATATCCAGGGGCTAGTTCCATGCTTTTGAAACCAGTAACGTCTTTTCTATTAGCCAAAAAAAGCTGACATTTAAAAGGGTCTAAAGAACCACTTTTACTACAGTCAACTTTCAATCGTTCAAGGATATAACCTGCAAGAGCCGCTTTTGTATTTAATTTCAAGTAGCCTCCCTCCATGTTAAAATCTTGAATTACAGCATCTTTATGTTTGAGTTTTGGGTGTGGGACCACTTTTAATGTGACCTCTGTATTCCACTCAAGATCACTCATTACACTCTCTCTGATAGAAGAAGTGATTGGGGCGGTAGTTAGATTACTAAGTCTATTGCAGACAAAGTCCCTAAACTCATTTGTTTTCCTATCAAAAGCTCTTACGTGCCACCTCAATCCATTGAATGCAAGAGAGTGAGGATAAAGTACTCGCTTAGAGTGACCTGAAGATATTGAAACGTAGTCGCAAGTAATCTGATATTTACGATAGATCGCTAATGTAATCGAAGCTAAAGTTTCAATTGGAGGGGTTGGCTGACGGACTACATCAAGTAAGTTTTCATCGATATGATTCAAATCCGTGTTACTAAGGTTATGAACCTGAGTAAGCTTTGTTAATGCTTCAATTGGTTCATGGTCAAACAGAGGAATAAAATTTTCGGTAGCGTGATAACGTTTTGTCTGATGTACCAAAATCAGGTTGTTCGGCGCAAGTGATTTATAAGCTGCTATATCCCGCGTACATGCTGCGGATTTAATATTAAAAAAATTTGCGAGATCAGAACGAGAAACTTCACCTAAAAAGAATAAGCACAAATCTATGAAAGCTAAGCGCTCTCTTTGAGCATAAGTGAAGTTCTTTAATTTTTCTTCCAACATTTACATTCCCATATATTTGAAATGATATGGTACTGTATAAATGGACAAATGTCATCAAAATGATGTAATCATTTTGATGACAAGGATCTAAAGATTACTAGCAAATAAATTTATGTATTAGTAACGTCCAAACGTCCTAAATGCCCACTAAGAACTGCGGATCACTTGGGTCTGGAAACGAATGCGGTAACTCATCACTATCTAATTTATACTTCTGATCCAGCATAGTTTTTACAAATTCGGTGTTAATATACGTATTAGCATCTTTCTCAGCTATAGCTCTAGTTCTTATTACATCGCTTTTTAAGCCATCTTTAATTTTTTCTAGCTGAACCTCTTTTTTGTTATTAACGGGTCTCATTGCTTTAATTGTTTCAGCCCAAATTTCTGGTAGTAATAAAGTCGGTGTTGAGTACTTTTCTAACCTAAAGTCTTCATGAATCAATGGAATATTTAAGGTTATAGCCACCCCAGAGCTATGTGTAAGAAGGTAGCTAAGCGTTCTTCTCATCCCTGCTAGATCATTTTCTGTTGCTATCATACCCGTATTGCTTCCGAGCTTAAGGCTTAATATTGATTGAAGATTTCTACTCTCAGTAGAAACTAAACGTGGTATTAAGTCTGAAAAGTCATTGGCAATTTTCTTCTCAGCATTTTTCATTAACGAAACTAGCTGTTCTTTATAGGGAGTAGTAACAGTGAAGCCTGCTAACTTTTCTTCATCATATTTTTCAGGTAAATATTCAAACGAAGGAGCACTGTGTAACTTTTCAGAGTAAACAAGTCCAAGCTGGGTAATAATCGCTTTAATAGCAGGGTCATTTAATTCAAAAAGTTGAAACAACTGAAAGATAGTTAGCTTACCTATAGTTGACTTTAATAAATTAGTCGTATGCTCTTTGCTTACTGAGTAGTAATCCCACCCTAGCTTATCAAGGTCAGATATGGGTAACAAAAATGTGATTGGAATAGCACTATTATTATGGTCCCACACAGGCATGATTTTATTAATCGTTGAGACTAGTTCTTTTTCGCTTCCCGTGTACGTATAAGCACTATAGTTCTTACCAAATGGCTCCTCATTACTTGGGTTTTCAACATCTAAATTTGATGCTATTTCCCAATTATGTCGGATTGACGTACTGTTAGTTTTAGAGTCTAATTTTTCAGCTATTCTAAGCAAAAAGTCAGGCTCAATATAGTATGCCTCACCGTCAGTTTTGTTACTCTTGAAGAAACTCTTTACTTCCTTAACTCTAATTGCGTTTAAAAGTTGCTCTTTACTAGGTGCATTATCAGGCAATAGCGGACTACTAAGGCGGATTCCCAATAACTTCATACTCCAGTGAATTAACTCAATTGGAGTTGTTTCTTTCTGAAGTAATAGCTCATGGTCACGTATGGTTTCTAGGTTATGTAACATTCTGGAAAATCTCCCTTGCACAGAATTAACAACATACAACAGCTAGCTTGTATCTTTTCTAGTCAACTACCGGAGAAGTTATGACAAAGATTATGCAGTTAACTAAAAAGGCAATTGAATCTATTGAAATAGGTGAACAAAAGCAAGTCGAAATACGAGATCTTAGCGAGCCTGTACTTCGGGTAATTGCCTATGCAAACACCAAAAGTTTTGTTGCTAGAGTGTGTTGGAAAAATCAGCGCTACTATGAAACGCTGGGCACATATCCATACCTATCAATCCCGAAGGCTAGGCTATTAGCCGCTCAGTTCAAATTTGATATACAAACGAACAATTACCGAAAAAAAGATAATCTTACTCTGCGACAGTTTATTAATGAACACTATAAAAATTGGGTCGTTACAGAAAATAAAACGGGTAGAGAATATTTAAGGCGGCTCGAAAATATCATTTTGCCTGCTTTAGGTAATAAGCAAGTTGGACATATTGGACGTTTGGACATTTCTAGTTTCCTAGAAAAAAGATCAATGACAGTCAAACCAGCTACAGTGAATCGCGATCAGTCCCTGTTGAGCAGTGTTTTTTCCTTAGCGGTCGAGTTGGGCTTTATTTATGAAAGTGACCACCCAGTTAAGGGGTTAAAAAAGCGTGCAGAGAACAACGTTAACAAAAAGAACTTACCCTCTGACGAGCAAGTTAAGTCACTCATGAATATCTGCAAAAACAATCAAGGCGAACATTTAGGCTATAGCTTAGTCTTGCTTTTAATATACACAGGCTTAAGAGTTTCTGAAGCACTCGCTCTAAAGAAAAGTGACATTGCTAAGGACTTATCGAGCTTCTGGGTTAGATACAATAAGTCTGATAGACCAATCCAACTGCCAATCAATAGTGAAGCTAAGAAAGTGTTTGAGTATTTAATAAATTCAACGTGGAATGATTACTTGTTTCCATCGCCTGTTCAACCGAATAGTGCAATGGTTGCGCCGAGAGCCTTGCTCAAAAACATGGCTATAAAAGCTGGTATCTCAGAGTTTGGATATCATTACTGTAGAGCCATTTTCTGCTCAATAGTAGCTAAACAAAATGTACACATCGCATCTAAATTACTGAATCACAGCGACTTAAAAGTAACTAGTCGTTATATCTATCACAGCGACGATGTAATGAAATCAGCGTCTGAGTTGGTAGTAGAACACTTTAAATAGATACTATTAAGGTAAGTAAATTTGGTGGCAAAACTGAATTTACTTACCACTTATATCACTCAACGCTTCCCTCCTGAAAACCTCCTTTCTAACCGCTTCAATTTCAATTTTCACTAATCTCTCCTACCGAGGTTTAGATGAACTGTTATCCCAGTTTCACCTTAGAAAATATAACAATCCCGAAAACCTCATTTGCTCAGATTGGTAATTAGCCGATCCGTAAGATTCAAACTACAGACACAAAATGAAACGAGGAGTTAATGAGCAACACTAAATTTTTTACCAAGAAAGAGCTAGCGGAATACTTTCGAGTTTCTGCGTCATGGGTAGATAAGGCAATGATTTATGAACCAGAAAAACTACCAGCTTTTATTCGAGTTGGAAGGCTTGTCCGCTTCCCTATTGAAGAAGTTATTAAATTTGAACAACAACAACTTACAAACGTAAATTAGGAGATAGATATGTCTATTGAAAACACAGAAGTAAACTTAGAAATTTTTGGAACAGCTGGTCTTATTGACCTTCCTGAAACGCAATCAGAAGGCTTACGCATTAGTTCATTTCCAAAGGATGTATTCACTGTTTGTGATGACGAATCATTAGTTTTTACAACGCATACTGTTGCAGATAAAGATGGTAATCAGTACATAGTAGCTAAAGATATTGCAGATAAATTAAGTGGTGATGCCAAAGCTCGTCAGTTATATCTTGCGATGATGCGTACAGGAGAAACGTTTGTTCTGTCTGTACCAGCTCCAACGCCAGCAAATAGAAAAAACTCGTGGGTGCGCTCTGCCCATGACGCTGTCCAAAAAGGTATGAAAAACTACATCAGAGTATCTCGCTTTGATGAGGCATACCGAACTATTGAAAGTCAGAAGCCATTTAAGCAACCAGAGTGGCCAGATATTTCATTAGAAGAGATGATTGAGCAAGCATTTGATGATCGATTCATAACAGATTCGGAACACCCTGTTATGAAAGAGCTAATCGGTTTTTAAGTAATGAATGAGTCTCAATTAATGAGTATTGGCTTTGTAGCTAATACTCATTCATCTTTATCTGTTATCGATGCGCTAGGCCAAGAGTGTCCGATAGACGCTATTAGTCCTGATAGCGTGTTTTTATGTTTCAATTTACCTAAGTTAATCCCTTACCTTTACAATGAAGGGATAGAAGTACCAAGTCGAATAATCGACCTAAGAGTTGAATATTGTCTTTTAAAAAATATCGTCTCAGGTAGATGTAAAGCTTCTACTTCTAGTGTTTCGGTATTTGACTATGAACTTAGCGAAATCGCAAAGCTTGAAGGCATAACAAGAGCAACACTAAGCGATGAATTGTGGCTTCACCCATTCATGGCAAATAATTCTGAATACATAAAGAAGGAACAAAAAAAACTAACAATTCGCAATGCTAACTGGCAGATAGAGCTATGGAAAAACATGTCTAACAAAGTAAGTTTGGAACATGCGCTGGCTCGCTCCACCTTCTCAATTAACGCAAGTAAGATCACTTTAAGGGGGATAAAACTAAATAGTGACGCTTTGGATTTACTTAAAAAACAAAACCTAAAAACCTATAAAGATCTTAAAAGTTTTACTAATAGCGATTGTCGAAGTAATTCACCTATTCGTGCATTTGGTACAAGCACAGGCCGTAACTCTAAAAGCAGTACATCGTATCCCCTTTCTATAAAATCCTGTTATCGAACTGTCATTATTCCCGAGCAAGGTAATTGTTTATTGCATCTCGATTATCACCGTCAAGAGATTGGGATAGCTGCTGCTTTAAGCAAAGACAGTGTTCTGTTGGAACTTTATAAAAATGGAGACCCATATAGTTGGTTTGCCCAACAAGTTACCCCTCACATTAGTATCAAGAGTGCCAAAAGACTTTTCATCTCGTTGCAATATGGCTCTGGTGTTACCGAGCAATTGATCCGTAAAACCTCACTTAGTAAGAGCATAGTTACTGAGCTCTATAACATTCATCAAGATTGTTTCAGCCGATATTGGACTTGGACAACAGAAGTTCTAGAAGAAGCTTACTGCAAAAGAAGGCTTGAGATTGACGGCAGCTGGTACGCGCTTGTTAATTCAGACTCGCGACCTTTGAGCATTATTAACTGGCCTATTCAGGCAACAGGCGCACTGCTGCTTAGAAGAGTAGTTAATACTTCTATGGCTATTGGATATGTACCAATTGGACTAAATCATGATGGATTCTTGTATGAGAGTGAACCTAAACAAGCGTTTTCGATGGCAAAAGAGCTAGAAAATATAATGAAAATTGAATCATTTAACTTATTGGGCATAGAGCTAAAAGTATCGACCGATATAGGCTCAAAAAATCAAAATTTATTATCTTTATTGGAGAAGTAGCATGAGTAATGAAGAGAAGAAGACGTTTTTAGAGGCAATTATTGAACTTGTCGAAGAAAACTCAAACTTAGTGGTTGATCAAAATGAGACTCCTCATATTGAAATAGTCAATCAAGGGCAGCAACAGGTCATATCCATGTTTGGACAAGACTTTCAAGACTGGCTTCGCAAGTCATTCTATGATGCCTTCGGTCGTCCATTACGAAGCTATGACATAAAAGATGCGATTGAACATTTAAGCAGTATGGCTAAGTTTAGTGGTCGAAAAGTCGTAACAGCGTTACGTTTGGCATATAGCGATAATAACTGTTACATAGATTTAGGTAATGAAAAGCGAGAAGTGATGAAAATAACTAAGGATGGCTACGTTATAGACAAAGCCCCCGCTGTATATTTCATACAATCCAAAATGGCAGCAGCCTTACCTATTGCGCAAGAAGGGGGAGATTTAACACTCCTACGTGATAAATACTTAAATCTAGGAAGTGAAGAAAGTTGGATTTTAGTAACAGTGTATCTCGTTGCTGCATTTTTTGACTTACCAAGCAAACCTTTCATTTTATTGAATGGTGAACAAGGCTCTTCAAAAAGTACAACTACGCGGCTTATTCGAGAGTTAATCGACCCGTCAAAGGTGAAAGCCCAAACAACACCATCATCTAAAAACGATCTATTACTATCAGCACTAAATAATGCATTAGTATGTATCGATAATGCTTCTAAACTTAGTCCAAAGCTAATGGATATCGCATGTCAGTTATGTACAGGAGCAGGATTTAGTAAGAGACGGTTATACACCGATACAGATTTAGTCTCTTTCGAGATAACTAGGTTATTAATCATCAACGGTATTGATGCTGATATTATTACGGCACCAGATTTATTAAGTCGTTGTATTCAATTAATTCTACCAGCAATAGACAAATCTAAACGAGTAGCAGAAACCCAGCTTTGGAAAGATTTTGCATCGGACAAACCTAAAATACTAGGGGCGTTATATGACTTAGTATCAAAAGTTTTAGCGATACATGAAAGCATTGATCTTAAGGAATCAACAAGACTTACTGATTTTTGTCGAATTGGTGTAGCAGTTGAAACTGTCTTAGGCTGGGAAGCTGGAGCGTTCATGGCAGCGATGAATAACATGCAGTCAGAAGCTTTGGCTGTAGCTCTTGACTATGACTCCACAGCTAGCGCAATTATGAAGATAATGAAAAAGCAATCAAAATGGAAAGGAACAGCAGAACAACTACTTTCCAAGATGAACTTGATTTGCGATCTTGATGTCACCAGAGATGCAAAATGGCCTCGTTCTGCTAGGGCTTTGGGGATAAGGCTAGTTAAAATTACGCCAGCATTGAGAGAGCAAGGTATTTTTATAGAGAAAACTAAGTCGGGCGACAGAATGATTTCTATTACGGCAGCTGATAATGTAAGCTCAAAAATTAAATCACCTTCTCACAAGTTCGAAAAATTTGTCGCTTAAGCTAAAGCGGCAATTTGCCGCTTTATTTCACTTTTGTAGTAACGCTCCCGAAAACCTCATTTTCAGAATTTTATTAATTCAATTGGTTAAAAATAACTTCGACTTTTAATCAACATGAGTAATAAAACATGGATCTAAAAAAATCACCTTACGCAATTAAAGTTGACCAAGATTACTTTCCTAGACATATATTTGTGGTCAATGAAGATCATCTACAAACAGAAGATGGCATAGGAACATTTAATGGTATTCGTCAAAACTGGTTTATTCCGTATAACATTGGCTGCTTCATAGTCGACGAGCAACTATTAGTCATAATTAAGTCGTTCGAAAATAAAAAGTATGAGGAGAAGAGGTTTATTTCGCACGCCACAAAGTGGTGCGAATTACCTGAAGCAATTCTAGACGCTCTTCAATACATAGATACTTACCAAAAACGACATGCTACAAAGCTTAAAAATTTATTACTTGGAGCTGTAGGTGTTGCTCTATATTTCGAGGATTTACATGATGTTGTAGACTGTTGGACTGTAGTTGATTATTTATACATCTTACATACTGAGTGCCCAGAAAAGTTAGAGTTACTAACAAGCATTGTGGGAAGACGTTTTGAAAGGCTGGAAATTGATCAAGGTTCAAAATACAGTAAGTTGATCAACCAAATTAAATGCTACAAATGTTACGTTGACTCTGATTCACCTTTCCCCACGGGAGGAAAGCTTTATAGAAAGTACCTTGATGTATTGCAAGGAGGCAACTAATGACTTCTCGCAGTACTTATATAAATGAAAGATTACACAAATACGCCAAGATGGAATCTAGCGTAGAAGTGATATGGGACTATAACTGGCCGACTTTTCGACTGTACCAAGGGAATAAATGTATAGAGTTAAATTTGCCTGAAATATTTTGTGTATTGAGACACAGAGAAGAATTAAGACAAATACTCAGAGATATAATTAAGGTAAAGAAAACTGTTAAAACTGAGGCCGAAAATGATAACGCCCCGAAAACACTCAACAGACCAAAATTGGCAACTGAGCCAAATTGTCTGTCAGGCGATATTATAGAATTCGATATAGATGAACCAGTTTATCCTCCAGCAAAAAAATAAAGCGGCTCTGAGCCGCTTTTTTTTTGTAAAATCAAACTAATTGAGCAGCTAAAAGAACAACCACCAAACCCCAATAGCAAAAGCAATTAGAACCACTTTAGGTGGCAGCTCAAATAGCGTTCCAATTACAATCACTAGCACTAAGTAAATTATAAAGCTAATCAAGAAAGACAGCATAGACTTTACCCCGCGCAAGTCACAAGTACTAAAAAGACAAAAGCAGCTAATACAGCTGCTTTCGGGTCTTCAAATATCTTATTTAGCACTAGAACAATCACTACCAATATAATGAAATAAATGAGCGAACTCATAACTAGGATGCTTCCTGTTGCTCTGAATAACTTGCCAATGCTCCTGCGATATAAACACCGTAAGCATACGCAAATACTCCAGCAACCTTACTCAATGTAAACTCCCAAGTCCCATCAACTAAGAACCACACAAATAAGGCAAGTAATATAAGTGAAGGAACTCCAACTAAAAGCATTGTAGCCTTGTTTAATAGCTGTGATTTGGCACCAAGCAGAACCGCTAGCACTGATAAAGCAAAGCCAACGCCTAATACGCTAGAAAATACAGCTCTACCTGGGTGGAAATCGTCACCACCCCAAGCCAGCCAAAATATATAGATTGATAATAGTGCTGAGATTACAGCTAAGATGAGCTTATTCTTCGATGATTCCATGACTATTCCTTCTTATTGATCTTTCAATAGTTAATTCAAGTGTAACTAGGCAGCTCGACAGGTCGTGTCGCGCCGAATCAGTTGGTTTAAATAAAATGCGTGGTGTTTTGGCTGCGCGGAGAGCTAAGCCAAGAGCTAAAAGCCCTATGTCAAAAGGCTTAGCGTGATAAAGCTAGATTGGTAAAAATTTTCACATGGACGTCACCTCTTTTCGCAGGTCCCCCATAGAATTATGTGGATGACTGAACATGACACTCTGGCTAAAAGGTTAGGATTGATACTTACTCGATTAAATTCTGGTGAGCGCTTAACTTTGTCCGTTCTAGCACAAGAGTTTAATGTGACTGAAAGAACACTGCAGCGAGATTTCAATGAGCGACTATGCTATCTGCCAATTGAACGAGACGGCTCGACTTATTCTCTAAATCCAGTGTACTTAGGCAGAAATAGGAAAGCAGAC
Source organism: Thalassotalea montiporae (assembly GCF_053485855.1). Taxonomy (NCBI): domain Bacteria; kingdom Pseudomonadati; phylum Pseudomonadota; class Gammaproteobacteria; order Alteromonadales; family Colwelliaceae; genus Thalassotalea; species Thalassotalea montiporae. Next base: position 244,887 of record NZ_JBQRUO010000002.1, read on the forward strand.
CTTAAGCCAGTTTTAGAACAACTAGGCTTAGCTTCAATGTTCCCATCTTTCGATGTTTTGTCATTTAACAGGCCTACAAACAAGCAACCACCATTCTTGTTTCGAGATATTGAAGTTGAAGATATATCCGAATACACCGAGTCCTTCAAACAACTTACGTTGGCCATCCAAAATCATCATTTGATCGACTTTGAATACAAGCAACAGACTTATCTTTTTTCTCAACCTTATAAGCTCGTGAATGACCGTGGAGTTTGGTATTTATCTGCATTACATAATGGAACTTTGAAATCATTTAAAGTTACTAGGATAAGTAAGGTAAACATATCTCCTGAAAAGTTCGAATATGACATTTCTGTAGAGCAGCAGATTCGACAACAGGCCATGTTATGGTTGACAGAAACACCAATAGAAGTCGTAGTAAAAATTGATGCTGCGATAGCTAGCCACTTTACCGCTAGCAACCTGCTGCCAGAGCAAAACATCATCAAAGGGCTTGATGACGGCTGCCTACTAGCCACTGCATTGATAACAGACAAAAATCAAATACTGCCAGTACTAAAATACTGGCTACCTGATATCGAAATCTTATCACCGAAAGAACTAAAACAAGCTTTATTAACAGAGTTACAGTTTTCCATAGACAAAATGAGTAAATAGCTGCGGAGAACAATAGATTGAACATGTTCAAACTAAGGAATTCTTATGTCTCAATCTATATTAATGGCGCTAAATATTGCACCTGAATCAGTAGGCCAAACAATAACATCAGTACATGGCTTCATCAGTATTTATGACTTTGACGGTAATCTACTTGGTCGTGCTTTCCCTGATGAAACAGAGTCTCTTAATCAACTCAAACTGAATCTATCAATCGAGCTTAGAGCCAGCGAGTTAGATCCAAGAATCTTTATTGATACCGAAAATGATGACCTGATCCGTTGCTGCATTATAGGCAAGGTAGAGCACGTAGTTAACTTCGGGGTCGCTATTTACAACAAGCAAGACAAGCTTATTCATTTCTTCCATGAACCAATCAATCACGCCTGTGAAGACATAGTTCAACAAATAGAAAACTACCCAACTCTACCTAAAGAAGAATGGAATCAAAGTCCAATGATTGATGATCCAGATGAATTCATATCACCAATAGACTGGGATCTTAGCTGGTTCTATGGGTATAGGAGCTAACTACTATGGTATTAGTCTTATGAAAGATTTATCCTTGTCGAGTTTTACCTGTGTAATCAATATAAGAGGGAAGATTCATCTATGGATAGTAAGGTTATTGCTGCGCTAATAGGCTTAGCTGGTATTTCTTTAGGCGCTTTTTTGGGAGGCATCGGATACTACCTAAAAACGCGTGCAGAAAGAACGAAAGTTAAAAAGCTAGTTCTTTATCATCTATTAGAAATCCGCCACTTTATAAAAGTATCAGCTACTAACCCTAATGCGATAGCCCAAGAGTATTTTAAACTTTGTAATAAGTACTTTAAGTCTAAAGGCTTTTCTGATGAAAACGAGATTCCAAAAGAAATAGTAAAACTTATATCAGGGCATTTACAAAACCTCTTCATTGCTCAAAAACCTAAGATTACTAAAGAATTTATTGAATTGTATGAAAATTCATTAGTCGAGTTGTGCAAAGATGAGCCTGTTTTAGCATATATGTTAAAAGGTAAGGAGAATATAAGTCACTTGCTAGAAGCTCAGAGTTTGTATATTGAAAATTTTTCAGAAATAGAAATGTTTTCTTCAACAGCTGAATTGAAAGCTTTCTTTTCAAAAGAAATCGATGATGCAAACTTCTCAGCAATATCATCATTAATAGAAGATTTAGATAATGAGATTACAACTGTCGCTAAAAAGTGTGGAATCATCACTCGATTAGAATGCCGTAAGGTTATTCGCAACGGGATTAGCCAAGAAGTTTCTCTTGATGAGAAAGAGCTTACAGCGGCATTTGATAAGCTTTTTCAAAATGCTTTGGATGCCGCAGCTAAAAAGTGATCGGAAGAGGCTTGATAATTTTCAACTTGGACGCAGCGGATCTGGAATCCGTTACGTCTAGCAAAGATTTGAAATTTAGAAGCCTTACCACCAAAGGCTTTGCAAAGACCTAGGTGATTATGACCAGAAGAGTTAACAACTCTTCTGGTCTTTTCCCGTTACTTTTGGCTTAGCTAAACGCTATTTCAACCGTGAACACATCCATTTCAACATAATCAATGAAGTTGGTTAGAAAAAGCTCGACTAGTTCATCTGCATTCGCTTTGGTCAACAAGCCCAAATGCAAATGAGTTACTTCAGCTGATTGAAAACATACATCAATTTCTTTCACTAACTCAGGGTATCCAGTACCTTGATAGCTAAAATCAGTGATGTAATCAAAATGCCATAACGCTTTTTGCTTAATCAGTCTTATCTCGACAGGGTGAAAACCACCGTTTTCAGGACTGTAATTAACATCTCTGAAATTAAAGATAATGCTAGTAGCTGATTGATTAGCGTTAGCCCATTTAACCAGTTCAATGTTTAATACTGAGAAAAGTTTTTCAGGCACAGCAAAGCACTGGCTTTGGTCAAAAGTCAGTTTCATTATGATTTCCTTTTTTAAGTTGCTAGAGAACCCTAGCGCTGAGATACCAGTATGAACTGGCGCTATTTACTTACTGTTGGCGAGCTTGAGTAATGCCTCTCTTCTGCTCTTAAAATTTTTATTAAGCACATGAAGGAAGATAGAGTTTTCGGTTGAATCTGTCAGTGCCATGGCATTACAGCGCAAAACCGCAGCAATGAAAGAAACGTTATTTGCGCTCTTACCTTCAAATACTGGCTTAAAGACACCAGATTTGAACGGTTTATCTTCCTCTTGCTGATCTAATATCTCTAAAATGGTGGATAATTTCACCCATTCCTTCGAGTGCAAACCGCCACCATCATTACCTTTCAGTCGAAGTTCAAGTTCGTTAGTTTCCAAGTGCTTACCCAGCTCAAAGTAAATAAATCCTGGTTGCTTAGGACTGAGCTTACTTGCCTTGTCATCGATGAGTATTTGATGGGTTTCTGGTAATTGCTCAGTATTAGTGTTTTTACTATGTTCCTTTTGATCTTTTGTCGTTTTACGAGCCATGTTCGGCCTCCTATAGTTGGTTGAAAATATCGTTAGCTTGGTCTTTGTGATATGGTTGGATATGGCTAGTTACAGCACCAATTGCAGTGCTAATACATAACAAGTCATCGCTATAGCCCAGTGCAGGAAGTGCATCAGGGATAGAATCAGTTGGAAAGATTAAATAAGCGATAGCAGTGATACAGACCGCTTTGACCCACTTAGGTGTATCACCATCGAGAATTAAGCTGTAAAGCAAAAGTGCGCTTTCTGTAAGTTGCTTAATACCTTTAATCTGTTTGAGCTTTTGCCATGTTTTAGTATGACTGAAAGGACTTTGCTTTTTCCTAGCCATCCATCACCTCGGTCATATCAAGGCTGGATGGCAATACTAAATAACACCCTGTGCCTTCATCATTGATAATCGCAAGTAGCAAGCGATAACCATTCGGTAACGCTTCTTCGAACTCAGGATAGTTAAGACAAAATGAAATCGATTGACGGATAGAGCCGCTAATCTCTGCCAAATTTGTATTTTCGTATAGCACTATGATGGTACTAGGGCATTCTTGCCAGAACGCTTGTGCTTCCGATGCACAAGCAAATGGCTCTACTAGAAAATTGATTAACTCTGATGCGACTTCTTCGGGTAAACCTACTTCGTCAACATTAGGCCAATGGTTAATGATTTGCATGATTACATACTCCAGAAATGAAAAAGCCAGAACCCGTTAAGGTTCTGGCTATTAATGTCGTATTAGTGATATGTGTTTATGTTGCAGGTTGTTACGTGTTAGACGTGAGTAACCCATCCAAGCTGTTCATGGTATCGCGCTGCTTATCTGGTGATATCTTGCTGTAACGCATTGTTGAACTTAAATCCTTATGATTCAACAACACTTGTACAGTGCGAATATCTGCGCCTGTTTCTCTGCTATGACTTAGCATATTGCTCGCAAATGAGTGTCTCGCGGTATGAAATACCACTTCTTCTGGCTTATGTATTCCCGCCCGTTTCTTGATAGTCTCAAATGCATAACGTCCTTCACAAATAGGCTTGTTCGCCTTTGTACCTGCAAATATATAAGCATTACCACTTACGCGAGGTAAGGCACAGATGATCTCAAGCATCATATCGGTAAGATACACAACATGAGGTGTGCCGTTCTTCGTTTTGCCTATGGTCAGTGTTCGCTCTGCTAGATTCAGATCTTCCCACTTCCTTAACCGCATTTCAGAAGCTCTACAGCCAGTTAGAAACAACATGGCAATGTAGGCTCCAATCGTGAATTGATGATAACGCCTTGCTTCCTTAATAATGGCCTGTACTTCTTCAATAGAACAGTAACGAGTACGAGCATTATTTTCAGGCAACATTGACACCTTTTTAGCAACATTAGGAGTATCTAGCAGCTTTTCAGCTAATGAACCTATTGTTTTGACCAAGGCTAATACACGATTACAGGTCGCTGGTGCATAGTTGCCGCGCTTTGATTTCGTCGCCATCATTTCGTTTTGCACATTCTGAACATGACTTGCTTTTAGCTCGTCATAACGAATATTCCAGATAGGTTTACAATGATGTTCAAAGCGAGATACATCATCGTCCCAAGATTTCTTTCGTTGTTTGGCTACAGGTAAGTAAGTGTTCCAGAAAAACTCTGAAACGGTAGGCATTTTGTTGGTAGAGCTTTTAGCATCTTGCGGGTTAACACCTTCTGCCAGCTGCAATTTGTACTTACTAGCGATACGACGAGCAGCACCAACATCGACTTCGGGAAATCGCCCCAGTGCGATACTACACTTACGACTTTGAAAGGTGTATCTAAGTAAGAATCGCTTGCTGCCATTCTTACCAGATAGGCATTTAAGACCAACAATTTCAGTATCTGATACTTCTAGATCAGTCCCTTTCGCATCTTTAGGATTAGCGGGTAAGGCCTTGATACTGGCATTGGTAAATTTGAATTTTTTCTTCATATAAAACCTCGGTTGATTGGTTATAACCAAGGTTTTGATATGTGTTTAAAAGTTATGGTGATACTTTACCGATTGCTTAAAGTTCAAGGCTAGTAGTCTTCAAGCCAAGATACAAGTTGATTTCGATCCGCTAATGATAAGTCAAGGTTTGTAGTGGTTTCATTTTCAACAAAATCAATGGCTCCTGATGTAAAAGAGGATGTTGTTACTACTATCCCTACATTTCCGCCACTTCTAGAGTTAACGACGCCATATAATGACCTGATAACATCTACACCTACCTTATTGCTCTCAGCATAATGTTTACATTCAATAATGTATTTTGTTTTTATCCCAAGCTTATCTCTATGTAATGCGATTACATCTTTCCCACCATCTCTAGTCCTCTTCGTAAGTTCAACTTCGAAGCCTTTTGCTCTAAAAATCTCCGCAGTTACCTCTTCAAATTCACGAGGTTCTAACTCTGACAGTAAGTTACTATCTGCTTTCAACGCAGCAATCAATTCAGGAATGGTATTGTAAAGTTCAAACAAGTCCCTCGCTGAAAAGATCTCCCTAATATACTCTACGTCAGGCTCATTTAAGGGTTGTGCGCCGCAAGACTTATCAATAATGAAATTAATAACATTAACGGGATACTCTGATACCTCAAAAGCCAATTCGATCTCGTTTGAGCAACAAGAACATTCAGAATTATATGAAAGCTCATGTACACTCTCTTCACCCATTTGACGCTCACTACCGCCAATACATTCTCTGTAAAAGTACTCTAAAGGGACTGTATCCGTAGACGAACACCTATTACAGATAAACTCAATTTCACCCTTAAATTGCCACATTCAAAAATGCCCCCACTTCCATAGTTTTGATCATTTATACAAACGATGTTTCTTCCCTAGTTTGTTGATATGTTTCAAATAGAGCGATGAACACTTTATCTAGCAGTATTAAAATAGCGAAATAAATGAAATAGTTATTATATTTATAATCAGCTTCTACCAACGCTTTCAGTGTTGGTAGATTTTGTTGGTAAGAAAGAGTGTTATGCGCAATTCTATTGCGCTGGATATACAAATGCCCTTCATAAATTTCAGCTAAATCTTTCTTACTTTTAACAGGATCATTTCTAGATAAATGATTTCGGCTAGTAAACAAAGCATGTTTGTCTGATGCAACATGGTTTGATGAAAAATCCTGCCAAATATCCACAAATTCATTGAAACTTTTCTGCGCCCAAATTAAAAGGTTAGTTCCTTTAAAAGTACCTTCAATAATCTGCATAGTATCTGGAATTAACCTGTCAGTATTAACCATATTTGCCAAAGATAAAGATGATTGATTTTTTTCTATAGACTTTATCAAGTCCATATAAATCGTTTTTTTATCTTTATATGCCGAGCACTCACCTAAAGGCTGACGAGAAAAACGATCGTACCTATACTCATAGTCATGTGTTGCTAGTTCCCAACATATACACTTCATTTTCTGCTCTTGAGCGCCAGTCATTTTCAAGAAAACCGATTGCATCACATAGTCACACAGCGGAAAGGTTTCAATACCAATGCCGATACCTGAGCTAGCAGATACGACATCTTTCAATATTTCGGAGCAAGGTGATAATATAAATCTAGCGTGATTCACGGTTTAAGTACCTGCCATAAATTCTAATAGAGTCACTCAATCGGGCCCGAAGATGTGTCAAATTGTTTGGGCTTTTCTGATGGTTTTGGTCACCCTTGTAGAGTGCAATTTTATCGGCTAATTTAGTTTTAAGTTCCTCCTTCTTAGTTAAATCAATTTTCTTTTTCTTAAATAAGATTTGATAGATCAACCCGAAGAGATATGTATCAATTTCAATAATAGAACTATAATTTTTAAATATTTCTAAATCACTCAACGTACTCTCTAGCAACTCCATTTCACCTTGGTATTGCTTATCAGGGAATACACTTTGGAAATTACAAAAAGAGCTCGAAGTATCTTCACTTATCACCGAATATATGTACTCTTCATAAAGTTTTTCCATCTTCGGTTTATAACCTCGTGCAACCTTCCTCTCATCTGAGTTCACATGATATTGAGACAGAAGCGACAAATACCTGACAAAGTCAGCTTTGCTCTCACTGCTAAGAAGTTTTATTACAACACGATCACAAAAAGTTGGATTGAATAACCCTTCCAAATCATGATCTAAAAAGTACAGAGAAGCTCTACTTTCTTGAGGTAGCAACGGTTCTCCTTGGATATTGATGTTGCGAAAAACCGAAGAGTAATATTTTTGCTGTTCTCTTTCGTTATCAGTATGAGGAACTAAATAGGAGAAGCCTAAAAAATTAGTATCTAGAAAGTTTTCATCTATTTCCAAATTTATAGACTTATAATTTCGCGGACGTATAGCACTGAGAATAGAGTCCTTACTATTGCCCTTTTTAGTCAAGCTCCCAATGTTCCATTTAAGAACATTATCTAATTGGCTATCATCTTCACCCCTAGACTCTACTTCGTCGTTATCATTGATAAACGATGCAATTTCTTTTCTATAATTTTCGGGGTCTGGAAAGAGACCTAAATGAGCAAGTACAATACTTGTTATTCTTTGTTGACCATCGAGAATAAGGTTTCTGTTCCCGTCTTCCATTTTGAACGCTCCAATAGTTATTGGAGGCACAAATTGCTTATTTTTAATTGTTTCAATTAAAGTCGCTACTTTCTTTTCATCCCACACAAAATAACGCTGATAATCAGGTAAAGTTAAGTTCTTCTTTAATATCAGCTCTATCCAGTGACGCAGAGAGTACTCACCATAATAAACTCTGTTTTCCATTAATTAATTCATCCTTTTTTGCTCAGGCTAAAACTACAAGTCCCCAAAATATACAATAAGCTTTACATACTGAATTTTCTACTATTTTCAAATGTTAATAATCAGGGGGGTCACGTTTAAGGTTTAACTACTGAACAAGAAGTAGACAGTAAAAAAGGTTCCATGTTTTTCTAATGATTGGAATGACAGGGGAGTTTATAGAGCAACATAGTCACCTGTTAATGTGAAGAGTAATAAATAGCTTTCCGTAGTGACAAATATTAATAGTTTTCACCACGCACAGAATGCGCACAGACGAAAGACCAGATATGGAACGGGGAGTGTTAACTTTAGGCAGGATATAGGGCTATGGACGTAGCTGCGAAGAGACTTTTTATAACGGAGGAAATATATAAAAAGGCAAATTTAAGACACAAAAAAACCGACATTACGTCGGCTTACAACCTTGAAAAACTCTTTGTTTTTCAAGGGAATGGTACCAGTGGGCGGACTCGAACCGCCACGCATTGCTGCGGGGGATTTTGAATCCCCTATGTCTACCAATTCCATCACACTGGCACAATATAAACTGTGTTTTCTCAAGATTTTTGCTGTCCATGCAAAGGATTTTGAATCCGTCGTGTCTACCAATTCCACCACTCCGGCAACACGTGTCGTTTCGTTAACTAACGAAAGTGCTTGGCATTATACGAAAAGATCTTGATGAATCAATCCTTTTTATCAGTAATCAAGGCTAAGTGGCGATTAATTATGCGAATGGTATATAAATCCTGTTTTACTCAAGCTGCGAGACAAGCACGCTACCTTCCCCACGTAACTTAAGCTTGGGTTTGTGAAGTAGAGCGCTGTATACTAGCGCCTCAATGTAATCCGAATTTACCAAGCTCACTTTCCTATGGCTAAACAAGAAACGGCTAAACAAGAAGATACCACTTTTGTCCGTTATACCGAATTTCCTCGCGCTGGCTTTTTCCGTCGTTTTGGCTCTTGGGTTTATGATGCATTGATCGCCATTGCGGTTTATATGGTCGCGGGTGCCATAGGCTTTGGACTTTTCGCCTTGGCTGCTAATATCGGCTTAGTGGACACAGCAGGATTTGATCATCTAATTGATGTTAAAGAGAGCGCTATCATTTACCGAATATTAGTTGATGGCTGGGGCATTGGCTGGGTCGCCTTTTTCTTCATTTATTTTTGGGCACGTAACGGCCAGACTATCGGTATGAAAGCATGGCGACTACGGGTACAGAATTTAGACGGCAGTGTTATCGATAAAAAAACAGGGGTAAAACGCTTGTTACCAACACTTTTAGGGTTAGGGAATTTCTTAGTACTGTTTGATAGAAAGAATAAGCAAAGCCTGCAAGATAAACTAACCAATACCGAAGTTGTTGTTTTATCACTTGCTGCCAATGAGCCAAGACGTTAACCCAAAACTGAAAAAAAGAGTGTGAAGAATAAAAACAAAAAGAGCAGCTAAATAGCTGCTCTTTTTGTTTATCGGTTTGTTTATCGGTTTGTTTATCGGTTTGTTTGTCGATTTTGCTTTATGCTTACTTTATGCCTTTCGCTTCATCAAAAACAGCGCGACACTGACAAACAAGATGCTCGGCATAACTGCCCCAATAATTGGCGGCAACTGATATACCAAGCTTAAACTACCAAACACTTGGTTGGTGATGTGAAACAACAAGCCAGTCAATACGCCCATCATGATGCGCGCGCCCATCGACACTGAGCGCAGTGGCCCAAAGATAAACGACAAAGCAACCAAGAGCATGACCGCAACAGTTAATGGCTGAACCAATTTTCGCCAAAATGCTAACAAGTAACGACTTTGATCTTGCTCGTTTTGTGAAAGATATTCTAAATAGCTAACCAAGCCTTGTACTGACAGCGACTCTGGCTTAACGGTTACCACACCAAGCTTTTCCGGCGTTAAGCTGGACTTCCACGCCAACGTTTCAAACGTTTCTTCAACTACCGCGCGATCAGTGACTTTCGTGTCTTTAACATTGCTAAGTTGCCAAGCACCGTCTAAAAAAGTTGCTGAATCTGCCGATAGCCAGCTTTCTAGTTTTAATGACTCATCAAAGCGATAGACTTGCACCTTGTTTAGTGTGCCTTGATCTTCAACTTCGGTGATATGAACAAAGTAATCGCCATCTTTCGCCCAAACACCATTCTTCGCGGAAATTAGGCTACCACCCGAGATGGCTTGTGCTCTAAGTTCTCGTGCCGACGCTTCGCCAGCTGGCGCTAACCACTCACCTACTGCCATTGACACTAAAATTAATAGCACTGCCGTTTTCATTGCCGATTTGACAATAGTAAGTTTTGACAAGCCAGCAGCTTGCATTACCACCAGCTCACTGTTGCTGGCCAGCATACCAATACCAATCAAGCCACCAATCAGCGCTGCCATCGGGAAGAAAATCTCGATATCACGTGGTACCGCATACAATACATAAAGCGCAGCATGTGCTAGCTCGTAGTTACCGCGACCAACATCGCCCATTTGCTCAACAAACTTGATAATGCCACTTACACTGACAAACACCATAAGCGTAATAAAAGTGGTTGAAGCAATAACACGGCCGATATAAGCATCTAAAATACGCATTATTGCTGCCTCCGATCTGGCCCACGAGCAACTTGAGTGCGGTTACCGCCGTTCTTAGCACGCTTTGGCAATTTAGCTTTGATGCGCAATCCACTAGCGCGACTTTTCATTAATAAACTTGCACCAAGCACTAACGCTATCAGGTGCACAGGCCAGAGCCCGACATAATAAGGTAATGCATTGCCTTCAACACCAGAGCGCATGGCTGTCAATAACAAGAAGTAGGCAAGGAATAAAAGCAGTGCAGGTAACAACTTAGCGAACTTGCCTTGTCTTGGGTTGACCACAGACAACGGCACTGCCACTAAGGTTAAAATAATACAAGCAAGTGGAAAGGCTAAACGCCACTGTATCGCGGCTTGTGCATCTTGCGAGTCATCTAACAGTAAATCTTCGGTGGCAATTGCACTGATTTTTCGACGTTTATGCTCAACTTTTTGATCTTGAATTTGAATGTAGTATTTGTCAAAAGCGACGGCGCGAAACTCGCCTGAATTAATGTCGCTTTGATAACGTGTACCATCTTCTAGCACCAAACGCTGTGAGCCTGATTCTTCTTCAACAACACGTCCCTTGTCTGCGTAAACTAGGCTGGAATTAATCACGCTTTCAACGCCACCCGCTTCACTCGGTAGTTGCGCTACAAATACTTTGTTGAGCGACCTGTCGGCTCTGTCTTTATCGTGGATAAAAACCACCGCTTTATCATTACCCGTTTTTTGAAAACGCCCCGCGACCATCGCACTGATGCCGGAATCTGCCGCCAGCCTTTCTTTTACTTGATATTCATATTCTGCCGCCATGGGCGCGAGATACAGTGTAAATATGCCGGTAAATATCGCGGTAATTAAACTGAGTACGAGTGTGACTCGCACCACATACCATTCGCTGACCCCGCATGCGTGCAGTACCGTCATTTCACTGTCAGCATAGATGCGACCATAAGCGAGCAAAACGCCGAGGAATAAGCTCAGTGGCAATAACATACCCGCTAAATCAGGCATTTTCAGGCCAATAAACACCATCACCAGATGACCGGGAATCCCCCCTTCAGAGGCGTCATCAAGCACACGAACAAACTTCTGACTTATAAAAATGGTCATCAACACAAAGAAAACAGCAAGCTGCGCTTTAGCCACTTCCTTTAATAGATAACGAAATACAATCACTTAAACCTCAAATCGATAACCATGATTAAAAACTTAGTTTTTTTCTGACAATGGCGCAATTTTTAAGTAAAATTGCTATTTTTATACATAATTGAACGTACTTGCGCGTAGCAAACCCGTTGAATGTGGCTATAATTATAGCCCTTAGCCCTATCTAATTGATAGTAACCTAATAGGTTAATTAGATATTTTAGCTAGTTTATCTGTCGGTAAACGAGAGATCCAACGCTTTGTTTGACTGATTTGTTGAGGTCAGAGACGGGTAAATACAAGTGAAATACAGTTTCACACCAAAAAAGATAATTGCACGCAAGCAATCCAGTAGGAGAATTCATGGAATTTAGTGTAAAAAGTGGTAGCCCAGAAAAACAACGCAGCGCCTGTATTGTTGTTGGCGTTTTTGAACCTCGCCGTTTATCTGCTACTGCTGAACAACTAGACGAAATTAGCGAAGGTTACATTAGTAACTTACTGCGCCGCGGTGACTTAGAAGGTAAGTCAGGCCAAATGCTTTTACTTCATCACGTGCCAAACATTTTAAGTGAGCGTGTGCTACTTGTTGGTTGTGGTAAAGAGCGTGAATTAGACGAGCGTCAATACCGTCAAATCATCAGCAAAACGATTAACACCTTAAATGAAACAGGCTCAATGGAAGCCGTATGTTTCTTATCTGAATTACATGTTAAGGGCCGCGATACCTACTGGAAAGTGCGCCAAGCCGTTGAAGCAACACAAGATTGCCTATACAGCTTTAACAGCTTAAAAACCCGTAAAGAAGAGCCTCGCCGCCCATTGCGTAAAATTGTTTTCAACGTACCAACGCGCCGTGAATTGCCAATTGGTGAACGAGCTATTACCCACGGTTTAGGTGTCGCCGAAGGTATCAATACCTGTAAAAATGTGGCTAACATGCCACCAAATATCTGCAACCCAGCTTACCTTGCTGAACAGGCCAATATCTTAGCGAACGACTACGACAAAGTAACCACCGAAGTTGTGGGTGAGAAGCAAATGGAAGAGCTGGGCATGGGCTCTTACCTTGCCGTTGGTCGTGGTTCAGCGAATGAATCTATGATGAGTATCATCAACTATCAAGGTGGTGATGAAGATCAAGCACCCATTGTACTGGTCGGCAAAGGTTTAACCTTTGATTCTGGTGGTATTTCAATTAAGCCAGGCGAAGCCATGGATGAAATGAAATACGACATGGGCGGTGCAGCTGGTGTACTTGGTGCAATGCATTCACTAGCAGAATTAGACCTACCAATTAACGTCATTGGTGTCTTGGCTGGCTGTGAAAATATGCCTGATGCCAATGCTTATCGCCCAGGTGATATTTTAACGACAATGTCAGGTCAAACGGTTGAAGTGTTAAACACCGATGCTGAAGGCCGCTTAGTGCTTTGTGATGCATTAACTTATGTAGAACGCTTTGAGCCAGAAGCTGTAATTGACGTGGCGACCTTAACTGGCGCTTGTGTCGTAGCTTTAGGCAAGCACGCAACGGGCTTGATGAGTACGCATAACCCATTAGCGCATGAACTACTTAATGCGTCTGATCAAAGTGGTGACCGCGCATGGCGCTTACCGTTATGGGATGACTACCACGAGCAGTTAGAAAGTCCATTTGCCGATTTCACTAACTTAGGTGGTCGTGCGGCAGGTGCCATTACTGCTGGTTGTTTCTTAGCTAAATTTACTAAGAAGTACCATTGGGCGCATTTAGATATTGCCGGTACGGCATGGCGCAGCGGCGGTAAAGACAAAGGCTCAACAGGTCGCCCGGTTAGCATGCTAACCCAGTTTTTACTCAACAAAAGTGGTGCCGAGCAAGGCGAGTAATACGCCAGCTTTAACACAGAATAAAACGTTAGGTTAACTCGCGAATGCAAACCCAAGCAGTTTTTCATTTGATGCCTGATGGCAGCAGCGAACAAGCAAGACTACATTATGCCTGTAGCTTAGCTGCCAACTACTTTCGCCAACAGCAAAAGGTGTATATTTTCACCGAAGATCAGCAGTTGGCCCATCATGTTGACGAACTACTTTGGTCATTCGAGCCTGACAGTTTCGTACCACACAACCTAGTGGGCGAAGGCCCTAAGCAGGGGTCGCCAGTTGAAATCGGCTGGCAACCACCACGCGGCAGACGCGCAGTGCTAATTAATTTAGCGCAAAATATGCCTGTGTTTGCCAACCAATTTTCACATGTAATGGACTTTGTACCAGCACCTGAGCAAGAAAAACAACTTGCTCGTGAGCGCTTTAAGGCTTGCCGCCAGTTAGGCTTTCAAGTCGATACACACGCCGTATCGAATTAGCCTTGGTAACTTAGACATAGTGAGTTAGCTCAAGCAAACTAAGACGGTACAAACGCCAAATATATTACGAACACAATTTACGCAGACAGACTTTAAAGATGGAAAAAACATTTAATCCTTCTGATATCGAACAGCAGCTTTACCAAAGCTGGGAAGAAAAAGGCTACTTTAGCCCAACAGGTGAAGGCGATGGCTACTCAATTGCTATTCCACCACCAAACGTTACTGGCAGCCTGCATATGGGTCATGCCTTCCAACAAACCATTATGGATACCTTGATCCGTTTTCAACGTATGCAAGGCAAAAAGACCTTATGGCAGTCAGGTACTGACCACGCAGGTATCGCGACGCAAATGGTCGTTGAGCGTAAAATTGGCGCAGAAGAAGACAAAACTCGCCACGATTATGGCCGTGATGCCTTTATCGATAAAATCTGGGAATGGAAAGCAGAGTCTGGTGGCAACATCAGCCAGCAAATGCGCCGCCTAGGTAACTCAATCGACTGGCAACGTGAACGCTTCACCATGGATGACGGCCTATCACATGCCGTGCAAGAAGTGTTTGTTCGCTTATATCAAGACGATTTGATTTACCGTGGTAAGCGCCTGGTTAACTGGGATCCTAAACTTCACACCGCAATTTCAGATCTTGAAGTTGAAAACAAAGACAAAAAAGGCCACATGTGGCACCTGCGTTATCCACTAGCGGATGGCGCGAAAACCAGTGAAGGCCAAGATCACTTAGTAGTCGCCACTACTCGCCCAGAAACGATGTTAGGTGACACTGGTGTTGCGGTTAACCCTGAAGATCCGCGTTACAAAGACTTAATTGGCAAATTCGTTGAGTTGCCGTTAGTTGGCCGTCGCATTCCAATTGTTGGCGACGAGCACGCGGATATGGAAAAAGGCACTGGTTGTGTGAAAATCACACCAGCGCACGACTTTAACGATAACGAAGTCGGTAAGCGTTGTGGCCTAGCCATGATCAATATCTTTGATAAAGATGCAGCAGTACTCGCCCAAGCTGAAGTTTACGACACCAACGGTGAGCCTTCTGACGCATTTGATACTGCCCTACCAGCTGAATTTGCTGGCCTTGACCGCTTTGAAGCGCGTAAAGCCATTATTGCTAAGTTCGACGAACTTGGCTTGCTCGACAGCATTAAAGATCACGACTTAGTCGCTCCATACGGTGATCGCTCGGGTGTGATTATCGAACCACTGTTAACTGACCAATGGTATGTACGTGTTGCACCACTAGCAAAACCGGCGATTGAAGCCGTTGAAAACGGTGACATTGAATTTGTTCCTAAGCAATACGAAAACATGTACTTTGCTTGGATGCGCGACATTCAAGACTGGTGTATTTCACGTCAGTTATGGTGGGGTCATCGAATCCCAGCATGGTACGACGACAACGGCAATGTTTACGTCGGTCGTGATGAAGCGGAAGTACGCGCGACAAACGGCTTAGCTGACGACGTTGCACTTCGCCAAGACGATGATGTATTAGATACATGGTTCTCATCTGCCCTGTGGACTTTCTCAACACTAGGTTGGCCTGAGAAAACGCCAGAGCTAGAAGACTTCCACTCTACCGATGTGTTAGTGACGGGTTTTGACATCATTTTCTTCTGGGTTGCCCGTATGATCATGATGACCATGCACTTTGTCAAAGATGACGATGGCAAGCCACAAGTACCATTTAAGCAAGTGTATGTAACAGGTCTAATTCGCGATGACCATGGCGATAAGATGTCGAAGTCGAAAGGTAATGTTATTGACCCTATCGATATGATTGACGGCATTTCATTAGATGAATTGCTGACCAAGCGTACTGGCAATATGATGCAGCCTCAACTAGCGGAAAAGATTGCCAAGCGCACCAAGAAAGAATTCCCAGAAGGCATTGAAGCACACGGTACTGATGCATTGCGCTTTACCTTATCAGCACTTGCTTCAACCGGTCGCGATATCAATTGGGACATGAAGCGTTTAGACGGTTACCGCAACTTCTGTAACAAGTTATGGAACGCTAGTCGCTATGTGTTAATGAATACTGAAGAGCACGACTGCGGCAAGGCAGGAGGTGAGATGGAGTTCTCACTAGCGGATCGCTGGATCACTAGCCAATTCCAACAAACCGTAAAAGCTGTGCACGAAGCGTTTAACACATTCCGTTTCGACTTAGCCTCACAAGCACTTTACGAGTTCACTTGGAACCAATTCTGTGACTGGTATTTAGAACTCACTAAACCAGTACTATTCAAAGGCAGTGAAGCACAGCAACGCGGCACACGTTACACGCTCGTAAACACGCTAGAAGCGCTATTGCGTCTAATGCACCCTATCATGCCATTTATCACTGAAACGGTGTGGCAATCAGTTCAGCCGCTTTCTGCGTTTGAAGCTAAAGGTGACAGCATTATGGTCCAAAGCTTCCCGCAATTTGACGAAAGCGCAGTTGATGAACAAGCGCTGACGGATGTTGAGTGGGTGAAGCAGTTTATCGTTGCCATTCGTAATATTCGTGGTGAAATGGATATTGCACCTAGCAAGCCATTGCCAGTGCTACTGACCAACGTATCAGCAGAAGACCAGCGCCGTTTAGACGACAATGAGCAGTTCTTAAGCTCACTGGCTAAGCTTGAATCTATTCAAGTACTAAGCGATGCCAGCGAAGCCCCAGCTTCTGCGTCAGCCGTGATTGGCGAAATGACCGTGCTTATCCCAATGGCGGGGTTAATTGATAAAGATGCTGAGCTTGCTCGTTTAAGCAAAGGTATTGAAAAGCTGGAAAAAGACGTACAACGCGTGAAAGGTAAATTAAGCAACGAAAACTTCGTTGGCAAAGCGCCTGAAGCCGTTATCGAAAAAGAAAAAGCCAAGCTTGCAGAAGCAGAGTCAACGCTAGCGAAAATGCTAGAACAAAAGGCGCAAATTGAAGCGCTTTAATTAGCTTTCGCATTTGTGGGCTAGCCCACATCTGGTAAGACCTCAAGGCCATCACATGAATGTGATGGCCTTTTCTTTTTTTAGTCATCTGTTTGCAACATAATTTATTTATTTTTTACAAGCTTAATGCTAATTCGTGTGTTAAGCTTAATTCGCGTTGAGTTTTTGCGTTCGGATGAAGGTTTTAATTAGCTATTTGTGTAGTAAGTTAAGTCACCTGACGCGTTTTGTGTTAATGGATATACCTTCCTCTGTCTGTACTTTTGGGTAGAGGGCATTTACTCCGTGAGCGACGGTAACGTCATTATTTAAATTTATTGACTACGGGAAAATTAGGTATGTCAGACACAGTAACTGGTAAAGTAAAATTCTTTAATGAGTCGAAAGGCTTTGGTTTCATCGAGCAAGAAAATGGCCCAGATGTATTCGTACACTTCAGCGCTATCCAAGGTTCAGGTTTCCGTACATTAACTGACGGTCAATCTGTTTCTTTCAGCGTTAAGCAAGGTCAAAAAGGCCCAGAAGCTGAGAACGTAACAGCTCTTTAATCTTTACAAATTCGTAAAGGTTAAATACCAGATTCAAAAAAAGCAGCCATTTGGCTGCTTTTTTTAGCTTCAGAGTTTGGTTGAATTTAAACAATATGCGGTTTAACCAAGTCTTCTAGCACATCAATATGATCGTCGCGATCATTAAGCGCTGGAATATAGTGATAGGTTTCCCCACCAGCTTCCATAAACTCTTCGCGATTTTCAGACTCAAGCTCTTCTAACGTCTCCAAACAGTCAGCACTAAACGCAGGACTAACAATGGCTACATGCTTATCACCATTTTGTGCTAACTCTGCCAACGTTGCATCTGTGTATGGCTTAAGCCATTCTGCTTTGCCAAAGCGCGACTGGAAAGTCATCACGAAGTCATCCTCACTCAGCTCAAGTGCCTCTGCCAATAAGCGTGTGGTTTTCGCACAGAAGCAGTAGTAAGGGTCACCATTATCATGGAACAGCTTAGGCATACCGTGGTAAGACAACACAAGCTTATCTGGCTTACCATGCTGCTCAAAGTGCTCACGAATACTATTAGCAAGCGCTTTGATATACAGCGGATGGTCATGATAAGAGCCAATAAAGTTGACGCTTGGAATCCAGCGCCACTGTTGAATTTCCTTCACTACAGCATCAAAAGCTGAAGCCGTGGTAGGGCCAGCATACTGCGGATATAAAGGCAGCACCACTAAGTTGTTGATACCACGTTGCTGCATTTGTTTGAGCACCAAGCTGACGCTTGGATTGCCATAGCGCATAGCAACATCCACAGTCACATCTTCACCGTAAGTTTGATGTAGACGCTGCTTGACCTTGCCCATTTGGCGTTTACTAATGGCTAACAATGGTGAGCCATCTTTCGTCCAAATGCTTTTGTAAAGTTTGGCAGATTTCGCCGGCCTTACTCGCAAGATAATGCCATGAAGGATGATCATCCATACCAAGCGTGGAATTTCTACCACGCGGGGATCAGACAAAAACTCTTTTAAATAACGGCGCAGAGCGCTTGGCGTGGGCGCGTCAGGTGTACCAAGGTTGACCAATAGTACACCAGTTTTTAAACGCTTATCGTGGATGCTTTTATCGAGCCCGAGGAATCGAGACATACAGCTACCTTATCTCTTTTGTTGTCTGTAAGAGGTCAAGAGCGTGAGCTTACAATACAGCTTGTACTGCTTGAATAAACTCAGCTTCGTCAGGTTTAACGCGACTATTAAAGTGCTTAACCTGCTTGCCATCTTTACTAATTAAATATTTGTAGAAATTCCACTTAGGAGCTGTGGTTTCGTCCGCTAAATGCTTGAATACTGGGTTAGCATCTGAGCCACGCACTGGTGAAGTTTGTAGCATGGTAAAAGTTACCCCGTAATTAACAAAGCATACTTCAGCGGTGTCTTTTTCATCGTCTTCTTCTTGGAAAAAATCATCTGATGGAAAGCCAACGACCACTAAGCCTTGGTCTTTATATTCCTTGTGAAGTGCTTCTAATGCTTTAAATTGCGGTGTAAAACCACAGTTAGAGGCAGTGTTGATAACGAGCACTGGTTTGCCTGCGGTAAGCTCGCATAAATCAACTTGATCTTTAGCATGTAGCTTGCGGAAACTGTGATTCAAAAAAGGTGCGCATTGCGCTGATGACTTGCTGGCACTAGCGTCTACTGAGCCACTGCTTGTTGCATTTGCTGCTGGCGCCATCATAGCGACACCAGCAATAGTAGATAGTAAGGTAAGCGTTAATTTTTTCACGTTATATCCTTATCGAATTATTATGTTAGCTGTTCAACGTTACAGACAGTCTATAACCGTATGAACAACAAGTGATGTATTGTCGTAAGCGCTCATATATTAACTAGATTGAATGTAAGCCAAATTGGATTTACACCAGATTGAATTACTGCCAAATTAGTATTTGGCGCTGCCTGTTGTGTTAGCGGCGATGCATTGGCGACTGCCTTTTAACTAATGTTAAAGATAACAAATACCGCTAACCATAATTAAAGACCTGCGATCAGGCAGGTCTCTTCTCAAACATACTTATTAAAATAAATGCGCGCTAAATTGCATAGTATTTCTTATTCTTTTGGCAATGCCCTACAGATAAAATCTACGAGTAATGCCTACAGGTAATGCCTAAGGCACTAACGTATCAATTTTAACGGTGATAGGCGCTGTTGTATTCACCTTAACGTTATTAACTTCAGCTTTGAAGTCACCCGGTTGAATACCTGCCCCACCAAGCTGAGAGACCACTGCGTAGACATTAACAGTGTCTACCATACTTAAGGTCATTTGTGGACTCATAGCACGAGCGTCATTTAATACCACTTGCGTTGGTAAATCAGACGCCATCAGTTTTACCGCTGCAACTGGCATGCGCCCACCATTGGCGGGTACTGCGTAAACGAATACGACTTTATCTTCACCTTGGTTTAACTGATCAACAAATTTTTCATCTAGTTCAACCGACAAAGTTAACTGAGGTCCAATAGCTGCATCACCTTGACTTGATTCTCCTTGCGTCAGCGACAAGCGGCTCTTCGCTTCATTAATCGCTTCGGTTAGCGCTGCGACATTAACCGTTTGGCGGCCAGCATCAACAACTTTTTGCCAGTAATTTATCGCCTGTTGGTAAGACTGATTCATAAAATTGTGCATACCAAGCAAAATATTCGTTGATGGATCATTGGCATCTAATGCTAAGGCGCGATCAATCAGTGTTTGTACTTCTGGGGTAATGGTTTGATTTGCACCGTAATAAGTCGCTTGTGCTTTCGCACCGAGCAAGTCGGCTTGTTCCCCTTCAATGGCAATCACTTTATCAAATGCTTCAACCGCTAGTTGAAATTGACCACCAGTAACATACAGCTGACCTAAGCCATACCATGCATCAGCATTGTTGGGGTCAGTAGCTACTGCCTGCTGCAATTGTTGCAGTTGCGCGTGCATTTGCTCCTGCTGCGCTTGTTGTGCCTGATCGTTGCTCGCCACCATTCTTGGCTGTGCCAACCTTTCATAAGCACCGTGTTGACTGTACATGGCTAAGCTGAACATCAGTACAAAAACACTTAGACCAATAGGCCAAATCACTGACAACTTTTGCACACTGGCATCGTTAGTCGCTTGGGCTTTTTTATTCTGCTCAATATCCTGCAGCAGACTCTTATCAAGCTCGGCCAATAAGTACTGATGGCTTTCTTCATCAATCTTGCCATCGTTAAAGTCTTTTTCAATTTCCGCTTTATGCTCTTTGTAAAGGGCAACATTGGTGTCTTCTCGATGAGCACCTGTCATGGCGACAGCTTGTTGTTTGCTGCTGCGAATAAAATGCCACCAAATAACGGCTAGTAGCAGAAGAATAAAACCAACTATTAAAACTAATACTTCAAACATGAATTAATCTTTTTCTTTTAGAATTTCGTCAAGTTGTTGTTGTTGTTCAGCTGACAAACTCAGCTCTTTTTTGCTCGCCGCTTTTCGACGAGCAGCGATAACAACAATAACAACACCGATAAACAAGATAACCGCTGGACCAAACCACAGAATGTAGGTCAGCTGATTCACTTTAGGGCGATATAAAACGAACTCACCGTAGCGGTCGACCATATAGCTGGTGATTTCCATGTCCGCTTTGCCTTGGTTGAGCATGTCATACACTTCATTGCGCAAATCAACGGCAATTTGTGAATTTGAATCGGCCAAGTTTTGGTTTTGGCATTTCGGGCAGCGCAATTCTTTAATCAACGACTGATAGCGCTTTTCCATCACGGGATCATCAAACGCTTGGGTTTGGCTTGGCATGGCCAACACACTAGTTGCACCGGCAAACAGTAAAGCGATTAGGCATAATATTCGGGTTAACATCTTATTCTCCTCGCGCTTGCTCTTGGCGAATAGTTTTTACCAGCGGCGCAAACTCTTGTTGCCACACTTTCGCATCAATCGGGCCGGCGAAGCGTTTACGAATAATGCCATGGTGGTCAATCACAAAGGTTTCAGGCGCCGCGTAAACGCCTAAATCTAATCCTAATCGGCCGGCTTCATCAAAGACATTGAGCAGATAAGGGTCGCCTAAATCATCTAACCACTTAAGCGCAGCTTGGCGTTCATCTTTGTAGTTCAAGCCGTATAAGCTCACTTGACCACTTTTCGCTAAATCCAGTAAATAAGGATGTTCATAGCGACATGACGGACACCAGGTTGCCCAAACATTTAACAACACAATATCGCCAGACAAATCGGCTGGCGTAAGCACCCTTTCTGCATTTTTTAAGCCCGGCAAACTAAACGCAGGGACGGGCTTGCCAACAAGCGCCGATGGCAACTCTTGAGGCTTTAGAAATAAACCGCGATAAAGCACTGCACCCAGTGCAATAAAGACAATGAGTGGTAAAAAACGAATAACTTTTCCCATAATACTGACTACTTGGCCTACTGCTTAAACTGTTTGCTGAGTTAATGGTGCACTTTCATCTGCGCGAGATGTTGTGTGCTGTTTACGGCGTTGACGGTAGCGTTTGTCCATCATAGCGACAAAACCACCTAGTCCCATAAATATCGCGCCTAACCAAATCCATCGAACAAATGGTTTAATATGCACGCGAATCGCCCAAGCGCCATCGCCCAGAGGGTCGCCTAGCGCTAAATAGACATCGCGCGTCAAACCTGGGTCAATCGCCGCTTCGGTCATGCCCATCGTTTGTACCAAGTAAGTACGACGCTCAGGTTGCAATAAAGCAACAAAGTCATCACCTTGATAAACTTCTAGCTGACCTTGTTCAGCTGAGTAGTTTGGTCCTTTAACTGGTTTAATACCATTAAAAGCAATGGTGTAACCGTCAATCGTTACTTTTTCACCAGCCACCATTCGCACGTTGGTTTCAGTTTCATAAACAGATACTAAAGTAACACCAACAATGGTTACTGCGATACCAAAGTGAGCAAGTGTCATACCCAGTTGGCTCATAGTGAGCTTGCCCGTTTTTTGCTTCTGATTAATGGCTTCTTTGATCACTACACAAGCCACCCACATCGCCAAACCAATCCCTAGACTGACTAACCAATCAAAACTGCCACCGTAGACAAATGGGAAGGCCAAACCAACCAGCAAACTCAGTACAGTGATTGGGTTAAGTTGTTTGCGCAGCTCACCTTGCTTGGCTTTTTTCCAGCGAATTAATGGGCCAATGCCCATTACGACAAACAGCAAACACATCATAGGCACAAACACCGCGTTAAAGTACGGTGGCCCTACTGATATTTTCCCTAGCCCCATCGCATCGATAAATAAGGGGTATAAGGTACCGAGCATTACCGTTACCGCTGATGTCACCAAAATCACATTAGCGGCGAGTAAAGCGGTTTCACGAGAGTAAAAAGAGAAGCGCGAGAAGCTTTGCACATTGCTGGCACGAAACGCATATAGCGTTAACGAACTACCTACTGCAATGGCAAGTAATAGCAGGATGAAGGCACCACGTGTTGGGTCAGCGGCAAATGAATGCACCGAAGTAATTACGCCAGAGCGAACAATAAAGGTGCCTAATAAGCTTAAACTAAACGCGAAAATAGCTAACAGCACGGTCCAGTTTCTAAATGTACCGCGCTTTTCTGTCACCGCTAACGAGTGAATCAAGGCAGTACCGACCAGCCAAGGCATAAACGAGGCATTTTCAACTGGATCCCAGAACCACCAGCCGCCCCAGCCAAGCTCGTAATAGGCCCACCAGCTGCCTAGCGCAATGCCAAGTGTTAAGAAAATCCAAGCACCTACTGTCCACGGACGAGACCAACGCGCCCAAGCCGCATCCATCTTGCCAGACATCAAAGCGGCAACCGCAAAGGCGAAGGCAACAGAGAAACCGACGTAACCCAAATAAAGCATTGGCGGATGAAGGATAAGGCCAATGTCTTGCAGTAGTGGGTTAAGGTCACGCCCTTCCATCGGAACATTCGGCCATAAACGTTCAAACGGGTTAGACGTTAGTAGTGTAAACGCCATAAAGCCTACCGCAATCATCCCCATTACCGCTAATACGCGTGCGATAAATGCCTGCTCAATGTTTTTGCTGTATACCGCAACCGCCATGGTCCAAGCGGTTAATGAAAATACCCAAAGCAGTAAGGAACCTTCATGGCCGCCCCAAACCGCGCTAATTTTAAAATAGTAAGGCAGTAAACTATTGGAATGACTGGCAATGTAACGCACAGAGAAGTCATCGACTACAAAGCTATAACCGAGAATAAAAATACTGATTGCAGTAAAAGTGAACATACCAAAAGTGAGAGGTTTGGCATAGGCTGCCAATTTTGGCTGGTTAGCGTAGACACCGATTAACGGAACTACTGACAAGCACATGGCAAACGCCATGGCGATGATCAGGGAAAAATGCCCAAGTTCTGGGATCATGTATAACTCCAAGCTCTGTAATAATTTCTCAGCACTGACTTATTAGCATCCACTGCGATGTAAATGCGTTAAATCACGTTAAGCCAATAATACCCACATAATTTATATGCCTATAAACAGCGAATAATGGGCTTTCATGCCGTTGAAAAACCCGGCGATTTTACCATTAAATTTTGCATTATTTCAGCTTTTTCACCGTAACAATTCGCAACTAATCGCATGCTTTTATGATTTAACACAACAAAAGCGAGACTCATCGTATGTCAGACTGTTTTGTCGGCGCCAATTTGTAGTATGATTAACGCTCGTTATCAATTACGGCGAATTGGCCAAAAAAGTTGTACCTCGCCCTAACCTGCTGAAGTTATCTTGTCTGACACACCATCTTTGATCCAAGCCAAGCAATTAACCTGCATTCGTGAAGATCGCGTGCTGTTCGAGCACCTATCTTTCGCCATCCAGCCGGGGGAAATTGTGCAGGTGGCTGGCCCTAACGGCGCCGGAAAAACCAGCTTACTGCGTATTCTCGCTGGTTTGTCTATGCCATTTGAAGGCGATATTTTTTATAAAACTCACTCTATTCATGAGCAACCTGAAGCTTACTGCCAAGATTTGCTTTATTTAGGCCATATGCCGGGTGTTAAAGCTGAGCTAAGCGCGCAAGAGAACTTAGCCTTTAATTTAGCGCTCAATGGTGAAGACCCTGAGCTCGCTGAAGAAACGTTATCAAACGTTAACCTATTGGGCTTTGAAGACTGTTACGCATCGCATTTAAGTGCTGGCCAGCATCGTCGTATCGCATTGGCGAGGTTATGGCAAAACAAAGCCAAAGTCTGGATTTTAGACGAACCATTTACCGCCATTGATAAACAAGGCGTTGCCACACTTGAAGCACTGTTTGTTGCTCATGCAAAAGCAGGTGGCTGTGTGATATTAACCACACACCAAGATTTAGCGATTGACCCTGCCTTAGTTAAAACTATCGAACTCAGTTACAGGTTATTTTGATATGACAAACGCATCGAATCGCCAAGCAACGGCATTGTCATACCGCCAAGCATTTATGTTAACGCTAAAACGCGATCTTATTATTGCCTTTCGTCATAAGGACGAAATGATTAACCCGCTGTTGTTTTTTATCATTGTGATCACTCTTTTCCCGCTGGGTATAGGTCCACAGCCCAATACACTGGCGAAAATAGCACCGGGAATAATTTGGGTATCGGCACTATTGGCAACGCTACTCTCACTCGATCGTTTGTTTAAAGCCGACCACAGCGACGGCTCGCTGGAGCAAATGCTGATCAGCCCACAGCCGCTGTTTATTTTTACCTTGGCAAAAATTTGCGCGCATTGGCTGTTAACAGGCTTACCGCTAATTTTAATCGCGCCACTATTGGCGGTATTACTGCATTTACCCGAGCAAAGTTATTCTGCTTTAATGCTAACCCTATTGTTAGGAACGCCCGTATTAAGTTTTATTGGCGCAATTGGTGCAGCACTAACCGTGGGCATTAAAAAAGGCGGGGTGTTACTGAGTTTGATTGTGCTACCGCTTTATATTCCGGTGCTCATTTTTGCCACCAGTGCCATTGATACTGCGAGCTTAAGCTTACCCTACAATGGACAACTTGCTATAATTGCCGCGCTGTTTTTTGGTTCACTAACGCTTGCACCTTTTGCCGTTGGAGCCGCCTTAAAAGTGAGTACTAACTAAATGTGGAAATGGTTACACCCATACGCTAACCCTGAAGTGTCATACCACTTCACTGAAAAAATTAAACCTTGGTTTGGTTTAGCTAGCATTGTACTGCTCAGTACTGGTCTAGTTTGGGCACTATTGTTTGCGCCGGCAGACTACCAACAAGGTGACAGCTTTCGTATTTTCTACGTGCATGTACCCAGTGCCATCCTCTCAATGAGCTTGTACGTTGCGATGGCCATTGCTGCACTTTCTAGCCTAGTGTGGCAGGTAAAACTGGCCGACGCCTCTGCGGCGGCACTGGCACCTATTGGCGCGGTGTTTACTGCAATCGCATTGTTAACCGGTGCCGCATGGGGTAAGCCTATGTGGGGCACTTGGTGGGTATGGGATGCGCGCCTAACATCAGAACTTATATTATTATTTTTGTACTTGGGCGTTATCGCATTGCACAACGCTTTCGATGACAAGCAAATGGCGGGTAAAGCCGCTGGTATTTTGTCGCTGGTGGGTGTGATTAATATTCCGATCATCAAATATTCGGTTGAATGGTGGAACACGCTACACCAAGGTGCAACGGTGTCTAAACTCGGTATGCCAGCCATGGCACCTGAAATGTACTGGCCATTTTTGCTGTGCTTCTTTGGCTTTGGCTGTTTAGCTGGCTACATTGCCTGTATCCGCTTTCAAACCGAAGTACTGTCACGCAATAAAATGCGCCCTTGGGTACGCACGCTCGTAACAGGTGGTGACAATGCACCTCACCTTGCAACCAACAAGCAAGCAAACGCCGGAGGTAACTAATGCAATTTGACAGTTTTTCTGCCTTCCTCGATATGGGTGGTTATGGCTTTTTTGTTTGGTTAAGCTATGGCGCGTCAATCGTGCTATTTTTGCTGTTAATTGTTAGCAGTATCAAAGCGAGCAAAGCAATTAAAGGGCAAATTGCTAGCCAAATTAAACGTGAACAAAAATTAAAACTTGCCGCCGAGCAACAAGCAGCCCAACAGGCAAAAAGCTAAGCTCCGGTAATAAGTAAGGCAATAATTAAGGTAATAAAGAGGTAACGCATGAATCCTAGAAGGAAAAAACGATTAACCATCGTTGTCGCCGTTTTATCAGGATTAGGTGTCGTCGCAGGGCTAATTCTGTACGCGCTTAGCCAAAATATCGATTTATTTTATAAACCTTCTGAAATCCATTACGGCAAAGAAGACACAGGCTTAAAAGCACAAATCGGTCAGCGACTTCGTGTGGGTGGCTTAGTAGTGCCAGAAACGGTTAATCGTGATCCTGACAGCTTAAAAGTCACATTTAGACTGGCTGATATGAAAATGCCAATTAGCTTTGATGCGAATGACCCGATGATCACCGTTAAGTACGATGGTATCTTGCCTGACTTGTTCCGTGAAGGACAAGGTATCGTGGCTAACGGCGTACTAACCGATGGCTTTATTATTCAGGCCTCTGAAGTTTTAGCAAAGCATGATGAGAACTACATGCCAAAAGAGTTGGCTGACGCAGCGGGCACTATGCACCAAAAGCCTAGCTATAGTGGCAAGCAGTTAGAGAGTTCGAATTAAGTTCAGTCGCGAATCACAGTTCGCTCTGCAATGTAGTCAACAATTCACCCAACTGCTCACCTAATAAAAAAAACCGGCATTTAGCCGGTTTTTACTAGGGCGTGTTGATCTTTCGAGATTAAATTTTGTTCAATCTAAACGCTTTCTGATCGCGGCGCTCGCTTTGTCGCATAGTCGTTCTACGCAAGAAGCTAGCAACAATGAGCAGGAAGCGTTTAGATGAACCCGCAGGGCAGCGTCTGTTTGAATTTTCTACTGTGTTGGCACTTATTTATGGAGAATGACTACACTGCACAAGTGCCGCCTTGTATAAAACCCAAACAGACTGCTGCAAAAACAACCCTGAAAGATCAACACGCCCTAATTGTTCGAACAACAATTACGCTGTTTTGTTCTTCAATTTCGCTAAGTTATTAAACTGCTGCATTGATAATAGGTGCGCGTAAATCGGCGATAGGTAACCGCGCTTCTTCATTTCTAAGAAGTCTTCATCAGGTAGGGCATTAAGCTTTTTCTCATCAATTAGGTGAATACCATTTAACTGACGTTTTTGGCCGTTTACTTCTAGATTCAGTGTTTGCTCAACGATCAACGCTTTCTCTACTAGGAAGTTTACAAAACCTTTCGTGATAAAAGTATTTTCAAAGTACTTCCCTAATGCATTTTTACGCTGCTCTAAATATTGGGTTTCTTCACCAGCCTCATTAAACAACGCTTCACCTTCAGTGCCATTAAGCACTTCATCAGTTTCTGAAATAACCAATTGCATTTGCTCTGGGTTATCTTGTGCAGGCATTAACGCAAACGGGTGGTGCATGATTACCGCTGGTACATAGCTCGCAAGCCATTGTTGGCCATAAAACAAGTTTTCACCTTGTTCAAAACCTAATATTGCCACTGGCGTAAACTCACCTGTTTCAGAGTTTTTCACGAATACAATTGGCATTTCCGCAGCTGTGCTAGCAAATTCGTGAACGATAAGTGGCACAATTTGCTCTTTTTCAACGTGAGCAAAATGACGTGATGGGTTAATTTTTACTTTACCGTGGTCAACAGCGTTGAGCGGCCTAACAGGTGCAGGCATAAAGAATCCTTTAATACGATTAGAATAATTTTGATGACAGCGTTATAGCAAAATGTGAAGCGAATGTAACCCTGAATATTGGGAATTCTTAAAGCAAGGTTATCGCAGTTTATTCTGGGCTATAGCCACGTAAAAAGAAATCTACACTGTCAGATAAATATTCATCAATTTCTGCGTTAGAAAGCTGCTTAGGCGTATTAAATTCAACGCGCCCCCAAGCTTCACCTTTCATCAGTAGTAAGAACTGCACCGCAGCTGTGTGAGGTGCTTTAATACTGATCAACTGACGCGCATTGAGTTCTGCTAACAGTTTTGCGACATCTGCCGTTAAGCGCTCTGGGCCAGCCTGATAGAAGAGTTCCGATAGTTGCGGATACTTTTTTGATTCATAAGCACAAATTTTGTGAACGGCAAGCGCCTCTTTTGACGTAACCATAAGAAAAAATCGCTTTGCGACGGCAAGTAAAGCGGATTTGGGATCTGACAAGTCGATGTGGTTAATGTCTAGCAAACCTGAAGTATCACACTTTTGTTCGATAGCAGCAGCAAACAATTCCTCTTTTGAGCCAAAGTGGCTATAGACTGTTTGTTTAGACACATTTGCATGTTGCGCGATGAGCGCCATACTCGTGGCATGATAGCCCTGCTCAGTGAATAGCTCAGTGGCAGCATTAAGAATTTGCTGCTGCTTAGTTCGATTTCGACTGCGAGGTTTAGTCATCGTGTGTGCCGTTATACTTAAAACTTGTTTGCATTGCCTTTATTTTCGTGGTGTTTATTTGCATAGCGTTAATGTGCAAAGTGAAACATTAATAATACTGTAGCTAAAGTAGACTAGACAGTCCAGTACACTTCATCTAGACTGAATAGACTGGGCAGTCCAGTAAAGACTAATTTATTAGCAAATGCCAGTTAGTGGCAAAATGTATATGGATAAGGATGGTTATGAATAACGCTAATTCAGCTAGCACTTGGTTGAAACTAAACATTTGGCAGAAATTAGCCATTGCAATAACAGTGAGCGTTAGTGTTACCTCTTGCTCAGAGCAGGCTGTTGGCCAGACAGACGATACCCCTTACCTTCACGCCGCAAGCATCGAGCAAATCAACCAACAAACTAGCTATACCATTACCCGCGAGTACATCGGCGAAATTGCCGCCAAGCAACAAACCAGGCTAAGTTTTGAGTTTGGTGGTCGCGTTACTGAAGTGATTAAAGACAGTGGTGATGCGATTAAAGCCGGCGAATTACTTGCCAGTCTAGATGTTGAACTGCTTAATATTCGCGCCTACGAGCTCAAAGCACAAATCGCGCAAGTTGAGGCGCAACTCACCTTGAACCAAGCAAACTTGGCAAGAGTTAAATCCCTAATCAGTAAACAATATGCGTCCGAGCAAAACATAGACGAGCTAGAAGCGCAGTATGGCGTGCTAACGGCAAATAAGGATGCCTTAGTAGCCTCTTACGATGCCTTGAGCTACCAAATCGCAAAAGCCGAGTTACGCGCCCCTTATGATGGCATTGTCAACGAACGTATTGTTTCTCAAGGTGAATTAGTCAGTCCAGGCTCGCCAGCTTTTACCGTATTCAAACAAAGCCAGCAAGAGATCACCATCGGCGTACCCGCCAAAGTAGCTGCCAGTTTAACGCTTGGTGAGCAGTTACCTGTCACTATCGCCCAGCAACAAAATACCGCGACGATTAAAGCCATAGGGCAACAAATCAATCCAACCACTCGAACTGTTAATATCCGTTTAGTGCTGGATCAAGCCCAGCAGAACGTCAGCGGTTTAATTACCCGTGTTGCCATCAAGCAAGAAATTGCTCAAACAGGTTATTGGCTACCACTTACTGCCATTACCGATGGGGTTCGCGGTCAATGGAATATCTACGCAGCGGTTGAGCAAAACAGCCACTTTGTCATCAAACCATATACAGTCAATGTTGTGCATACAACAGATTCGATGGCTTACATCACTGGCCTAGATGAAACTAAGATAGCCATTATCGAGGAAGGCCTTCATCGCTATGTACCCGGCCAAGTGGTTAGAGCTGCTGGAGCTGAGCAATGATCCGTTCATTTGTTCGCAATGGCCGCGTAATGTCGCTGGTTATTGCCTTATTGATTGTTTCAGGCCTTGGTGCACTTTCCACGTTACCGAGAACCGAAGACCCGCATATTGAAAATCGTAATGCCAGTGTGTTGACCCAAATGCCTGGCGCAAGCGCCGAGCGGATTGAGGTGCTAATTACTGAAAAAATCGAACAAAAGCTGAGGAAAATACCTGAAATTGACCTCATTACCTCAACATCTAGGCCAAGCCTTTCAGTTGTTCAAATCAAACTTAAAGATGAAATTGTTAATACCCGCCCAATATGGTCTCGTATTCGCGACTTAATTGCGGAAGTTGAACCTGAATTACCGATAGGCTCGCTCTCGCCAACGTTAGAAGATGATCGAGGCTACGCCTATACCCAGCTCATCGCGTTAAACTGGCAACAACAAGGCGAGCCTGACATTGCCAGCCTAGGCCGCTACGCTAATGATTTACAAAACCGCTTAAGGCTTATCCCTGGCACCGATATCGTCACAATATTCGGACAGGGGGAGGAAGAAATCCTTGTTGAAGTTGATGACAATAAAAGTGCTCAACTTAAACTAAGCTCTGCGCAAATTTCTCAAAGAATACTGATGGCAGATGCCAAAGTCGCAGCAGGTCAACTGGTTAACACTAACAATCAAATGCAAGTAGAGCTAACGGGAGCTCTGGAAACTGTTGAGCGGATACGCAATATTCCCTTAAAAACGAATGAGCACGGCGGCTTAATCACCTTAGGAGATATTGCTGAAGTTGATAAAGCCCTGACTTGGCCAGCTCGTGAAATTACATTAGTAAATAACCAAGCGTCGCTGGTTGTCGCCACACGAATGCTGCCTGACTTACGCATCGATAAGTGGACTAAAGAAGTAGAAGCAGCGCTTGAAGAATATAAACCTAAGCTGCCGTCCTCAATTGAGCTAGAAGTGCTCTTTGATCAAAATACTTACACGGAAACTCGCCTAGGCGAATTGGTCAGCAATATTGCGCTAGGTTTTGTGCTTATTTCCTTAGTACTGTTGGTTACCCTTGGTTGGCGTAGCGCGGCAATCGTCGCAACGTCATTGCCATTAACCGTGTTTTTCACGCTCGCTGTCATGAATATTTATGGCTTGCCGATCCATCAAATGTCGGTAACAGGCTTAGTTGTGGCGTTAGGCATTATGGTTGATAACGCGATTGTAATGACGGATACGATCCAATTTAAACGCCAACAAGGCATGCGACGCCTAGACAGTGTTGCTTACGCCGTTAAACACTTATGGCTACCGTTGTTAGGTTCAACCGTAACCACAATATTAGCCTTTATGCCTGTCGTACTAATGCCTGGGCCTGCTGGCGAATTTGTCGGTGGTATTGCGCTCAGTGTGATCTTTTCACTGATAGGCTCTTATATTATTTCCCACACTATCGTTGCTGGCCTTGCCGGTCGTTTTGTCGCGAAGAAAACGGGCGATAAGCACGTTTGGTACAACTCAGGAATAAAATTAACGCATCTTAGCAAAGCATTTGAAAAAAGTGTCAACCTTGCCCTCAACTATCGCAGGACAGCGGTTATTACCGTGTTTTGCTTACCGCTATTTGGCTTTATTGCAGCGCAACATTTAACAGAGCAATTTTTTCCGCCTTCGGATCGGGATATGTTTCAAATCGAGCTCTTTATGCCCGCACAAAGCAGTATCGATAACACTCGCGCTAAAGCAGAACAAGTCAGCCAATACCTATATCAACTTGACGGTATCGACAAAGTACGCTGGTTTATCGGCAAGAATGCACCGTCGTTTTACTACAACATGATCCCCAATAAAGACGGGCTGCAAAACTATGCCCAAGGCATGATCACCGCTGTTGATTTTAAAGCCGCGAATAGACTGATTCCCATTATTCAGCGAGAGCTTGACGACATGTTCCCGGGCGCTCAAATTTTGCTGCGTAAACTTGAACAAGGGCCACCGTTCAATGCCCCTGTTGAACTGCGTATTTTCGGACCAAACTTAGATACGCTCAAAACCATTGGCGATGAAGTGCGCCGAATTATGATGGCAACAGAAGATGTTGTTCACACCCGCGCGACATTGCAACCAGGCACACCCAAGGTATGGGTGCAAACCGACGAGTATGCGGCAGCATTAACAGGTTTAAACTTGGTCGATATTGCCCAGCAAATGAGCCAATCGTTATCTGGCTTAGTCAATGGCTCAGTTATTGAAGCAACGGAATCTATTCCTGTGCGCGTGCGCATTAGCAATGAGGCGCGTAATGAGTTAGTTGATGTCGCTAATGTTAATTTGCTTGCGGCTAATGGTACGGCTATGGTGCCATTAACAGCCCTGTCTGAACTAACGATTAAGCCTTCACGTGGCGCTATTCCGCATCGTGACGGGATGCGTGTTAATGTCATCGAAGGCTATTTACGCGCAGGTATATTGCCCTCTGTGGTGCTCAACCGCGTTCAAAAAAATATGGCCGATGCCAATTTTAATATTCCAAGCGGCTACCGTATTGAGGTTGGCGGAGAATCTGCTGAGCGCGACACGGCCGTAGGCAAACTACTCGCAAGTATTGGCGTTATCCTTACCTTGCTAGTGACTGTAGTCGTGCTGTCGTTCAACTCATTTAGAATCAGCGCTATTATTTTTCTCACAGCCTTTCAATCGATTGGCTTAGGCTTATTAAGTGTTTACCTATTTAATCACCCATTTGGCTTTACGGTAATTATTGGCTTACTCGGTTTGATGGGCCTCGCCATCAATGCAGCTATTGTTATTATTGCTGAGCTCAAAGCAGATCCACTTGCCGTTCAGGGAGATAAGCAAGCCATTGTTAAAGGTGTGCAAAATTGTACTCGCCATATCACATCAACAACCATTACGACGGTTGGTGGTTTCCTGCCGTTAATATTGGCAGGTGGGGGTTTTTGGCCGCCATTTGCTATCGCGATTGCCGGCGGTACTGTGCTAACGACCTTGTTGTCGTTCTATTTTGTGCCTGCTGCATTTTCATTGTTTAGCTGTAAAACGCCCTTCGAGCTAACCGAGCAAGGTGCTCATAGCAGTATTAATGCGTAGTGTTTATTAGGGCGTGTTAATACAGATTGAAAATAACTAGCGATAAATACAAAAAAGAGCCAGTTCATATGAACTTTGCTCTTGTTTGTATATGTCCCAAATTGGGGGGATTGATATTGCAGTGTTTTGAGATTTACTTTTCCGGGTTAAATCCTTGCTTAATCTTCTCAATGCGCTCTTGATGTTTATGGTGTGCGTTAAGCGCTGCTACAGCAAACGCACCAACAATTGCGACGATGGGAATTAACAATGATAAAACTTCTGGTTGTAATAACTGACTAAACCACTCCATCGGTACTCTCCTAAAATCAGCTGTATATTCGCGTTAGCCTATTCGCTAACTATTCTTCAAAATAGGTGCCCCAGCCGTCATAGTCAACATTACACTGCTGAGCTAATTGCACCATTTTTTGGGTTTCGTCTAAAATTAGTTCACTGTCTAAGTATTGCTCGGTAATTATGTCAAAGGCAAATACTTTTTCACCTGTTTCTAATTCTGCTTCTTCTGGCTCTTCTACTTCTAGTCCCATCTTAAACGCGGCAATGGCTGCTTTTTCCAATAGATTAAAGTCAGCAGACGAGAAATGATGCTCTATGGTGTGATACACCTCATCGTTACTACCGTCTTCGAGTAGTTCATTCACCAAAGACTCTGTGTACTCGGTCCAATGGCTTAGCTCTTCATTTGTCATCTTATTTACCTTTACTCTTTACGTTGTTCGACGGTAACTCTGTGCCCGCTTCTAAGCTTAATGCTTGGATTCTTTCCAGCATAGACGTTCTTACGCGATCAGCCATAGCGCGAATATTTGTTTTATCTTCTTCGGTGAAGTGCACAGGAGGCATAAATTCAATAATCATTTTGCCATTATTCCAACGGTTAAGCTTTACCACACCATGGGTATTACTAGCGCAGATAGGCACGATTGGCGCATCAGCTTGTAATGCGGTGCGAAAAGCGCCTGTTTTAAACGGCAATAAACCGCGTCCGTAGCTACGTGTACCTTCGGGAAATAACCATACAGACAAGCCCTTCTCTTTCATTTTATCGGCGCTTGACGCAATGGTATTGATTGCTTTGCCCGTATTTTTACGGTCGATTAGGATGTTGCCAGTTAGCCAGTACATCTGACCAAAAAACGGGATCCATTTCAGGCTTTTTTTACCAATACTCACAGTATTAGGCTGAACTGCACCGCTTAACGTATAAATGTCGTAAGTATTTTGGTGATTACAGACATAGACAACGGGCTCATGCTTGCTGACATCATAAGGTAGCCTTACTTCGACATCTAAGCCGATAACTTTTGACAACTTGCCAAGGAGTTGTGCCGCATGACAAACATTATTACGGTGAAATGGTCGTAACAAACTAAATATGCAGGCATAAATAGAAATCGCCATTAACGCGATTGCTAAGATGATAATTCGTACTACTGCTAACAAGTGATTGCCCCAATCTGATCTAACAAAATGCAAGGGGCGCAAGTATACATGGATTTAGGTGAATGTTTAATCGGCAGTGCACAATATTGCTAGCCTAACTCATGGGTAAGCGACATCAAACGAGCTAAGAAGGGAGCTCTTGGGGGGAGCAAGAGCTGAAAGTACATCAAGCGAGCTGCAACACAAAGCTTAACAGCTCGCCCTAGTTTACTGGTTTAATTAGCGCTTTATTTGTATCTCTCTAAATTTCATATAAAGTAGCTTAATACGCTCATATTCAAATGCAGAGCCTGTTTGGTAATACTTGAATGGTACATTAGCACGCCCATTCACACTGCGCAGTGCATCCAAAAACAGTTCTTCTTCACTGGTTAAATCTAACTCTTTAACTAGCTCTCGATAGCCAAGCGTGTCAACAGCTAGCCCAGTAGCATCCCTCATTGACGACGGGCCAAGTAAAGGTAAGACCAAGTATGGTCCAGAGCCTACGCCCCAGTAACCAAGGGTTTGGCCAAAGTCTTCATTTTGCTCTTTTAAGCCTATTGGTGAAGCGACATCAAATAAGCCAACAAGTCCAATGGTTGAATTGAGCGCAAACCGGCCAAAAGACGTTGCTGCCACATCAAATTTCAATTGCAACAAAGCGTTAGCCAGCGTTGGTAACTCGCCTAAATTACTGAAAAAGTTACTGACACCTTTTTCAACAGGATCTGGTGTAATGGCTTTGTAGCCGGAAACAATAGGCAGTAGCACGTATTCATCCGCTTTGGCATTAAAGTAATACATGCGACGGTTAAACCCTTCAAATGGATCAGCATAACGCTCAAATAACGAATGTTGCTTGATGTCGTCGGCTATTTTGACGCGCGGCGGCTCGGTGTTTTCAGTTAGCTGAGGCTTTGCTGAGCAAGCTGATAGCAACAGGGTAATGAGTGCCAACGCAATATGCTGAAAGTTTAGTGTTTTACGCTTCATAGGGTGCTAGCTCCAACAAATTGGCCACGCATATATTCAACAAAGCTGTGACGATCCATATTGCCGCAATGACCACCGCGCTCAAAAATTTGAGCGCGAGCTCCAAAAACCTCTCGTAAATAGTCCACTTCACCTTCGGCTAGAATGATATCGTCTTGGTTTGTCACCACAGTGACTTTTTCCGCCGATTTTAAGTAATCTTCAATTGCCACTAAACTCAAGCGCTCAATCATGTCGTCACGAGTAACGTTTGGCTCTAACTTCTGTGTCCAAGGCAACATATGGCGATCAAAGTATCGGGTAAAGGTAATGTCGTCAGCACGATGCATTGAATGAGTGATACTTTCAAATTTGCTGATATTATGATTTTTATAGATTAATGCACCGATATTGTAGGTTGCATCGATCGCAAACATCATATCTGCTGAAGACATGCGAAATGATGCGCCAATAAGTAACTTCAGCTCTTCTTCAGTCATCTTAGCACCAGCAAATAGCGAATAAATGCTTTCTTGTGAAAGCTCAGATGACTCCTGCAATGCATATTGCTCTGCTAAGCGATCGAAGATACGGTCAACCATGGCGACCGCCGCTGGGCGGTTGTACTCCAAGTCCAAATAGCCATCTAGTATTTGCACCGAATTGTATAGACTAACTGGCGGGTTAATGAGTACAACCTTTTCAAAGTTAAAGGCTTTAGCCTCTTCATCTAACTGAGAAATAAAAGCGGAGTGTGCCCCGCCCAAACTGTAACCAGTTAACGAGAAACTCGTCGCTTCAACATTGTGACTCGATTGCAGTTGCTCATAAATTGCCGACATCTTGGCATATAACGACTTAGCATCTTTGGCTAAATCGCCCACCATATCGTCGCGAGTTGTCGCATTAATGATGTAGTTCGGATAAGTTGGTGACGACAATGAAACAACATGGTAACCCTGACTAAACAGCGTTTTTTGCAATGTCTTCATTTTTGGGCTGTCATGAGCCGCGCCAGTACCAGCAATAACAAAGGCTAAAGGTGCTGAGTTAGGCTGCTGATTCAGCGTGTAGGCTAACTTTTGATTAAACCAAAAGACTTCAGGGATTTGTTCAACGGGACGAAATTCAAGTGTTAAGGTTTCACTGGGAATCGTTTTTGGCAGTTCTGCTGCGACTTCTTGGCAATACCCAGTCACCGTTGATTGGAACTTGGTATAAGGTAGATCACAAACCTTAGTTTTTTGATTCGCTGCCGCTTGTTGTTCAGGCTGCGTGGCAGTATGGCTGCAAGCAGTTATTGTAAACAACAAAGCTAGCCCTATTAAATTCCGCACATATCCTCCTTTAAGTAACGCTGTTGAACGTAACACAATATTGCTCATTCAATTAGACGATATTGTGACACAGAATCAGTAAATTGCCTCATATACCAAAAGATTTTCTTTTTTATCAAACAAGTAAAAAGCATGACTTAAAAAGCACTCACGCACTCCAAAATAGCAACTATACTCGTTTATATAACCATAATAACGATAAATCAGCGGCACCTGCCCGCTCAGCATTCAACTTTTACTTACCTAGCACATATTGGTGAGTCGCGAGCTGGAATGGCATTAGTTGAAAAGTGATGAGTTGGAAGGTGAGTAGTTGCCCAAAATAAGTTACTTAGGTTAAGTGAACCACGTTAACGCAAAAAATACCGCTGAAAAAAATTATCGCAAAAAAGTTACCAAATATATTGGTTTTCTACACTAGATGACCCACGTTCGGCAGTTGAAGTACCAAGGGGATTTCATGGTTAAGCATTTGTTTATTGCGGCACTATTGATGTGTTATTGCACCATTGTCTACAAAGCAATGGCGTTCGAGCATAGCCAACAAACTCACCAGGGTTTAGTTACTCAACAAAGTGCTCCTAATCCATCAAGTGGTAGTTTATTTGTTGACCCTTTACTCACTGAACCTTCAGTTGTTGAGCCTACATTTATTGATAGTGGTTCGCCTGAAACCTCTGCACAACAAACCATTCAAGAGACACCAAAGTCACAGCGCACATTCAATACTGAAGTAAGTTGGCTACAGCGCAACGAAATATACGCAGCACAAGCACTCCAAGCCGTAACAAATAATAAAGGAAGTGTTGAGAGTGAACCCAATATCGCCACTGATGCACAATTTTTATCGCCAGCAATTACGCAATATTCATTGATGCAGTTTTCTACTCAGCCACTTGCCTTAGCACCACAAACTGCTGAACTGGCAAAAGACAATGCCTATTTGCAAACAAGCTATGTGGTCGCTTCCTACCAAGCACTCAACATTGCTTTATCAGCCAAAATTGAGCAACTAGATACAACCGTTGCCACGTCATACTACGCCCCCGTTCCCAACTTATTTGAAACGCAAAACCTTATCGGCACTGACATTACCAGTGCAACATTTGGCATTATCGGGAACTATCGACTCACACCAAATTGGTCAATTGTAGGCGCAATTACTGCGACATCAGTTGCCGAAGATACAAAGCTCTCGACATTAGATGCCGACGCACTTGCCCATATGGCACTTATCGGCGCAAGCTATTCTTTCTAAATGTATTGTCAGTTAGTGAACGAAGCTTAAGGTGAACGACTAAACGAAGTGAAATAAGAGGCTATTTTAATGAATGCTAACGTTAACTTTTTCACAGTTAACTGAAAGCACTTTTACTCATCTGAAAACTGTGCCTTGATCTCAAGTACCTGAGGCATACAAGCCAAAAACTCTGGTACAAGCGCTGGGTCAAAGTGTTTACCAGCTTGTTCATTCAAAAAAGTAATAACCTCTTCGTCTGACCAGGCTTTTTTATATGGACGTGTTGAAGTCAGGGCATCAAAGACATCAGCAATAGCAACAATACGACCACTTAACGGTATTTCCTCACCTTTCAAACCGTTAGGGTAACCACTACCGTCCCATTTTTCATGATGTGTTAAAGCGACTTCTCGTGCTAGCGAGAGTAGCTCTGAATCATGGTTTCCTAAAATGTCGGCACCGTATTCAACATGCTTTTGCATAATTCGCCACTCATCTTCATTTAACCGACCTTCTTTGAGCAAGACATGATCAGGAATGCCGATTTTGCCAATATCATGCATAGGTGCGGCATAAAACAATAACTCTACCCATTCGGGCGCTGCGCCAATTCGCTCGGCTAAGAAACGTGCATAATAGCTCATGCGAATAACATGCATGCCTGTTTCATTGTCTTTGTATTCAGCAGCACGCCCTAAACGTTTGATGATTTCATGGCGTGTTTCTTCTATCTCCTCAGTTCGCTGCTTAACTTGCGCAGCTAATTCCCGCTGTTGATCATAAAGGGCTAAATGGGTGCGAATTCGCGCCAGCACAATTGGCATACTCACTGGCTTAGTAATGTAATCAACAGCGCCTAATTCAAAACCTCTACGCTCGTCTTCAGCTTCACTTTTGGCAGTCACGAATATCACCGGAATATCGCGCGTAATCGGATTGGCTTTTAATTGTTCACAGACTTGATAGCCGTCCATTTCAGGCATCATAATATCGAGCAAAATCAGATCGGGCTTTTGCTTGCCGCCTGCAATTCTTAACGCTAGCTTGCCTGATACTGACGCTTTGACCTTATATTGAGGTCTTAGAATACCGCTCAAGACATCAATATTGTCAGGGTTATCATCAACCACCAAAATGGTTTGTAAATCAGTATCGGCCATTACACTACCTTAGGTAAATCCTTCTATTTTTATAATATGAGTTCGTTAATAGACTTTTTTGTTCAAAATTAATTCAATTTATTAGCTCGGCATTCGTACACAAGATAAACCCCGTATGGCTTTGGCATTATTACTTTTGAAAACGAACAGGTAGTCCTGCCGCAAGCAATACTAATACATTAATGTCTTAAATTCATACAGTTATCTTCTTGTACCAGCTAAGGTTCGCTTTGCTAATTGCGAGGGTTAGTATCAATAAAAAATTGGCTACTCTGATATTTAGCCACAAATGCGCTTAACCCAGGGTATTCCCGGTACGTTTTTAACTCTCTAAACTCTGCCCAATCCAGCAAACAATAGAGGCAAATGGTTGGGTAGTGACTGCGATCAAATGCACCGTTAAGCACTTCTTGATCCAATACCTGATAAATATCGGCTATTCGTTCGCGCTGAATTCCATAGAACATATTATCAGCGTTGATATCGATGCCTGAGCGTATTGAAATCAGCTGCGTCACCAAAGAGTCATTGGCGGCATCAATTAAGGTAAGTAAATTTTCTTGTGACCAAGAGAAAGCGCGAATTCCAGCCTTATTCATAATATAGCGTGCAATTACACGTGAGTCGTAAATAGTTTGCTCATCGTCTACAAGTGCAGGAACTTTAAGTACCGGATTCTTTTCTTTGAGTTGTTCACGCCCTTCAGGCGAAAAAATATCAAGACTATCAAGCTGGCATTCAAGCCCATACTGCATGCAAAGTGCACGAATTCGACGGACGTAAGGAGAAGTAGAAGAACCGAGAAGCTGCATAATTATCGTGCCGTAATCACTGAGACTAACTATTAGCCTACTGCATAACTGATAATTAGCAATCGCCCCGTCTTAATTTAAACAAAGGGAACTAACTTAGCGAGGTTTGGCCGAGCAAGAATTGACTGAGCAGGAAGTAATACCAAGTAACTTGGCTAGCACTTTTGCCAATTAAGGACATAAAAAAGGAGCACCGCAGTGCTCCTTTTTCTCAGGTATTCATTACTCAATCAATATGATTAGAATAATTCGTCCTCAATATCGAATAACACTTCGCTTGATTGACGAGCGGTTTCGATCAATGACAAGCGACGCGGTAACAAGCGAGCGAAGAAGTAGCGTGCTGTTTTGATCTTGCTTTGATAGAAGTCATCACCACTGTCTACTTTTGCTAATGCCGCTTTAGCTTGCAGTGCCCACGTGTAGGCCATTGCGGTGTAACCAAATACATGCAAGTAATCATTTGCTGCTGTACCTAAGATATTAATATCGTTTTGGCTTTGCTCGATAAGGTGCGCAGTTAAAGACTCTAAGTCACCTAAGGCTTCAGCTAATGGCGCAACGAACTCTTGCAGTTCAGCTTGTGAATTTTCAGCAACAAACGCTTTCACTTCTTCAGCAAATGGTTGGAACAATGCCCCTTTAGAAGCCACAACTTTACGCGCTAGCAAGTCCATTGCTTGAACACCGTTAGTACCTTCGTAAATCTGCGTAATACGCGTATCACGAACTAGTTGCTCTTGACCCCATTCACGAATGAAACCATGACCACCGAATACTTGTTGACCTGTAACCGTTGACTCTAAACCTAAGTCAGTAAAGAAGGCTTTAGCAATTGGTGTTAATAAAGCAACTAAAGACTCACTTGTCTTCTGTGCGTCACCTTCACCGTAGGCAGAAATATCAAGCTTCATTGAAATGTATGAAGCAAGTGCACGCGAACCCTCTGTTAATGCTTTCATGTTCAATAACATGCGGCGAACGTCGCCGTGAACCATGATTGAATCAGCTGGTTGCTCTGGAGACTTTGCACCAGTTAATGCACGGCCTTGTAAACGCTCTTTTGCGTATTCAACAGCATTTTGGTAGCTGCGCTCAGCAGCAGCCATACCTTGAATACCAACGCCAATACGCTCGTAGTTCATCATAGTGAACATACATGCCAAGCCCTTGTTGATTTCACCAACTAAGAAGCCTTGTGCGTCGTCAAAGTTCATCACACATGTCGCTGAACCGTGAATACCCATTTTGTGCTCAATTGAACCACAGCTAACACCGTTTGGCTCAGCTAAGCTGCCATCGTCGTTAACATTAATTTTTGGTACTAGGAATAACGAAATACCACGAGGGCCAGCTGGCGCGTCTGGTAATTTAGCTAGTACTAAATGAACAATGTTTTCTGCTAAATCATGCTCACCTGCCGTGATAAAGATTTTGTTACCTGTGATGCGGTAGCTACCATCTTCTTGCGGGATCGCTTTGGTGCGAATCATACCTAAGTCAGTACCAGAATGTGCTTCAGTTAAACACATAGAACCAGTCCAATCACCAGCGTACATTCTTGTTAGGTATTTTTCTTTTAATTCTTCGCTACCGTGCTTGGCTAATGACAACGCCGCACCAGCAGTTAATGTCGGGTATAAAGAGAAAGAGATATCACCTGAGCACAACATTTCTTCATGAAGGCCAGTGATCATTTTCGGCATGCCCATACCACCGTACGCTGGGTCGCCGCCTAGTGCTGTCCAACCACCTTCAACGTAAGTTTGGAACGCTTCTTTGTAGCCAGTTGCAGTGGTCACTTTACCACTGTCAAAGCTTACGCCTTCTTCGTCACCAACACGAAGTAAAGGTGCAACTTCTTGCTCAGCAATTTTTGCACACTCTTGTAAGATGGCGTCCGCAGTATCGCGGTCTACGGTTTCAGCAAGCGCTGGCAATGATTGCCAAAGCTGATCCGCTTTTAACACATCATACAAAATAAAACTCATGTCTTTTAACGGTACTTGATATTCAGCCACGGTAAACCTCGATAATATTAAACAGGCAATTTAAACACGCGTTTAAATATAGTAAATTCACGCTGAATGTAAAGTAAAACCGCAAAAAATCGTGCTTTTAAGCATCAACTTAAAATTCGCTGGATTTCGCGGTATAGTCCACAAAGCCAGTAATTTTGAATTTTGGAACTATTCTTTGAAAAAGATTTTAGGTCTTTTAATTACTTACCTCAGCATTGTTGCAAGTTCAGCGTTTGCCGAACAACTGCGCTTTAGTAAATCTGATGCTGGCGATGGTTATGAGTTTAGCTATCAATGGGTCGACTATGCTCAGCAAACGCAAAACATGCGTTTTACCTTGCCGAAAAAAGCGCTATTTTCAAAATTTCGCAAGTTTCGCGCTTACAACCCAGATTTCGCAGTAAAGCATGTACAGCGAGAAGTACGTAAGTACCTTAAGCAAAACCCATTGTCAGGTATTAACATTAGCTATGGTAATGAACTCAGCGACATCAGTATTTCAGGGCGTAATCCAAGCGATGTTGCTAACGCAAGCCGAGAAATTCGAGCGCAAGAAACAGCCATTTTTAACGATTACTTAGCGAGCCAGTTTTATCATCAATTTACGGACCACCAAAATTCGCCTGGCATTAAACCGGATCACGTTCGCATTGCTCAAGAATCTGTTGCCATGCTCGCCTCCACCAAATCTGTGATCTTAGACATCGTGAATGTTAAAAATATCCGTTTGGTGACTAATTATGTGCTCGGTTTTGTGCAAAACATTCCTTACTCGCCACTTGAGTCACGATTAACATCTTCTGGTGCAGGCTTTAATGTGCCAGCGAAAGTGCTGTGGGAAAACCAAGGGGATTGTGATAGTAAAATGACATTAACCATTGCCATGTTGCGGGCATTAATGCCGCGCATAAAAATGGTGATGATTTATATCGACCAGCATGCTTTTATTGGTCTTGAAGTATTACCTGAACCAGGTGATGTCACCATAGTGCATCAAGGCAGAACCTTTGTATTAGGCGATCCAACAGGACCACGCTTAATGCCGCTAGGGCAATTGTCTTTTGAGTCAGAACAAGCGATTCGCGCCAAACACTACACTGCCGAGATATTTGACTAATCTGCTGAGTTATTTAACTAATCTACCGCGCTAAACTGCATTACTTTTATAATACTCTGGCAAAGGTCTTCCGCACTTACCGGCTTAGCAATATGCAAGTTCATTCCCGCAGCTAAGCTTGCACTTTTATCGTCAGAGCTGGCGTGTGCCGTCATCGCAATAATGGGTAAGTCTTTGAACTTATCTTGCTCGCGTATT
This sequence comes from Thalassotalea montiporae, assembly GCF_053485855.1. Taxonomy (NCBI): domain Bacteria; kingdom Pseudomonadati; phylum Pseudomonadota; class Gammaproteobacteria; order Alteromonadales; family Colwelliaceae; genus Thalassotalea; species Thalassotalea montiporae. The sequence continues at coordinate 288,643 of NZ_JBQRUO010000002.1, forward strand.
TTTCTTGCGGCCGTCAAGCCATCCATTTCAGGCATTTGAATGTCCATCAACACCACATCGAAATGTGATTGTGCTAAACACTCAAGCGCAACGCGACCATTTTCAGCAACAACAACCTCTGCCCCCATGGAGGCCAATAACTCTTGGGCAACCATTTGATTTACTAGGTTATCTTCAACCAACAGTGCCAAAACACCAGCTAGTGTGCCCGCTAAAGGTGCATTCGCTGGTCGCTCGCTCTCTGCGCTCGGTAAACCAATTACCTCAGGCTGTTCTGCTCCTGCATTAACTTGAATTAGCTCAGGAGCATCGGTCACGACAGCCTCTTTGGGCATATGTTCGGGTACTTTCTCAATATCAGTGGCCGCTGTTTTTTCGCGCTGCAAATGATGATTTATCTTAGCTAAAGTGTAACGATAAAGCGGACTATCAAACAATAAATAAGGTGAACTTAAGCTGGACAATTGATTCGCAATCGACGGTGAGATTGTTGCCATAATTGGCTGGCATAAGCCAATAAGCGCAATGTTTTCACATGCCGACTCAACCGCCAACAGGTTATCATTAGTCGAGGCATGTTGTGCCTTATCGTCAGTACTAACTAATACAACTGCCCTTCCGCCTAGCTTAAGCGCCTTTAATTGCTCCAAGCTTTCAGCGTAATAGCACTGCCAATGATAGCTAGCAATAGCTTGTTGCATCGACACAGGCAATTCAAAGCCCAAACTGATAATGCTGATATCTGAACAAACCTTTTCTGTGATCGGTGCAGCCAGTCGCAACGGGATAACAAAGCTAAACTCGCTGCCTTGCTCGGGCGTAGAATTGACCTTGATTTGCCCGCCAAACAACTCAATGATTTGTTGGCTAATTGATAGCCCAAGGCCAGACCCCCCGTACTCTCGCGTCATTGACTCATCTGCTTGTACAAACGCATCAAACAATCGAGCTTGTTTGTCTAAAGGAATACCTATGCCAGTATCTGTCACGGCAAACTTGAGCAGTACATTTTGCTCATCTTTGCCCGCAACGGTGACACTGAGTGCAACCGAGCCTTGATGTGTAAATTTAATGGCATTATTAATCAGGTTGGTCAGTACCTGAGTTAGGCGCATTTCATCAACGATAACTTGAGCAGGTACATCAGCATCTATATCAACAGCAAGTGTTAATGCCTTTTGATGTGCCGCTAGCGTGTTAAGTTGTAAAACACGCTCAACAATGCCGTCAAAGTTTGCGGGTTCAAGGTTCAATCTGAGCTTGCCCGCTTCAATTTTTGCTAAATCTAAAAGTTCATCGATTAAGTGGAGTAAGGAAGACGAGGCACTTTGTGCATTAGTTAAGTATTGCTGTTGGAATGCACTCAAGCGAGTGTTTGATAACAGCGCAATCATACCTTGAATTGCATTTATTGGCGTACGGATTTCATGGCTCATGTTAGCCAAAAACTGACTTTTCGCCTGACTCGCTTGCTCTGCTTGCTCTTTGGCTGTTTGTAACGTTGATTGCACCGCGGTTTGTACTGAAACATCTCGCAAAATAGCAATAGAGCCTAGCGGTTGACCTGCTTCATTAAAATAGCGAGTACAGAAAACTTCATAGGTGTCACCGCTTGTTTCAATCAGGTCTTGATAACCAATGCGACTTTCTTGTTCCGGTAGTTCACTGAAGTTTTTCAATGCTTGTTGAACTGGCGGTAATAACAAGTTGTGAATATTCTTGCCAAGAAGGTCTGTTTCTCGGCTGCCGATATAGTTCTCGAAAGCTTTGTTACAGCCAGTTAGCAGGTGCTGATCGTCGTAAAATATAATAAATTCAGGAATGCCATTAATCACTGAGCGCAGCAATACATAAGCCCTTTTTTGCTCTTCACTACGCTCAATTAAGGCTTGTGTTTTCTCGGCTACACGCGAGTCCAGTGCGGCGTTTTGCTGCTTTAATTGCAATAATAAACTACTGTTTTCACCAAATATATTTTCCACTAAACGAAACCACGGCAACCACTCTTTTGTTGGCTTTACCTTGCCTGGGCTACCCTGTGCACAGTGCTCAATATGACTGATAAACTCTGTTGCAGGCTTAATAAAGGTTTTGCGTGTCATGACATAAACTAGAGCTAGAAACGCCACTAAGCCGCAATTAAACATGGTAATGTTAAAAGTGATACGATTTTTCACTTGTCCAGTAAAATCATCATACGCTTGATATTGAATTAAGCTCCAACCGTTTACCGCTAAATAGTGTTTTTGTAGTAACCAACCGCGATAAACCATATCTCCTTTAAAACTCATCAAATTCACTTGAGGTAAGGTTTGCAGGCTATCAGGAACGATATCACGCCATGTACTATTGGCAGTCATCTCTCTTTGATCTGAGGCTCGATGTACAAGCGCACTACCAACACGATTAATCAGCACATAGCCTTGCCGATCACCTTTCAGCGTTGGTAACTTTTGCTGCAAGCTTGCAAGGTCAACATCAATAACAATCGCGCCTTTAAAGTTACCATCAAGAAATACCCCTGTGCCAATTGCCGCTTTTAGTCCTTGACCCGCAGCATCTTGATAAGGCTCTGACCAGAAAAATGGCTCACCGGCTAAATTTTGCTGGCGCACTTGCCAAACAAAAGTTTCATTGAGCATATGGTCAGAATAGCGCCAAGCTTGATGACCAATCCAAGGAAAGATGCTGACAAAACGGTTCAACGATAAGTAGTAAAACCAAGTCGCATCAGGGTTATTGTGGCTTGCGGTGACAAACCCCGGCGTTAATGCATTTGCCATCGCCAGCTCTTGCCACATGGCTTGATCAAAGCCACTAATTTGACCTCGCCCAGTGATATTGCCGCGCAAGCGTTTGCGTTTTGTTAGCTCATCACGCGATGGGCTGTTTAGAAAATAACTATCCCCTTGCTGTACAAGTTCAGGCTGGTTTGTTAAAAGCTCTTCTGGGTGGTCTAGGTAATATTGTGCAAACTGCTTCAAGCCAAGCAAACTTTGCTGGCTTTGCTCAAGGCTGTGATTAAGAATTTTGGCTTGTTCAGCAAGTTCCTGCTGATTATGTTCAAGGCGATGTTCTAGTTCGTGATAATAGCGATATACACCGACAGCAATGGCAAATAATGACAATAAAACAAACAGCACAAATACCGCTAGGTTATAGCGACTAAACAAGTTTACTTGTGGGATGCTTCGGTTCACTGAGCCGTCTTTACAATGCAAATCAATATCTTTGGCAGTATATACGTAACTCAGCTATGGCGCACCACCAATACTGGTAAAGGCAACGTGAAATTCATAAAAAAATAGCCGACAAGTGCCGGCTATTTGTTAGTGATTCGTGTTGAAAACTTATCTTAAGAATAAGCCACGTAGTGCTTTAAACATAACGTCACGGTACTTCAAGATAAAGCGGTTTTTAGGTAACCAAGCTTTTGAATGTAAAACGGTTTTGGCTTTTGAGAAAGTTAAGAAACCTTCGTGACCATGATAGTGACCAATACCTGAATTACCTACGCCACCAAATGGCGCATCATCAGCCATTACGTGCATTGCCGTATCATTAATTGACACACCACCACTGTGGGTGTTTTTCAAAATATGGTCAATTTTCTGTGCATCTTTCGACATGATATACAGCGCTAATGGACGTGGACGATCATTAATAAAGCTGATGACTTCACTAATGTTTCGGTACGTTTTAATTGGCAAAATAGAGCCAAAGATCTCTTCCTTCATCACCTGCATACCATCATGCACATTCGTTAATAAATGCGGGTAGATCAAACGGCCATCACCTTCTTGTCGCTCTTTAACGGCATGAATATTCGCACCTTCAGCTTTCGCATCTTCTAGGAAGCGTTCAATACGTGCAAATTGGCGATCACTGACAATATGCGTTTGGGTATTGTTGTTTTTAGTCTCAAAGTGATATTCGCGGTAGCGCTTAACAAAGGTTTCAACAAACTCTAACTCGCGGCTTTCCGGCACAAACACATAGTCAGGAGCAACACAAATTTGTCCAGAGTTCGTTGACTTACCCACGATTACTGCGTCTACAGCAATATTCATATTGGCTGTTTCATCAATGATCGTCGGTGACTTACCGCCCATTTCTAAAGTGATCGGTGTTAAATTCTCAGCAGCGGCTTTAGCCACCATGCGGCCAACATTTGTTGAACCGGTGAAAATTAAATGATCGAATGGCAATGCCGAGAATGCCGCACCAACATCGGCTTCACCTTCGATAATGCTGATGTGATCACTGATCACAGAAACGACTTTACGCAATGCTTGGTTAGCGTGAGGCGTAAATTCACTCATTTTAATCATCACTCGGTTACCCGCTGCAATCGCTTGAATTGCAGGGCTAAGTGCAAGGAAAATTGGGAAGTTCCACGGCGTGATAATACCAACCACACCAAGTGGTTGATAATGCACTTTAACCGTTGATGGCGCCAACATTAAGCCAGCGTGACGCTTTGAGGGCTTCATCCACTTCTTCACGTTTTTCAGTGAGTAATTCACCGCCATAACCGTCGACAGTAAATCAGAAATTAATGTGTCAAACTCACTGCGGTAACCGTAATCTTGCTTAAGTGCGTCGTAAATTTCCTGCTCGTGAGCAATCAACGATTTTTTAAGTGCTAACAATACGTCTTTACGTGCTTGCAAACTTGGATATGGTGTTTGTTTAAAGTTTGAGGTCATCACCTCAAAATCATTGTTGAGCTGAGCTAGGTTATCTTGATGCTCGGCAAGGTTTGCAACATTACTCATAATATTCTCCACTCACGGTAGCTAAATCTTGAATTCTTTTAACTTTAATTAGTTAATTTTTAACAGCGACAACGCTGTCGATAATAATGCTCATTTCCTTAAGAAATTGGTCACGGGAAGATTCTTCCAGTAACAATCCTTTGCCTGCGGCAATCAAAGTAAACGCGATACCATCAGCATGCTCACTAGACACTAGATTATGGCGCGCTAAAAAATCAGCAAGTCGCGTTTTTAAACGCAATGGCCAATCATCCCCTGAGCACTTTTCTGACTGAAATACATCGTTCAGTACTTCTGTACCATGCGGGTTACTGACAATTTCAATCGCATCACCAATAAATATGTCAAACACTTGATGCAAGGTTTGCATTGGAGGCTGTTGATCATTGGTTAACGCCGCAAATATTCGGCCATACATCACCGAAAGATACGTATCTATTGTCCATTCATGACAACGTGTTTTAGAGCCAAACTTTTTATAAATTGACTGTCTAGACACTCCCGCTGCATTGGCAATTTCTTCCATCGATGTTTTGCGAACCCCATAACGGGCAAATGTTTCCAGAATATTTCTGGCACTTTCTTGTTCTTTAGTAAGTACAGCAGACAACGTCTAACCCTCAATAGATTGCAGACATAAATAACAAATTTGACGGTGGCCAATAATACACCACAACCACCCTATGTCAACAAAAGGGTTACAAAAAGAATTAAATATGTAAATATTGTCAATTATGAATCGGCTGTTCTAGACAATTAAGCCACCTACACAAGGCTAGTTTGAGTGTGATTCAACACCAATTATTTGTTTGCGTTACGAATTTATAGAAACGTGAGTTAACCAGACAAGAGCTGTTCGGTTAGTTTTAATGCTTTCAGTGGCTTGATAGGGATCAAGCAAAGTTATTTTTTGTGGACTTTCTCTCGCGAAGAAGGAACCAATATCGGGTAGCTTGCTATGATAAGCTAGCTAAATTTTTACGCCGGATACATTACACATGGTAAACAGCGCACATCGGTTATAACGAGGAGATTAAGGTATCAACAGTTTTTATCGACTTTTTTTTATGCTAAGCACCTTGCTTATTAGCCTGCATAGCCATGCCAACGGCGAAGATTACCAAAGTAAAGAATATTGGCAAACGCTGGCTGATCGCATTAAAGAAGATCCTAACCTCGTTATTGAAAAAGCGCTCAGTTTGCAGCAAAAGTTTAAGCAAGAACACCAAAGCTACAACGAGCTGCAAGCGATGGCAGTATTAAGTAGCGCCTTAGTTGCAACCAGTCAATTTGATCACGCAGAAATGGTGATTAACGAAGGGCTGGCGCGCGTTGACCGAGAAGGCTCAAGCATGCTCAAAATGCGATTTCTGCGTGAACAAATCTTGCTTACCCATGAGCGTGGTCAGTGGCAGCAGGTGATCATACTGTCATCTCACGCATTGGCACTTGCTGAGCAAGAAAACATGCCACGAATGATCGCCCACTTTCTTCACAATCGTTCGCGAGGATTAAGAGCGTCAAGTCAGAACCAACAAGCATTAGCAGACATGCTAAGGGCTTATCAAATTGCCAAAGCACACGATATGAGGCTTATTTTGGCGGAAATTGTGAATAGCATTGCGTTAGTGCACCAAAATCTTGGTCAATTTGACGAAGCAATTCATTATTTTAAAGAGGCACTGACATTTATCGATGCCGACAAAGACAAATTTGGCACCTCTATTTTGCTTTACAACATCGGAACGCTTTACATACATAAACAAGACCTAGCGCAAGCGAAAGAATATCTGCAACAAAGCTTAGCATTGAGCTTAACTTTGAATGACGAAATAGGCATCGCTTACGTACACAGTCAACTCGCCACTATTGCCTATAAAAATGGCGACTACCAAAGATCATTAAATCATATTGAGCAATCACTGCCGGTATTTAAACAAGCAAAAATTAACCAGTCGATTACTTTAGGTAAATTGAATTTGGCGAAAGTAACGCTAGCACAAGGGGATCACCAAACGGCGCTAAATATGTTGCTCACCCTTGAAAGTGACATCGCTAACTTAAACAACGATACTCATAGCAAAGGCTATTTGCTTGCTTTAGCTCGAAGCTACCAAAAAAGTAGCCTGTTTCAACGGGCATCTGAGCAGTATGAGGCTGCCATTGCTCATATTGAGAAAACCGCTAGCAAAAATAACAAAGAGTCACTGCAGAAAATTCAAACGCAGATGAATATTCAGCACGAACAGCAGAAAACTGAATTGCTAAAAAAAGAAAATGAACTGCAAAAACAACGTATTGCGCAGCAAGATTTAAGGCAAAAGCTAGTCTACCTTGTCGCCACCACCGTCGTGGCGTTGATATTAGTGATTCTGGTGATTTTGTTTCAGCAAATTCGATCACGCCGCAAGTTTATTCGTTTGGCGCTAAGTGACGAACTGACCGGCGCCCCTAACCGCCGAAATATTCGTGAAAAAGGCGCAGTCATGTTTAGCCAAGCAAAAACGAATACAACTGAACTGGCAGTTGCGGTGATTGATTTGGATAACTTTAAAACCATTAACGACAATTTTGGTCATGAAGCTGGCGACAACGTACTCAAAGCCTTCTATCAAGCATGTAAGCAGAGTATCAGGGCATCGGACAACATAGGGAGAATTGGCGGTGAAGAGTGGTTATTAATCATGCCTGCGGCTAGCGAGCAAAACATCACAGATGCATTCAAGCGGATAAGACAGACATTAAGCCAACAACAAATTTCCGGTGTTCCATCAACCCACCCAGTGACGTTTAGTATGGGGGCTGCTGCGATAAAAGCTGATGATAAAAAGCTCGACGACGTGATTAGACGCGCTGACAGCGCAGTCTATAAAGCAAAAGCACAGGGGCGCGATCAACTGACCTTAGCCAGTATTTAACTTAGTTTTACACAAGTAGCAAATGGTTGGGTAAGTTTTCTAGATCAAGCTTACTTTTGTTTTAGGCTTACTTTTATTTCAGACTTATAGGATGAGCGTATTTATAATTATCACAGCGCTGTGATAAATATAAAACCATCTAGAAACTACAAATTAGCTACGATTTAACGTAACAATGGCTGAGATTGCTAATCTTGCCAGTTCGTAATACAGTATTCTAACACTGTGATTTACTCTGCAGCTGTTTAATAGGCATTAACATTAGCCTCAGAATCAGCTTAATAAGCTCTTCATGCAAGACTCGTTAACACCACCAGACCTACCATAACGCCCGTAAATTCGTTGCTTTTAAACCACTTGCTTAAGCCTCAGATACTTTTGTAATCAATTCGTTATAATTTTGTGAAGATTAGTTAGAAACAAACCTCTACTTTTAGATTGTTGCTCAGCACATAAAATAAGAGGAAACAAAAATGAGATTTAACAAAGTTGTAACAGGCCTAGCGTTCGGGCTCGCAGCTTCAAGCTTCGCCAACGCGCAAACTATCGATATTAGCATTACCAACCTTACACACGCGCAAAACTTCACACCACGTTTAGTGATTGCTCATGACAACACAGTTGACGCATTTGAAGTGGGTGAAGAAGCTTCAACAGCACTAGCATGGTTAGCAGAAGCAGGCGTTATTGAAGACGAACAAAATGCAGCTTCTAGCGGTCAAAACTTCGAAGCCTTACTTGGACCAGAAGATACTGACAATGGCTCAAACACTTGGCACCGTTTTGGTGGTTTATTAGCGCCATCAATGACGCTTAGCTACCCATTCGATACCATGGACAAGCCTTACTTATCTTTACTGTCTATGTTAGTACCAACTAACGATGCTTTCGTTGGATTAGACTCAATTGTCATTCCAACAGAACCAGGCACATACACTTATTTCCTAAACGCATATGACGCTGGTACTGAATTAAACGACGAGTTAAACAGTGCACGTACCGATGTAACTGAAGCAGGTACAGGTAATGCATTAGGCGGCTATGGCGTACCTGGTGTTGCCGGTGGCGGCGCTTCTCCAGTGCCATTAGGCACAGGTGGTACAGGTGTTGGTGCCGTTATCGAAAGTGGTCAAGTTGAAGATGGTACAGACGGCCCAGTACACATTCACCGTAACGTTTTAGGTGACACAAGCGATTCAGGTGGCGCTAGCGACCTTGATTCTACTGTACACCGTTGGTTAAACCCTGTTGCTCGCGTTACTATTACTGTACCAGCACCATAAGTTGGAGGAGTAAATCATGAGAAAGTCAACACTTAGCGTGAGACTCCTGGTTTTGTCATTGGCATTAGGCCTAGGTGGCTGTTTTGATGACGGTGACGATGGCGCTGACGGTGCTCAAGGCCCTCAAGGTGAGCAAGGCCCAGCAGGTCCGGCTGGCCCAGCAGGTCCTGCGGGTCAAGATGGCCAAGATGGTCAGGACGGCACTGGCACTACAGCAGTCTACACAGTACAAATTACTAACTTAACTTACGCTCAACCATTCTCGCCAGCAGCAATTATTTTGCATGAGGCAGGTTACAGCGCATTCACCGATGGTGAGCCAGCTAGCGTAGCGATTGAAGAATTAGCAGAAGGCGGCAGCAACGCAAGTTTACTTAGCGAAGCGATGGGCTCTGTATATTACCTTGACTCACAATCAGGTAGTGGCCCAATTCCACCGCGTTCAATTGGTAATACTTATACGCTTGTTGTACCAGCGTTAGACACCGATAACCTTCGTCTATCGTTTGCAACCATGTTAGTGAATACCAATGATGCTTTTACCGCATTAAATGCGATGGATGTGAGTAACATGACTGTCGGCCAAAGCGCGAGCTTTATGACACCAACATGGGACTCTGGCACAGAAGCAAACACTGAAACGGCTGATACTATGCCTGGTCCTGCGGCAGCAGCAGCAGGTGGCGGCGGTGCAGCAGCTGGCTTCGATGCAGCGCGTGATGATTTATTTGATCGCGTACACTTCCATCGTGGTGCAACGACTAGCGCCAATGCTACCGACCCAAGCATGGAAGGTTTAAGTACGTCTGTGTTAACTGAAGGTCACCGCTGGGATAACCCTACGGCAAAAGTCACCATTACTCGTACTCGATAGTGATCGTGACGTTATTATTAACTTACTCTTAGCGGCGTAAGAAAAGTAAAAAGGCTTCCATTGGAAGCCTTTTTTATTGTATTTGACCCGTACTAAATAAGGTTGACACTTTTCCATCAATAAATAGGAGAGCGTAATGACACCAATTGCTAAAAGAACGCAACAGCAACGAACATCGTTATAGCTATTTCTATCGTGGAAATTCAAGAGCTTTTATTTATTCTTTCGTTGTTTGATACTTTCCTTGCAGTACCTGCTTAAAAAACTTTCCTTGTTCTGTGGGCTCAAACTGCCAATTTCTTATCAATTGAGGTGACCACTCAGGATCAAACACCCAAGCAACCCAAGAAATGCCGCGTGCAGCCATAAAATCAATAATACGAGGTCCATATTGACCATCATTATTGATAACAGGGACATGAGCACCCGGTGCGCTTTCATGAGACCAACCAAGTTCACTGGCAATCATCGGCGCTTTACTCGACACAAAGCCCCACTGTTCATGCCACAGCATATAAAAGTTATCCCTGCTATACACTTTGGGTTTGGCTTTTTGTGGATACGGGTGAACCGCATAAGCAATATTTTCGCGCTCAACTGGCATATGCTTTACAGGTCTTAAGTCATAAGCCCAGTTAAAGCCTGAAACCAATGGAATAACTTGCCGATCATAACTTCTGATCAGATCAATAAGTGCTTCCATCATCTCACGCCAGCGCGTCCACGTCATTTTACCGAGGCTATCGGTGCCATGACCAATATAGTCATTGGTTGGTTCATTAAACAATTCATAAACGGCAACCGTTGGCACGTTTTGATAACGAAATGCAATTTGCTGCCAAAACTTAAGGGTTTCTTGCCACGATGTTTCATACATTGGATGTTGATATAGATTAGCTTGCAAATTGCCGATGGAGTGCCAATCAATGATTAAATAGATCCCCAGTTCATTGGCCCAGCGCACCGCCTGATCCAGATACGCCAAATAGCCTGATTGCCCGGCATTTCGCCATGCAAGTGGATGGATTGGAATTCTGATGGTATTGGCTTGCCAGCGAGCTATTTCGTCAAATAAGGCTTTCGACCACAGGCCTTGCTTGGCAAGTTTATCAGGATCGGCAATGCTCACTCCGGTAAAGTGAAACTCGCCTCCCTGCTCATCAACAAACTGGTTACCTTTGACGTGAATAAAGGGTTGTGGCTTTAATGCACTCTTATCAAAAGCCTTGGGATATGACTCAGTCCACCAAGTATCCGCCATTGCTTGATAACCACAACTTAAGATAACTAAAAACATCAATATCAATTGTTTCATACTAGCTCCTTTAGCCAGAGCAAAAACTGCTATTCGGCTCTGTTGTTCGGCTCTGTTATTCAGCTCTGTTATTCTGTAAGGCTCTCTTATGTAGCAAAGTGAATAGGCTGTAGTGATTCGCGCTCAACAAATACCGGGTCGAAATGAAGACTTGTTTGCTGACAAGAAATGCCATACACATCATTAAGCACCCTATTCGCCACTTCACGCCCTATTGACGCAATGGGGTAATCAACACTTGCTAGCTTGGGGTAGGTGTAAGCAGCAATGTTGGCATTGTCAAAGCCGACAATAGATAATGCAGAAGGCAAGTCGAAACCAGCTTCTCTTGCAGCGGCCATCACCCCGCAAGCAATTTCATCACTACCACAAACAACTGCCGTAAACTGGCAGCCGCGCTTTAATAGTGTTTCGAAGGCCGCGATACCACCTTGTTGGCTGAATTCACTTTCAACATACAACTGAGGATCGTAAGTAATTGCCGCACCAACCAGCGCCTGACAATGCCCTTGCCATCGCGCTCTGGCATCTTGCTTACGCATTGGCCCACTAATATAAGCGATATTTTGGTGCCCTGCTGTAATCGCCGCTTGCGTTGCAATAATTCCGCCCAGCTTGTTATTCAAACTAACACAATGCGTTGAACAACTTTCAATATCACGATTAACAATAAGAATTGGCGTATTCGACTGGCTTAGTTCAGCAAGGTATTCATCGCTGAGCGCTTCAGCGTGAATCACAATGGCATCACAATGTCGATCAATCAAAAACTCGATCCCTTGCTTTTCCATGTCAGCATCGCTATGACCCGCGGTTACGATCACATGTTTATTGTGTGCTCTTAATTTACCCTCGATTGCTCCCGTTAAGGTGCCAAAAAAGCTACTGTGCAGTTCGCCAACTAAAATGCCAATACAGTCAGTTCGTTTAGACGCTAAAGACTTTGCCACTTTGTTCGGTCTAAACTGCAACTGCGCCATGGCATGATGTACCTTTTCCCGTGTTTTCGCAGAGACACTTGGGTGCTCATTGATCACCCGAGAGACAGTCGATGCACCACACCCAGCCAACTTAGCCACCTGATAAATCGTCGACATAAAACCGGTTCCAATTCTAGTTGATTAAAAACATATGAGTCAGCTATAAACAGCAAAGCCACTGCAAACCTCAGATACTTTATACATAGGTAAATCAGGTAAATTCAATTTCACCTCATCTTTTTGAACAATTATTGACCAATTAATAATCTTTGTATAGATTTATTTGGAAGCGCTTCCATTTTTAAGTAGATGCTATTAAATGAATATGTCACCAAGTACTCACCATGTAATTCTATCGACGCGAGAGAAAATTGCCTATGCACTGGGTGATACCGCAAGTAATTTGTACTGGCGCTTGTTCGATGTGTTTTTGTTTATCTTCTACACCGATGTCTTTGGTATTCCAGCCGCCACTGTAGGCACTATGATGCTAGTTGCGCGCTTGATTGATGCCTTTTCCGACCCCTTAATGGGGGCTATGGCTGACAGAACCAATACGCGCTGGGGAAAATTTAGGCCGTATTTGATCTGGGGTAGCATACCCTTGTTGGCCGCGGGTGTGTTGACTTTTACTGTGCCTGATCTTGATGAGCCGGGCAAAGTGATTTGGGCCTATCTAACCTATGTGTTTATGATGCTCGCTTACACCTTCATCAATGTGCCTTATGGCGCCATGATGGGCATCATGACCTCAGATACACAGCAGCGAACAACGCTCAGTAGCTTTCGTTTTATTGGCGCATTTAGTGGCGGCACTATCGTCGCCTACTTTACGCCTAACCTAGTTAATTGGTTAGGTGCTGGTAATGTTGAAACTGGCTGGCAGCTTACTTTACTACTCTATGGCGCTATTGCTTTGGTTATGTACACCTTGTGTTTTGCTCTTTGTAAAGAGCGCGTGCAGGCAATCGCCCCACAAAAACACTCGCCCCTCACCGACATTAAAGATTTACTGCGTAACAAACCTTGGCTGGTGCTATTTATTTTGGCACTGGTGATCATGCTAACCATTTCGATTCGAGCCAGCTCAGGGACGTTTTATTTAAAATACTTTCTTGAACGCGATGACCTGATCAGCAGCTATATGACGCTTTACATGGTCTCACTCGCAGTAGGTGCCGCGAGTACCCCGTTATTGACTCGCTGGTTTGATAAGCGAGAGCTGCTAATCGGCCTAATGGTCGCGGTTGCGCTGCTCACTTGCAGCCAATATTTTTTCACTAAAGATCAATTGACGGCGCACTACATTGTTCAGGCACTCATCGGTTTATGCCTAGGCCCGAAATCTCCTTTGGTGTTTTCTATGTATGCTGATACAGCAGACTATTCTGAGTGGCGCACCTCACGGCGTTCAACGGCCATGGTGTTCTCTGCGGCGGCGTTTTCCCAAAAACTTGGCGGTGCATTAGCAGGGGCAATTATTGGCATAGTGCTTGGCAGTATGGGCTATCAGCCCAATATGTCGCAAACCCCAGACTCTCAGCACGGCATTGTTCTCCTGATGACGGCGATCCCCGCACTATTTGCGCTATTCGCGGCTGTTTGTATCTATTTTTATCCACTGACCAATACCCAGCTAACCCTGATCCAAGCGCAATTAGCTGAGCGCAAGAGGCTCGCAAATGATGAAGGCTAGCCAGCCAATTTATACCGTAGCAGCTGATAAGCCTGACGTTTGCTTGCACAGCCCAACAGCCATGCCTGATGCCTGTGGTTTTTTGTGGAATGCTCAGATGATGATCCAAATGAATTGTCGCGGCTACGCTAACGCCCAGCATATGCAACCAGAGCCAGCAAAATACAGCAAAGGCCCAGCCATAGAGGCAACCACCTTTATGCAGCCAGAGCATCATTATTATAGCGACCATCCTGGCAGATTTTTCTACATAAAAATCGATAACAAGCCACTGCTCTCTTTGCCTTATGCGCCAGTGAATACAACGCCTGAGAGCTTCAAATTTATTCATCGTTTAGATGAAATTATTTGGCAAATTGAACACTATGGTATTCGTTTTACCGTAACGCTCACCTTAGGTGACAAGGTGGTAGAGCACTGGTCATGCGATATTGAAAATCTGACCCCTGCGCCGATCAACTGTGTCATTTATCCCATGTTTTCGATTGGTTATATGTCATGGATGAATCAATCAGCATATTACGACAGCTCGCTAAAGACCATCATCGCGACTTCGATAACGCCGTATCAACACACCCAAGATTTCGACAAAATTCGTACTTTCAAAGACATCACTTTTTTTACTAGTGAGGTTGAACCTGACAGCTGGACATGTAACAAAAACCGCTTTATTGGCAATGGTCACCTTGTCGCACCACAAGCCATAAATGCAGACTATTTAGCTCAATATGCAGCCAATTACGAAGTGCCTATTGGTGTGTTTCAGCACAACTTGTGCTGCCAACCACAACAGAGCAAAACGCTGCGCTGGCGATTTGGCGCGGTTAATGCGAAGGAAGAAATTCAAGCACTAATTGATTTTAATCGTACTGCCGTGAAAAACTTTAAGCTCAGTGACACTGAAGGCAAAAACACAAGCTCAAGCTTGAATTTCGCTGAGCACCACAAATTAACTACTGATACCAACAAAAGTGCAGCACCACTAAGCATCAAAAGCCCAGATACGCTATTTGATAATTTCGTTAATCACTGGCTGCCCCGCCAGCTAAGCTATCATGGACAATTGCATCGGCTCACCACAGATCCTCAAACCCGTAACTTTTTGCAAGACAGCATGGGAAACGTTTATCTAGCGCCCACAGGCGCCAAATCTCAGTTTCTTAAAGCACTTTCGCAACAAGCATTAAGTGGTGCGATGCCAGACGGTATTCTGCTGCACAGTATGGCGACGCTAAAATATATCAATCAGGTTCCCCACTCAGATCACAACGTCTGGCTAATATGGTTTGTTGAGGTTTACCTGTCGGAAACTGACGATACCAGCTTGCTTAACGAAACAGTCGGTTTTAGTAATAGCAGCGAAGTCGCATCTGTTTATCAACACCTAAATTTAGCCATGGAATATCTACTGGCTAATATTGATAAACGTGGATTAAGTTTGATCAAACAAGGAGATTGGTGCGACCCAATGAATCACGTTGGCAAGGACGGTAAAGGGGTTTCAGTCTGGTTAAGCATGGCCACTAGTCGAGCCTTTGCTAAGTGGTCAGCAATTTGTGAGCGGCAAAACGATATTGCCAATGCTAAACGCTGGGCCGAGCAAGCCGATGCACTGAATGCCGCAATCGAAGAAAATTTTTATCAGGGTAGCTGGTACGCACGCGGTATCACAGATGATGGCCGAACATTTGGCACGATAAACGATACTGAGGGGAAAATTTATCTAAACACCCAAAGCTGGGCAATGTTGTCCCTGCCGCTATCGAATCAACGCATTGATGAGCTAATCAACGAGGTTACTAAGCAACTTGAAACCCCCTACGGGCCCATGATGCTAGCACCAGCTTATACAGCAATGGTTGAGGATATTGGCAGGCTCACACAAAAGTCGCCAGGCGTTGCTGAAAACGGCTCAGTATACAATCATGCCGCGATGTTTTACGCCGCCGCTCTTTATCAACAGCAAAAATCTGAGCTTGCCTTTGCCTTGCTCAAACGCGTTATCCCGTCGGTTAAGCATGCCAAGCAACAAGGGCAACTGCCTGTTTATCTGCCCAATTATTATCGCGGGGCCTATTATCAGTTTCCGGATATGGCCGGACGCTCTAGCCATTTGTTCAATACTGGCACAGTCGCTTGGTTTTATCATAGCCTGATTAAAGGGATGCTTGGATTAGATGGCAGGCCCGAGGGGCTGTTTGTTCAGCCACAATTGCCCAAAGCGTGGCAGTTTCTTTCCCTATCGCGGATCTTTAGAGGACATCACTATCAACTCAACTATATACGAAAGCCAGAAGTTAGCTCGCCCTACTGGCAAGTTAGTAACGATAAACAAGCATTAACCCAGCCTTTACCAATCACCGACCAAGTGATTGCCGTCGTATTTTCTTAGATAACAGCTAAGCAAATGAACAATAAACAAATACTTATTATCGGCCCAAGTGGCTGCGGCAAATCCAGCCTTGGCCAAGTACTAGCGACAAAATTAGGCTGTGATTTTCTTGATGCTGATAATGTTCACTCACCCGCTGCGATTACTCAAATGAAGCAAGGGATCCCGCTAACGGAAGAGCTCAGAGCCCCTTGGTTGGCAAAACTAACGAAATTCCTAAACGAGTATGCTATCAATAAAGCGAGCGTGGTAATGGCGGTATCATGCCTTAAAAAAGCACACCGAGAGCTACTTAAACGTTATTGTAATCAGCCAGTCATTTTTTATCTGGACTTATCTGAAAGCTTGCTACACGAGCGTTTAACTAATAGAAAAGAGCATTTTTTCCCAGCAGCATTGCTTGATAGCCAATTAACGACTTTAGAAAAACCAAGGCAAGATGAAGAAGTTATAACGCTTGATGCGAGCTTACCGATAATAGCCTTATGTCAAGCGTGTATCGAGCAGGTTAAGCAAGATTGATTCTTCTTAAACTTACTCGGCTTTAAAAGGGCTACTAACTGGCTTCAAGTTCTTGATAGCAGGCTAATAGTGCCTGTGTCAGCTTATGCTTTGGCGCCATATGAATTAGTGGCGACTTTTGTTGATGTGATTCACGCATTTTTACCGACTGTGGAATATAGTCAGCAATAACCGGGTATCCTTCCTCAATCAGCTCTTGAATAATGAGGCCCGGTAAATTGGCATTCACCATATACTGGTTGGCAATAATACCTTCTACGTGCAAATTTTCGTTATGATCTTCTTTAATCTCTTGAATTTGCTGCTGCAAGCTATACAGGCCCTGACGCGCAAAGTCGTCACAATCGATAGGAATTAAACAACTATCTGCCGCAATTAAAGCAGACAGGCTGTAAAAATTCAGCGCAGGTGGTGTGTCAATGTAAATACGGTCAAAATCATCACGTAAAGTCGCTAGTGCATCGCGTAATTTATAGATTTTGTGACGACTATCGAGTTCACTTTCAAGCTCTTTAATTCGCTCAGAGCCACGGATAATAAACAAGTTCTCGTAACTCGTTGGTTGGCAATACTCAATGATAGGACGTTTGCGTAAATGAAAGGTAATGGTCTGTTCAAATAGCGCTGCGATAGAGTCATCGTCGCTAATATCAAGTGCTGATAAATAAGAAGAGGTATTGCACTGAGTATCAAGGTCTATCACTAAGGTACGTAAACCACTTGCAGCCGACATCGCGGCAAGATTAACAGCAAGGCTTGATTTACCTACCCCACCCTTTTTATTAAAAAGCACTCGGATCATGAATTTCCCTATCAACTCTTTGTAAGTAGTAACAATTAATACTTACTCACGTTAACAAATAATAAGCAACCTCGCTATGCCGAAAAGGACTAAATAAGTTCAACTATTGCTGACAATAACTAGAGTAACAGAGCGGTGGCGGTGGTTTTATTGAAACAACCGAGTGACTAGCTGATCTGCTTGATAGCTCAAGACAAATCAGCATTCACACTATTAGCCTGACAATGGTTTAGCGGCGAGATTTACGCACCGCGACACCAAGTAAAACTAAACCAAGCAATGCTAAAGTATCTGGCTCTGGAATTTCAGCACTGTTTGGACGGCCAGCTAAGCTCGAAAAGCGTGCCGTTTGACTCTCGGTATAAAAGCCAACATGGCCAGCGGTAAAGCTATTATCGGTAAATGACTGCTCTACACCACCTAAGCTAAATGAAATTTCCTCACCTGAACGTGAAACGCTAAAGCGATAATTAACATCATCCTGCCAAAACAATTCCTGCTCGAACAAAGTGCTTGAAACACCATCGACTTCTTTAACTAAAAACAGACCACTAGAAACGGAGAACCGGCCGTCAGCACGATCACCACGATCGTTTAAGCCACCTTGCTCCCAACCCAAGCGATAGTGATTTCGCTCGTCTTGCCAGCCAAACACAACACCGAGAATATCGTCATCATCAAATAAATCCGATGTCGGCGTCATAAAGCCACTAAATACAAAATCACCATCAAAAATGAAATCACTAATTAAAGCGCCATTGGCATTGTTATTTTGTATTGCTTGATTGCCATTTGCACTGGTAATACCTTGCGAGCCACCACGCGCAGGAGATTCTGCCAATGTCCACAAACTGGTATCAATAATAATATTGGCTTGCGCATTAGTAAAAATTAGGAATAGAGATAAAAATGAAAGGCTTTTAATAGACTTCAACATGCTACAACCTAAAACAAGTTAATTAAAAGATAAAACAATAATGTTTTCTATGTTAAACAAATAGTTAGCTTGCTTAACATGATAGTTAACATGTGCTTAAGCAAAAACAACACCATTATAAAAAACTCCTAATTATCATAGAGTTAAAGTTCATCCTTTTTCTCAACAAAAGAAAGTGTTAAATAATCTGACACTTACTAGTAATTATTTACTGTTCAATAAGTTAAAGAGTTAGAAGCCAGATATCAGCCAGCTACCACCTAAGAAAAACAGCCGCCTTGAGTGAAGAGCACTATACTTAATAGACAGCACTTAAAGTAAAGCACGTAAACCAAAACAAAGCTCCCGAGTCAAAGCAGGGCATGACCTTCAGCTAAGTATTATTAAATAAGCTAGCTGACTTTTGCCGTAACATCGCCTGACCAAATAGGCTGGAGATCAGGGCGTGTTGAGCTTTCGAGGTTGAATTTTGTTCAATCTAAACGCTTTCTGATCGCGGCGCTCGTTTTGTCGCATAGTTGTTCTATGTAAAAAGCGAGCAACAATGAGCAGGAGGCGTTTAGATGAACCCAATCAATTAAAACAAAAGGGCAGCGTATGTTTGAGTTTTCTACTTTGTTGGCACTTATTTATGGAGAATGACTACACTGCACAAGTGCCGCCTTGTATAAAACCCAAACAGACTGCTGCAAAAACAACCCTGAAAGATCAACACGCCCTAATACCAACAACAAGTGTTCAAACCAACATTAGTGGAAGGCTTTCGACATTGCGCACCATGAGTTATCGCTCAATAATCATACTATTGTCAGTGTTTTTTACACTGCCCGTTATTGTGTTTGCCCAAGACACTGTTTCACATGTCGAAGATTCTGTAATTACCGCATCGGTATCGCCAGATTTTCCCAAAGGTTTACACGCCAAATATATGCGCTATCTCGGCCAAAAGCTCAACGTTAAAGTCAATATCAAACCTATGCCATTGGCGCGGCGAATCAAGGAGCTTGAGAAAGGCACTATCGATATCATTATTCTCAACTACCGAGAAAACCCAGCACTCACCTTTTTGCAACCCGCCTACAGCCCAATTACCGAATATCTGTTCGTCAATCACGACGACAAAGATACAATCACCAATTACCGACAGCTTATCAACGCTGCCATTGGCTTAAATACAGGCTCAGAAGTCTTCCCAATATTTGACAACGATAAGGCATCCAAAAAAATCACGGTTAATACGCTAGAACAAAAAATATTGCTGCTGAAGCACAATCGCATTGATGGTTTTTTTCATACGAATCTGAGCACTAAGGCGGTACTGCAACAAATGGGTTTAACTGAAGATATAGTCAAGTCTACTTGGCAGCCTCAATACTTGAGAAAGCAATCACATTTTGTCATTTCTCCAAATTCAAAGCTTTTTCATCGCAAAGTTGAGTTGGAGAAGATTATCGAGCAAGGAGTTGCTAATGACGAGTTTCTTGAAATTCGGCGAGTTCACTACAAAGCTACCAACAATTAGTGATCCCAAAAAGCGTAGTCTTCTTGTTGGAACAATCAGTACATGCGCTTAATAACAAAAACGCCCCTTTGCTAACCCTTGGGCTAGGCGCTAAAACATGAGTTAGCCATATAACGGCGTAATCAAGTCATCTGGACACCAAACCAACTCCAGCGTGTTAACTACGCTCACTTCGGTAACTCATTGTAAAAATTAAGCATACTGGTTATCGAAAGTCTTTGTGGCGCGAGCCCTACACCATGATAAAGGTAGCGTTGATAAGATAAAGATTGCCAGCCCTTACGTTTGATAAAACGGCTAAACTGACGAACATTCGTTTGTGTGATTAACTCAAAAGAATATTTTTCTAATGCCCCCTGATAGCGCTGAGAATTTTCAGCTAGCTGGTGTTGTGCAATTCGCAATACAGCTTGTCCTGCCATTAAAAAATGTCCGCCGACTGATGCTGTCAGTTTACCTTGCTCGATACTATCAATAGCATCTGGCAGCCAATCAAAACCACCAATAAAGTATGGCTGGCTTTGTTGATTACTAGCTAATTGATAGGCAGTCAGTGCCAAGTCGTCGTTAGCGCACCAAATTAATCGAGCTTGCGGGTAGCGACGTAAAATCTCGGGCAATTTGTCCTGCGCAACTTGCTTATCCCAATTGGTCGAAAATACCTGCTTTAGCTGGAGCTTTTGCTTAGCGTCCATATCCACCAGTACTTGCTCGCGTTGCTTGGAAACGGAATTAAAATTGCCCCCCAAACCCACCACATTTATTGGCTTATTTGGATATGCATTTTGATGCTCACGCATCAAAGCATCCAGCAGCAGTTGACTACCTTGTTGATTATCATAAACAACTTCCCCTATCCAACTAGGATAAGATTCAGTAGGGTATTGAATAATGCCATCTTGATTATCAAAATCGGTATCTTCTAAGGTGATAAATTTAACGTTTGCTTGGTTAAGTAGATCAAACAATGATTTGGCATTACCTTGGTAGGGGCGAATAATGACATAATCAGGTCTTTTATCCTGACGGAGCAGATGATTAACGGTAGCCAGCAACGAAAATCGGCTTTCTACTGATGAATAAGTTTGGATATTAATATCAAGATCAGCAGCCACTGCAAAAGCGACATCTTCGACGATTCGCCAAAATCCGTGCTCAGCAGCTTGAGGTAAAATTAACGCAATGGAGAGCTTGTCTTGAACAAGCGAGTCACCATTTTTTCGGGCTTGCTCGTTTGCTTCTTTGCTAAATGCCAAGCTATTAGCGCTGGCATTAACGCTTACGCAGAGTAATAGTAATAAAACATTCCAATACAAGCGAGCAACTTGGCGAGTTAGAATATTGATATGTAACACCCCATCAATGCCAGCACTTGTAACAAGATTAGCACAGAAGACAAAGCATATTTTTATCTTTACTTATTGAGTAAGTTTCTTCAATTCTAGAATTATTTATTAGCTGTTCGGCAGCTAATAACAGCACTTTCAGAAATCTAGATTAAAAGTAGCTATACCAGCGTGCAGCATTTTGCGTGCAATTCCGACTCGCTAAAGTGACTTTCGAATCCTTTAACAAGCATCTGAATTTTATAGAGAGGTTTTCTTGATAATGTTGAGAGAATGGCAATAACTGAACAAATCAGCAAAGGCAGCATACACTGCCTAAGCTCATCACCAAGGCTTATCTAAAACGCAAATTGCCGCGTGATAGTTGATCCAATGAATTGCAGCCCATTAAGCGCATATCACGCAGTAGCTCTTCTTTCATTAAGCCAAGCATACGTTCAACACCCGGTTGACCCGCTGCGGCTAATGGGTACAAGTAACCGCGACCAATACCGACCGCTTTTGCGCCAAGTGATAAGGCTTTAAGCACATGGGTACCACGCTGAACACCACTGTCGAACAACACGTCAATGCGATCACCAACAGCATCAACAATTTCTGCCAGTTGATCGAACGAGCTGCGAGAGCCATCAAGCTGACGGCCACCATGGTTAGAGATCACGATACCAGTACAGCCAATATCAGCGGCGCGTTTAGCGTCTTCAACCGTCATAATGCCTTTTAAGCAGAACTCGCCATCCCAGAACTTAACCATCTCTTCAACATCTTTCCAGTTCATTGATGGATCAAGCATTTTAGTGAAATAATCACCAATTGAGCTACTGCTATTGCCCATATCAATGTGTGCATCTAGCTGAGGTAGGCTAAAGCTTTCATGGGTAACATAGTTAATGCCCCACATTGGCTTAATGGCAAATTGAATCATGCCCGCAAGCGTTAAGCGGAACGGAATAGAGAAGCCAGTGCGCAAGTCACGCTCACGGTTACCACCGGTGATAGAGTCAACCGTTAGCATCATCACTTTAACACCAGCGGCTTTGGCACGCTCCATCATGGCTTTGTTTAAGCCGCGATCTTTGTGGAAGTAGAACTGGTAAACTTGCGGAGTGTCTACCAAGTCAGCAATTTCTTCTAGGCTAACTGTACCTAGGGAGGAAACACCAAACATAGTGCCGTATTTTTCCGCCGCTTTCGCTACCGCACGCTCACCTTTATGGTGGAACAAGCGCTGCAGCGCTGTTGGTGAGCAGTACACTGGCATATCCAGCTTTTGCCCCATGACGGTAGTTGATAAATCAACATCTTCAACGCCGGTCAGTACGCTTGGCAATAAATCACAGCCTTCAAACGCATCCGTGTTGCGACGATAAGTAGTTTCGTCGTCGGCGCCACCATCAATATAGTTAAAGATAGGGCCCGGCAGGCGCTGTTTTGCTAGTTTTCTAAAATCATGAAAGTTATGACATTGGCTTAATCGCATCATTGTCAGCTTCTCCTACTTTAAGTCTTAACTGATTAACAGCAAGCACAGTTGCGTTTGTGCTTGTCCATTTGGCCAACGCCTGGGTTAAAGCTATTGGTTGGGTCAAGCTGTTGATAAAAGGCCTTTACGCCCGGTTCTGCTTCATAAAGGTGGCCGACGTTGTGCTCAGCAGGGTATTTAGCCCCGCGAGAGTCGAGTAGCGCGAGCATTTCTTTTTTCACTTTCTTGGCATCGGCACCTTTTTTCAGGACATAGTCTTGGTGGAAGACATAGCAGAAGAAATGTCCATAATATAATGACTTATCGATTTGGCTGGCGATCGACTGTGGCAATTCCTCTTGCCACAACGGGTCATTGCGCTTAAGTGCAATATCTAACGCTAAGATATCGCCAACTGTTTTGTCGTGAAGCGTTTGATAACGAATGGCAGCACCCGCCGCAGCAAAACGTTGCAAGTAAGCTTTAGCCGCTTCGTCAGGTTGGCATTCAAAGTAATCTCCTGCGTCAGGGTTTTCTTTGAAATAGCTCGCCAAAAAGCTAGACGCTTCAGCAATACCCTCATCACTCATTTTCAAAATTAAGTGATGCTCGTACTTGTCACGATAAGCCAACATGCGCTCTGGTAAATGCTGTGGAAAACACTTACTTGCGACTTGTAATACACGATCGCTCATATACTTAGGCAATAAAGGCACCTTGTTTAAGGTGGCATCTACACGGCCTTTCAAGGCAAACAATTTAGGTAATCTGTCGGTACCTAAATGCTCAATACTTAAGAAAGTGTCTTTACCGTATTTCGCCGCGATATCGAAAATATCTCGGTGCATATACTCACCCACTTCAGGCAGGTGCTTGAAGGTGCTCAGAATATGGCGGCGCAAGTGGGTTAAGGTATCAGGGTTATTGGTACCGATATAATAAGTTTGCTCTTGTTTAGCGACTTCAAAGGTATCTAAACGCACAGCAAATACAGCAACTTTACCAGCACAGCCACTAGCTTCATAAAGACGGGTGGTATCCGCATTAAAGCGACTTGGCGTGTCGGCATCAACATCGCGTAAACGCTCAAGGTAATCGCTGGCACTGGCTTTTTCTTCGGTCGCTAAACTTGCCAACGAGAATTTTTCTGCTTCTAAGTTCGCTAAGATTTGTTCAGGCGTATCACCTAAGTCGATACCTAAGTGATTGACTAATTCCAGTTGACCTTGCTCGTCAACCCACGCATACAAAGACAATTCCGTATACGCAGGACCACGTTTCACCAGTGCACCACCAGAGTTATTGGCAATACCACCGACAATCGAAGCACCTAGGCAAGAAGAACCAATGACC
The DNA here is from genome assembly GCF_053485855.1 of Thalassotalea montiporae. Taxonomy (NCBI): domain Bacteria; kingdom Pseudomonadati; phylum Pseudomonadota; class Gammaproteobacteria; order Alteromonadales; family Colwelliaceae; genus Thalassotalea; species Thalassotalea montiporae. The sequence goes on from NZ_JBQRUO010000002.1 coordinate 312,823, forward strand.
GAATGCGGTGCGCGATTAAGTGGTTTAAGTGTTTTTTCCAAGGTATGTAAGGTTGTACCAGGGAAGCTGATCACTTGCTCACCGTCATCTAATACCAAGAGCTTGTTCATTGCCAAGGTATTGATGATGACAATTTCTCTGTCGTAGTCATCACCACTGGGTGTTGAGCCCTCTGTCAGACCAGTGTTTGCTGCTTGCATGATCATAATGCAGTCAGCAGCAACACAAAGCTTTAACACCTGCCAAAATTCTACCAGTGTTTCAGGGAAGACAACTGCTAGTGCGCTGCCGCCACCCGAGCGCCAGCCGGTGCGAAAATGCTCAGTGCTTTTCTGGCCAACGCGAATTTTGTTTTCACCTAACGCATCGGTTAAATCTGAAATAAGTCGTTTCTTATCCATATTAATCTCGAATCAGTAATCGTTAACACGTGTGTAACGGGTTAACTTTTCTAACGTTTAGCCAAGTGGACCAGTCAATTGCAAGCCATATAAGGCAAACATGACTAACGCGCCAGCAAATAACACATAGTAAATCGTTGGCAATACCGTTTTTCTTAAGGTTGCCCCTTCTTGGCCAAGCAGGCCAACGGTAGCACTTGCCGCAACAACGTTGTGAATGGCAATCATATTACCTGCAGCAGCGCCAACCGCTTGGGCAGCAATAATAATCGCAGGCGATAGGTGTAAGCTGACTGCCGCTTCATATTGGAACTGGCTGAACATCATGTTCGAAACAGTATTTGAACCAGCGATAAAGGCACCTAATGCGCCAATCGTTGGACTGATCAGTGGGAAGGCGTCACCAAACCAAGTGGCAAACATTTGCGCGCTGCTCATTGGCATGCTCGGTAAATCAGCCATGTTAACGCCCGAGTTAATAAATAATCGTACCATCGGAATAGTGAAAATCAGCACGAAGCCAGCACTGAAAATAGTTTTGCTCGACTCTTTAAACGCTTTGCTTAGCGCATCGCCACGCGTAGTTGTGCTACCTTGCAACATTACCGCTGCTAGCGCGCCAATCAGTAATAAACCACCCGGCAAGTAAAGCGGGCTAAACGCGGTACTCACGCCGGCTTCACCAAGAATGTCAGTAAAACCAATGCTGACGCTATTAAGTAGTGCTTTGAAATCACCAAACACACGTGAGCAAACTAAAAGAGCAGCCACTAGTAGATAGGGCGTCCAAGCAATGACTTGTGACATTGGCTTGGTCACTTTCAGATCGTTGTCAGCAATTTCCAGTTTACCTAACCAGTTTTCTGGCCATTGTGACTTTTCAGGGAATTGCCAGTGATTTTTAGGAGTTAAGAAGCCTTTTTTAGCAGCGCTGACAACAATGGCCATGCTCACTAAACCACCGATTAGTGATGGGAATTCTGGCCCTAGGAAAATACCTGTTAATGCATAAGGAATGGTGAAAGCGATACCCGCGAATAATGCGAAAGGTAATATCTCTAAGCCTTCTTTCCAGCTTTTATTTTTGCCGAAAAAGCGGGTTAGCATCATCACCATAAACAATGGCATTAACGTACCAATAATGGCGTGAATAATGGCAACATCAGCCGTGATAAGCTGCAGGTATTGCTCCCATGTCCAACCTTGGCTAGCTAATTGCGCTTCAATGGCAACCGTATCTAGACCTTTGTTAACACCAATCACGATTGGCGTACCAACAGCACCAAATGATACTGGCGTGCTTTGGATCATCATGCCCATAAGAACAGCAGCAACGGCAGGGAAACCAATGGCGACCAGTAATGGCGCAGCAATCGCAGCAGGCGTACCAAAACCAGAAGCACCTTCAATAAAAGTACCAAAACACCAAGCAATCACAATCGCTTGAATACGTCTATCAGGAGATACTTGAGTAAACCCTTGACGAATAACGGCAATAGCACCGGTGTGTTTTAACGTGTTAAGCAGGAAAATAGCGCCAAAGACAATCCATAGCACAGACACGGTAATCCCCATACCCTGTAAAATAGAGGCAATAACTCTATTGGCGCTCATGTCCCAAACTAATAAACCTAATAAAGCGGTCACCAATAGTACTACTGGCATCGCTTTTTTCGCTGGCCAGTGTAAACCGACCAATAATAATGCTGAAAGAGCAATTGGCATCAACGCCAAAAAGCCCAGAGTAAGTTCACTCACTCTCAAGTCTCCTAATCGTTATATTCTTAGATGCTTGTTTACCAGTCCTTGCGTTCTAGTGATTGTTTTTCTAGTGCTTGCTGTTGTAGTCATTTTGGTAAACAAAATTAGCGGGAATGTACAATTATCAGAACTATTAATATATATTAATAAAAGAGAATCATTTTTTCCTTTTTTGACATAATCACTTCTTTATTTGGTTAACGCATGGTTAAAGCAGACGACATTTTTCTTTTTGTACAAGTAGTTGATGAAGGCTCATTTTCAAGAGTGGCAGAAAAACTAGCAATGACAAATTCAGTGGTGAGTAAGCGTATTACGCGCTTAGAGCAAGAATTAAACGTACAACTTTTCTATCGCACCACGCGCAAACTCAATCTTACGGAGGCAGGTCATGCGCTTTATGGTAAAGCACGCCTTGCCAAACAAGCCCTACAAGACGCACAAGACACAGTAACGGGCTACGGCGATGCCGTGCGCGGTAAAATAAAGGTGACAGTTCCCGTTGTCTCAGCTCATGTTATTTTGAGTAGATCTATTGCTGAATTCTGCAAGCTATACCCCGATGTCGAAATAGAGTTAATAGTCACCAATCGCATGGTTGACATTATTAATGACGGATTTGACTTAGCCATACGTACCGCCGACTTGGAGGATTCTTCACTCATTGCTAGGCGCTTAATCGACTCACGCTGGGTCGTTTGTGCAAGTCCTGGCTATGTTGCTCAGCACGGCAAACCGCCGCACCCAGCACAGTTAAAAGATCATCAATGTTTGATCTACAAGTATGAAGGAGTGGGGCCAGACAACTGGCAATTTAGCGAACAAGAAAAAGACTTTTATGTGCAGGTGGTTGGCCGCTTTCACGCCAATAGTTTGGAGTCGATTAGGCAAGCACTACTAAACGATTTTGGCATCGCATATCTACCACAGGTATTAATTCACGAAGATTTAAAAAGTGGCCGCCTTGTGCCGTTATTGGATGACTATGCAGCAAAAAACTTAGGGGTGTATGCTGTCTACCCTCGTTCACGACAGCCAGATAAAAAGCTTAACTTATTAGTGGAGCATTTTCGCGATGCTTTTCAACATAAGAAAGAGTATTTTTATTAAGAAGCCGCCATTTATCGCATAAAGTGAAACCAAGAGATTCCATGATGCGCTTTCGGTGCTAGCTGCACCGAAAGCGTCATGTTCTAAAATGAAAACTACAAATTTTCTTCGGCAAATGATGCTAAACGGCTACGCACGACACCATTTAAGTTTATCGTCGCGCTGCCGGGAAAGTCTTTAAAGCGCTCTACAATATAGGTCAAACCAGAGGTCACGGCGGTTAGGTAGTTGCTGTCAATTTGCGCCAAGTTACCTGAACACACCAGCTTAGTGCCTTCACCACAACGAGTAATGATGGTTTTTAGCTGAGAAGCAGTCAGGTTTTGGCATTCATCCAGTAACACGATGGCATTTTGAATGCTGCGACCGCGCATAAAGTTGACTGACTTAAATTGAATATTAGCCTTTTCCATTATGTAGTTCATGCTGCCACTCATGCTTTCATCTTGCTTGTGCAAAACTTCCAGCGAGTCAGTAATGGCCGCTAGCCAAGGGGCCATTTTCTCTTCTTCTGTGCCCGGCAAGAAACCAATAGATTCCGCAATTTCTGGCGTACTGCGAGTCACAATCACTTTGTCGTATAGGCCACGCTCAATCACTTGCTCTAAAGCGGCAGCCAAGGCCAATAGCGTTTTACCACAGCCGGCAGGGCCAGTCAGAATCACCAAATCAATCGTCGGGTCGAGCAAGGCGTCCATCGCCATCCCTTGATAAATATTTTTCGGATGAATACCCCACGCTTGCTTGGCCATTAAGCGCTCGCGCGATAAATCTTGAATCGCCAGTTGTTCTTCGTCCCAACCGACAATTTTGCCTGCAAAATGCTCACCATCATCCAGCAAGTATTCGTTCATGTAAGTAGCTGGCAAAATATCACGTTTGACATAGTGCGTGGTATTACGCCCTTCACTTTCGCTTTCACACTCTTTGATATTGTCCCAAAAGTCGCCGTCAAATTGGTGATAGCCCTTCGTTAAAAAGCGAACATCGTCAATCAGTTGGTCGGTACGATAATCTTCAACATGTGCCATCCCTGCCCCTTTCGCTTTTAGGCGCATATTGATGTCTTTGGTCACCAACACGACTTTGCGATCGAGATTATGATTCTGAATATTGATGGCGGCATTGATAATACGGTTATCATTTTCGTTAAATGACAAGGTTGACGCTTTTTGCTCAAGTGCATAGTCATTGATAATCGATAGCGCACCACTAGGTGATTGTTCTTGGCTGCCCAAACTCGTCGCCAGTGGCACCCCTGCAATAATTTGCTCAGGTGTCGAATTGGCCAGCACATCTTCTAGTGCGCGAATGGCAACGCGAGCATCGCGGCTGACATCTTTTTTGCGGTCTTTTATCGAGTCTAATTCTTCCAATACTGTCATCGGAACGACAACATCATGTTCTTTAAAGGAGAGAAAGGCGAAAGGTTCGTGAAGCAGGATATTCGTATCTAAAACATAGATAATGGTTTCGTCAGACATATAGGCACGCTCGCTTAGCATAGAGCCATCGTAGTCAGACGAAAGCGCATGGGGCAAGTGTCGACAAGCCCGTACTGTCACTATCAACCTAAGCTACGATTTTTCCAGCGGTTGATGAATTCCTTGTAAACTTAACAACTTCACTCTGACAGCTTAAGAGCGCTCTCGCAAGCAAATTTTGGTGATTTTACACGCAATTTTTTCAGCTATTGACGCGGCCTAAAAAGCTGTCATAGTAGGCTATTACCAAGCGCATTTTTCCGCGTAATTTCTTGTCTAACAAACACATTTCTATACCGTTAACATTAACGCTAAAATTCTCCTCAACCACAGTCGTTACTCCCCCCCTTTCAAGCGCACAGAAAAAACACGAATTTTTTGATGATTACAACTAGTATTAACGGTAATATGTCGCCCCTTTTTTGCCTGAGCCAGTGGCGTTGCTACACGAATTAAGCAATGCGCGTTAACTCTTTTACTGGCTGAATCGTTTTTGGAGTGTGTCAATATGCATTTTTTTCCTGGCCAACGTTGGATCAGTGATAGTGAATCAGATCAAGGTCTTGGTACAGTTACCGGTGTCGAAAATCGTCATGTCACGATAATTTTTACCGCCACTGGTGAAGCGAGAAAATATGCAATCGACAATGCGCCATTAACCCGCGTAGTTTTTAATCCTGGTGATTTGGTGCCAAGCCATGAAGGCTGGATGCTAAAAGTTGAAGATGTCGTCGAGCAAGGTGGCTTACTTTCCTACACAGGCACACGCGTTGATACGGGTGAGCAAACCCAGTTAAAAGAAGTGATGATAGATCACTTTATCAAGTTCAATAAACCGCAAGACCGCTTAATCAACGGTCAAGTCGATCGCCTTGATTGGTTCCGTCTACGCAAAGCCAGCCTTAAACATCAATACGAGCAACAGCAGTCACCGCTAGTTGGCTTAGCCGGCGGTCGCGTTAGCTTAATTCCACACCAACTTTATATCGCTGAAGAAGTCGGTAGTCGATTCGCGCCAAGGGTATTGCTTGCCGATGAAGTTGGTTTAGGTAAAACCATTGAAGCTGGTTTGATTATCCATCAACAACTCGTCACAGGCCGCGCCCAACGTGTGTTGATTGTGGTACCTGATTCGCTAATGCACCAGTGGCTCGTAGAAATGCTACGCCGCTTTAATTTAAAGTTTGCCATTTACGATGAAGAGCGCTGTCAGCAAAGTGGCGACGAGAACCCGTTTAGCGCCGAACAATTAGTATTAGTAAACCTAAGTTTCATCACCGAAAACCCACAATGGTACGAAGCACTCATTGCTGAAGATTGGGACTTAATGGTTGTCGATGAAGCGCATCACCTTAACTGGTCAAAAGAAGCACCTAGCATTGAATATCAGTGTATTGAACAGCTTGCACAAGTGATCCCAGGTGTATTGCTATTAACAGCAACGCCAGATCAACTAGGCCACGAAAGCCACTTTGCCCGTTTGCGTCTGCTTGACCCTGATCGTTTCTACGATTATCAAGCCTTTATTGAAGAAGAAAGCCATTACACAGAAGTTGCCGATGCCGCTAATGCCTTAGTTGCCAAGCAAGCGCTAAGTGCAACACAAAGTGAAACGCTGAAAAAGCTACTGCATGAAACTGATATTAACAGCCAGCTAGCCGAATTAACGGGCGATGATGAAAAAGCGCAAGAAACGGCGCGCCAAGGCTTAATTAAGCAATTACTCGATCGCCATGGCACTGGGCGAATTCTATTTAGAAACAGCCGTAATACCATTAAAGGTTTCCCAGAGCGTAAAGCACTGCCTGCGCCACTTACCTTGCCAGAAGCTTACCAGCAAAGCATCAATGATTTAGTCGCAGATAAATCTGCAGACGAGTTGGCTGAGCTTAGGCAAAGTAAGTTGTTAAACACGCCAGAGCGTCTATACAGCTTAAGCTCAGCAACAAGCAATTGGTATGATATCGACCCTCGCGTTGACTACTTAATTGACTTGTTAAAATCACTGACGCAAGAAAAAGTGTTAGTGATTTGTGCCCATGCCGATACAGCGATTGAACTAGAAAACGCCTTGCGCGTAAAAGAAGGTATTCGCGCGGCGGTATTCCACGAAGGTTTAAGTATTTTTGAACGTGACCGCGCCGCTGCTTACTTCGCCCAAGAAGAAGATAGCGCACAAGTGCTGCTTTGTTCAGAAATAGGTAGTGAAGGCCGTAACTTCCAGTTCGCTCACCACTTGGTATTATTCGACCTGCCAACTAACCCTGATTTATTAGAGCAGCGCATTGGTCGTTTAGATCGTATTGGTCAAACGCAAACCATCAAGTTACATATCCCGTATTTTGAGCAATCACCACAAGCGCTGCTCTACCGCTGGTACCAAGAGTCATTAAATGCCTTCGAGCACACTTGTGTAACGGGTCGTGCGGTATTTGAAAGCCATGGCAGTGAGTTACAAGCGGCAATGTTTGCGCAAAACTGGCAAGGTGATGCCATTGATGCTGTGATTGAAGCAAGCCATCAGCAACATCTAACCATCAAGCAAGAACTTGAAAGTGGCCGTGACAAATTGCTCGAGCTGAATTCAAGTGGCCAAGGCCGCGCGCAAGAAATTGTTGAACAGGTAGCAAAATTAGATAACCAAATCGACTTGCCACAGTATATGTTCCAAGTGTTTGATGTTTTTGGGATTCAGCAAGACGACAAAGCTGACAATGCGATTGCCCTAAACCCAACTGAGCATATGCTATCACCAAACTTCCCGCAGTTACCGGAAGATGGCACCACAGTGACCTTTGATCGCGAAACTGCCTTGGCATGTGAAGACTACCAGCTACTTTCATGGGATCACCCTATGGTGCGTGGCGCGATGGATTTAGTGCTCAGCGACGAAATTGGTAACGCCAGCATCGGTTTATTGAAAAACCCAGCACTGCCCGTTGGTACATTCTTCCTAGAGTGTATTTTCACCGTTGAAGCAACGGCGCCAAGCCACTTGCAACTAGGCCGTTACTTGCCAACTACGCCGATTCGCGTGTTAGTAGACAAAGCCGGTAATAACTTAGCGAGCAAGGTGTCTTCACAAGTGCTTGAGCAGCAATTAACGCCAGTGAAGAAACAAGTGGCGACTCAACTGATTAAAGCACTAAAAGGTGAAGTGCCTGCATTGGTGACTAAAGCAGAAGCACATGCACAAGCGCAAATCCCGGCGATCACGGAAAAGGCTAACGCCAATATGCACCAGACACTTGATCAAGAGTTTGATCGCCTGCAAGCATTAGCGGCGATTAACCCAAGTGTTCGCCAAGCAGAGCTCGACTTTATTAAAACGCAGCAAAGCCAATTAACTGATTACTTAGCCAAAGCACAGTTAACCTTTGAAGCAATTCGCCTGATTGTGGTGACGCACTAGGCCGAGTAATTACAGAGTTTGTTGTTATGGTAGCCAATCCTGATTTTATCTATCGACCACCGATGTCACCTTATTTAGACATCATCTATCAAGACGATGACTTGGTAGTGCTAAATAAGCAAAGTGGCATTTTATCGGTGCCCGGTCGTTTAGCTGAACATCAGGATTGTTTGCAGCACCGCGTAATGTCGGTACTGCCGACAGCAACCATAGTACACCGCTTAGATATGGCGACATCAGGTATTATTGTGATGGCACTCAATAAACCCGCTCATGTCGATATCAGTCGCCAGTTCGAAAAGCGTCAAACTCAAAAAAGCTACCTTGCTCGCGTTTATGGTCAACTAGACGAGCCTTCTGGCGAAGTGAATTTACCGCTCATTTGTGACTGGCCTAATCGACCAAAACAAAAAGTCGATCATGAGCATGGTAAAAAAGCGCTGACCCGCTACCAGCTTATCAGCCAAGAAAGCGAAACTGCCTTGGTTGAACTAACGCCAGTGACTGGCCGCTCTCATCAATTACGGGTGCATATGTTAGCCCTTGGCCATCCAATTATTGGCGATCGCCTCTATGCCCATGACCGAGCATTGGCACTAAGCAATCGTCTGCAACTACATGCAAGCTCTCTAACCCTAGCCCATCCTGTAACTAAAGAGTGTTTAACCTTTACCGCACCTTGCCTGTTTCAAGACCATATTCCACAAGCCTAAAGGCGTGTTAGTATTGGCCGATAAACTATTAGTTTGTGGCCAACGATTATTGTCGGCACTTGGTTTATTCAGTAGATAGTTATTCGGTAGGTAATCGATAAGTGAAGCATTCTATTTCTGTCATTTTCTTTTTCGCGATTAGTTTATTGCTAAGCACAACAAGTGTTAACGCGCAGCAAGCCCCTGATGCTAATCAGCCTGCGAGCGACAATGCTATGCAAGAACAGCCCATGCAAGAAAAGGACATGCAAGACAAAAGTATGGCCGACGGCGATATGAAAAGTGGCGACATGGTGGGTAAAGATATGGCTGGCAAGGATATGGCTAATAAGCAATCCAACATTCGTCCACCAGTTTCACTTATCGAGCAGTTTACCCAAGACATAGAACGCAGCCTTGATAGCAGTCTTGTCAACCCTATGCTGGCAGGTACCGAAGATTTTCTGACCATTCTACAGCCCGACAATCATAGTACCGATCGCGGTATCGCGATTTTACTACCTGAATGGAACCAAGCAGCAACAGATACTCGTGCCATTAATTTTTTGCGTCAGCACCTGCCCAATGAAGGCTGGACAACGATTGCGATCCAACCTATCACTAAACCTGAAAACTACCCTAGCCAGCAACTAAAACCTTCGCTAGCTGCTGAAGAAAACAAGGAAATGTTGACGAAATACGCTGAGCAACTAGCGCCTATGCTTACTAGTGTGATGGAGAAAGCAGCTGAGTACCCTGGTGTATTCTTAGTAATAGCGCAAGGAAATAACGCTGCAATTTTGCTTGATTTGTATGAACAAGCCGCCGTTGAACAGCCCAATGCCTTGATTACCTTGAGCGCTCATCGGCAAAGCGCGGCAGGTAATCAGCGTTTAGCAGAACAAATTGCAGGCTCAGAGCTACCTGTATTAGATATTGTCTTGAAAAAAGACGTTCACTGGATCAAATACTTTGCTCAAGATCGTCAAAAAGCCGCTAAACGTGAATTAAAGCCCATCTATCGCCAACGAGAGTTAACAAACTTTCGCGCGGGCTATTACCCAGAAGAGCGCTTAGCGAAAGAAATTAAAGGTTGGCTAACCACTGTTGGTTGGTAGGGTTAGAAGTAGCGTAAACCAGACTTAACCGATAATCAGACTTAACCGATAACCAGAAAATCTATTCGCTAATTCAATTTATCATTTTTCCAGTATTTAGTACCTTGCAGTGTCGCTTGCAAGGCTAGGCCATTTTCCGTCATTTGATACACATCCACTTCCTTGATGACAGTTACCGCAGCACTGCCCTCACTACCTTTTTTACCTGATTTAGCGGCGGCATCCGCTTGACCAGAAAAGTCCCAGCCGTATTCAACAAAATTATTTAGCGCCTTTTTCGAATGAAACACAAACACCGCGCTAAAATCTTTAACACCTAAGCCGATACCCACGCCTGCCGTACCCATTTTCATATAAATGTCTTGACCTGTAGCGTTATCTCGAACCACACCACTACCGCCGCCTGCAGAGAGAAAAATCAAATTAACACCGATATTTGAAAAGGTTGCGTAGCCAGCCGCTTTGCGAATAAGTGCTTTCGTGCTTGGCTCTTCTTTATAGAGGCGCTGCAGTATTTGCGTGCGCATCTCATTAATTTCTTTGCGATCTTCAGCAGCACTTGCCAAGGCAGCCTTAGGCGAAAGGCAAGCAAGTAGCGCTGCACAAGCAAATAATTGAATTTTTAAAGGCATTGATAAAGTCATTAAGTGCTCCTGTAATAGCTCAAAAGCATTCTTCAATCGTTTCTTTTATTTATACTAGCAGAGACCACTGGCACTTTTTGCAAAGGGCAGAGTTTTAATAGAGTTCTGGCTTACAAATGACGATTAATAAGATCGTAAGCGGCTTGAATATCCTGAGTTTTTTGTTTGGCTAACTCCATCATTTCTGCAGGTAAGCCTTTGGCAACAAGTTTGTCTGGGTGATGCTGAGACATGAGTTTTTTATAGGCTTTTTTCACTTCTTGTTTAGATGCAGATTCACTCACACCAAGCACTTTATAAGCATCTTTTAACAAAGACTTAGAACTGGTTTGTCTACTGTGCTGGCCACCTCGGCTTTGTTGCTGTTGGTGGCGTTGGAAAGATTCACCAGCAATAATCATTTCCAGTAATCGATCTAAATCTTGTGCCGAAAAACCTAAATGGCCAGCAATTTTATGCAGTACTTCACGTTCCGCCGGGTCAAGTGAACCATCAGCAAAGGCAACTTGGATTTGGATTTCCAAAAACATTAACATCAAGTCATTGCGAGCACGACAGCTTTGCTTAAACTTTTGCAAACGCTCTTTTAGCGGAAAGCCAGCAACTTTTCCCTCTCGAAATGCTTCTTGGGCTTGCTGGCGCAATTCTCCTTTCAAACCCAGCTTATTCATATAGGCGGTAGCAAAAGCAATTTCGTGCTCGGTCACTCGTCCTTTGGCTTTCGCGATATGACCCATCACAGAAAAAGAGGTATAGAAAAATGCCGCTTGGCGAGTCATTTCATCCTGCTCGTTAACACTGAAGCTTTCGAAATTCAGGCCTACGCCCTTGTCAAACCTGTGGCCTAGCCATAGGCCGAGCAGCGCACCAAATATATTTTTAGTGAGCATAAAGCCAAACAGAAAGCCTAGTAATTTACCCCAAATTCGCATCTTTGTTCCTACTCTTTATCCTTAGTTTGTTTTTGCTGTAAGCCTTGTGAATATGCTTATTCCGCTGTTTGGGTAAGCAAGGCTAATCGCTCTGGCGTACCCACATCTGTCCAGCCAACACTCAATAACTCACCCGAAATTCGATGCTGCGCCGCTAAAGCACGTAGTGACGGCCCTAATGCTAATTTTTGCGCTGGCTCGCTCTTTTGAGCTGGTTCATTCGCCAGTGCAGTAAAAAACGCTGGTCGATAGAGGGCAATACCACTAAAGGTGAACCGCTTTGCATTGTCAGCAAAGTCATTTGTTACCAGCCCGTCATGCAAATAAAAGTCGCCTTCAGGATTATGCTCAGGGTTTTCAACAAGCCACAAGTGTGCCAATTTATCTTCCGCCAATGTAGGTAGCTGAGTAAATTGACCAGACAAAAACACATCGCCATTAATCACTAAAAATGGCTCTTGTGCTGCATTTGCTGTTGACTCCTCTTCAACTAAGCTCTGATCTATTAGAAGTGGCAGTGCTTTAATGATGCCGCCAGCAGTTTCTAATGCGCCATCAGATTCAGCACTATAGTGAATGTTTACGCCATATTTACTGCCATTACCTAGCTTTTGTGGGAATTGCTCTCCTAGCCACGCATGGTTAATTACCACATCAGTAATACCAAGCTGATTGAGTTGTTCTAGGTGATATTCAATCAGTGCTTTTCCTTTAACTTCAAGCAAGGGCTTAGGCGTGTGGTCAGTTAATGGCCGCATTCGCTCACCGCGACCAGCTGCTAGTATCATGGCTTTCACGAAACTTGCTCCTGATTAAGCTCAGCAACGGCAGGTATCACTCGGTTTTCAACAAATTGTGTTAGCGGCATAAGCTCAGCGTATTGACTGGCGATATCGACGATGTAAGAAAGTGTCAGCGGGATATCTTTGATATAACCCGCTTTGTTATCCCGAAGCAGCAATCTTGCAAAAATACCACTGGCTTTGATATGGCGTTGCAAGCCGGTTAAATCGAACCAACGTTGCCAAGTTGTCAGCGGGATATCGAGTGACTGCGCTTCAGTATGACTATTTGTCATTTGTGTGACTATTTTTGCGACAAAGTAGTCAAATAACGGGGCAATTTGCTCCGCAGGCCATTTAACATAGCAGTCACGTAACAGTGACACCACATCATAAGTAATCGGGCCAAGTACGGCATCTTGGAAATCAATCACCCCAAGCTGAGCGGCGCTGCTCTGCTTGTCGCCTAGCACCATTAAGTTACGACTGTGAAAGTCGCGATGCATAAACACTTGCGGCTGCTCCAGAATATTATCAACAAGGCAAGCAAAGCTTTGTTTAAGCATTGATTGCTCTTCAGCACTTAGTGTGAGCCTTAAATACTTCGCCAGTAACCACTCTGTAAATATCGACAGCTCAGTTTCCACAAATGCGCGATCAAATACAGGCATATCAGATGTTTTAACGGTTTGTGCAATAATTGGCAGCAGATCAATGGCCTCTTGATACCACGTTGGCATCGACTCATCGCTTAGTACATCAGCCAATAGGCAACGACCAAAATCTTGCAAGCAGAAAAAACCCTTTGCTAAATCATAAGCATAGATTTTAGGTACGTTAATACTTTGCTCGGCAAGCTGATTGGCAATCGCTAAAAACGCACTGTTATTGCAGTATTTAGGTGGGGCATCAACCGCAATATAATCAACGTTTTGAAAACTAAATCGATAATAGCAACGAAAGCCTGCATCACCCGTCATGGCGACTAATTGAGGTGACGAGAATCCCGATTGTTCAAGCCATTGAGCTAGTTCATGAATGCGGGGTACTGCGTGGGGAACTGAAGACAAGAAAAATCCCTGAATATAAAATGGTTGAATACTAAAAAGTCAATATAACCAATTAGCGAGTTATTGAAAATTACGATATTATAACGGGATTTAGCAAAACAATAACAATCAAACGCAACAGTGTGTGGATAACCGACCTGTTTTTGTGCTGTAAATTAACCTCGGGATCTGAATGCCTTTTCCAACTAAAAAATTGTTATTAGCGAGCAGCTGTTACCTTATTGTCTCGCCAGCAATCGCACAACAAACTGCTGAAGCTCCAACCGGTCTGATTTGTCCCTTACCTGAATTTGATGTCATTCAAGTACCTGTACAGGCTGTGGACAAAGACAGCATCAGTATCAGCTCTCGCACCACTAGCATTGAAAAAGACCAAGTTGCGGTTTTTCGTGGTGGCGTTACTTTAGTAAAAGATGATCAGAAAATTAGTGCTGATGAAATTGCCTTTGATCGCCTAAAAGCACAAATTAATGCTTCGGGCACCATTCACTTTCAAAACAGCGGCGTTAACGTATTTGCTAACCAGTTGTCAGCCTCAGAAGCCGACAATTCAACTGCCTTAGCTGATACTTCCTATTATCTAGCAGACAATCCTGGCCATGGTAGCGCCGGTAAGCTAGTCATTACTGCTGATGGCAATTTAGCCTTACTCGACTCCACTTTTACCACATGTCACGGTGAAGTGCCTGATTGGCAAATTAAGGCCAGTGCCATCAATATTTCGGTTGCTGAGAACCAAGGTGAAGCCTACAACGCCAGACTAGAGTTATTTGAAGTTCCTGTGCTTTACGTACCTTATTTTTCCTTTCCGGTCACGAACGAGCGTAAATCAGGGTTACTTGAACCAACATTTAAATCTTCAGGCAACTCCGGTGTTCAAATTGAACTGCCTTACTACTTAAATCTGGCTGAAAATTACGATGCCACCATTACGCCGCGATATATGTCGAAGCGCGGTTTGCAGTTGCTCACTGAGTTTCGTTATTTGGTCGACGATCAATTTGGCCAACTCGACCTTGAGTACTTGCACAAAGATGACGAAATTCAAACCAATAATGATGCTCGTTATTTGTGGCGCTATCAGCACATTGGTAACTTCTCAGAAAACTTCCGTGCTCACATTGATTACACATCGATAAGTGATGATAACTACCTTGTCGATATTGGTAGCCGTCATTACAACGACAATGATGCCTACTTGTATCAACTAGGTGAACTCGCCTACTTTGGTGAAAACTGGCAAGCACTTATTAAGCTACAAGATTTTGAAGTTTTAGGTAATCACACACCAAGCTACAAAACCGTACCACAAGTTGAGTTTTCAAGCGCAACCCCACTCGGCTTATTTGATGCTAGCTTTGACGTTTATTCTGAATTGTCGCGTTTTGAATCGCCTAACCCCGACTTGGTCGAAGCAAATCGCTACCATATTGAAGCAGGCTTCAATGTTCCAATTACCACACCAGCATACTTCTTTAATTCAGAGTTTAAGGTACTGAATACTTACTACGACCAAGAGCAAGTGCCGCTGGGCAGTGAATTGGAAGAAAGTGTAACGCGTACATTACCGAAAGTGCGTTTTCATGGTGGTGTCAACTTTGATCGTGAAGCCGAGTACTTTGGCAATAGCTTCACCCAAACCTTAGAACCCCAGCTACAGTATTTATACATTTCAGATAAAGACCAAAACAACATTGGCCTTTATGATACAGCCAGACTGCAAGATGACTTCCAAGGGCTGTTTAGAGACCGACGCTTCAGTGGTTTAGACCGCATTGCTCAAGCGAATCAGTATTCTTGGGGCTTAACATCGCGTTTACTTGATGAAGCTAATGTTGAACAGTTTCGCATGAGTCTTGGCCGCATTGTTTACTTAAATGACAGTAATATTGCTGCTGATGATGCACGTGGTGTTTCGGCTGATAAATCGTCGCTTGCTGCTGACTTATTCGTGCGCGGCAACGAGCAATGGCAGTTTAGTGGCAACATTCAATACAACACAGAGACCGACACTACGAACAAAAGCCAAGTCAACGTCGACTACCGCCAAAGCCGCGATAACATCTTCCAAATAAACCACAGGTATTCACGTGACGTATCCGGTGTTAGTATTGAGCAACTTTCTTTGCTTTCAAGTGTCAGAATAAATCCAGAATGGCAATTTGTTGGTCGTTTTACCCAAGACCTCCAGCAAAAACGCAGCCTGGAAAGTTACGCTGGTTTTCAGTATGAAAGCTGCTGTTGGGCAGTTCGAATCGCCTACCATCGCCATATCAACTCAAATGTTGATAGCGAAAATTTTGGCATTGAAAACCGCGATGAATTCAATAGTGGATTCGTGCTAGAGTTTGTCATCAAAGGGTTTGGTGGCCAAACAACCACTGTTGGCACACAAGATATGTTTAATTCGAGTATTTTTGGCTATAAACGCCCATACTTTCTCAATAATTAAGAAGTTAATTTCATGAAGAAAACGTTAACCGCAATCACCTTAGTATCTTCAATGATGCTAAGCCTGCTGAGCAGCGCTAAGGCTGAAGTTGTAGAGCTTGACAAAGTCGCTGCCATCGTCAATTCAGGCGTGGTATTGGAATCGGAAGTCAAAGACTTACTAGACAATATTAAAGGCAACGCCGAGCGCAATAACCAAGCCTTGCCATCAGATCGTGCTTTGCGCACTCAGGTAATGGATAAATTAATCAACGACAGCCTGATGCTGCAAATGGGCGAGCGTATGGGTGTACAAATTAGTGACGCCCAATTAGACGAAACCATCAACAACATGGCGCGTGAGAACAAGCTGACCTTAAGCCAGTTCCGTGAAGCATTAGTTGCTGAAGGGGTTAACTATGAAAAATACCGCGAGAACATCCGTACTGAGCTAATTTCTGGCGAAGTCCGCCGCGCTAATGTGCGTCGCCGCGTTTATATTTCGCCGCAAGAAGTTGCGAATTTGCTCGATGAAATGAAAGCACAAACCAACCAAGACATTGAATATAACCTTGGTCATATCTTAATTGAGTTCCCACCAGAACCTAACCAACAAGATATGAATGACGCTAAAACTCGCGCTGATAAAGTCATTGAATTGCTGAATAACGGCTCTGATTTTGCCAAAATCGCGATTGCTTCATCAGGTGATGCCAACGCCCTAGAAGGCGGTGAGTTGGGTTACCGCAATATTAATGAATTACCCACCTTGTTTTCAGAGCTAATTGACGGCAAAGCGAAAGGTGAAATTTTTGGCCCAATTCGTACGGGCTTAGGTTTCAGCATTGTGAAAATTTTAGATATTCGCGGCCGCCAAACCGTTGAAGTTGAAGAAGTGCAAGCACGCCATATCCTGATCAAGCCATCAATTATCTTAAGTGAAGCAAAAGCAGAAGAAACACTGCAAGGTTTCCTTGATCAAATTAATGCTGGCGAAGCTGATTTTGCCGATTTAGCCAAAGAGCACTCTGAAGGCCCAACGTCAGTTCGCGGTGGTGATTTAGGCTGGGCAGATCCTAAGTCTTACGACCCTGCGTTTCGAGATGCCCTAGCTCGTCTATCTATCGATGAATACCACAAACCATTCCGCTCTTCATTTGGCTGGCATTTAGTGCAACTTACAGGTCGCCGTATGCTAGATGCAACCGATCAAATGAACGAAAACCGAGCTTACCAATTACTGTTTAACCGTAAATTTGGTACGGAAAGCGCTCGCTGGATCAAAGAAACACGCGACGAAGCTTATATCGAGATTTTCGAACAGGAAACAAACTAATGGTCAAACGCATTGCTATCACGCCGGGTGAACCGGCAGGGATTGGTCCAGATCTGGCTGTTGCGATTGCTCAGCAAGATTGGCCAGTGCAACTCGTTGTTGTTGGCTGTCGTAAGGCCATGACCGAGCGCGCTCAGCAGCTTGGCTTGCCACTTTCACTCACAGATTACGATAGCAATGCTCAGCCTCAGCCACAAAAAGCAGGCACTCTAGTTATCAAGGATATTCCAACAGCAGCTGAAGTTGTGCCGGGGCAATTGAACCCAAGTAATGGTGCTTACGTTGTCGAAACACTGCGTGTTGCCAGTGAAATCAATATCTCTGGTGAATTTGATGCAGTGGTTACTGGCCCGGTGCACAAAGGGCTGATCAACCAAGCTGGTATTGCCTTTAGTGGCCATACGGAATACTTTGCCCACCAAGCAAATTGTTCTGATGTAGTGATGATGCTTGCAACACCTGGCTTGCGTGTGGCTTTGGTGACTACCCATATTCCACTCGCTTATGTGTCAAAAGCCATCACCCCTGAACGTTTGCAAAAAGTCACCCGTATTCTCGATCACGACCTACGTGAAAAGTTTGGCATTGAGCAACCAAAGATATACGCGTGCGGAATAAATCCACATGCCGGTGAAGATGGCCATTTAGGCCGCGAAGAAATTGAAGTGATGAACCCAGCCTTTGCTGAGCTTCGCGAAGAAGGCATTAACGTGATTGGTCCACTGCCAGCCGATACCATTTTCCAAGAAAAATATTTGCAAGATGCTGATGCAATTTTAAGTATGTATCACGATCAAGGCTTGCCAGTGCTAAAATATAAAGGGTTTGGTTCATCAGTAAACATCACCCTTGGTTTGCCTTTTGTGCGCACCTCAGTAGACCATGGCACTGCACTTGAGTTGGCTGGTACAAGCCAAGCCGATACTGGCAGTATGATTGAAGCCATCCAAACGGCGATTGATTTAGCCGAAAATCACTCATAATAAGTGATAGTTCGATTAGCTCAACCCACCTGTTGAGCTGAGTTAAGCAAAGCCCAAATACACAAGTAAAAAGAGTAGATGAGTAAAAACACCCATTTAGGCCATCAGGCGAAAAAGCGTTTTGGTCAAAACTTCTTGCATAACGATGCCATTATTAGCCGCATTGTTGATGCCATTAACCCAGAGCCGGGTGAGAACCTAATTGAAATTGGCCCAGGCTTAGGTGCCTTAACCGAACCCGTTGTAGAACGTGCGGGTAAGCTTTCTGTTGTTGAACTTGATCGCGACTTAGCGGAGCGCTTGCGTCATCATCCATTTTTGGCAGAACATTTAACGATTCATGAAATTGACGCGCTAAAATTTGATTTTGCCCAACTTGCGACAGACGAAAAACCGCTACGGGTATTTGGTAACTTACCCTATAATATTTCAACGCCACTGATATTCCATTTGCTTAGCTTTAAAGCGGATATCCAAGATATGCACTTTATGCTGCAAAAAGAAGTGGTTGACCGCATGGCAGCACAGCCTGACTCAAAGGCTTATGGTCGTTTGTCGATTATGACGCAGTACCAATGTCAGGTTGAATCCGTGATGGAAATTGGTCCGGAAGCATTTCAGCCGCCACCCAAAGTAGATTCTGCAATTGTGCGTTTGATCCCTCGTCGTGAAATCAAAAATGAAGTCGCCTGTTTGACCACCCTCAATAGTGTCTGTGTCACGGCATTTAACCAACGTCGCAAAACGATTCGCAATAGCTTTAAAAAGCTAGTAACAGCAGAAGAGTTAGAGTCACTTGGGCTAACACCAACATTGCGACCAGAAAATTTAACAATTGATAACTACATCAGCTTAGCTAATTATATTCATGCCAATAAATCGAGCAGTGATTCTTTAGCCGAATAAGAAGTAGTCGAGTAACCTAGTTGATGAATAATCCTTCGCCATATACAGCGGTTACTGATGATGTATCAGTATCCGTTGTTAGCCAGTACCTTCCCAACCAATCTGATGCCGACAAGCAACAGTATGTGTTTAGCTATACGATTAGCATTGAAAATTTGCGCAATACGCCAGTGCAACTGCTCAGCAGGCGCTGGTTAATTACCGATGCAAACGGCGAGCGTTCGGAAGTAGAAGGCGAAGGCGTTGTAGGTCAGCAGCCAACCATAGCTCCCGGCCAAACCTATACCTACACCAGTGGTTCGGTGTTTAACACACCAGTTGGAACAATGCAGGGGCAATACCAAATGATTGCGCCAAATCAGCAACAATTTTGGATAGATATTCCTGTATTTCGCCTCGCATTACCTAATATTCTCAATTAATCACCATGTTTAAGTCATTTAGGAAGCTGTTGAACAAATAAAGCACTATGGCGTTATATTTAGTCGGCGATATTCAAGGCTGCTTTGATGAGCTAGATGCCTTGTTAATAAAAGCAAAATTTAACCCAAAGCAAGATCAACTGTGGCTTGCTGGCGACATAGTGGCGCGCGGGAAACAATCGTTAGAAACGCTAGAATTTGTCAAATCGCTAGGCGCTAGTGCTAATTTTGTATTAGGTAACCATGATTTGCACCTGCTTGCCATTGCCGCAGGGCTAAAGAACGCAAAACCCTCTGATCATCTATCACCGCTGTTAAATGCTCCTAATTTTTCATCTTTATGTGACTGGCTTGCTCAACATCCATTGTTACTAGAGTTGCCTAACCAAGACGGTTTTATGTCTCACGCTGGTTTAGCGCCGCAATGGTCCATCAAACAGGCTGTTAAGAACGCAGCGTTTGCGCACAAGAAAATTGCAGGGAAGAAACGTGAAAAGTGGTTGTCTATCATGTACGGCGAACAGCCAAACGATTGGCACTTAGTCACTAATAAGGAAGAGCGCTTTCGTTACACTGTAAATGCCTTCACCCGCATGCGTTACTGCTATGCTGATGGCACCTTAGACTTTGCCTGCAAGGAACAACCACGAAAAGCTCCTAAAGGACTAAAGCCTTGGTTCGAACTCGCTAAGCTAAAAAATAAAGCTTGGATATTTGGCCACTGGGCCGCGTTAATGGGCGATTGCCCGTATAAAAATATTTACGCTTTAGATACTGGCTGCGTTTGGGGAAACCACTTGACCATGCTGCGCTGGCACGACAGAAAACAATTCACCCAACAAAGGCTTAGCTAGTTCAAACAATAAGCTAATACTTTGCTATCTTTTAATGAAAATCTTAATGCGCTTGTTATAATGGCGGCGTGCAGCTAAATATTGAGCAATTTAATAGACAATATAAGCCAAATATATTTAGCCAAAAACAATAAAAATAAAGATCTCGCACACTAGCATACAAATTATTGGCCAAAGTAACAGATAGTGCTTTGCCCCGAATCCAGAAGGTAGTGTTTATGAATTTAACCGTCGCAATAAAGATTATTGGTGGTTTTAGTATTCTTGCGGTAATGCTTGTAGTTACCAGTGTTTCTTCATTGTTCAACCTCAACACCATTCACGACTCAACAAATAGAGTAAGTGAACTGGCGATTCCAACCCTTGCTGGCAGCAACCAATTAATGGTTGAGCTAACCCAAATGGGTAATATGACCTTGCAAGGTTATCACAAGGATGAGCTTGGACCACTGAACGAGAATAGACAAACTTACGAAGCCGCTAATGCAAAATTTAGCAGTCAATTAAAAGCACTTAAGTTAGTTGTTAAGGATGAAGCCGAGCTTAAAAACAACTTAGACAAAGTTGATGCTGTTTACGCGGCATTCGACAAAGACGTTAAACTGGTTTTTGACAACCGTCAGCAGGCGATCGAGCAAGGTAGTGAGTTGTCAGATAATGTCGATAGTCTTGAAGAAACTGCTGATGATGCGGCAACTTTACTACTTGATTTAGCCGACCACGACCTAGCAGATTCAAAATTACAGCGTGCTGTGGATATGGGTGAGATAATTGAAACCTCACTAAACGGTATTGTTAGTTCAGCATTTGAATACCGTGATGCCTACAATTCGCAAACCGTTGGCTTAATTGGCCGTGAAATTAACAACGCGTTCGGCGAATTAGAACGTAGCATCAATGACGTTAAATCAGAACTTGAAAGCGCAGGCGCAACATCAGAAGCTGATGACTTAGCCAGTGCCTTTGAACAAATTAGCGAACTGATTGGTGCCAACGGCAGCATTATCAATAATAAAACCACTGAGCTTACTGCAATTGCCCAAGCAACAGCAGCGTTAGATGCTGGTAAAGTAGAAGTTGCTAACGCTAATGAAATTCTGGCTAAGCAAATTAAGCTGGCGAATGAGACGACTAACACCACTAACCAAATGGTAAGTGATGCGGTCAATTCAGGTAACACGCAAACCATCGTAATCATGATTATTTCAATCATTGCTGCGATTGCAATTACCCGCATTACACTAGTCAGCATTACGCGCCCATTAGGTCGTGTTAACGATATGCTAAACATTGTTGCCTCAGGCGATCTTTCCCATAAGCTTGACGACAGCGGCAGTGATGAATTTGCGCAATTATCACGTAACTGTAATGCGTTAATTGACAGTCTCCGTAACCTGATTGAAGGCATTGTTAGCCGCTCAACGCAGCTAGCAGCAGCGGCTGAGCAAACGTCAGCAGTAACGGCTCAAAGCACAACGGCGATTGAAGAGCAACGTAACCAAGTAGAGCAAGCGGCATCTGCAACCACAGAAATGAGCAGTACGTCACAAAGCGTATTATCAAGTGCTAATGACGCACTTGGTGAAATTAAGCAAGCTGACGATGAAGCTGAGCGTATCAAGGTGATCTCAGGTAAAAACCGTGAAACCATTCAATTGTTAGCAGAAGAAGTCGAGTCAGCTTCGCAAGTGATCAACAAGTTACAGCAAGACAGTGCCTCGATTGGTGGCATCTTAGATGTAATTCGTGGTATTGCCGAGCAAACTAACTTACTTGCACTAAACGCAGCGATTGAGGCCGCTCGTGCTGGCGAACAAGGCCGAGGTTTTGCCGTAGTAGCCGATGAAGTTCGCACGCTAGCAAGCCGTACTCAAGAGTCGACACAAGAAATCCAAAACATGATTGAAGTGTTGCAAACAGGTGCGGAAAAAGCTGTATCTGTGATGGAGACTGGTAAATCACAAGCAGCTAACTGTGTTGAGCAAAGTGAAAATGCAGATAAAGCGTTAGAAACGATTACCCATGCTGTTCACGAGGCCTTTGATCGCAGCTCACAAATTGCTACAGCTGCCGAAGAGCAAAGTGTGGTCGCACATGAAATCAGTGAGAACTTAGAGTCGATTGTTGCCATAGCCGAGCAAACCACGGCGGGCTCTCAGCAAACCGCAAGTTCAAGTAGCGAAGTGGCTCGTTTATCAGAAGAATTACAACAATCTGTACAGGAATTTAAGTTGTAATTTAAGCCGCAGATAATTTACGAAAAAGCCGCAGTAGCGGCTTTTTTTATGCCTAGCTTTCGCGCCAGAAGGTTGTACGAATCCGCATAATCTTTTCTTGCACCTGAGCCGATAAATTAGCTCTTAGGTGAGCATTTTACTGCGAGAATAGGTATTACATGGCCACTATTAATTAGAATAATTTACTTTCCCTTATCAGCTAAGTTATCGTGGCTATTCGACTCATTTTTTATGGACAATGGCTAGCACATGCAAACGATCCCAACACGCGATTTCGATCTTCTTCCTGATCTTTGTGATCACTTCCCTAATGACGTAAATGTTTTTGAAACTCAATTTAATAGCTATGGTCAACATCAGGTATTTTGTGGACAAGCAGTCACAGTAAAGTGTTTTGAAGACAATTCAGTGGTAAAAAAACTCGTTGGCACACCTGGTCAAGGTAAAGTCATGGTTGTTGACGGTGGTGCTTCGATGCGCAGAGCCTTAATTGGCGATATGCTTGCAGAAGAGGCAATTGCTAACGGCTGGGCGGGAGTTGTCATTAACGGCTGTCTTCGTGACGCTGCTACTATCAACCAAATGGCGATTGGCGTCAAAGCCTTAGGCACCATTCCTATTAAAACTGATAAACGCGGTTTAGGGGATCAAGATATTGATATTCGCTTTGCTGGTGTAACCGTAAAACCTGGCGATTGGGTGTATGCCGACCTTAATGGTGTATTGATCTCAGCGAAGAAGTTAGCACTACCGGAAAGCTAATCTAGTTTTACGCTATACGATTAAATCATTTAAAAAAGCAGTAGCGATAACGCCTACTGCTTTTTCTTTTCTACAGAGCTATATAACGATTTGATCACTTGCGCTCATAAACACAAAAATTAAGTGCGTAAGCATTTTTCTCATCCGCCGCTCGCACGGTATTCGAGGTTAACAGCCAATCCTTTTCTATATCGTATTCAGGAAATTGGGTATCACCCTCAATACTTGCTTCAATATGGGTTATATAAAGTTTATTAGCCGCTGGCAAGCAGTGCTGGTAAATTGCGCCACCGCCTATCACCATAACTTCTTCAACGTCCTGCGTTAACGCTAATGCAGCTTCGATCGAATCAACGACTTCAACACCATCAGCAACATAAGCAGTATTGCGTGTAATCACTATATTTTGACGCCCCGGTAATGGCCGACCTATCGACTCAAAGGTTTTACGTCCCATGACCACAGGTTTACCAAGCGTGGTTTGCTTAAAGTAGGCAAGATCAGCAGGTAAGTGCCAGGGCATGTCATTATCTTTGCCAATAACTCTATTATCAGCATGAGCCACTATCATCGAAAGTACAGTCATTATTTATCTACTTACAAAATCTAAAGGCCAGATTCTAAAACAGAAGCTAGATAAAGGCTACGCTCGAAAAATCATTAACCCGCGTCATAGAAAAGTTTTAGCGTAAGTGCCATTAAGCTTTTGTGTATTCAGTTATTTACGACTATATATTTACTTGAGTCATACATGGCGAGTTAAGTAATAAAAGGCATTAACGACTATAAGGGAACAAGCATGAAAGTAACTTTGCGAGATCTTAGTTTGATCATCGTCTTATCGCTAGCCAGCACAACAAGCTATGCCAATTTGGGCGAAGTGCCTGACATTGATACAGCAAAAGGGTCTGGCGTAAAAGGAATGTTAGGGCTAGGCGCAATGTCGGTACCCGAATACATTGGTGGCAGCGAAAACGAAACAGAAGTCTTACCTATCATCAATTTAACGTACCAAGATAAATTCTACTTTCGCTTTAATCGCGGTGGCTGGTGGTTTTGGCAACCGCAAAATAGCTACCTAAATGCGGGTCTTGAAATCGGCTTTCGTCGCGGCTGGGAGCGCGAAGACTTAGTAGCTAGTTTGAGTGACTCCCTAGATCTTTCAGGCCCTCAGTTTAATGAAACTGATGACGCAATTTTAGCAGGGGTCAACATCGAATATAGTAATAATGGTTTTAGTACCGAAGTTTCGCTACTTACAGCGAGTGCCGACGAAAATTTCTACGGTGAGGATCCTGGCATTGAGTTGATCCTTAGAGCTTCTTATACGATGGTTTTCTCCCCTAAATTTTCCCTTTCGACATCAAGTAAGATTGAAGTACTCAGTAAAGACACAGTGAACTACTACTACGGAGTTAATGGTTATGAAGGAGACTTAGCCTTAAATGTCTCACTCGCAGCTATTGGCGCTTATCGAGTGACAGACAATTGGCTGGTGCTGGGTAGTTTAGGCGTAAACTTCTTAGGTAGTGAAATTGCTGATAGCCCGCTCGTAGCAGACGATAGCCAATCAATTGCAATTTTAGGGGCCGCTTACTCTTTTTGATAAACCCTAAAATCATATCGCCAAAAAACAAAAGAGCGGATGAAACCGCTCTTTTTAATTTGAAATTAATAACTTAGCAATATACTTATTCTTTGGTGTATACGACGTTTTCATCCCAGTAGTCGTCATCATCGTCATCCCAATCATCGTCGTCTTCGTCGATATCTGACATGGCGTCTTGATGGTAAGTATCCCACTTAAACTCGACTTTTTGATCGTCGTCTTCCGCTTCTTCTTCGGCAGGTAGCGCATCAATAAAGTTCATCAAATCAGCACACAGCTGCTCTGTGCCCATTTTGTTGAATGCTGAAATGGTGTGTACTTCACCTTCCCAGCCAAGTCCTTCGATGATTTCTTGCTTAAGTTCTTCGGCTTCTTCATCAAGCAACAAGTCTAATTTGTTAAGCACTAGCCAACGAGGCTTGTCTGCAAGTTTTTCCGAATGTTGTTCTAGTTCACCAATGATGGTTTTTGCATTCTCTACAGGATCGCTGCCATCAACTGGCATAACATCAATCACATGCAGTAATACACGACAACGCTCAAGATGACGCAAGAATGTTGTCCCTAAGCCTGCACCATCAGCCGCGCCTTCAATAAGACCCGGAATATCGGCAATAACAAAGCTACGCTGTGAATTTAAACGCACCACACCTAAGTTAGGTACTAAGGTAGTAAATGGGTAATCAGCAACTTTTGGCTTCGCTGCCGAAACACTGCGAATCAACGTTGATTTACCCGCATTAGGTAAGCCTAACAAACCAACATCGGCAAGTAGTAGTAACTCAAGCTGAAGATTGCGGATTTCGCCCGGTGTGCCATCAGTTTTCTGGCGTGGTGCGCGGTTAGTACTACTTTTAAAGCGGTTATTACCTAAACCGTGCCAGCCGCCTTTAGCAACCATTAACTGCTGCTCGTGCTTGGTCAGATCGCCCACTTGCTCGCCCGTATCGACATCAACAGCGCGTGTACCTACAGGCACTTTTAAAAACAAGTCTTTACCGCCTTTACCAGTACAGTTACGCGACATACCGTTTTGACCACGCTCAGCTTTGTGGAAACGTTCAAAGCGGTAGTCAATTAGCGTGTTAAGGTTTTCGTCAGCAACTAGGTATACGTCACCGCCGTCGCCGCCATCACCACCGTCTGGGCCACCAAATTCGATATATTTTTCTCGGCGAAAGCTTACACAGCCATTACCGCCATCACCCGCTTCGACGCGGATCTCAACTTCATCAACGAATTTCATTTAAGTGTCAAATGCTCCGAACTAATCATTTCCACTGTCTTAAAATGACAGCTGAACGCTTACTTTACCTAGCGCAACGCTAATTATAAGCGATTTTAGCTTGTTGCCCAATTGGACAATTGTATTTACTTGTATACCCCCAATGCCACTTCGAGATGCATGGATGTAGACAAAAAAAAGCCCCGCTACTTAGTAGCAGGGCTTTTCGATAGGTTAAACAGTAAATTATTCAGCAACGATGCTAACGAACTTACGGTTTTTAGGACCTTTAACTTCAAACTGAACTTTACCGTCAGTTAAAGCGAATAATGTGTGGTCTTTACCAATACCCATGTTGTTACCAGCGTGGAACTTAGTACCACGTTGACGAACGATGATGTTACCAGCTAAAACTGACTCACCACCGAAACGCTTAACACCTAGGCGTTTACTTTCTGAATCGCGACCGTTCTTGGTACTACCTGCTGCCTTCTTATGTGCCATCTTGAAATGCTCCTAAAATTAGCCGTTAATACCAGTAATTTTCACTTCAGTGAACCATTGGCGATGACCCATCTGCTTGCGTGAATGCTTACGACGTTTGAACTTAACGATTTTAACTTTATCGCCACGACCTTGAGAAACAACTTCAGCTGTAACCTTGCCACCTTCAACTAAAGGCGCACCAACTTTGATGTCTTCGCCGTTAGCGATCATTAAAACATTATCGAACTCAACTGTAGCGCCAACTTCTAGTTCAAGCTTTTCTAAGCGAACTGTTTGACCTTCAGTTACACGGTGCTGTTTACCACCGCTTTGGAATACCGCGTACATAGCTACTCCGTACCGCACCTGCTTGTTTTGTGAACATTCTAGGTGCTTAAATTTAAAAATATAGGGCGCGAATTCTACGCGAAGGAATCTATGATCGCAAGGCTAAAATCACTTTTATTGTTGATTATTTATCAAGCCCGTAGGAAGCTCGCTTTAGCCCTATTCATCGCTAGTGTTTTTCGTGTAAACTTAGCGCTAATCAACATCAAAAAATTCCTCTTTTCCCTGCTATGAATTTAACCGATATTCAGTCACTTGCCCGTCAAGACATGACCGAAGTGAACGATCTTATCTACAGCCAGCTAAATTCCGATGTGGCGTTAATTAATCAATTAGGTGTCTATATTGTCAACGCTGGTGGCAAGCGCATGCGCCCATTATTGAGTGTTTTAGCAGCACAAGCGATCCAATATAAGGGAAAGGATCATATTGCGATCGCCGCGATCGTTGAGTTTATTCATACCGCGACATTATTACACGATGATGTAGTTGATGAGTCGTCACTACGCCGTGGTCGAGAAACTGCCAACGCCTTATTTGGCAATAGTGCCAGTGTATTAGTAGGTGACTTCTTATATACCCGCTCATTTCAGATGATGGTAACGCTAAAAAATATGCGCATCATGGAAATTCTGTCGGATACGACTAATGTGGTTGCAGAGGGTGAAGTACTGCAATTAATGAATTGTAATGATCCTGACACCACTGAAGACAGCTATATGCAGGTGATTTACTGCAAAACAGCTCGCTTGTTTGAAGCTGCAACTCAACTAGCTGCGGTGATCGCAGGATCTGATCCTAAGATCGAACAAGCATTAGCAGATTACGGTAAGCACTTAGGTACAGCGTTCCAACTAGTCGATGACATTATGGATTACACCGCCGATGCCAAAGAAATGGGCAAAAATGTCGGTGACGATCTGTCAGAAGGGAAACCAACATTACCACTATTATATGCAATGGCAAACGGCAGCGAAGCACAACGTCAGCTAATTCGCGACGCTATTGAACATTGCAACGGTATGGAACACCTTGACGAAATCTTAGCAGCGTTAGATGAAACTGGTGCATTAACCTATACCCAACAAAAAGCAGAAGAAGAGGCTGATAAAGCGATTTCTGCTCTTTCTGTATTACCTGATAACGATTATAAAAGTGCATTAATCGCCCTTGCGCATATTGCTGCTAATCGCAGCGCATAAGCGTTAACAGCGCGAGCTACAAATCCACCTCAATTTATTCTAAAATAGGCCACGACATTTCGTGGCCTATTTACTTTGTGGCTTAGCTTTTTGTGGCTTAACTTGTTGTGGACTGATAACTAAATGACCGCTGCCAACTTAAAACAACTACTCGCCAATTCCGACTTATTGCTTAACGCCGTCGGTGAAGGGGTTTACGGTTTCGACACCCAAGGCAATGCGATTTTTATCAACGCAGCAGCTGAGCGGATGACGGGGTGGGATGCAAGCGAGCTGTTAGGCAAAAAGATCCACCAATACCATCATCACACCCGAGCTGATGGCAGCCCTTATCCTGCTTGCGAGTGCAACATTTACGCAACCGCACAAGATGGCATTAGCCGACAAATTAGCGATGAAGTGTTTTGGCGAAAAGACGGTAGCGCTTTTCCAGTGGAATATACTTCAACAGCTGTTTTTCATAATAATAAAGTGATTGGTGCAGTTGCGGTATTTCGTGATGTCACGGAGCAAAAAAATAATGAACAAGCGCTACAAATCGCCTTGAAAAAAATTCAGTCACTGACCGAGCAACTGCAAGCAGAAAATCATTACCTGCAAAGTGAACTGAAACAGCAATGGACGGCTAGCTCGTTAACTGGCAATAGCCTGGTCATGCAGCGATTAGTTTCACAAATAAAACTAGTGGCTAATACCAACTCAACTGTGCTGATTTTAGGTGAAAACGGCACAGGCAAAGAGCTTGCCGCCAGACAACTGCACGCCCACAGCAATCGCGCGAAAAAGCCGATGATCAAAGTCAACTGCGCTGCGTTTACCCCTAGTTTGTTAGAGTCTGAGCTATTTGGCCATGAAAAAGGTGCATTTACCGGCGCTAATGAAACACGCAAAGGTAAATTTGAATTAGCCAATCATGGCACGCTATTTTTAGATGAGGTGGGTGAACTATCGTTGGAGGCGCAAAGTAAGCTACTGCGCGTTATCCAAGAGCAAGAATTTGAACGAGTTGGTGGCAACAAAACCATTAAAGTCGATATACGATTGATCGCAGCCACCAATCGCGATCTTAAAGCTATGGTGGATAATGGCGAGTTTCGTATGGACTTGTACTATCGGCTCAACGTTTTTCCACTGGAGATGCCGCCGCTCAGAGCACGCGTTGACGATATTCCATTATTGTGTGAACAAATTATCGAGCGCTTAAATCGCAAGTTAGCTAAGCAAGTTACCGCAATTAGCAAAGATAGCCTTAACGCTTTAACTGGCTATCACTGGCCGGGAAATGTAAGGGAGCTGCAAAATATTATTGAGCGTGAAATGATATTATCCACCAGCTCAGAGCTAAATTTGGCGCTACCTAACGAGCATATTCATGGTTCAACAACAGCTCCGCAGTTAAGTATTCAGCAATCAACTGCCATTAATAACACGATTGCCCAAACACTTGATGAAGTGCAGGCTAGCTATATTCGCCAAGTACTTGAGCAATGCCAATGGCGTATAGGTGGCGAGTCAGGTGCAGCTAAACATTTGGGCTTAGCCGACAGTACGCTGCGCTCTAAAATGCAAAAGTTAGGGATTAAACGCGCGTCGAGCTAGCACGTATCACTGCGTTACTAACACAAATCAACAAATCTGATACAACAGCTTAGCTTCAAACCACGATATATCGTGCCACAAGCATTTTAAACCACGATATATCGTCGACCACATCTTTTCAAAAATAACTAATAGTTAACAAATTCAATACGTTAAAAGTTTTAAGAGGTTGGCACTTAAATTGCGATATGCCCTGTGATGTAGTTTAGAGGGCACACCATGAAATTTGATATCAAAGAAGAAGATATGATCATCAAGCCATACAAGCATGATGAAGGTATCTATGTTCGTCTTCAGCAAGGGTTTTACGCCAAGCTGCGCAAATACAGCAGCATGATCCTAATGCTGATCTTTGTCTTGATCCCTTGGATCCCGTACCAAGGCCAACAAGCCATCTTGCTCGATGTGGCAGCCCAGCAATTTCGTATTTTCTCTATTACCTTTTTCCCACAGGACCTTACCGCGTTAGCGGCACTCTTTATGGTCGGCGCCTTTGCGCTGTTTTTCTTTACTACCTGGCTAGGCCGGGTGTGGTGCGGTTTTATGTGTCCGCAAACCATTTGGATGTTTTTATTTATTTGGGTAGAAGAGAAAATTGAAGGTAATCGTAATCAGCGCATCCGCCTTGATAAGCAAGAATGGAACGCTGACAAGATCAAAAAGAAAGGTGCAAAGCACCTTATTTGGTTAGTGCTATCATTTTTTACCGCAGTGACATTTATGTCGTACTTTATTCCGGTAAAAACCTTATATAGCGAGCTCTTCACTCTGAGCTGGTCAGGCTTGGTGTATTTCTGGGTCGGCTTATTCGCTCTGTGCACTTGGGGCAATGCAGGCTTTTTACGTGAGAAAATGTGCATTTATATGTGCCCGTATTCACGTTTTCAATCGGCCATGTTTGATAAAAACACCCTACTCATCGCCTATGATAAAGTCCGTGGTGAAAATCGTGGCCGTCGCAAACGTAAAGACGATCCAAAAGCACTGGGCTTAGGTGATTGTGTTGATTGTAACTTATGTGTTGATGTTTGCCCTGCGGGCATTGATATCCGCAATGGCCTGCAATACGAATGTATTAGCTGTGGTGCCTGTGTTGATGCCTGTAATCAAACTATGAGCCAATTCAACTACTCACAAGGCTTAATTCGCTTTACCAGTGAAAATGCCTTAGCAGGCAAACACGTCTCACCTTTTAGACCGAAAATAGCAGCTTATGGCGCATTTACCCTTGCCATGTTTGTATTGATGGGTTTCTTTATCGCGACGCGTTCACCGATTGAAGCATCGGTATTACGTGACAGAAACGTGCTTTATCGCACTACCTTCGATGGCCATATTGAAAACAGCTATCAACTTAAGCTCACTAACAAGTTACAGCATGCCGAAAGCTTTACTTTGAGTATTGAAGGGCAAGAGGACATTGAACTATCGTTATCGGAGCCATTGAATGCACAAGCGTTAGAAATGTTGGTTGTGCCCTTCACCTTAACAGCGCCGCCTGAGCAGTTACCACAAGGTGTCACTTCGCTAAATATTCGAATTACCGCCAATAATAGCGATGAGGTGGACGTCACTAAATCCATCAAGTTTTATGCGGGTTAACAACATACTCACCGCACAATAGCGCTAAACGAGAGGCCCAAGTATTCCACTTGGGTCTTTTTGTTTAAGAACGGCCTTGCGGATCTTGTGCCAAATGAAACTTGGGTAAGCCCTGCCTATTCATTGAACATAACTTCTGGCTTAGCACTACCAGCCAATTTCTATTATTAATTAGCGCTGTCAGCTCTCACACACTGGCTAGTGATAAGAAAGCTAATGCTTGAAAGTACACCTAAGCTATTAACGTCGATTGGCAATATAAGCTGCTTAGAAAGAGATGATTAAAACAACAAAAAGGGCAAAAAAAAGCCGATAGAAACTATCGGCTTTTATGCTATCTGCCAGTTAATGTGCTTTCTAGCACGCTAACTACGCGTTAGGTAAAACTCGCTGACTAGTCAGCTGCTGAGACTTCAAACGGCTCAGGTAACGGCGTACGCTCTGTTGACGCTGGTAAAATTGGTAATGCGAACTTAGGTTGCTCACCTGTTAGTGTCTTTAAGAAAGCTACCAAGTCAGCAATCTCTTGCTTATTGAATTCGCGACCAAGTTGTACTCGTCCCATAATTTCAACTGCTTTAGCTAAAGTTTTAGCTTGGCCATCATGGAAGTACGGGTAAGTTAATTCAACATTACGTAGTGTTGGTACTTTAAAACTATGGCGATCCGCTTCATTACCCGTTACATCGAATCGGCCTTGAGCAGGGTTTGCTGTTTCATACTTTTTCACTAGGCCCATTTTCTGGAACATAGTACCACCAACGGCAGGGCCATTGTGACAAGCAGAACAGCCACTTTCTTTAAACAATTTGTAGCCCGCTTGCTCTTGTGCAGTAATCGCATTTTTATCGCCTTTTAGCCACAAATCAAAACGCGAATTTGGTGTTACTAAGGTTTTTTCAAATTCCGCAATTGCTTGTGTGACTTGCTCAATATCCATTTGCTCACCACCAAAGGTTGCTTTGAACTCATCAACATAACCAGGAATTGAGCTCAGCATTTCAATCGCTAAATCGTGGCTGTAAGCCATTTCTTTCGGGTTAGCAATTGGACCACCAGCTTGCGCTTTTAAGTCTTTTGCACGACCGTCCCAGAACTGAACAAAGTTCAAGCTTGAATTAAGCACTGTTGGAGAGTTGATCGGGCCTTGCTGCCAATTATGGCCAATCGAGGTTGTTAGGTTATCAGTACCGCCCATGCTTAGATTGTGACAACTGTTACATGAGATAAAACCAGACTTAGACAAGCGCGGGTCGAAGTACAGCTTCTTACCCAATTCAGCTTGCGCTTGATTGATATTAGTTGCTGGTTCAATAGGTTGAATAGGTTCTTGTGCGCTAGCTGACGCCGATAGTACTAAACCTAACGCCAATCCTGAATTCTTAATAAGCTGTTTCATCTCCAATGCCCTCGATGATTGATAATTAGCCAAATATGTTTTCCAAACAATTGTTGAAAATACTATCATTAGAGTAATTACTTCACTGTAATAAATTGTTAAAGCTGAGGTTTAAGCTAAAACCAATCTAGCAAGATGAGATACCTGCTAAAGCAACCAAGCGAGTAAGAAGTGTCGGTTAAAGTGACAAGTTGAGGGCTGAATATTTAAAGCTGAATATAGACAATTGTTTACTAGAGCTGTGTATTGAATCTGAGTGTAAAAAACGGTTAAACCCGAAGGAGCTTAACCGTTTTTATGATTGGTACTAAGAACCTATTTAAAACAACTAAATAGGCTCGCCTCGCACGCTAAGCGGCATCACTGATCTTCTCAACTTTAGCAGGCGCAGCGGTTTGCTTTTTCGCTAATTTCTTTTCTTTGCGGCGATCGCGCAATGCCAGTAGCGTTGGCGTTAATACTAAGGTTAAAACGGTCGCAAACGCTAAGCCGCCAGCAATTGCCGTTGCTAACTGTGCCCACCATTGCGTTGACGGCGCGCCAACCACAGCAGTGCGGTTAAAGAAGTCTAAATTAACCTGCAATACCATCGGCATTAACCCCAAAATGGTTGTAATCGTGGTTAACATAACTGGGCGTAAGCGCTGTGCACCGGTGCGTAAAATCGCATCGGTAATTGGGAAACCTTGGCGACGCAGTACATTATAAGTGTCGATCAGCACGATATTGTTATTCACGACAATGCCTGCCAGTGAAATTACGCCAATACCGCCCATCACAATACCGAACGGCTTTTGCACTATCATCAACGCCAAGAACACGCCAACGGTTGAGAAAACAACGGCACTTAAGATCAAAAATGCTTGATAGAAGCTATTAAACTGGGTGACCAAAATAATCGCCATGACAAACAAAGCAACACCAAACGCATTAACCAAGAACTCTTGCGATTCTTGCTGATCTTCATTTTGGCCTTTAATGGCTATATCCACCAAGGGATCTAATCCTAAGGTCGGCAACTGGGCTTCAAGTTCAGGTAGCACTTGGATCAACTGAGCGCCGGGTATTAAGTTCGCTTGTACAGTCACCACGCGTTTGCCATCCACGCGGCGGATGGTATCAACTTTTGGCGCTGCGGTACGTTCAACAAAACTGCCAACTGGCACTAAGCCTTCATTAGTTTTGACACGAATGGTATCTAAACGGCCTAAGTTACGTTTGTCTTCAGGGAAGCGAACACGAATATCTAACTCGTCATCAGTGTCATCAGGACGATATTCCCCTAACTTCAAACCATTCGTCACCATTTGTACAGTTGAACCTAATAGCGCGGCATCTGCGCCGTAAATCGCGGCGAGTGCACGGTCAATATCCAACTGCCATTCAATACCCGGTTTAGAACCCGTATCTTCAATGTTGGTAAACTGGCCATTGGCAGCTAGGGCGTTGCGAACAATACGAACATTGTCATCTAGCTTGTCAGGGAAACGAGAGCTTAGCTCGACTACTAAGTCTTTACCTGACGATGGACCCGGCTCGTTTTTACGAGCTTCGATTTCGACACCGGCCATATCGGCGGTGCGTTGTTCAATATCTTTAATCACCTCGTCAGCAGTGCGACGCAACTGCCAATTCTTAAAGTTCAATCGGAAAGTACCGACTAAATCATTACCGCCGGTGCGAGTATATAAGGTTTCAATATCGTCAATCGGCAAGATACGTGTTTCAATTTCACGCATGATCTCGTCTTTTTCATGGATAGATAAATCACCATGTGAGCGCACCATCATCATCGCACTGGTCGGCTCTACTTCTGGGAAGAAAATCGCCCCTAAGCCTGATTTGCCATACCCCCACATCACAAGCATCGCGATGACAATAGTGCCAAGTAATACTTTAACTGGGTTGCGAATGGCTTTTGACAACACGCCAACGTATTTGCCAGTAAAACCTTTAAGCTTAGTTAGGTCGCCTGCTTCAGCTTCAATCATTTGCGCTTTTTCTTCAGCGCTAATCGCCCGCGATTTACCAAATACCGCGCCAATTGTTGGCACAAACACTAACGCCATAGCCAATGATGCCGTTAATACCGCAATCAAGGTGAACGGCAAGTACTTCATAAATTCACCCATAATGCCCGGCCAGAACATTAGCGGTGCAAAGGCAGCCAGCGTGGTTGCTGTTGAAGCGATAATCGGCCATGCCATGCGGCGCGCCGCCATTTGGTAGGCTTTAACTCGCTCGACCCCTTCGCTCATTTGGCGATCGGCAAATTCAGTAACCACAATGGCGCCGTCAACCAGCATACCAACCGCCATGATCAAACCGAACAGCACAACGATATTGACGGTTAAGCCGGCGATTGCAATCACTAAAATACCCGTTAAAAATGCGCCGGGAATCGCTAAACCTACCAGCATGGCACTGCGTGTGCCGAGCGCAGCGATGACCACGATCACGACCAGTAAAACGGCCGACAATACGTTGTTTTGTAGGTCGCTTAAGGTGTCTTTAACATCGACAGACTGATCGCCAACATAGTCCACCATCACTTGATTCGGCCATTTAGCCCGTTGCTCTTCAATTAAGGCTTTAACCTTATTGACGGTTTCAATAATGTTCTCGCCAGAGCGCTTTTTCACTTCCAATGAAATCGAACGCTCGCCGTTTAATCGGGCAAACGAAGAGGGATCTTTATACGCACGGCGAACAGTAGAGACATCGGCAAAAGTGATAACGCGATCGTCATTCACTTTAATTGGCAGTTCTAGTAAGTCATCAATAGTTTCAAATACTGACGGGACTTTAACAGCGAAACGCCCTTTGCCCGTATCCATAGTGCCGGCGGGCACTAAACGGTTGTTACGTTCAACTAAGTTAAAAATATCGTTTTGATCTAGGCCGTAGCTTTCCATTAGCAACGGATCGACAATGATTTCCACCATGTCTTCACGATCACCGCCGATTTCTACTTCCAGTACTTCTTGCAAGCTTTCAATGCGATCGCGCATATCACGCGCGAGTGTTACCAAGCCGCGCTCCGTCACAGGACCCGATAAAATCACGGTCACCGCTGGCTCTTCATTGGCCATGGTCACTTCGTGCACTTCCGGCTCTTCCGAGTCAGACGGCAATTTCGCTTTCGCTAGGGTGACTTTGTCGCGCACATCTGCCAGCGCTTCTTTTGGATCGAGGCCAGCGAGAAACTCTAGTGTTACTGAGGCATGTCCTTCACTGGCATTGGCGGTCATTTCCTTCACACCAGCAATCGATTTAAGCTCGCTTTCCATTGGCCTTACGAGCATGCGCTCAGCATCTTCAGGTGAAATGCCGTCGTGCACCATAGACACATAAATAAATGGAATGGTAACGTCAGGGTTCGATTCTTTGGCAATATTCGCGTAAGTAATGGCGCCAGAAATCAAAAGCAACACAAACACCATCAACACCGAACGGGTACGGGTTAACGCAGCATCTATCATAGATAACATAATGGTTAGCCCTTGTTCATGTCGCTAGATTGCTGAGCAAGCGCTTGTGCTGTATCAAAGACAGCTTCAACCATATCGCCCGCACGGACAAAACCTTGGCCAAGCACGATAATGTCAGCTTGTTTACCTAGCCCAGTTAGCCAAATACCATCGCTTTCACTTTTCACGATATTAATGCCAGTAAACACCACCTGGTTATCAACCACGGTTTTAATACCGATGTTGCCTTGTTCGTCTAACGCTAATAAGGCAGGCGATACTTTAATGGCATCTACTTCAGCTAGTGGCAAGGTCACTTCACCACTCATGCCCGCAAGTAGCTGGTTGTCAGCATTTTCAATCGCAACTTCAATTTTGAAGGTGTTTGTTGCATCATCGGCAACACTGGCAATGTAACGAATTTCGCCATCCGCTTGTTGATGGCTTAGCAGTTCAATATGCGCAACTTGCCCTGTTTGTAATTGGGTAATTTGATTTTCTGTGGCATGAGCACGAACAATCAAGGGATCGAGATCCGCAATCATCGCAATTTGATCGCCGTCTTTTACATAGTCACCTTGTTCGACATAACGGGTGTTCATTACGCCATCAAATGGCGCGCGAATCACAGTATTAGCAATATCAATTTCCAAGCGTTGAATGGTTGCTTTCACTGCTTCTAATTCAGCCACTGCACGTGCTAATTGTGCACGACCTTGGTAACCGTCTTTATGAAGTTTAGTGGCACCTTGGTGCTCAATTTCCCGCTGTGCACGCAACGCCTTGGCTTCTGTTAATCGCGCCTGTAAATCGTTGATGGCGATACGAGCAATTACATCACCTTGTTTTACCGTCGCACCACGTTTCGCCAATACTTCAACAATTTTACCGTCGACTTCTGCTTTTAACGTAGCGGTGCGATCAGGCTCAGTACGACCGTACAGCTCAACCGTGTCAAACACTGGCACTGCCATGCGTGTTTCAACTTTGACTTTAGGGATAGGTGCTTGTTGAGCTTTTTTAGATGTCTCTGCTACTACTGAGCTACTGTTGCCCTCAATGTTGGTTTGAAGCTTATTATCCTGACCTATACCTGACGCCATCCAAAGTACCAATAGCAAAGCGATGATAATAGCAATGACATAGGGACGTTCGGCGAACCATTGGCGATTTAACATGAGAGTTCTCTTATTAACTGTTAGCTATGGGCAATTCAAAAACTTACGGCGAAAGCACAAGAAAAGCGATATTACCCGACAAATACACTAGACCGTATAGTCTAAACGAGTATTAAATCGCATTCAAAATACGGTTGCTACAAAATGTTTCGACAATTGATTTTTGTACAGATTCAGTTACGTCATCATTTAATAGCAACGGAATTAACAAGGATTGTAGCTAAACAAAAGAGTAGCCATAGAAAAGAGCAGCTAAAGAAAAGGCTAACCCAGAAAAGAAACGAACTCGGGAAAACAAAAAGCCCGCTAATGTTAGTTAGCGGGCTTTTTATGTAACCTCAGGTTTGGATAAGAAATAGTGGATAACAAATCATTTCAAATGCTTATATTAATCGTTGTCTTCTAGCGAGAAATTTTTGCTGATATCAAGGCAAATTTGCGCGTCAATAGCTAGTCTATTGCAAGTAAATTTAACGCTGGTAGCAGTAAAAATAGCCGCTAGAAGCACATTAGTTATCCAGGGCTGAGGTTATTTAAAAAACTGAATTTCTGTGATGTGTTTAAATTGAGAACGATGAACCACAACCACAAGTTGTTGTTGCATTTGGGTTGCTCACAATAAAGCGGCTACCTTCTAAGCCTTCAATGTAGTCCACTTCGCCGCCGACCAAATATTGTAAGCTCATTGGATCTACCACCATAGTAACGCCCTGTTTTTCAATGGTCATATCCCCTTCATTAACTTTTTCGTCGAAGGTAAAGCCATATTGGAATCCCGAGCAACCACCACCGGTTACATAGACGCGCAGTTTAAGTGCAGGATTCTCTTCCTCTGTAACTAGCGCCAATACTTTTGTTGCCGCTGCATCGGTAAATTGGATCGGTAAATCAGGATTAGACATTGGACATAATTCTCACACAATATTTCAGGGGCGGATTATCTTAAACCTGAGTACTTTAATCAAGTATTAGCCCGCCTGAAAGGATTAGACTAAGTTGGTTTAACTAATGCCGACCAAGGATAACTTTCATTTAACTCGCTGTATTTTTGCCATTTTCCTTTCGGCAACACGGCTTTAATTTCCAGTGATTCAGGAATAAAGTCAGCAGGTACAGTTAAATCACCTTCAATACGTTGAAAGTACTTTAAACTAAACGAACGCTGTTCTTTGGAAAGTTGGCTAATTTGTTCAAGCTTTAATGTCGCTGGACGATTTGCTTGGCTGCCTTTTAACGAAAATTCAATATACCCTTTGGCATAGCGCTTTTTCAGCGTTTGCTGGATAAGTACGACACTTAATCGATAGTGGTTTTCACTTTCCGTTGGCTCCAACGCGACTTGATCAATAACGAGACCATCTGCCTGCTTCTCTGGTGCCATCACTTTTTCATAAAACGCCAACTGTTTTTTAACCGCAAAATGATCCACTTCCATGGCTTTAATGGTTTGCTGGGCACGCTGATTGGCAATGCGCTCAACTTCAAGTTCAAGCTCTAGTGTATGAATATGTTTGAGGTTTTCATTTTGCTGATGATAAAGTTCATCTAAGCGCAATTTTTGTTGACTGATTGTTTGCGTTTGGAAACTATGAAAATAGTTGCCAATTCTATAGCCAACGAATAGACACAAGGCAATTGTTGAAAACAATAAAAGTGCAGACTTGAATGCACCTAAGCGCTTCGCGACAACAGGTAGATTTATTTTTGCTAACCAATTCATTTATCAAGTATTATTGAAATTAAAAACAACATAAAAACGATTTTTCTTTGCTAAATATAACGCGCTTTAAAAACACGGTTAACTATCTAGACATTGCGATGCGCAAGCGTTTAGCACTGCCCATTACCTCATGGCAATTGTGTTTACTCGCCATCATTGGCGGCACGATATCGTCCTTACTGATTGCCTTATTTATTGGTGCGATTAATAGCATTCAACAATGGTTACTCGCAGATATCGGTCATTATACCAGCTTAACCGAGTTAAATCGTTTATTCTTGCCAATCATTGGCGCCTTGGCAATTTTATTAACGGCGTGGTTAACAGGTTACCAATATATTCGAACTGGTATCCCGTTTGTACTGCACCGCTTGAAAGTCGCCTACGGTGTGATTCCGTTGCGCAATACCATCAATCAGTTTTTCGGTGGCATTATCGCCCTTGCCAGCGGTTTTTCCGTGGGTAAAGAAGGTCCTGCCGTACATTTAGGTGCGGCCAGTAGTGCTTATTTAGGCAGCCGCTTTAATCTGCCTTCCAATGCGACTCGAACCTTGGCAGCATCAGGTGTTGCTGCGGGTATCGCGGCGTGTTTTAACACCCCTATTGCGGCGGTAATTTTTGTGATGGAAGTGATTCTGCGCGAATACAAAATTCACATGTTTATTCCGATCATGCTGGCCGCAATTGTTGGCTCTATGGTGACCAGCACGATTTTTGGTCCCGCCCATGGTTATGAATTTTTTAGCCCGGTTGCCTTAGATTTTGAGCACTACCCTTGGCTTATTCTATTGGGCTTAATGCTAGGTACACTGGCTGCTATTTTTAATCGTTTTATCGTTGCAGCCATTGAAAACGCTAAGCATTTTCACGTGGTTGCGCGCTTATTAATTGCCGGCCTAATTACCGGCTCAGTCGGCTTTATTATTCCCTATGCAATGGGTACAGATTTAGGCGCCATGCACTTTACCATGAGTGATGATGCCAGCACGGCGTTATTACTCGGCTTACTAGTAGCTAAATGTGGCTTAACTATTGTGGCGGTTGGTATGGGGATTCCTGGTGGCGTAATTGGCCCAATCTTCAGTATTGGCGCAATTGCTGGTGCTGTTGCTGCGGGCATGATGGGCATCGCCTTTGAAGATAAAATGACCAGTGACTTTGCCTTAATGGGCATGGCTGGCTTTATGGCAGCAACGCTCAATGCCCCGCTTGCCGCCTTGTTGGCCGTTGTTGAACTATCAAACCAGCTAGAGATTATTGCACCATCCATGTTGGTAATATCAACCGCTTGTCTATGCGCTGGTCAGCTATTTAATAATCGCTCCGTGTTTATTATGCAACTTAACGTTCAAGAGCTCTCGTATCGAACGCCACCATTGGAAAACACTCTCCACAATATTGGTGTATTAGGCATAATGCGCACTAATTTAGCCTTACTCGATGCCAGAGACACTGAGCAAGAAATGCAAGAAAAAGCGATGAAAAGCGAATACTTGATCATGCAAAGCAATGGCGAATTTTACTGGAATGAAGTGGTTTACGAGCCAGGCAAAGAGCGACGCTTCAGGCAACATAAGCTGATTCCAATTTCCAGCTGCGCAACACTTGCTGAAGCATACTTACAACTGAATGAGCAGCGTTTGGGTGGCGTGTACATTTATGACAAATCACCGGATAATATTATTGGT
This sequence comes from Thalassotalea montiporae, assembly GCF_053485855.1. NCBI lineage: Bacteria > Pseudomonadati > Pseudomonadota > Gammaproteobacteria > Alteromonadales > Colwelliaceae > Thalassotalea > Thalassotalea montiporae. Next base: position 353,685 of record NZ_JBQRUO010000002.1, read on the forward strand.
TTATTAACCTTCGAGCAGATTCGTGCGTATTTAACGAAAGGAAAAATTTAGTAATGACCACAATATTATGGCTTAAGGCTTTTCATGTAATTTTTATGGTTGCCTGGTTTGCCGGTATTTTCTATTTGCCTCGCTTATTTGTAAATCACGCTGAATCAAATAATCCCGATGTGATTGAACAGCTAAAAGGTATGGAGCGACGCCTACTCTATTTTATTACACCGTTTGCGATACTTACCTTAGCACTGGGGTTAGCCTTGATTATGGAATATGGTCGTGATTGGTTTGTGGCAGCTAAGTGGCTACATTACAAGCTGACCTTAGTGATTATATTATTCGCTTATCACGCCTATTGTTTTAAATTGCTGAAAGATTTTAAGCTAGATCGAAACACTCGCTCAGGCCGCTTTTACCGCATTTTTAATGAAGTTCCCGTACTGATTTTATTTGCTGTCATTATGCTTGCTTACGTCAAACCTATGTAATCTGCTCCAGTCAAATTCAACATTGGTATTTATACCTGCAAGCGATTTAAGTTAGCGTTAACCGCTCGCAAACACATTCAATTGTTTTGCTAACTATGCTATATTTCGCGCCGATAATTTTAGAGGCGCTAATGGCTGGTTAGCACACCGCATTCAGCGCAACCACTCATATCATGGCTGGATAAGCGTTATGATGAAATTCCAAGGTAGTCACATCTTGTCGGTATCGCAACTTGACCGCGATGCTATTGCTAAAATTCTTGATGTTTCCGCACAAATGGCACCCTATGCGGCACGCCAAAAGCGTTGTCATGTTCTTGATGGCGCCATCTTAAACAACCTATTTTTTGAACCGAGCACTCGCACACGCGTCAGCTTTGGTACAGCGTTCAATTTACTCGGCGGTTTTGTTCGCGAAACCGTAGGTGAGGAAAACTCGTCGCTGAGCAAAGGTGAGTCTTTATACGATACCGCACAGGTGATTAGCGGCTATTCCGATGTTATCGCGATGCGCCACCCGAAAATGCACTCTGTTGCAGAGTTTGCCGAAGGCTCTAGTGTTCCGGTGATAAACGGTGGTGACGGTGCAAATGAACACCCGACCCAAGCCTTATTGGACTTGTTTACCATTCAGTCTGAAATGTCACGATTTGGCAAAGGCTTAGACAATTTAAACATAGTGTTGATGGGTGATCTTAAGCATGGTCGCACCGTACATTCACTGTCTAAATTGCTGAGTTTATACAACAATGTGAAAGTGACGATGGTCTCGCCGGCAGCGCTACAAATGCCAGACAGTGTTATCTCAACGCTAACCAATGCTGGCCACCAAGTGATTGTAACTGACAAAATCGCTGGCAACCTCGCCTGTGATGTAATTTATCAAACTCGCATTCAACAAGAGCGCTTTGCCAGTGCTGATGAAGCTGATTTATATCGTGGTCACTTTAGCCTTAACAGGCAGGTTTATCAGCAGTATTGCAAAGAAAACACTGTGATTATGCACCCATTACCTCGCGACTCACGCCCAGAAGCTAATGAGCTAGACACTGATTTAAATGACTTAGCCAACTTAGCAATTTTCCGCCAAGCACAAAATGGTGTGCTGGTACGAATGGCGTTATTCGCACTAACCTTAGGTGTTGAAGATAAATTAACTGCATACGAAAAACCCGTGCTTTGGCATAGCAATAAAGCTTACTAGATGGCGGTTAATCCGCTCGCGCACGTATTGAAATAGAATTGACAGGAAACCACATGCAAAAATCTGCAGAACTTTTTGAACAAGCAAAATCCATTATCCCAGGCGGGGTGAACTCACCAGTACGTGCATTTAATGGCGTTGGCGGCACACCGTGTTTTATTGAACGTGCTGACGGTGCCTATATTTTTGATGCTGACGGCAAAAAGTACACAGATTACGTTGGGTCTTGGGGACCAATGATTCTAGGTCATAACCACCCTGCGATCCGCAACGCCGTACTAAAAGCGGTTGAAAACGGTTTGAGCTTTGGCGCGCCAACAGCGCTAGAAATTGAAATGGCTGAGAAAGTACGTGAAGTCGTGCCATCAATGGAATCGCTGCGTATGGTAAGTTCAGGCACCGAAGCGACCATGAGTGCCATTCGCCTAGCACGTGGCTACACAGGCCGTGATAAAATCTTAAAATTTGAAGGTTGCTACCACGGTCACGCAGATTCGTTATTAGTTAAAGCGGGCTCTGGCGCCTTAACCATGGGCGTACCAAACTCACCGGGTATTCCTGAAGACTTCGCTCAGCACACACTAACGGTTAGCTTTAATAACCTTGACGAAGTTAGGCAGGTATTTGCAGAGCTTGGCGATCAAATTGCCTGTATTATTGTTGAGCCTGTGGCCGGCAATATGAATTGTATTCCTCCAGTTGCTGGCTTCTTGGAAGGTTTACGCCAAGTCTGTGACGAACACGGCAGTGTGTTAATTTTTGATGAAGTAATGACGGGCTTCCGCGTTGCCCTAGGCGGCGCACAAGCACACTACCAAGTACAACCTGACTTAACAACGTTAGGTAAAGTCATCGGTGGTGGTATGCCAGTAGGTGCCTTTGGCGGCAAACAAGCCATTATGGATTACATTGCACCAGTAGGACCTGTTTACCAAGCGGGTACACTTTCAGGTAACCCTATTGCTATGGCTGCTGGCTTAGCTTCATTGAATGAATTATGCCAAGGTGATAAGCACCAGCAACTTGCCGCAAATACCGAAAAAGTGGCGAAAGGCTTTAAGGCCGCTGCTGAAAAACACGGTATTGCGTTAAGCATCAACTATGTCGGTGCAATGTTTGGCTTCTTCTTTACCGAGGAAGAAACTATTACTAGCTATGCGCAAGCGACAGCGTGCGACGGTGAGAAGTTTAAGCGCTTCTTCCATCTAATGTTGAAAGAAGGTTTCTACTTAGCGCCTTCAGCATTTGAAGCTAGCTTCTTATCGACTGCCCACACAGATGAAGATATCGAGAATACGATCGCGGCAGCGGAGCGCTGTTTTGCTAAATTAGCGGCCTAATTAGCAGCTTGCAAAGTAAAACTTAAAAGCAGCGCTAAGCGCTGCTTTTTTTATTGTCTAATTTGTTGTCTAAAGAAAGGGGTTACCCCTCGTCACGACCAAATAATTTTTCCAGCCAAGAGCGTTTATCAACAATCTTTTCCATACAGTTAGAATAGTTAAGCTCAATAGTAACCGCAGGGTAATACGCCATTTGCTGGCAAGTTTCTTCAACCGCGTTGCCCGTAGTTAGTTCAAAGCCAACGTCTTTTACATCATTAGGCACAGACCAGTTAAGATTGTTAACGCCTGCTTGTTTGAGGTAATTGGCAAACAGTACTAAGGCGCCGCTACTTCCTGTCAGTTGCATTGGTTTATTATCGTCATGCCCTATCCAACTGGTGATTAATTGCTGTTGATCATAACCAACAAACCAACTGTCTCTTTGGTCATTGGTTGTGCCGGTTTTACCCGCAACCTCAGCACCTTTTAAGCGCCAGCTAAGCGATTTTGCCGTGCCTCGCTCGGTCACTTGCTGCAACGCATAATTCATTAAATAAGCGCTTTGCGAAGAAATACGCTGCTCATGGCGAGGGCGATACTGCCACAAGGTTTCGCCGTTATGTGCGATAACATGAGTAATGGCATGAGTCCGCTCATAGTACCCTTGATTGGCAATGGGTAAATACAACTGGTTAATTTGATAGGGCGACATATTAACCGCACCCAGCAACATCGAGGGGCGCTCTGTCAGCGGCTTTTCATAACCCAGCATCGCCATGGATTGCACCACATTATCCAAGCCTAATGACATGCCTAAATTTACAGTTGGAATATTCAGTGATTCTACCAAGCCATCAATCAGTGGCACTTGACCTCTAAACTTTCCATCGTAATTTTTAGGGCGCCACTCTTTGCCTTGCTCAGAGCCAAGGGTGATCGGTTTATCTTCTATCGGACTGGCAAAGTTAAATTGCTGGTATCGCTCTAGCGCGGGCAAGTAAACCGCTGGCTTAATTAACGAGCCGATTGGTCTATGGGCATCTAACGCACGGTTGAAGCCGTTGTTATCAATATTTCTATCGCCCACTAGCGCCATAATCTCGCCAGTGTTCGATTCAGTCACCATAGCAGCAGCTTGCAGTGCACTTTGTTTATGTTTTCGTTCAAGCTCGGATAACGTCTGCGCAGTTGTTTGCTCTAACAATAACTGAGCTTTCATTGAGAAGCCGGTAAAGACTTTAATGCCTGCATTTTGTTGCTGATTTCCGAGCAACTCTGGCAATTCGCGCTTAACAAGCTGCATGTAATTGTAAAAGTGTTGGCGTGTCATGCGACGCTTACCGCGAATACCAAGGTTGGCTGCCATCGCTTGCTCGTATGTCGGCACATCAATCAAATGATGCTCAACCATAAGCTTGAGCACAAGATCACGACGCTTTCTAGCATTGTCTGGTTTGCGCCAAGGGTCGTAGTAGCTAGGCCCTTTAATAATCCCGATAAGCAATGCCATTTGCGCCGGGGTTAGCTGGTTAAGCGAGCGACCAAAATAAAATTCCGAGGCCAAACCAAAACCATACACGCCATTGGCAAAGTGTTGCCCTAAATAAACCTCGTTAACATAGGCTTCAAGTAGTTGATCTTTGCTATAGCGATATTCGAGCAACAATGCCATTAAGGCTTCATTAACCTTGCGAACGATGGTTTTTTCACGGGTTAAGTACATATTCTTAACCAGCTGTTGGGTCAGGGTACTGCCGCCCTGCACAGTGCGCCCAGCAACAATATTACTGTATAACGCTCGCAAAATGCCGAGTGGCGAGACACCGCTGTGAAAATAAAAATCACGGTCTTCAACCAACAACAGAGTATCTAACAAAGCTTCTGGCACTTGCTCTAAGCCGACTAACACTCGGTCTTCTTTACTGGATGGAATAATCCGTGCCACCAGCTGCGGTGCTAATGTCACCGACTTAGCTAGGCTGTTACCGTGGTAAACTTTAATTACCTTTCCATTAGCAATGTCGATGGTTAGTCGCGCCGCAGAAAATTCTTGGCCGCGATAACTAAATTCTGGCTGAAAAATAATGATGCGCGAAGACGATAAGGCAAACTGACCTGGTCGCCACACTTTCGAGACTTTTTGATAGCCGCCACGTGTTAATGATTTAGCAAGGTAAGTGAGCGATAGTGGTTCCCCTGCACTTAACAATTCAGCACGGCTAAACACTTGCACTGGTACTTGCCAGCGTTGCCCTTCGAATTTTTCTCGTACTTTAGCATCAAGATAAACCACATAAATGACTAAGAAACACAGCACAAATAAGCCTAGCTTAAAGCCAGTTGATAATAGCCAGCGGCCTATTGATTTACGTTTAGAACTGTTATTTGCAGGCTTAGATTGAGAAGAGCGAGAAGACTTTGACGACGATGACTTTTTAGCAGCGCCAGCAGATTTTACTGCTGGCTTGTCTGATTTCTTGGGCATGATAGCGGCTTATCAATTAACCGGTTAGCGGAGGTTAAGACTTTTCAGACTTAGCAGAAAATTTAGCTTTTAAACGGTGGCGATAATTCGCCTTGGCAAGTTTTTGCATATCTTCCACCTGATCACTTTCATCAACGATTTCACGACCTAAGAAAGTTTCAATACAGTCTTCCAAGGTGACAATTCCAGCAGTTTGACCAAAGTGATCTTCCACTAAAAAGATGTGTTCGTGACGCTTAATAAATACGTCTAACAAGTTCAATACAGGGAAGCTTTCTGAAATTCGATAAAGTGGTGAGGCAACTTCCTTGACGGGAATATCGCCTTTGCCTTGGCGCTCACTTTCATATAAATGAGCTTTTAGCAGTACCCCAGTAATATTGTCGATTGATTCGTGATACACAGGAATTCGCGTAAAGTTTGCGGTTTTGTCTGCACTTAATGCTTCACTTACCGTGATATCTTCCGGTAAAGCGTGAACGACACTACGAGGCGTTAGAATATCTTCTGTTTTCGCATCGCGAAGCTGCAAGATGTTTTCAACTAGCTGATTTTCCTGACCAACAATCGCCCCATCTTTATGGCTCAATGCCGCTAGTGCTAACACTTCTTCTCGGCTGATCACTTCGTTTTTGCCCTTGCTAAATAAACGCGTTAGGAACGAAGAAACCCATACCAGCGGATAGACTAATTTCACTAAAAAGCCAATGATATACGCTGAAGGCACAGCTAAATTACGCCAAAATGTTGCACCTAAGGTTTTTGGAATAATTTCAGAAAAATACAGAATGGCGAGCGTTAGTAAGAAAGCGACTAATGTTTCTTTTGACTCACCAAACACTTGAATAGCCTGCGCACCAACGCCGGCAGCGCCCATGGTATGGGCAAAAGTGTTTAAAATTAAGATACTAGAAATTGACTGATCTAGGTTAGTTTTCACATTTTCAAGCACTTTACCGCCGCGCGGCTTATTTTTTAGCACCTGCGCTACATAGCTCGGCGTAACCGATAATAAAACTGCTTCTAAAATGGAACAAAGAAAAGATACGCCAATGGCGACAGTAAGGTAGATTAAAAGTAGTGTCATTAATCCGAGAAAATAAGTTAACTAGTGAACCAACAATATACCTAAACATGATAGCTATTAATAGCGTAATCGCATAACAGGTTAGCGTAATGCTAATTGAATCAACGCATTGAAAGGCAAAATAGGGCTGAAAGAGAAGCTTTGGCTGAGCTATTTGCCAGCCGTTAACAACGTGGTGGCATCTTCACCTGCCATTGGTTTAGCAAAATAATAGCCTTGCCCATACAAGCATCCCATTTGGGTTAAGATGTCTGCCTCTTCTTGACACTCGATACCTTCGCTAATGGTTGCCAATTGTAAGTTAGCTGCCAAATCGATAATGGTTTTGATGATCGCTCGGTTACTCGTTTTTAAGTGAGCATCGGTAATAAACGAGCGATCAATTTTCACCACATCGAGAGGGAAACGGTGCACATAGCTTAAACTAGAGTAACCCGTGCCAAAATCATCCAGCAGCAGCTTGATGCCTAATTGTTTTAGCGCTTTCATATTGGCGAGCACAACTTCATTTTCCTCTAATAGCACGCGCTCGGTTAACTCAATTCTTAGGTGGGCCGGCTCTAACCCCGCGGAGTTAAGAATATGGCTAATGTCATCAGGTAGTGTCGGATTATAAAAATGATTACCAAATAAGTTACAGCTTACGTATTGTCGCTCACACAGGCCCTCCGCTTGCCACTGCTTAAGCTGGTCGCATGCTTTACGCATGATTTGTAAATCGATATCAACTACTAATCCTGTTTCTTCCGCCACCGGAATAAATTGGTTGGGCATCACCATGCCGCGCTTGCTGCTTTGCCAACGCGCAAGGGCCTCAAAGCCTATTACCTTTGCTGAATCCAATTGATAAATTGGCTGAAAATACGGTGTAAACTCGTCTTGCTCTATGGCTTGGCGAATATCGGCTTCAAGCGATAACTCTTCTTGAATCTTCTGGTGCATACTGGCGTCAAATTCTTCAAAACGCCCTTTACCACTGTCTTTAGCGTGATACATCGCAGTATCAGCATCGCGCAACATAGTTTCTGCTGATTCATAGCGATCATCGCTGAACAAAATACCAATGCTGGTCCCAATAAATACCGGCTGGTTATCGATGTTAAACGGCTGCGCTAGCGTAAAGGTAATACGCTGAGCAATTTCATACACTTCGCTTTTGTCGTCAATGTCTTCTATCAAGACCACGAATTCATCACCGCCTAAACGGGCGACGGTATCGTTGGCTCGGATTATACTTTTTAACTCTTTGGCAACCACCTTCAACAGCAGATCACCCGCGTGATGACCTAAACTGTCGTTAACCATTTTAAAGCGATCTAAATCGAGAAACAGCACCGCAAATTCCATCTCTGGACGACGCTTCATGTTATTAATCGCATGATCGAGCAGATCTAAAAACACCACACGATTTGGCAACCCGGTTAAATCATCATGTGAAGCGTTGTGCTTTAACATCTGCTCCACCTGTTTACGTTGGCGAATTTCTTCTTCCAACGCCTCAGTGCGCATTTTCACCTGCTTTTCGAGCATTTCATGTGTACGACGCTCATAGTCGAGAGTTTCGCGACGTTTAATTGCCATACTGACATGGTGAGAAACAAAGTTAAGTAATTCAGCATCTTGCTGATTGTAAGTGATGTGCTTTTGATAGCTTTGTAGCACTAGTACGCCAATAACATCATCATCGGCGATCAAAGGGACACCTAACCAAGAATTCGTTTCTTTTTGCGGTTTCTTCGTTTCGCCTTGGCGATAAAGCTCATACATTTCATCGTACGACAGCAAGCATGTTTGCTTACGCCTAATCACCAAGGCGGTATAAAGATCAGCTGACTTCTGCGGTAAGAAATCGCTGGCGGTATTACGCGAGTTTTGATCGAGGTAATAAACGAAGTCTATGGTATCGCTTTCTCTGTCATACTTGGCAATAAAGAAGTTTTCGGCGTTTATGAGCTGGCCAATAATATTGTGAACTTGCCCGTAAAAGTCGTTGATATCTAAACCAACTCTGTTGGTTAGCTCTGAAATCCTGTACAAAGACTCTTGCAATAATTCTGCTTTTTCACGTTCGCGAATTTGCTCCATTAACTCGCGAGTTCGAGAAGATACCGCTTTTTGCAATTGTTCATGATCTTGCAAGCGCACCAACGCCGACACCACATGCTGTGCGGTATAGGTTAATAGAGCTTTGTCTTCTTCCGTGTAACGGGTATTTTCGGTATAGCTTTGAATCGCCATTACACCGATAACATAACCGTCTTGCAGCAAAGGTACGCCAAGCCAGTCCATACCCGCAGTACCGATATGATTGAGCACGCCATCGTTTGCCATTTGCTTGATCATATTAGGCGTCGCCAAAAGCGGCTCTTTTGACTCAATCACATGGCTGGTTAATGAACCTCTAAAGCTTTCATAAGGTACCGGATCTTCAGGCACCTCATCTTCTTCATCTACATGATAAACAAATTCTAAGGTTGATAAGGTTTGGTCATACATGACGATATAGAAGTTTTCAGCCGTCATGATCGCTTTTATCACCCGATGAACTTGGGCGTAAAAGGTACTCAGTTCTTTACAGTCTTGGGAAAGTTGGTTGAGTTTAAATAACGCCGTGTGGCGTTGTTGTAGATTTTGGTAGGCGACTTTATATAACTCTAGCTCATCGTTCTGAAGCGATTGATCAGTATTAGACAACTTATCATCGGATGAATTATTCATGAATTTACACCTACCACCATACCTAAGAGTTTTTACAGCTACTTACTTTCTTTTTCAAGTGCTTCTTTCGCTTGCTCTAACTTGTCTTTATTACCGCAGATCGCTGGTTGTTTATCGTCTCGGTAATAACGCACTTGCACGCAGTCTTGTTCATAGCGGCGCTCTAATTCAGTACGTAGAATAGGTCGATCTTTAGCTTGTGTAATTTGGCGCTGTAATACTTGGCATTGCTGCACTTGCTCAGCTGCTAAGGTGACATCTTCACAGGCATTTTCATTAGCTGCACAGGCCGATAGCAGCGTTAAAACACCTGCTGATAGTAGTAAATTTCTTGTCATTTGTTGAATTTATCCCCAGTTACAACAAGCATTTATTATAACCAGCCTAGTTTATAAGTCATAGTACAAACAAAAAAGCTGACCATATGGTTAAGTAATGATATAATCAAAATCAACTATAGTTATCACATAATGCCTTAGCAGGAGAAAGCGATGCAAGTACAAGTTGTGGATTATCAATCACCTGATGCACCTGAACAATTTGTAAAAAGTTTACGAGAAACAGGTTTCGGTGTACTCGTTAATCACCCGATCAAACAAGAAGTTGTTGAGTCTATTTACAAAAATTGGTACGAGTTTTTCACCAGTGACGAAAAGCAGCAGTTTGCTTTCGATCCAGAAAAGCAAGACGGTTACTTTGCGCCAGAAATTTCTGAAGTTGCCAAAGGCCACACCAAAAAAGACATCAAAGAGTACTATCACGTGTACCCTTGGGGCCGCATTCCTGCGTCGCTTAAAGATGAGATTATGGCCTACTACGAGCTTGCATCGAACTTAGCAACTGAGCTACTTGATTGGGTTGAAAAGCACAGTCCAGCCGAAATTGCAGCTAAGTACTCTGAGCCGCTTTCAAACATGATCAAAGATACACCGAACACATTGCTACGTGTATTGCATTACCCGCCGTTAAAAGGTGATGAAGAGCCAGGCGCAATACGAGCGGCGGCACACGAAGACATTAACTTGCTGACTATTTTACCTGCAGCTAACGAGCCAGGTTTACAAGTTAAGCTAAATGACGGTACTTGGTCAGACGTTCCATGTGACTTCGGTAACTTAATTATCAACATTGGTGATATGCTGCAAGAAGTGACTGGTGGTTACTTCCCATCAACAAGTCACCGAGTGATCAATCCAACGGGTAAAGGTTCTGAGAACTCACGTATTTCGTTGCCACTTTTCTTGCACCCGCGTGACGAAGTTGTGTTGTCTGAACGCCACACCCAACGCACATACTTAGATGAGCGTTTAAAAGAGTTAGGTGTTAAGTAAACCAAGTATGGCTCACTTGTATTGAACTGCGCTTTTAAACGAGCAATAAAACTAAAAACCAGCATTATTTGCTGGTTTTTTTATATTTAATATTTGCTTATTTTTCACAAGCTTGTTCGGTAGTTTTCCAAATAACCGGCCCGGTATATTTACCCAGCGCTAAATCTGTGCCCCAATCATCGACCCAAGCTTTATTGTGTGTATAAGCAATGTAGTAGTTAGTGTTGGGGGCAACATAAAGGCTGAAGTCTCTAAAATCTCTTGGTGTATCGTACTTATTCCCCACTTTTAATCGATGCAAACCAACATCAACCCGCACGCGAGAGCTATCTTTCATCCACGGATGACCATCGATTTCTTTGATCTCAGAGGTATTTTTCAAACCACTATATTTTGATGGTGATATCGACAAACTGTTCACTAGAATTATGCGACCACAGTTTCCTTGGCTCGCCGTAATGTCACTATGCTGTTCTAGCCGGCTGGCAAAAATCGGGGCATTTTCCTCTAATTGCCAGTACGGTAAGTGACTACTATTTTTGTTATCTCCACTGCCGAGCGACTCCGCACTCATGAGTTGCCACTGCGGCAAATACTTAGCTTTAAGGTGGGTTTGCAAGCTTAGCGTTTTATCGCCACGCTTAACCTCCACCTTTACCAAAGAACCATTGGGTAAATACTGTAACTTGCGCGCTGCACCAACAACGCCATCATCAAATGGCATATCATTGATTGAAACAATAATATCGCCGCTCTGGATCCCCAATTGACTCGCTTGGCTGCGCGGTGTTACTGAGACGACACGCCCAGGCTGACTAGCATCTAGAATGGCACCAAAACGACCGCTATCAAAGCGCATACCTTGACTCAAATTCACTTTGATATCCTTAATTGGCACACCTTCAGCTACTTCCAAGGCAGTGATTTCAGCAAGTTTCTGGTTAATCGTTCTAACTAGCTGATCAGCGATCTGCTGTGCTTGAGCCGACTTCAATTCATTCGCATACGAGTTGGCCGCAACCAACAATAATACAGTAGCCAAATACTTCATTGGGCTTCCTCAAATCTCATACAAATCAAGTGGTCGAGTATAAAACTCAACCATCAACTTCAATAAACTAGTGCGTCGTTGCCAAAGCTCGACGTTGTATAAATTACCTTTACCGCGTTCTAGTGTTTGGTCTATTACCGACAACTCATGGTGCCAGTTAGCCATTATCGCGCTATGACGTTCTGATAATTCAACATCGGCATATTGCGCTAGTTGCTGTTCATACTGATGGCTCTGGGTAATATAGTCCGGCATAGCCATCGGCGTTTGCCCCCAATGATACCACCATAGGCTAAGCGCAATGAATGCCGCTAACACAGCCAAACCGACCGTTTGCGACAATTGTTTAAGTTGGTGAATGCGCCAAATGTCTTCAGCCAGTAGCGGCGCCTTGCTGTTCTCCAACATGTGTTCAGCGCTTTCAATACGCCATTCTAATTGGTCATTAAAGCGCGTCATTTGCAAACCTTACTAAACCAATTACGGATACTTTGAAGCGAGATCAAATCGAACAAGAATTGGTTTTTGGCTTCATTTTCTAAGCTGAGGTTAATCTTTTTGATAACGCTTTTTTGCTTTATGTTCTGGGCACTGTGCGAATAAACCATAGCGCGTTGTGTAGGGCTTATTTCCTCGAGTAAGCGATTGTTTACCGAATGTTCTTCGGCACTTGCTGAACGCAAATTTCCTTGGTGAGTATTACGAGCATTATGGTTTGAGCGTGCGTTACGATGTTGCCGTGCCTGTTCAGCGAGTACAAAATAATGACGACATGCTTTAACTGAGCAATCTTCTAACCAAGGGCCAACGTCTTGTGGCAGCTTAATGTAACGCAGTTGCTTGAGAAAGTGAGCAAAGACAAGGCGAAGCAGTTCAGCAGCGATTTCTTCATCACAAACAAGGTGCAGGCAGATTGAGTAAACATCATCAGCGTAGTGTTGGTATGCAGCCATAAAACCACTTTGCTTGCCTTGAATCAGCAATTCAAAGTCACGCTGTGTTAATGAGTGTGCAAACCTTGGTTGTTCCATTGTCCAATATCGTTATTTGCCATGCTGGTATGTTGTTTTTGACTATTTAGAGTCTTCCACTTTTTTACACTAAAGCCAAGCACAAAGCAAAAAGGGAGGATCTAAGATCCTCCCTTTTATCAGCACCTTATTCGACGCTTATTTTAATTTGACTCCAATGGTTTGGCTGCCAAAGCCTGAGCGCTTTTTTCAACATCTGATTTCGCGTTCTTGTTACGCTTAAACAAGCCACGGATATCTTCAATCACTAAATATAGCGCTGGTATCATTACCAAGGTGACAACAGTGGCAAACAATACGCCGAATGCTAATGAAACCGCCATTGGAATAACCATCTGTGCCTGCATACTCGTTTCTAGCATGATCGGAACTAGGCCAATAAAGGTGGTAAATGACGTTAACACAATCGCGCGGAAACGGCGGCAGCCAGAATGAATCACAGCATCTTTAAGCGCCATTCCTTGACGACGAGAATTGTTAACATAATCAACCATTACCAGTGAGTCATTAATCACTACACCCGCAGCTGCAATAATACCGAACATCGATAGCACATTTAGATCCATACCTAAGATCATATGCCCTGCCATCGCCCCAACAATACCAAACGGAATCACCGTCATAATCATTAATGGTTGCGAGTAACTTTTTAGCGGCACAGCCAGTAAGGTAAAAATCACCATCAGCGATAGAATAAAGTCGCGTAACTGTTTATTCGCACTTTCCATTTCTTCTTGAATACGACCAGACACTTGGCTTTGTACTTGCGGGTATTTGCGTAATAACTCTGGAATGTAGTTATCGCGAATATCTTTTGCCACCTCAAATGGTTCTACCTGCGCAGCATCAACACTGGCCCAAACATTAATCGTACGATTGCTATTTTCACGACGAATACTGGTAACACCATCAACAACAGAAATTGATGCTAGCTCCGACAGCGGCAGTTCTGCCCCATTTGGTGCTTGAATCATCACATCGTCAACATGCCCGACAGCATTTCGCTCTTCCAATGGGTAACGCACCATAACCTTGATTTCTTCACTGTCTCGTAAAATGCGTTGGGCTTCTAAGCCATAGAAACTGTAGCCAACTTGAGAAGCAATATCTGACAAGGTTAAGCCTAAGCTGTAGGCTAGCGGTTTAAGGGTGAACTGCACTTCCTTGGCGCTGGTTTGGCGACTGTCGTTCACATCACCGACCCCTTTAAGGCTATTTAACTTAGCTTTTAAGTCTTGTGCCGCAGCAAGCAGTTGATCATCATCTTGGCTTTCTAGTCTGAAGCTGATGTCGCCATCCTCGCGACCACCGCCAAACAAGTTATCATCAATCGAGAATTGCTTTACACCCGGTAAGTTAGGGATAGCTTCGCGCCAACGATCGGCTAACTCAAACGTGTTCATCGCGCGTTGTTCTGGTTCTACTAATTTCACCATAATTTGTGCACGTGTGCGGCTGCGCAAATCAACCTGCATATTGGCAATCATAGGTTTACCAAATTCTGCTTCAATATCTTGATCAACTTTTTTCAAGATATTCTCAACCGTCAGTACGGTATTTAAGGTCGCTTTTTCTGCCGCATCAGTATTCATTTCAATGCTGATACGAGGGAAATCATGTGGCACCTTAGGTTGACCAATAAAGCGCACCACACCACCACTGTATAAACCAGCACTGACCAGTAAGATGCTGATAAAGAACATGATCACACCGTAGCGATACTTCATTAGGGTCGTAATTGCTGGGCGATAGAAATGCTCAATGGTATGCTTCATGCCGTTGTCAACCGCACCACGTAATCTATGCAGCGGGTTGCGAGGGTTAGGCGGCTTAACTTTCATGCTAATTAAATGAGCAGGCAGTATCAGCTTAGATTCCACCAAAGAGAATAATAGACAGAAGATAACGACATAACCGATAGACTGACTCCAAGCCGAACCTGGGCCATCACCTAATACCAGCGGAACAAAGGCAGCAATTGTGGTTAACACGCCAAAAGTTGCAGGCATGGCAACGCGTTTAACGCCGCGAATTACGCTTTCTGGTGAGTGACCTTTGTCTTCAATTTCCGCATGAGCACTCTCGCCCATCACAATAGCGTCATCAACGACAATACCCAGCACTAAGATAAAGGCGAATAAACTCGTGATATTTATTGTCACGTTAATAAATTCGAGCGGCATGACCAGTAGTGTTCCCAAGAAACACACAGGTAAGCCCATCATCACCCAAAACGCCAAGCGGATGCGTAAGAACAGTGCCAACATCAAGAAAACAAGAATTGCACCGCTTTTCATGTTGTCTAACATCATGTCTAAGCGGCCTTCAAGGTAGTAGGTAAAATCTACCCAAGTTTCTAATTTAACGCCTTCAGGTAGCTCTTTTTGTTTGCGCTCAACAAAGTCACTCATCACCTTGGCAACATTAGTAATGCTTTGCTCACCCGCGGCGCCAACAAAGAAAGTTACCGAGTTTTTCCCATTAAACTTTGAGTATTGCAGACCTTCTTGGAAGCCGTCGTTAATGGTTGCGATATCCCCCAACAAGATTTTAGTACCATCGCCTAAGGTAATAACGGGAATTTGCTCGAATTGATGACCACGGTATGCCTGATTTTCAACGCGCAGGTTGATGTAACCATTTTCTGCACGAATTTGACCAGCCGACATATTACGAGAGTGATCGCGTACCGCTTGGGCAACATCGCGGAAGCTCAACCCGTATTCACGTAACCGATCTTTACTGACTTCAATTGAAATCTCATAGCCAAGGCCACTGTAAAATTCAGAAATATTAATCAGCGGCTGCTGCTGAATTTCATCGTGAATCTTCTTACCTAAGGCTTTCAATTCTTTATTGGTTAAATCGCCATACAAGCTAATGTACATTACCTCTTGGCGATATTTAATGCGCTCAACTACAGGGCGTTCCATACCGTCAGGAAATGAAGAAATAGAGTCAATTTGTGACTTCACTTCATCTAGTACCACTTGTGGGTCGTAGTCTTCATCAACACGGAAATAACCGCTAGAGCCATTTCGGTTTGAGTATGTGATGACGCGATCTAAGCCTTGAATGGTTTCTAAGGCTTCTTCGATTTTAATGGTAATGCCTTCCTCTACTTCCTGAGGCGCAGCACCTGGGTATGAGGCATTGAATTCAATCCAATTAATTTTGAATTGAGGAAACATTTGCTTGCTGATGGTACCAGCAGTTAGCAGGCCACCAATCAAGATAAAAGCCATCAATAAATTCGCTGCAACAGAGTTGCGCGCGAACCAAGCAATCAAGCCTTTATGTGTTTCGGCTATTTCGGCTGGGGTATATTTGCTCATCAGCTTATTCCCCTGCCGTTGCTACACTAGCTACCTGAGTTTCACTAGTACTTTCTTCAGGACTTTCTTGGCTATCGTCTTTCGGCTTGTCACTTTCTAATGCTAACGCCATGCCGTCAACTGGGTAATCCAGCGCAGAAACAATAATGCGGTCGCCATCAGTTAGGCCATCACCAATCACTAAACTGGCACCGTCTTGGCGAACAATATCAACATTCACGTAACGCAATTTTGAATCACTATCTAAAATCGCAATTCGATTATTCTCGACCAAATAGCGAGGCACCGTTGTCGCATTGGTCAGGGTTATGCCGTAAATATCAGCATTAACATAAGCACCAAAGCGCAGTGGCTTGTGCTCGCCTGACGACAGCGCGTAAGGGTCTTTCACCTCAGCAACTAAGTAACTCATGCGACTCGTATTATCCACTACGCCTTCGTTGCGAGCGATTTGCGCTTGCCACTGGGTTTCTTTACCAGCAAATGTGCCTTTTAACGTCACCGAAGCGGCATCACCTTCTGCGATCAAAAATTGCAATTGATTGTCGGCAACAGGTAAGCGTACCTCAGCGACCGCTGTGCCTAGCAATTTGCCAACTGAACTACCCGTGCCTACGTATGAGCCTAAACCAATTGAGCGCATTTCAATCATGGCATCATATGGCGCTCGAATTTCGGTACGCTCTAAATCACGCTTTGCTCTTAGCACGCGTGCTTCTGCCGCTTTAACATGTGCCAGCTCTTGTGCTAATTGCGGCTTACGCAAACTTAACTCAGTTGGCAAAGCGTCAGTAATTTTACGCCACTCACTTTCAGCAACTTTACCTTGTGCGCGCTCAGTTTCCAGCGAGGCATGAGAGGAAGCCAGATTAGCTTCAGCATCAATCAATGCAGCCTCGTAATCGCTTGGGTCAATGCGTGCTAATAGTTGGCCTTTTTCAACAAAACCACCACGGACAAACGCTGGCGATAACTCAACGATTTGACCATTAACTTGAGCGATAAGCTCGGTTTCGTATTTGGGTAAAACAACACCGTGAGATCCCACTTTCAGGTGCATTGAACCAACTGATACAGGCTCTATCGCGACGATTGGTGTGTTATCAATGGCTGGTTTTTCTTCTGGAGGTTTCTTCATACTCGACAATGCCATAAAGATTAAAATGCCACTGACCAAGATGATGATGGGTATGATTATTTGTTTTTTCCTTGTCACTGCTTTGCCCTCAATTTGCACGCAACTTCTTATGACTAAATGTAAATTTTATCGAACTTTTAATCATAAGCATGGTTAAAGTTGTAAACGGTTATTACAAAATACGCGCCAAGGCTTATTAACATTGCAAATAGCACAGGAAAAATTTTTTTATGCTTGCATTACAATAAGATAAATTAAAAATAAAGCCAGAGGTGAGCACTCAGTCGAAATAAGCAATACAATATAGCACCCCATTCAATTAGCTATTCTAGTCAACAATTAACTAAAAACTTAGTTATTTAGGCATAATCACTAACTCAAATAATCCTTAATACCGTAATTTCGCTTTACTGGTCATATGCACTTGTTTCAGCTCTCTATTGGATAATTGGGGCAGGCTTGTCTTGGTTACTAGACGCGCTAATATAGCGAGACCTATATTTCGATTTAGTTTAGCCATATTCAGGCATGTTTTGAGTCGTACTATGATGCTTAATAAAATCCAGCAATTTTTTAATGATGTTTTTCAGGAACAAGCAGTTGAAGAAGATAAACTTAATCTAGATATCGCTTGTGCCGTACTGCTAGTTGAAGTCATGAAAGCAGATGGCTTAATGGATGACAATGAGCAGCAACACATTAAGCAGATACTTGCAGGGCACTTCTCACTGACTGACAATGAAGTGAGTGATATCGTCACCCAGGCCATAGAGTTAAGCGAGAATGCAACAGACTTTCACCGCTTTACTTCAGTGTTAAACCAACATTACTCGCCCTCACAAAAAGTCACTATGGTTGAAACCTTGTGGCAACTAGCGCTTGCTGACGGTGAGCTTGCTGCGATTGAACAGCATGTGATTCGAAAAATTGCTGATTTACTGCATTTACGCCACAGTGAATATACGCAGGCTAAGCTGCAAGCTCTCGCGAAATAAGGGAAAGGTAAATTGGCTTTGCACTAAAACTCCAACGAAGTGCTGAGCTTACCGACTTTTTATTTTGCTTTGCAGCTAATGCTCACCTTCACTGATTTTGTTTTAAATTTTTTATAAATTTGTGACATTTTCGGCGACTTTCTCACGTTAGACTGAAGTTAACATTTATCTACTCAGTGGTCGTAGCGTGGCGAAACAAAGGATTTCATGTTATCTCGGGTTTGCACTAGCGATAGCCTCTCATCACAGTCTAGCGATAGACTGGGACATCATTTCATTACGAACCACCCTTTCTCGCCCCGATACGAGCCAGAGCCTGATTTACCGTTCGACCGACGGCGTAGAGCAAAAAGCGCTTTTCCATCTCTCGCCTACGAATAACGAACGCATAGGC
This sequence comes from Thalassotalea montiporae, assembly GCF_053485855.1. Taxonomy (NCBI): domain Bacteria; kingdom Pseudomonadati; phylum Pseudomonadota; class Gammaproteobacteria; order Alteromonadales; family Colwelliaceae; genus Thalassotalea; species Thalassotalea montiporae. The sequence goes on from NZ_JBQRUO010000002.1 coordinate 372,261, forward strand.
TTTTTCCTCGACATTAATGATATTGAAATTGGCTATGCCGTTGACGCGAGAAAAGACGATATCGAAACCGACACGCAGAATATTCTGATTTCCTATAGAAAGCTTAAAAACACTCGAATAGTACTGAATTACCAAACACTTGAAGGCTTGCAAACTAGGGTCGAGAACCTCATAGGACCAGGCCAACAAAGTGATTTTTTTACGCAAACCAAATCAACCAAAATAGAGCTGTTCGGCCAACACAACCTTTACACTTTTGGTGGTAAAACGTCCGCATTTGAGCATTTCTTCCTTAATCGCCCTAAACTTAGTTCCCATTTTGACTGGTCGTTAAGCATTAATGGCGGCTGGTCTATTAAGCGGCTATCACTTGAATCAAACAGCTCCCTCATCTTTGATACAGATTTTGTCAATGTCGATGACCGCCCAAAAACCGAGCTCGATTCCATTTCTTATAGCGGCGATATTGGTCCATTTTTGTCGGTACAAGCGCCTAACAATATTCATTTTTTCGCCGAATACAAATTTGGCAAAGGAACGATTAAAAACCTCAGTAATGTAGACAATTTGAAAGAATCGGGCGACGAAAAAGCACGTGCTTATGGTGCTGGTCTTTCATGGACATCACAAAACGAAAAGTTTTTAGTATTGCTGCGCGCTTGGAAGCAAGAAGGCCGTCATATTCAAACATCGTTTGGCGACCTGTCTGTCGTCTACTTTTTCTAGCTTACGTATAGGTTTAGCCCGCTAAGAACGCTACTTTGGAGGAGTCAATTTATAAAAAGCTTTAATGGTTTTTTCAACCGGTTTGTTTTGAGGTGTGAAGCGATTGTTATTGATGCCACCTGATTTAGCATGATCTGGGAACCACTTCCAAAGGAACCCTCCTAGGAACCAGCTTTCACCCCAAAAGCGGCTAAAAATGGCGCGATACGCATTTTCCTGCGCGATACTGTTAAATGTTGAGTTTACCGCTTGGTTCCAAGGCTCTTTTCCTGTGTAGTCAATATTTCGATAGCCAAATTCAGTAAAAATAATTTTCTTTTGTTGAGAGTAACTGAATTTTTTAATGGCGCTGTAATGGCTAGACCAACCCGCATAAAAAGCGTCATGGCTAGGTGTTTTTGCTGTTGCTACCGGAAAATAGGCATCAATACCAATGTAATCGAGCTTATCCCAAAAAGAGACATTATTATAATTGTCCCAGTTAGCCGCGTAGGTTATTTTACCTGAGTATATTGTTCTAACTTTGTCGGACAATTCACGCCAAAAATCAGGGCGTAATATCACCGACTTTTTTAATTCGACGCCAATGGCAAAAATACCAACATTCAATTCTTCAGCAACTTTGGCAAATTCAAAAATATAATTTGTGTAACTATTTTCGAAAATTAGCCATTGTCCTTCAGTCGAAAACGATAAATCACCTATCCATTGATTCCGCATCCATACATGTGGTTTTAACATCACTTTCAACTGTTGCTGGTGCGCAAGCCTGATGGTCTGTTTTATGCCTGCTACGGTTTCTCCTTTCCATTGAAAATTGCTGTTATATAGCACCTCGGCACTATTGGGGCGAATGAAGCCAAATGGCATTACTGTGATCCAGTTGACATTAATATCTTTTACCGGATTTAAATCACTGCTGTTAAGCGTTTGGTTTGTGGCAACAAAACTGACGCCATTGATTTTTTCTACGCCATTTAAGTTTTGTGCCCAATTCAACAAAGGTGTAAATAGGAAAACACTGAAGATGATAGAAATAAAAGGTCTCATAATAAAAAAGTGATGTTATCTAATGGGTTAGCCACCTTAAATTGACCTGTTAAGAGGTATTTTCCTGACAAAATTAAAATATATAACGAGAAGTTCGAATGTTAACAGGCTCACAGGGATCAAATATAAAGATCGAATATAAAGGTGCAGCATGTCGCTACGGCTGCTTACTTTACATAAGCTCTGTCCCTCAAAAATCATCACGCTCTACATACTTGCTCATTATAAAGCTAGTGGTATTTAGTCGTATTTACACCCGAGCTTAGGTAAAATAGCGCGTTTTTCATTTTTGAGGCTAAAACTGTGGCTGACATCGGCAAATTCAATCAACTCAAGGTTATCGCGCATACCGCCAATGGCGTTTATTTAAATGGTGGTGACTTAGGCGAAATCTTGCTACCTAATCGCTATGTGCCAGAAACCTGTGAGTTAGACGATGTACTCGATGTATTTGTTTACACAGATTCTCTCGATCGACTTGTCGCGACCACAGATAAACCTTATGTCGAAGCCGGTGGCTTTGCCTCTCTCAACGTTAAGCAAGTTAACAAGCTTGGGGCTTTTCTTGATTGGGGGTTACCAAAAGACTTATTGGTACCTCACAATCTAATGCACAAAAAAATGGAGCTAGGTAAACGTTACTTAGTGCACGTATTTGTTGATACTCGCACCGAGCGTTTAGTGGCTTCATCTAAATTGGATAAGTACTTAGATATTTGGCCTGCTGACTACAAAGAAGGTCAAGCGGTTGAGCTTGTTATCGCAGGCCGCACTGACTTAGGCACGAAAGCCATTATCAATAACAAACACTGGGGATTAATTTTCACCAGTGAAATCCATCAAAAGCTGCATACTGGGCAAACTGTTCAAGGTTATATCAAGCGCGTGCGTGAAGATGGCCGTATCGATTTAACCCTTGCCCGCGCTGGCAAAGGTAAAGTGATCGATTTCACCGATAAGTTATTGGCTTATCTAAAAGATAATAATGGTTATTGTGCCTTACATGACAAATCATCACCGGCTGAAATTAGCCGTGAGTTTGGCGTCAGTAAAAAAGCATTTAAAGCGACCGTGGGTCACTTACTTAAGCAAAACAAAATTATCATTGGCGATGATGGAATTCGCTTAAAGTAAGCTATTATTGCTGCCAAGTGACTTCAGAATAAAACAGTTCAGAATGAAGCAGCTTAAGCTTAGAGTGAAAAAATAAAGCAGCTAATTTAGCTGCTTTATTGTTTTTTAGGCTAAGTCTCGGCTAACCCCGCTAAAACATTTAGGCTGGGGGCAAAAAAGGCAACACCAGTCTGTGCTTCTGTGTATTTAAGCATATGGTCAAAGTGCCCTTCGCCATCCCCTTGGATCATACTTTTCAACATCAAGGTAAAAGGCTCTGGTGAATGGCAGTACGACGTAAAGAATAAGCCTTGTACCTTCATATCACCGTAAGGCATGCTTTGGCGCAGTATTTCAATACTCTTACCATCAGCATCTTTTAGGTTAGTTCGCTTGGTATGCGCTGTTAGTGGTTTGTCTGCTGAAGCATATTCAACATTGTCGAGCTTAGTGCGACCAAATACGTCTTCCTGCGCTTTTTCTTTGAGCATATTCCACAGTTTCATATTGTGGCGATAACGCTGAATATGCAGATAACTACCGCCTGCAAATTCTGGGTCGGCTTCTTCTTTGACCAGTGCGACTTCACGGCGGTGCAAGCCTTGCGGGTTTTCGGTGCCATCAACAAAGCCGGTGAGATCTCGACCATCTAGGTAACGAAATGCGCGCGTTTGTTCAATTAGCTCAACTTTGTCTTCAAGCAGTTCTACAACTTTACTGCTGACAATGTGATTAACATCAGCACGGTCGCTGCGAATTTCAATATAAATATCGCCAGAAGTCGCCGGCGCAATACGATCATCCGATTGCAGCGTTGGAAATGGTGCTAATAGCTTAGGGCGCCCTTGCGGCACTAATTCATCCCAGTAGTTGGCACCGATAGCAACCACTCCATTGAGGTTGGCTTCTGAAAATCGATCCGCGTAATGGTCCAACATGGCGGGAATACGTGACAATGCTTGGCGAATAAACGCATTGCTGTCATCCATCGCATTAAAAATAAGATAAGTGCCATGTAAATTAGGTTCAGCACAAATACCAAATTGCTCTCTTGCCATAATCCGCTTTCTACTTCCGTTCAATCGTATTGATTAATTCTACACAAAAATGAGTGAAATAAACTATTTAGTGTTGATTCAGCGTTTACATCATAAAAAAAGCAGCCCTAAGGCTGCTTCTTGATATTAGGTTAATTAAACCTTGATTAGTTGCGAGTAAACTCTGGGTAAGCTTCTAAGCCACAATCAGACTTATCAACACCTTCGTACTCTTCTTCTTCGCTTACGCGGATACCCATAGTGACTTTCAACGCAAACCATACGATGAAGCTAGTCACGAATACCCAACCGAAGATAGTCGCTGCACCGATTAACTGACCAGAGAAAGTAGCACCTGTGTTAGTTAATGGCACAATAAGTAGACCGAATAAACCAACAACACCGTGTACTGAGATAGCACCTACTGGATCATCAATGCGTAACTTGTCTAAACCGATAATTGAGAATACTACGATGATACCACCAGCAGCACCGAATAAGGTTGCTAATAATGGCGTTGGCGTAGAAGGCTCAGCAGTAATTGCTACTAGACCTGCTAATGCACCGTTCAATGCCATGGTCAAATCTGCTTTCTTGAATAAGATTTTAGCCAAGATTAACGCTGCTACTGCACCGCCCGCTGCTGCTGCGTTAGTGTTAAGGAAAACCATAGCAACTGAATGTGCGTTACCGATATCACCTAATTTAAGTACTGAACCGCCGTTGAAGCCGAACCAACCCATCCATAAGATGAAAGTACCTAATGTCGCAAGTGGTAAGTTAGCACCTGGAATTGCGTTAACTTTACCGTCAGCAGTGTATTTACCTTTACGTGCACCTAGTAGTAATACACCAGCAAGTGCTGCTGCTGCGCCAGCCATGTGAACGATACCTGAACCTGCGAAGTCAGAGAAACCTAAGTCACCAAGTGTGTACAAACCAAATACTGCGTTACCACCCCAAGTCCAGCTACCTTCCATTGGGTAGATGAAGCCAGTAAGTACAACAGCAAATGCTAGGAAAGCCCAAAGCTTCATACGCTCTGCAACCGCGCCAGAAACAATCGACATTGCTGTTGCCACGAATACTACTTGGAAGAAGAAGTCAGATGCTGTTGAGTAAATAGCACCGCCAGTGAAGCCGTCATCACGCGCTGCAAAATCTTTTAATACAGCATCGGCATCAATAGCTTCGATACCTGATAAAAATGCACCTGCTGAACCGTACATAATGTTGTAACCAATCACTAAGTACATGATGCAAGAAATAGAATATAAGGCTACGTTCTTTGTTAAGATTTCAGTCGTGTTCTTCGAACGAACTAAGCCCGCTTCTAACATTGAGAAACCAGCTGCCATCCACATAACCAATGCACCACAAACTAAGAAATAGAATGTGTCCATTGCATATTGAAGGTGAAAAATATTTTGTTCCATGATTATCCCCTACAGTGCTGCTACGTCATTTTCGCCTGTACGGATACGCACAGCTTGCTCTAAGTTGTAAACGAAGATCTTACCGTCACCAATTTTGCCGGTGTAAGCGGCTTTAGTGATGGCTTCAACAAGACGTTCAACAACATCATCGTTTACAGCAATTTCTAATTTTACTTTTGGTAAGAAGTCGACTTGGTATTCGGCACCACGATATAGTTCTGTGTGTCCTTTTTGGCGACCAAAACCTTTAACTTCACTGACGGTTAAACCTTCGACACCGATCTCCGAGATAGCTTCTCGAACATCATCGAGCTTAAACGGCTTAATGATTGCGTTAACTAACTTCATTATTGTTATTCCCCTATCGTTTTTTGTAAAAATGTAACAATCCTTGTGCCAAACAATTTATTTACATAAAAAACAATCAGTTAACCATTTTAAAGTGATAACTCGAATTGTTGGTGCACTATAGTGGTGCGCCCCAAGCAAGGCAATGACCTGAAAGCGTGCACAAAGATTGAACAGCACTACTTTGGTACATTTTCGAACGTAAACGACATTGGTATTCACCAATGAGTTTGATAAATTGGTGGAAGCTATACCAATTGGTATAAGCAAACTTATCTATAACAAGTGATTACTACTCATACTGATGTAAGCATACTTATGAAAGCACATATCAAAAAAATGACACACCATGATAATTTCATGTACCTCACGTTTGCTTTAACCTTGTTACTGCTAAGTACGGCTATTGCCCAACAGTTTTTTGATGATTCAATTCAGCGGTTTGTGCAGTCAACAACCGTCGTGACCTTATTGCTGGCGGTTTGGGGGGTTAAAAGTGAGCATGTATTACTGACAAAAGCGGCAATATTTCCCAGTGCTATCATCCTCACGTCAATGATTGGCAACTATACCAACGCCTTTGGGATTGAGTTTACCCATCTGATCTTAATGCTGTTTTTCTTTATTTTTACTGCTTTTCAAACCTTAAAGCAGGTCATTTTTTCGGGAAAAATCGATGGTAATAAAATACTAGGCTCTATTTGCTTGTACTTGCTGCTTGGCTTGATCTGGGCGCTACTGTATACCTTGGCGCAACTGTATTTTGGCAATGCCTTTAGTGGTTTAGGCGAGAGCCAAGCTTGGTATATTCTGTTTCCTGATTTTATCTATTTTTCATTTGTCACCCTAACGACTTTAGGGTTTGGTGATATTAGCCCAACGTTACCATTAACCAGATTTCTAGTGTATTTTCAGGCAATTTCAGGACAATTTTACTTAGCGATTATTATCGCTAGCTTAGTAGGGGCAAGAATGTCGAGTATGACGCAGGAAGGCGATCAGCATAACCGCTAAGTTTATAGCTACATTTTAGCTAAACGTACAGCTAGACTGTGTAGCACTATCCGCACAGCTATAACAGCGACGAATAGAGCGGCTGATAGAAAGGCTAATAAATCATTAACGAGCTAGGCTTAAGTACCGACAGTACCGCAAGACGTTCTAAATCACAGTAGTTTACTGCTGCTCTAACCAACTCTTTATCCACAGTAAACGCTTCTAACTGCTCTTTAGCGATAAATTTATCAAGCGACTCTTTAGGGAAATGGCTGTTATGCCACATCAAGCGCTTGGCTAGATAGAGTAGTTTGGTTTCATCACTAGCATGGCTTAAATCGTCATTATCTTGCTCACGCACTGGCTCGATAAGCGAATAAGGTAACTGCCAAATTTTCAGCAACTCTGCGGTACACTCACCAAAGGTAAAGCCCAAGGTTTGCTGTTGCAGTTGCCATGGCATACTTTCAGCGCTATCAGGCTGGCAGGCTGCTAGTTGCTCAGGCATAAATTGTTTAACCACCAACTCGCCAAGGTTATGCAGTAAACCAAGAATAAACAAACGTTCAGCATTGGGCACTCTAAGTGACTCACCTAAGTATTTAATCAACAAGGCGCAATCAACCGAGCACTCCCAGTAATTTTCTAAATACTTAGCATCTGCATCAATCTTTTTGAACGCGTCAGTGGTGAAATAGGCAATGACCAAGTTATAGACTTCAGTAATACCAAGCACAAGCACGGCTTTAGAGATGGTGTCTATTTTGCCGGGATAGTTAAAGAAAGAGCTGTTGGCAAGTTTGAGTACAGTCGCAGAAAGTGCAGGGTCAATTAAAATGACTTCTGCAATATCGTCAATTGTTGATGTTTCGTCGTCAATTAATTCTTTAATGCGTAGAAACGAGTCAGATAAGACAAAAATTTCATTCGCTTTTTCCGCGTATTCGACAGCTTTCATGTAGTGCATTCCCAAACTTTGTCATCGTGAGTGATACCCAGCTAGGCGAGCCGAAAAATCCCTATTGTTCAAGCAAATACCAACGCTTGAGCTACTTGCTTGAATCCTCAGGTATTTTGTTGAAAGTATAGTATTTTTAAACAAAAAATAAACGATTAAAGCGTAATTAATTGTAGCCCGAGCGGTAATACTCCCATCATGCTCGCCTTTAATTAGAGCCACCAATAGTGCTTAGATGGTTAGCCTATTCGGCATATTGCGCACTGATGTGGTACGAGCCAAATTTACGAATATTGATCACACCAGAGTCAAAAATCAGGTACTGGCCCTTAATGCCTAATAAGGTACCGGAAACTATTGGTTGTTTGTCAAAGTTAAACGAACTAATTTTCGTCAAGTATTGCGCTACCGGAAAATGAAGGTCAACAACTGGTTCATCAAGTTGCTCAACAGCATCAACGCCGAACTTCAAGCGAATATCATCTAAGCGCTCACTGATTTGAGGAATAAGTTCAGCCGCTTTTTCTTTTAAATCCATGTCGTCGGCATTGCCTTTGAGCATTGCTCGCCAGTTGGTTTTATCCGCAATAAATTCCGCCAATGCGGTTTCCACTAGGCCTGATTGCAAACGTGTACTCACTTTAAAAATAGGTAACGCTTGCGTCGCCCCTTGATCAATCCAGCGGGTCGGAATTTGTGTATGGCGAGTAATGCCAACTTTTAAACCAGAGGTGTTAGCAAGGTAAACATAATGCGGGATCATGCAATGTGCTTCCCCCCACTCAGGCTCGCGACAAGTGCCTTGCTCAAAGTGGCAGGTCTCAGGCTTCATAATACACATATCGCACTGCGCTAGCTTTTGCATACACGGGTAACAAAAGCCTTGTGAGTAACTTTTTTTCGTTTTGCGATCACAGTGGCAACAGCGAATTTCTTGATGATAAATCAGTGTGAGTTCTTTACCAATGAGTGGGTTTAATTCAATTTTTTGCTCACCGATGGGTAGTTGATAGCTAATTTGACCGTCAGCGCTAAGCTGTGCCGTCATTTTCCGCAGCGCGCCGATCTCTGTAGTTATTGTCATATTGCCCTCTTAAAGAATGACCTTTTTTCGTTGTTGTTTAACTTGCTTACGATTATTTTTACTTTCCAAGCGTTTTCTAACCGAAGCTTTCGTTGGTTTAGTGGCACGGCGTACTTTCTGCACTTTATTGGCCTGCTGTATTATCACCACCAGTTTTTCAATGGCGACTTGCTTATTGAACTCTTGACTGCGCGACCCTTGCGATTTGATCACAATCCGACCATCACTGGTAATGCGATGATCGGATTGCTTCAGCAAATTCTCTTTTGTTTTTTCCGGCAAGCGAGAAGCGCGTATATCAAAGCGCAAATGAATCGCCGTTGCGACTTTGTTGACATGTTGCCCGCCAGCACCTTGCGCTCTTATCGCACTAAAACTGATATCATCTAGCAACAGATGACAAAATCGGTCAACTTGAATACTATTTTGCAACTTAACTCCATTTGCACTCTAAGTGCTTAAGTAATGAGAGGAAATAATAATGTCACAGCCGTGGTATGTGTATTTGCTGCGATGTGCAGACAACAGTTTGTATTGTGGCGTTACCACAGATCTTAACAGGCGTATTATTGAGCACAATCAATCGCCAACCCGTGGCGCTAAGTATACACGGGTACGCCGACCAGTTGAACTTGTCTATAGCGAAACTCACGCCAGTAAATCCCTTGCCTGCCAGCGCGAATACGCCATTAAACAACTGAGCAAAAGTAAGAAGGAAGCTCTAGTCAAAGATCAGCAGAAAAACAACCCCATTTAGCCTACACATGTACGCTAAGCCCTTATTTTTACTGGTCTGCTTTGTTATTGTCGCTTAGCTTTATCCGTGTTAGCTTGATAGAATGCGCGCCGTTAAAGAGTGTTAAATGGTCAATTTATGTTCGTAAATCAGTATTATAATCAATCACAAGAAAGCATATCTTTTACTCGTCAGCAGGCGAGTGATTTTGCCAAGCAAATTGCTGACGACTTTAATCCACTACACGATATTGATGCCAAGCGCTTTTGCGTTCCTGGTGACTTATTGTTTGCGGTAACCCTGGCCAAAGCTGGCCTCGCAACGCAGATGCGCTTTAACTTTTCAGGTATGGTGACCGATGGTATTGAGTTGATGATGCCAACCAAGTTGGTGGCCAGTAGTGAAGTCACTGATGCCAACGGCAAACAGTATTTAACCATTGAAACAAATGGTGAAACCACTGAAAACCCAGCACTGATTGAAGCCTTGATTCGCGCCTATGTTGGTTTTTCAGGACACACTTTCCCACATATATTGTGTGATTTAATGTCGAAAAATGACGTAATGATCAACCCTGCTCGCCCAATGATCATGTACGAAAGCATGAGTATCGAAATGCTAGACTTGAGCGCAACAGACGTTAGATTAGAACTAGCCTCATCAACTTTGTCCATTGAAGGTAAACGCGGCAATGCCGTACTCGCTTTTAATCTGTTTAATGGCGACACCTTAATTGGCACTGGTGAAAAACACATGGTACTGAGCGGTTTACGCCCATACTGCGCTGACACCATTAATCAAATTAGTGAAGATTATTTAACGATGAAAGCTAACTATCATCAAGCGGCATAACCATCACTCAAATAACGAACTCATCCTCTATCGTCATTAAATCATTAATTTGAGCGGCGTTTAAGGCGTACAACGAGATTATCCATTTGCTCGGCGCCTTTTCGCATCAATCGTTGGCATTTCTTCAGCCATTGCTTCGCCCACGGATACTCTAGGCTTAACAACGCCAGACCTGCTGGTAAAAACAAAATGGCAGGCCCCGGCACAATGACAAACATCACGCCAATAAAAACTAATAAGCCACCAATGACAGTGATCATTGTCTTTTTCGCTGTGTGCTTCATTTAAGTTCCTTATTTTCATTTCCTAACCAAAGCCCTATTCAAATCCTTATTCAAAGCCAAGCTAAGGTTAAAGTGGTCGTTAAAATAGTAAACAAAGCAAAATTGAAACCATCATAAAAAATCAATTTTTTCAGACACTTAAAACAAAGCCATTACTAACGATTGGTTATATTCGCCAATTGTCGTTATTTCAATTTACCTTGTTGGCATTTTCGCCACTTTTTAAAAGCCTTAAGTTCTTGCTCTTTGAGTTTATTGCTGCGTTTAACACTATTGGGCTGGCGTTGCTTAGATTGAATATTATCAAGTTTGGTTTTGTATTTAGCGCATTTGCTTCGTTTACTCGGCTGCGCCTCGACTAATGAACTGTGCATAACTAGCACGCATAAGCTAACTATTGTGACTAATTTGATCATCTCGACTTTCCTTGTCGTTATTGAGTGTTACTTTTATTGGTAAGATTGCATTTTGGCAAATGCTCTTGCCTTGGGCTCAGCATAACTATAGTAAAAAATTGAAAATATTGAATTTTATTCTAGGTTAAAGGTTGGAGATAAAATAACGCCAAGGAGGCATTATGCTCATCAGCACGAAGGCAAGGCTGCCGTTCGCCATTATTAGTTTTTACATCTTGAGTCTTTTCTGTACTCAATCCATCGCCAGTAAAAATCCGCTTAACTTGCAGCTCGCAAGCCATTATCAGCAAAACTCCAATATTCAAGATTATTGGGTCAGTGAAAAGCTCGATGGCGTCCGCGGTTATTGGGATGGCCAACACCTTTTTACCCGAGGAGGTCATCAAATAAACGTGCCCCACTTTTTTACACAAGATTGGCCGAACTTAGTAATGGAAGGTGAGCTCTGGATTGAGCGACAAGCATTCGAGCAAGTTGCAAGCGTTGTCCAAAAACAACAAGCAACAGATGCTGAATGGCAAGGCGTAAAGTTTATGGTTTTTGATTTACCTGAGCATTCTGGCACTTTTACCGAACGCATTAATCAAATGCGCTTTCTTGTCGTAAATGCCAATAGCCCACACTTACAAATGATTGAACAATATCGACTAACCGACAACGCGCAGTTAACCGCTTGGCTCGAACAAGCCATAGCCGTTGGTGGAGAGGGGCTAATGCTGCATAAAGGCTCAGCCCGCTACCAAGCTGGACGCACCGCTCACATCATGAAACTGAAGCCGTTATTTGATGACGAGGCAGAGGTTATTGCCCATTTACCAGGTAAAGGAAAATATGCTAATGAACTGGGCGCAATCAAGGTAAAAACACCGCAAGGGGTGACTTTTAAAATAGGCAGCGGTTTTTCTGATCTCGAACGCAAGAACCCGCCTCCCATTGGCAGTATTGTCACTTATCAATACAGTGGTAAAACAGCCAAAGGTGTGCCAAGATTCGCTAGTTTTCTACGTATAAAGTCTTCATTCTGAATAGGCGTTTAACATGCCGACAAAGTCAGTAGGAAGTTAGATTAAGGTATCACAATGGAATTACATTTATGGCTATCGCTCGTCGCTATTTGCATTATGGGCGCCCTTTCTCCTGGGCCTAGTCTAGCTTTAGTGGTAAAAAATACCATGGCTGGGGGTGCACCAGCAGGTTATGCCAGTGCCATTAGCCACGGTATAGGCGTGGCACTTTACGCCGCTATTACAACCACAGGTATTGGCATTATCTTAGTAAAATCGCCAACCCTGTTTAGTATTATTCAATATGGCGGCGCGGCGTTTTTACTTTATCTAGGAATTAATGCCCTGCTGAGTAAGAAGCAGCAACTAGACCTATCAGATTCAGATGAAAGTACAGCTAAAACAAGCGTTAATGGCTGGCGCGATGGCTTTTTAATTGCTTTTTTAAACCCCAAGTTAGCCATCTTTTTTCTCGCCTTATTTAGCCAATTTGTCGATGAAAACGCCACTATGACGCAAAAAGTGATCATGACAGCCACAGTCGGTGGCATTGATGCTCTTTGGTATTGTTTAATCACCTATTTGCTATCGCGCGGCCCTGTAATCAATAAATTGAAAGCTAACAGTCATATTATTGATCGTATTACCGGCAGCTTTTTAGTCTTGTTAGCAGCACGAGTTGTGATTAACTAGCGACTATTAACTTAAGTATTCAAAGCATCAAAGTTGATAACGAAACAACATCACTTTAAGCCCCTTTCCTTGATGCGCCTCCTTAAACACGGCTGGCGGCGCGATCTTATCGACAAAGTGCAGCGCTGGGCACTCTTGTTTAACTGTTTCTAATAAGAATTCGTCATCTAAATCAGGGCTGTTTAAACATAGCATGACATCAGCGTTTGGGCTGGCAAACTGTGGAATACGACGAATAATTTTGCCGTAGTCTCGCTCAATATTAACACTGCCTTTTTGGAATGATGGCGGGTCAACAATGATCATCTGATATGGACCAAACTTCTTTAATCGTCCGAATGATTTGAAGATATCAACCGCTTGAAAGAGGATATTGTCAGTCGCCTGCTCATTAAGTCGATGATTATCGCGGCCACGCGCCAGCGATGGCTTACTCATATCAATATTCACTACCTGTTTCGCGCCACCTTGACTCGCCGCAACAGAGAAAGCACAGGTGTATGAAAACAGGTTTAATACATTCTTGCCATTGGCATTCGCTTGCACCCAATCACGACCGTTTTTCATATCTAAAAACAAGCCGTGATTTTGTGCTCGGCCAAATTCGATATGATATTTGAGGCCCGACTCTAGTGCATGGAGCTGTCGAATATCATCACCCACTAAGCACTCTATGGGCGCCATTTGCTGCCAGCGGTGCTGAACCAATACCGACTGACATGCTCCTATTTTCTCATTTAAGCTGCGTGCAAGTGCTAGCAAGCTTTCATGCTCAACCTCGCGATAAAAGGTCACTAAAACGACAGGGGCAAACCAATCCACACAAATATGCTCAAGCCCCTCATAGGCATGGCCACGACCGTGGAAAAGTCGCTGCGTATTTGCGTCATCTGGTAGCTGGATATGGTCAATTAGAGTAGAAATAGAAGCGTTCATAGGAACTTTAGCCAAAGTTTTGAGGTTATCTGGGTGACAGATAATAAAAAGCCGCATCATACACAGGATGCGGCTTTTTCGCTATATGTGAGGTTAGGCTATTGGCTTTGACCTTTACTCAATCAGGCTAGCCGAAAATATTATAGCCAAAGAATTTTACCGCCACGGTATTTAAGAAAATACCCAGTAAAATAACCGGAATAAAAGTCCCTAAAGAAAAGTTAATGTACTTTTCCGCAAACGAGCCTTGGTAGTTATCGTTACCGACAGCAAGCTCTTCTGATAAACGATGCTTCTTCCAGCGGTAGCTAACAAACACACAAAGCAATAAACCGTTTAATGGCAAAATAGTGTCGTAGAAGACATCGTAAACCACATCAAAGAAAGAGCGAGTGCCACCTGCATAGCTGGTAAATTCAGTGAAAAAGCCAACCATACCAAAAGAAACAGTGGCGAAAAGCGTTAATACACCAGCGGTCATCATCAAAATAAACAAGGCTTTTTTACGGGTGTGATTTTTCTCAGTCACTAAGTAAGAAACCGGCACTTCAATAATCGACACCAGCGAGGTGATTGCTGCAAAGAACACCAACATAAAGAAAAATACCGCAATGCCGCTTGCCGCAACGTAGCCAATAGAGCCCTGCAGCGCTAAAAAGATTTTTGGCAAGAAGGTGAAAATTAGCGAAACTGAGCTATCACTTAACTCTTGCGGATTGACTTGTGGGTTAAATGAAAACACCGCAGGTAGAATCATTAAGCCCGCAGTAAAGGCAACCGCAGTATCTGTGATCGCAACCAGTTTTGCCGAACCGACAATATCCGCTTTTTTGCTAATATAAGAGCCATAGGTAATTAGAATCCCCATACCTAGCGACAGCGAGAAAAATGCTTGAGACAAAGCACCGTTGACCACTGACGGGGTAATTTTGCTAAAGTCAGGAATGACAAAGAACGCCACACCAGCAAAGGCATTGTCGCGAGTAAGCACGAAAACAACCATCAATACCAGCATGATAAACAAGGTCGGCATTAAGGTTTTCGCAGCTTTTTCGATCCCATTTTTCACGCCAGCCACCAGAATGAAATTAATAATGGCTGCAACTATCACCATAGCACCAAAAATATAAGGGCTATTGATAAACTCACCAAATGCTTGTGGCGTTGCTAAGTAATCTAATCCGCCGCCAAGCGTAATGGCAATATAACCAAATATCCATACCGTGATAACCATGTAGAATACGGCGATCATAAATGGCGTTAACACGCCGAGTAAGCCGGCTAAATTCCAACCAGTACCACCATTATTTAATGCTTTATAGGCACCGACAGGTTCTTTTTGTGTTTTGCGCCCCATGGCCATTTCAGCCACCATGACAGGTAAACACACTAAGAGTACAAATAGTGCATATACCAATAAGAAGGCGCCGCCGCCATTTTTCGCGGCATTAACCGGAAAGCCAACTAGGTTACCAATACCAACAGCAGAGCCAGCCGCCGCTAGTATGAACCCTAGTTTGGAACTAAATTGTTCTCTATTCGCGCTCATATGTTTCCTTTATTTATAGTTATTGTTATCTAAGTTTCAGGTAGCTCTCAAAAAGAACTCAACAAAGGTGTAAGGTTTGCCTTACTTCCTAACCACGACCTAGATAAGCGCTGATAATGTTATACCAATTGAAATAACTACTTAATCATTAAGCGAGAATTAAAAGGCTTAGAGGCAAGGCATTGATTGCAGAGAATGGTTATTCCCCTTTTTTTGCATGGAAAGCAAAATCAATAACGCCGCATATGAGCCTTTTAAACTCGCCCTTTGGGAGCGTGTCAGCGTCGCGATAACTGCACCAAATTGATGAGATGTAGAATAACTATATCAACAAAAATTTGGCTTGTTCTCCCACCGCTGACAGCGCTCTGAATTGATCAATTAATTAATTCAATTGGTATTAATCGCCAGATGCTATCAAGGTTTGCATAACTTGTCTGCTCTTACCTCGCACCAGCAGCAATAATTTTTAGTTAGTGCTTGCTAACCGCTGAATTTATACGCAGCTTGATGGATTGATAAACCTAACTCGCTGGCTTATCAAAAAACTTCGCTCCCATAATGCCTAAAACATTGTCAGCTTCGTCATGGGCAAACTCGGCTGCTGAAATTAACTCTTCAAACGTAATACCAAGCGACTGACATAAACCTTGGTCGACAATATCGTCGTAGGTAAACAGTTCAGGGTGACTGTCCACTAACGCCAAGCGCGACGCCAAATACATGACCTTCACATCTTTATTAATTTGGATATCTAATGCCTGATTAAAGTGACGGATCGGCAAAATAATCTTCTCAGGTATTTGCCACAGCTTTAATAACTCAGCGGAAACATCCGTATAGGTGAAATCAAGTGCCTGATACTGTCGTTGCCAAGGTAAGTCATTTTGGTTGTATTGCTCGCAGTGTTGCGCAATTTCAGGGGACACTTTCGCAACAATAAGCTCGCCAAAGTTTTGCAGTAAACCGGCCACAAACAAGCGTTCAATATCTCGAATACCAGCACTGATCGCTAAATTTTTAGCGGCTAAGCCACAATAAACACTCATTCGCCAAAAACGTTTTAAGTCAATCGCTTGGTTGGCAAAGTGTTTAAATGCAGAGCTGGCAACATCCACTAACATCATATTGTAAATGGATTGCGTGCCAATAATGGTGATCGCACGGGAAATAGTGCTTATTTCACCGGGAAAACTATAAACCGCACTATTGGCAATTTTGAGCAAACGTGAGGTCATCGACGGGTCAATACTTATGACGTTAGCAAAATCCTTTGCTGTGGAATTCTCATCTTCCATCAAAGTTTTCACTTTGAAGCAAGCATCGGGCAAAGCAAATGAGCCATTGGCTTGATTCGCATAATCGATAGCTTGCAGTTTTACAGCCTCATCTTTTAGTTGCTTAGTCATCAGACAAATATTTCCTGAGTAGGTATTTTCACAGGTTATGCTTAATACCAATTGAAATAAATACTTAATCATTCAGCGAGAATTAAAAGGCTCAGAGGCAAGGCATTGATTGCGGAGAATGGCTATTCCCTTGTCAAAATCAATAACACAGTATATGAGCCTTTTAAACTCGCCCTTCGGGAGCTTGTCAGCACTGCGATAATTACGCCAAATTTACTGGATGTAGAATAACTATATCGGCATAAATTTGGCTTATTCTCCCACCGCTGACAACGCTCTGAATTGATCAATTAATTAATTCAATTGGTATAACATTACGTTAACGTTAGCTCGCCATATTTTCAACTACAGGTCCACAATCCTTGTGCACCTGTCTGTATTTCTATCGAATGGAAAGCTTAATGCTAAAAAGTTTTACTGGGCAAAAGTATTACCGAAGAAATCACCATCATGCCATTTAGGGCGCTCTGCCTGATTCGCAATTTCTATACCTATCATCATGTTGACTTCTGCAAATGAAGCTGCAGCGTCGTAACGGATCGGTAGTTCTATTTCGTCACTGTGATTGTGGTAGTGCGTGGAAAGGAATTCCATAAACATTTTGCCACCATCAATTTCTGGATCTTTCGACTTAAAGCCTGTCATTAAAAATACTGACGGAATGCCCGCTTTGACAAAGCTGTAGTGATCACTTCGGGTAAACAAGGCTTGCTCCGGCAATGGATCTGGGCTTAGCGAGACATTCACTTTGCCTGCCGCCGATTCAACAATGCCACCTAGCGTCGAGTGCGTTGAACCAAAAGCAATGACATCCGCAAACGGATATAAAATCAATGGCATGTCCAGATTAACGTTGGCCACCATTTGCATGGCTGGCACGGTTGGATTGTTAGCGAAATAGCTAGAGCCTAATAAGCCTTTTTCTTCACCTGTGACTACCACAAATAAAATAGAACGTTGTGGTTTAGTGTCCATGCTGGCAATCATGCGCGCTGTTTCTAATAAAATCGACACACCTGAGGCGTTGTCTAATGCGCCATTATTGATGGTGTCTTGTTCTTCACTGTCTTGACCTTCATCACCATGACCACTGTGCGCTCGTACGCCAATATGGTCTAGGTGGGCACTAAAAACCACGTATTCATTTTTAAGCGCAGGGTCGCTACCTTCAATCGCCGCAACCACATTCGGGCTAGTAATTTCTGCCTGAGTACTTTGCTTAGTTAACGTGACACCTGCATTCAACGCAAAACCTTTTACCGGCTGGTTTTCGCTATCGGCAGCAAAGATCTGCTCAAGTGACATCTCGGCACCTTCAAATAATGGTAGAGCCGCATCACGGTCAATATACGCTGAACCTTTTAGCTCTGGGTACTTGCCAAAAGGTTGGCTGTTTTTATCTAACCAACTGTAGCTTGGCGTTGCCGCATATTTGGCAGAAACGGAAAACTTACGCACTTTTTCACGTTTTGGTGTGTGAATGGTAACGATACCGACTGCCCCACGCTCAGCAGCATGACGAGCTTTTTCGCGAGATGAGCCAATATGTGCCCCTTCTTCCGATGGCAATGATTCAGGACGGCCAGTGAGCATCACCACCACTTTACCTTTCACATCAAGGCCAGCGTAGTCATCTAAACCAAACGCTTTGTCCACCACTCCATAACCAACAAATACCGTATCAGCGGTAATTGCAGAGTCAGTGGTAAGTGCTGAGCCCGAAGTTAAAAACTGCTCTTTGAAAGCAACCGCATGCTCGCCAGACGGCGCATTGATGGTCATGGTCGCGCTGCTATCAACAAGTTGCGCTTTACGGAAGGTCACTTGTTGCTCAAAGCCACCATGTTCGCCCATAGGGGTTAAACCGTACTGCTTAAAGTATGAGGTTACGTAATTTGCCGCAATTTGGTAGCCATTGCTGCCGGTATCACGCCCCTCAAGGGTATCGTCAGCCAAAAACGCGATATGTGCTTTGATATTGTTTTCATTAACTTGCGGGTAGCTAGGTTGAGCAGCTTCAGGTGCTGTGTTGTCAGTCGCTTGATTACATGCCGACAAGCCAATGGTCGCTAACCCTGCAACGATAATGGGGGCTGCGAGCTTTTTAGAAAAGTGCTTCATAAAGAGTGCTATTGTTGTTATCAAAATAGCGAATCACTATAAAGCGGGCTTATTGAAAACACCAGCGAGCTAGCGATAACTGGTGCGAAATGAACGGTAAATAACCAATATAAGCGCTGAAGCCCCAGCCTTAATCTAAAATCGGTACACCAAAGTCTTTTTTGATGTGTTCCATCACCACATAAGTATGAGTTTGCGAAACCGCAGGCAGTTCAACAATTACCCCAAGCACTTCGCGATACGCCTGCATATTCTCAAAGCGTAATTTCAGCAAATAATCAAAGCCGCCAGCCACCATATGACATTCTGCCACTTCTTTGATTTTCACCACTTCATCACGAAAGCGGTTAAAGACATCGCCAGTGGTGCGATCTAATGTTACTTGAATAAAAGCCGACATACCGTATTTCAATTTGGCAGCATTGAGTGTTGCGCCGTAGCGCTCAATATACCCTTCCGCTTCTAAGCGTTTAACCCGATCTAAGCATGGGCTTGGGCTTAAATTAACGCGCTTGGCTAATTCAACATTAGAAATTCTGCCATGCTGCTGTAGGGTGTCTAAAATAGTAAGGTCGATTCGATCTAATTGGCGTGTTTTTGGGTCAGACATGTGGTTGTTCCAGTGCCGTCTCGCCAAAGCATTAACAGCATCTTTATCGGTTAAAAACAAATTAAACAGTATATTGTTTGGCATATTAGCAAATTAAGCCAAAAAATACTGAAGTAATTTACGTAAAATACCGCACCAACAATGTACAAAATTACTACAGGTGACACTATGCTTTTTAACGGCTCACTGACCGCACAATTTACTTCACACAGTGCGATTCGTCAGACAATTCGCGATCACTACCGCGCTGATGAAAATCAAGTATTAGCAAACCTTTTACCGATTGCCGAAATTAGCGTTGATGCCAAATCGCGCGCTTGGGATTATGCCCGCCAACTCGTGGTTAACATTCGTAAAGACCAAGTCGGCAAAGGCGGCGTTGACGCCCTACTTAACGAATTCTCATTATCCACCGAAGAAGGTGTGGTGCTGATGTGTTTAGCTGAGGCGTTATTACGCGTGCCAGACAAAGCCACGGCTGACAGTCTAATTCGCGACAAATTAGCAGAGGGCGATTGGTCATCACATATTGGTAATAGTGACTCCTTATTTGTTAACGCCTCATCTTGGGGACTATTGCTAACAGGTAAGTTAGTTAACTATTCAGATAAAAAGAAAAAAGCACAGTTTGGCTTGTTAAAACAAACCGTAGGTCGTTTGGGTGAGCCGGTAATTCGCAAAGCGGTGCGTTATGCCATGAAAATCATGGGTACCCAATTTGTTATGGGTCACACCATTGATGGTGCGATTGAGCGCGCAATTGAAACCGAAGCCAAAGGTTACACCTACTCCTACGATATGTTAGGTGAAGGTGCTCGTACTATGGCCGACGCTGACCGCTATTTTGACGCTTACATGACAGCGATTGATGCCATCGGTAAAGCGGCAAACCACAAAGGCCCACAGCGCAGCCCAGGCATTTCAATCAAGTTATCAGCCATTCACCCGCGCTATGAGTTTTCACATCGCGATCGCGTGATTGAAGAGCTTATTCCACGCCTGAAAAAATTGGCGCTAGCTGCTAAAGCTTACGATATTGGCTTTACTGTGGATGCCGAAGAAGCAGATCGCTTAGACATTTCTTTAGATATCATCGAAGCTGTATTTGCTGATGCAGAATTAGATGGCTGGAACGGTTTTGGTATTGCCGTACAAGCCTATCAAAAGCGCGGTTTGCATGTGATTGAATGGGTACGTGAGCTCACCCAAGAAGTCGGTCGCCAAATGATGGTGCGCTTAGTAAAAGGCGCTTACTGGGACAGCGAAATTAAAATCTCGCAAGCGGAAGGTTTTGAAGACTTCCCGGTATTCTCGCGCAAGCCATCAACTGATGTTTCTTACCAAGCGTGTGCGAAAAAACTGTTAGAGTATCGCGATACCATTTACCCACAATTCGCGACTCACAACGCCTACACAGTTGCCACTATTTTAGAGATGGCTGAACACCACCAAGGCTTTGAATTCCAACGCTTACACGGTATGGGTGAATCACTATACGACCAAGTAGTAACCGGCAAGCAAGTACCTTGTCGCGTTTATGCACCTGTTGGTGAACACTCAGACTTACTGGCCTACTTAGTACGTCGTCTACTTGAAAACGGTGCTAACAGCTCATTCGTGAACAATATTGTTGATGAAGATATTCCCGTAGAAAGTTTGCTGGCCGACCCAGTGGAAACCGTACAAAGTTGGCAAAACAAGTACAATCCTCAAATTCCACAATCCATTGAGCTATACGGCAACGAGCGCGCTAACTCGAAAGGGCTAGATTTGACCGATATCGACCAAATCACAGTAATGCGCGACAACATGCAAGCTTGGTTTGAAACCACCAAAGCGATTACCGCAATTGACGGCGCTGAGCCCGTCACCAACCCAGCTAATCACAATGAAGTGCTCGGTTATATTGAGCACGCCGATGAAGCGCAAATGTCAGCAATTGTTGAACGTGTTCATGGCGCGTTTGCCAGCTGGTCGGCAACACCTGTTGCTGAGCGCGCACAAGTGCTGCTAAAAACCGCCGACTTATTGGAAACACATCGCGATGAATTAATTGCGCTTTGTACCAAGGAAGCAGGTAAAACCATTGCCGACGGTATTGCCGAAGTGCGTGAAGCAGTTGATTTTTGTCGTTACTACGCGGCACGTGCTGAAGAGCTATTGGCCGACGGTACGCTGGAAGCGCGCGGTGTGGTGCTATGTATCAGCCCGTGGAACTTCCCACTAGCGATTTTCTTAGGCCAAGTTTCAGCAGCGCTAGTTGCTGGTAACACTGTGGTGGCAAAACCTGCTGAGCAAACCAGTTTAGTCGCATTGCGAACAATCGAACTAATGAAACAAGCCGGCTTACCTGATTCAGCGGTTGAAGCCGTGATTGCGCGCGGTAGCAAAGTTGGGCAAACCATAGTGCCAGACGAGCGCATTCAAGCCATTATGTTTACTGGTTCCACTGAAACCGGTAGTTGGATTTCACAAAAACTAGCAGAGCGCAGCGGTGATCCTGTGCCACTGATCGCCGAAACGGGTGGTCAAAACTGTATGATCGTCGATTCTACTGCCTTACCTGAGCAAGTGGTTGACGATGTCATCGCCTCAGGCTTCCAGAGCGCTGGTCAACGTTGTAGTGCGCTGCGCGTATTATTCTTGCAAGAAGATGTCGCCGATAAAATCATTGCAATGATCAAAGGTGCAATGCAAGAGCTACATATTGGTGACCCTGCGTTTTTAACCACTGACGTTGGCCCAGTGATCGATAAACGTGCGCTAACTGCCTTAAATGATCACGTTGACTACTTAAAATCGCGCGGTACTTTGCACTTTGCTTGTAAAGCACCTGAGCTAGCGATCAACGAAGACGAGCATAACTTCTTTGTACCTCGTTTGTATGAAATCAGCGACTTATCAGTATTAACTAAAGAAGTATTTGGTCCTGTGGTGCATGTCATTCGCTACAGAGCAGAAAACTTGGAAAACGTGATTGACCAAATCAATGGTACTGGTTTTGGCTTAACCATGGGTATTCACACACGTATTGAAGATAAAGCTAAATACCTAGCTGCGCGCTCACGTGCCGGTAATGTTTACGTTAATCGCAATATGATTGGCGCTGTTGTCGGTGTTCAGCCATTTGGTGGCCGTGGTCTTTCCGGCACAGGTCCAAAAGCGGGTGGCCCAATGTACTTAACGCGTTTAGTCAAAGAGAAGCTTGATACCAACAATGTTGAGCAAGCGCCAACGACCGAGCAACAAGCATCGCTAAACAGCTTATTCGAGCAAAGCAAAAACACAGTATCAAGTGTTGCCAGCAGTTTAGCCAACTTACCTAAAACGGAATTAATGTGGAGCTTTACGCCACTTAACGATCGTTTATCGGTATTACGCCAATTACTATCTCGTCTTGCTGATGGTAAAGTGAAGTTACAACAAGCTGATCAATTAGCACAAAGCTTAACAGATGCACGCAGCCAGTTACTGTTTGCTGAGAAAACACTAAGTAAGCCAACCGAGCTACCGGGGCCAACAGGTGAGTCGAATATTTTGTATTTGGAATCACGTGGCACATTAGCTTGTGTTCGCTGCCAAGACACCAGCTTTAACTTCTGGCTAGTGTCGATTATTTCAGCCTTAGCGGCAGGTAACTGCGTTGTTGCCGTGGTTGATAACGCTTATCTAAGCGAAGCCAATAATATTGCCTCACAGCTTAATTCAATTGGCCTACCTCACGGCGTGTTTACGGTGGCTCAACTAGGCCATTTACCGGCCGTGCTAAACCACACTCACTTAGCAGGCGCCGTGACTGACAACCAAAGCAGTGTTAAGAGCTATGTTGGTGAAACGATTGCAGCTCGCAAAGGCGCAATTTTACCGCTGATCACAGCGCACACTCACCAAGGCTTATTCCATCGTATGGTGACAGAAAAAACCATTACCATAGACACCACTGCCGCTGGCGGTAATGCGTCATTGATGACAATGGAAGCCAATGTCGGTTAAGCTCGATTAACAGGTGGTGCCCTGTATATTTTCAGAGGCGCACGAGTAAATTAAAAGGCCAGCTTTTATCGCTGGCCTTTTTATGGCCTTGTTTATGAAATAAAGCGGTTATAGCTATCGGAAAAACTAATGAAAAAATATGTCGCTGGCTTTTTATTTAGCCAAGATTCATCAAAGGTCGTGCTGATCAAGAAAATTAATCCCGCATGGCAAAATGGTCTTCTTAATGGCGTTGGCGGTAAGATTGAAATAGGTGAACAAGCCATCGACGCCATGACCCGTGAATTTGAAGAAGAAACGGGCGTGGCGACCAACGCAGCGCAATGGACTCACTTCGCGCAAGTTTATCGCCCAGATTGCTATGATGTTGCCTTTTTCTTTGCTCGCTCAGATCTTGCCTTTGAAGCCAGAACCATTGAGCAAGAAGAAGTCCAGTTAATTGATATCGCAAATCTGCCAGAAAACTTGCTGCCAAACCTACGCTGGCTTATTCCACTGGCACTTGACCAACAAGCAGACTTTTCAGCGCCAATAAAAATTACTGAAGTTACTGGTGAGCGGGTAAAAGCCTAGCACTGACAACCTAGCTTTTAGCAAGGCATAAAAAAAGCCAGCAAAATTGCTGGCTAGATTTCATCATATTGTGACATGGTTCATCTGAGCTGCTGTTATCTAGAGACTAAGCTAAGCGCTTGTCTTGGCACCCTTCTAACTCTAATACCCCAAATTGTAAATAAGCACATTAGCAGCCAAACATTCATGCTACCGCCACCACCTGAAGACGAACTGTCTGAAGAAGCTGGCGCTGCCGGAGCCACTGGCGCAGCGCGGACAGTAAGGGTCATTTTCGCCTGAGCACTATATTCACCATCAGACACTTGATAAGTAAATGAGTCCTCACCTGTGTAACCCGCATTTGGCGTGTAAGTGTAACTACCGTCGCTCTGCAACTCTAAGCTACCATTGGTAACATCTGAAACTACTGAATAAGTAAGTTCATCACCATCGACATCGTCAGCACTTAGGTTACCTGATAAGTTTCGACCTTCCGTTGCCGTAGCTGTGCTATCACTTACAGTTGGAGCATCATTAATTGGCGCAATTTCTATATTAATGGTAACGACGACATCATCAGTACCATCACTGACATTCACATCAAACGCCCCTAGACCTGAGGCATCTTTCGCTGGCGTAAAGGTAAACTCACCATCATTGTTAATAGTCGCACTGCCATTGACGCCCGAACCTGCAACAATAGAAAAGGTGATTGCTTCTGAATCTATATCAGTCACGTTTACTTTACCACCAACAGCAACTTCCTCATCGGTTTGTATGTCGTCTACCATTACCACAGGTAAATCATTCACTGCTTCAATAGTAATCTTAATTTCTTGACTAGTAACCTGACCATTTTCGTCAGTAAGCTCAATAACGAGTGTATCGTCACCCGATGTTTCGGCTTTGGGAGTGTAAGATAACTCGCCAGTATCACTGAGGGTAGCTGTTCCCAACGTCGGCTCTTCGCTAATACGGAAACTAAAACTGTCACCCTCAACATCAGCTATTTCTAACGATTGCTTTAACGATGTGTCTTCTTGGGTAAGGACTTCTGTTACGCCCACCTGAGGTAAGTCATTAACCGCCGTGATAGCGACGCTAACCTCAACTGTTTTACTATTACCTTTGTCATCCACTAGCTTAATTTCAAAGCTGTCAGCACCGTAAAAGTTCGTGTTCGGTGTATAACTGTTTACATCACCCAACTCCAGTACACCATTAGTTGGGGCAGTGACTTCTTCAATGGTGACTGAGTCGCCTTCCTGATCTTGAATATAATCAGTGATGGAAAGCACTTTATCTTCTTCAATAGTTAGTGAATCATTGCTTAAGTCTGGGGCGTAGTTGAATTGGTAGAAAAAAGCTTTAACACTATCTTGGCTAATCAAATAATTATTATCTAAGGTAAAGGAATATCCATTATCAAGAATGTTTAGTGAACTCTTAGCTAATTCAGGAAAGTTTGGGGCCGACAAATCGTAGATTACCATCTCCGTTTGATAAGGACTTTGCTTGCTCCTTTTGATATAAAGCTTGCTTTCATCAACAAAGCTGGTTTGGTTCGAATAGCCATTTTCAGTGGCATTAAACTCAACAAACTGAATTGTATTTTCAGCGGTAATTTCGGCGGTACGGATAAAGCTATCACCGATAAAATAAATTTTGTCTTGATGCGAAACGACTGACCTGTAGTTCTCATCAGACATATCTACAGTATTGATTTGTTCAAATGTGGTATTTTCGCCATTTGATAAGATATGAATGACACGTTTACACTGATCCAGCAAAAGCAAATGACTATCAGTAACGACCATGCGATCAGCACAACCAAATTCATCGTTTTTGATGATATCTGTGCTTTGTGGGGTAACGTTTAGCCCAGCAGCACTCGATAGATCATACTTGTAAATAACCCTATCATTGTTTTGCGAGTCGTAGGCGTTAACAAATAGAAAACTACCAGCAACCTGATAATTCCAAAGCGGATGAGAAATAGCTATTGTACTGGTTTCGGTTGCTGCGCCTGACTCGTCAAACTCCAAATAGGCCAAGCTGTTGTAACCTACCGCTAGCATTCGATCACCAACTTTGATCAAATCATACTGAGGCAAATCAATCTCGCTGGACAACGAAACTTCGCTATTGGCTAAACTAAGAAAAAAGCCCTTATTGTCAAAGCTTTGAGAAGACTTAGGCAATACAAACTGATCATTAGAGATCAAGGCACCGCGTGACTTATAGCCACTTTGGTTAAACAAGAAACTTAATTCAACATCATCAGCAATAGAAAGCTCAACAATGCCCTTATCGGAAGTAGACATATAAAACTCGCTATTGCTTCCTTTCGCACGATTAACGTGGAAACTATTAAACCTACCGCTTGAATCTTGCCCAAAACTAAACCGCTCGATAGCGAGGTTTAGTATATCTTCCACTCCTAATTTAACCGCTTCAAACGAACGAAATACCCACAGCACTTCATCATCTTTCAACATTTTTCCGTTGAAAACAGAGAATGAATTAACCCGAGTTAATTCGTCATTCGTTAGTTGATAAAAATTAAGGCGTTGATAAGTATTAATGGCAAATAGGTCATCACTCATGACCTCAAAGCCAGTCATATCAGAGCCTAAATCAATAGTTAACGCATCAGACTGCGTCATATCGCTTAAATTATAGACATCCAAGTACGAGTAATAAGCGTTATCACTGTAGGTGTAATATTGATAAAGAGCATGCAATTTACCATCGTTAATACGAATATCTTGATGGCGGTAGTAGCCATCAGATTGCTCAACTCGTACTTCCAAAGTTGAAATAGTTTGCAAACTAAATTCGTCGTCGACAAAGCTCAATTTATTCAACTGGAAGCTTCGCGTTAGAAAGTAAAGTTCGCCGTCATAAACAGTTGCGGTTCCAACAGCCTCATCGTTATAAGTGCCAGTAAACACACTTGTGGGACTTTGTGGATCAGACACATCAAATACTTCTAGCTCTCGATAACCCAATACAACCAAATGTTGCTGGTATTCCGCTAATATTTTAGTGCAACACGTTTTAACCATCTGATTGATAAGTGACTCGTTGCCAGATAGCGATGGGTCAATAACATCGATGTAATCACCCGAATCAACGTAATATATGTCATTAATATTGATCACATCTTGATATTCACCAGAGCCCCAAGAATCGTAATATTCTAGCGAGAACTCTTGATCTGAATTGGCATAAGACAGGCAGCTAAAAAAAGCCACAGTAAGGCAGAGAAACCAGTGTTTCATTAATACAGTCCTTTGTTTTTAATTGTTTTTATTTTTGATTAAATAGTATGCACAACTGTAAATGAACTGTAAATGCCCAGTTTATGAACAATTAAAAATTCTATACCTTGATAACTCACTCATTATATTCAACGAGTGTTTTTATTCGTCATATAAAAAAAGCCCTAACTTTTATCAAATTAAGGCTTTAGCACAGAAAGGATTATTTAATCTAAGCAGCTATATCTTCGCCGCTAATTCCGCCCCTTGGCGAATAGCACGTTTAGCATCAAGCTCTGCGGCAACATCGGCACCACCGATAATATGGCAGCTTTGGCCTAAGTCCACCAGTCCTTGTTGCAAGTCGCGATTAGGCTCTTGGCCAGCACAAACAATCACGTTGTCTACTTCAATTAACTGCTGATCGCCATTAATTTCAATCACAATACCGCGATCGTTAATCTCTTTGTAGCTGCAGCCTGGCATCATATTAACGCCTTTCTTTTGCAGTGATGCTCTGTGGATCCAGCCAGTGGTTTTACCTAAACCAGCACCAACTTTTGTCGTTTTACGCTGCATTAAGTAAACTTGACGCTCTGCTTGGTGCGACACCATAGGAGCCAGCGCACCGCCCGTTTCATAATTGCGGTCTACGCCCCATTCTTTTAACCACTCGTCAATGTTATCAACTAAGCCTGATTTTTCCGTTAAGAACATCGACACGTCAAAGCCAATACCGCCAGCACCAATTACTGCTACTTTCTGGCCTACTGGCTTTTTATCACGCAGCACTTCTAGGTAGGTCATGACCTTGTCATTATCAATACCTGGAATATCCAACTCACGAGGTTTAATACCCGTTGCTAGCACCACTTCATCAAAACCTGCTTCAGCTAAGCTTTCAGCTGTCTGCCAAGTATTTAGGTGCACAGGAACGTTCAAATTCTCTAACTGCACTCGGAAGTAGCGCAAGGTCTCGTAAAACTCTTCCTTACCTGGAACTTGTTTCGCGAAATTGAACTGGCCACCAATCTCACTGGCGGCGTCGAATATTTCTACTGAATGACCGCGCTTAGAGGCATAAACACTAAACGCTAGACCCGCAGGACCTGCCCCAACCACAGCAATACGTTTTTGCTGCTTCGTGTTGCTAAAGGTGAGTTCTGTTTCATAACAGGCTTCAGGGTTTACCAAGCAAGATGCTCGCTGCTGTTTGAATACGTGATCTAAACACGCTTGGTTACAGCCGATACAAGTATTAATTTCATCCGCTTTTCCTGCTGCAGCCTTATTAACAAAGTGAGCATCAGCAAGGAACGGACGCGCCATCGACACCATATCTGCATGGCCATCTGCCAATACCTGCTCTGCAACTTCAGGAGTATTAATACGGTTAGTCGTAATTAAAGGAATGGTCACTTCATTCTTCATGCGTTCAGTGATCCACGTAAACGCTGCTCGTGGTACCGACGTTGCAATTGTAGGCACGCGTGCTTCGTGCCAACCAATACCTGTATTAATAATGGTTGCACCGGCAGCTTCAATGGCTTTTGCCATCGTCACCACTTCGTGCCACTCGTTACCACCTTCAACCAGATCTAACATAGATAAGCGGAAAATAATGATGAAGTTCTCGCCCACTTTCTCGCGAACAGCGCGCACTGTTTCAACACCTAAGCGCATTCTATTTTCAAGCGAACCACCCCACTCATCAGTGCGATGGTTAGTGCGCTTACAGCTAAATTGGTTAATCAAATAACCTTCAGAACCCATAATTTCAACGCCGTCGTAGCCTGCTTTCTGCGCAAGACGAGAGCCTTTGGCATAGTCTTTAATCGTGCCGCGAATATCGCGTACCGACATTTCTTTCGGTTTAAATGGGTTGATTGGCGCTTTAATTGCACTCGGTGCAACACTAAATGGGTGATAAGCGTAGCGACCCGTATGAAGTAACTGCAAACAAATTTTGCCGCCCTCTTTATGAACGGCGTCAGTAACTTCACGGTGTTTGTTAACATGCCAGAAGCGACTCATCTCACTACCGAAAGGTTCAACACGACCACGGGTGTTCGGGCTAACACCACCTGTTACAATAAGGCCACAACCCCCTTTTGCGCGCTCAGCATAAAATGCTGCTAGCTTTTTGAAGCCGCCTTTTTCTTCTTCAAGGCCAGTATGCATTGAGCCCATCAAAACGCGGTTTTTAAGTGTCGTAAAACCAAGATCTAATGGTTCGAGCATATGT
This sequence comes from Thalassotalea montiporae, assembly GCF_053485855.1. NCBI lineage: Bacteria > Pseudomonadati > Pseudomonadota > Gammaproteobacteria > Alteromonadales > Colwelliaceae > Thalassotalea > Thalassotalea montiporae. The sequence continues at coordinate 401,675 of NZ_JBQRUO010000002.1, forward strand.
GGATATTGAGTTGCAGTTGCCGTCGCAGTTGTCGTTGCAGATGTCATAATAAAGTCACTTATTCGTTAAGGTCTAACCACTTTGTTATTTAAAATACGCATGCTAATAGTAAAACTCAAGCTAATTTTGACACCTGTCAGATTAAATTTTCACAAGTAAAAATGATAACTATTTACATTAATTTAAGTGCATGAATAAAAAAGAAATTTTAGCAAAAGTCATTACTGAAGTTGAGCACCTATTGGCGCAAGCCTTAACCGCTGCGCAGCAAGCTCACAACGCTGCAATTGACGACCAATCAGTGGCGGAAACTCAATACGACACCTTGGCAATCGAAGCGGCTTATCTTGCGGAAGGGCAAAGCAGGCGCATTACACAATTAAAAGAGCAACTGCACATACTCAGTAAGCAAAGTAGTGACGCTAAACAGCAAATCACTATCGGCGCATTATTTACGTTAGAGTACGATAACGAATCGGCAAGTGGGTCATCTGTTAACAAACATTTTTATCTACTGCCATGCGCGGCTGGCACCTGTATAACATTAACTAATAAAGAATTTTTAGACGGGCAAAAAGTATACGTACTAACACCAGAGTCGCCACTTGGCAAAGCGCTAATCGGCCTAAGTATTGACGACGACTTTTCAGTTGCGATCGGAGCTAACGTGCAATCAGGTGTTGTCAGCGCAGTATATTAACGCCGGAGCGTTTTTCGATATGTTTGACGTAACAAATACAAAAAAGCCACCGTTGGCTGGTGGCTTATTTTCATTTTTTGATTTTTTCACAAAAAAAATTAAGAATTTAGCAGCGCCTTAATTTCTTTAATATCAGCCACTTTATCATCCAGTTTTAGGTAGGCGACAGCTTCCGAATAAACTAATGTCGCTTCAACCACGCCTGGCATATTAACAAGCTGCTCTGCCACTTCGTCGGCCTGCTGCTCAGAGCTAAAATGCGCCGCAAAGCTAAAACTCTTTGATTTCGCTTGGCGTTTCATGCCACTAGCAGCGAATAGCCAAATAGTAACGATCAAGGCCATCACTAAAAAGACGACAGTTGCATCAAAACTATTGGCTAACCAGCCACCAATAGCACCGCCGGCAAAGGCACCAAAAAACTGACTCGATGAAAAGATTCCCATGGCACTGCCTTTAACACCTGCTGGCGCAATACGCGAGAGAATCGACGGCATGGTCGCTTCTAAATAGTTAAAGGCCACAAAGAATAATAAAATAAGTACGATTAACGTTGTGGTTGTGTTGGGCAACACACCAAACATTAATAAGGTCACCGCCAATAGCGTAATGGCAGCCATAAACATTTCTTTTTCTTTGCCTTTTTTAATGCCGAAAATCATAAATGGCACCATTAAAAAGAATGAGCCAAGCAAGGTTGGCAAATACAAACGCCAGTGCTGTTCTAGCGCTAAACCGCTATCAACCAGTCGTGTGGGTAGGTAAATGAAGCAAGCGGTAAGCGCCATATGTAAAACAAACACACCGATATTCAGCCTTGCCAATTGTGGATGTTTAACTAAATGGCCTAACTGATCCAACATCGCAACATTGTCGCCCTTAGGCGCTTTATGCACGGAATTTGGCACCATAAATTGGATCATTAGCATGGCGAAAATGGTTAAGATACCAGTGAACCAAAACAGACCACTGAGCCCAAAGCTTTCACCCACTAGCGGGCCAACCACTAAGGCCAAGGTAAAAGACAAACCAATAAACATGCCTATGGTGGCCATCACCTTCGGGCGCTGCTCTTCCCGGGTAAGGTCGGCCGCTAGCGCAAGAATAGCGCTGGCAATAGCGCCCATTCCTTGTAGTGCCCGCCCAAGCACCACACCATAAATTGAGTCAGACATTGCCGCCACGACACTGCCGATAGCAAACACCACTAAGCCACTCATAATGATTGGCTTACGGCCAAATTTATCCGACAAAATCCCCATGGGAATTTGCAGCAAGGCTTGTGTTAACCCATAAGCACCAATCGCCAGACCTAACCAAATTGGCGAAAAGCCCGTTAGCTCCGGCCCATAAATGGCGAATACTGGTAAGATCATAAACAAGCCCAGCATGCGCAGGCCAAAGACGGTAGCTAATGAAAAAGCCGCCTTTTTTTCAAGAGAATTTAATCCAGAAGCACTCATAAATCTGTTAGCGAAAGTTGGCAGGTAAAAGGGTTAATAAGGCGGCAGATTCTAGCACGGGGTTAGCTTCCAAACCACCTCAGGATACAGCTTGTTACCTTCTTGATAAGTCATCCATACGGATGGCCTATCAACAACAGATTTATGCAAGTGAAGATAAATCTAAGCAAAGATAAATCGAGTGTTAATTTGATAAAAACTTCGGTGGCTGACGGTGCTTGGTTGCTTGCTCATAAGCAAATGCCGCTTCGATCAACACGGGTTCCGTTAATTGCGTGCTGAACATAGATAAACCAACCGGTAAGCCACTAACATACCCCATAGGCAACGTGATATGCGGATAGCCAGACACAGCAGCAGGCGAAGTAGCAGAGCCAGAGAAGTTATCGCCGTTGATCAAATCTGTTTTCCACGCTGGCCCAGTTGTTGGCGCAATTAATAAATCGAGCTGGTTATCGCCAAGCAATTTATCAATACCTTGACTTTGGCTCATTTTTTTCGCATGTGCTAACGCATCAAGGTAGGCTTTATCGGTTAAATCACCTTTGCTCTGCGCACTGATAAAAATTTCTTGACCAAAATACGGCATGGCTCGGTCGCTATGTTGCTCGTTATATGCAATAAGCTCAGCTAGCGTCTTAGGTAGGCTTTTGTCAGTACCCGCAAGGTATTTGTTTATACCCTCTTTAAATTCATATAGCAGCACTTCATATTCTTGCGCTCCCCAACTTACCCCGTCATCAAAGGCAAGGTCATCCACGATAATTGCGCCCTGCTGCTGTAACTGCTCAATAGCCTCTGCTAGCAGCTGGTCAACGTCACGGTGATAACCACTTAACTGCCGCAATACACCAATGCGCTTGCCCTTTAAACCATCGGCTTTTAATGCACCGCTCAGCGCCGTTGGTTGCACTACCCTACCATTGCTAGCTTGATAATTAGCTTCAGTAGGGGCTGGGTCTTGCTCGTCATAAACACTAATAGCCGATAAAGTGATAACGGCATCGGTTAGGTTACGTGCCATCGGCCCGGCGGTGTCTTGACTAAACGCAATGGGAATAATGCCATGGCGACTAACCGTGCCTATGGTCGGTTTAATACCCACTAACCCGTTGATTGCCGCAGGACATGTAATTGAGCCGTCAGTTTCTGTGCCGATTGCCACCGTTGCCAGATTGGCAGCAATCGCCGCGCCCGAGCCAGAACTTGAACCACAGGGATTACGTGTTAAATCGTAAGGGTTCTTGGTTTGACCATACAAGCCCGTCCAGCCACTAGTTGATTTATCACTGCGAAAGTTAGCCCATTCACTTAAATTTGTTTTACCCAGAATAATCGCCCCTGCGCGCTTTAATTGACTGACGAGGAAGGCATCTTGCGCAGGGAAGTTATTTGCGAGAGCAATCGAACCTGCGGTATTAGCCATGCCATCTGTAGTGTCAATATTGTCTTTGAGCAAAACAGGAATACCATGTAAAACACCTTTTAGTCCTTTGGTTTTAACACTGAGATCGTAAGCTTTCGCTTGTGCGATGGCATTCGCGTTAAGCTGCACTACGCTGTTAATTGTTGGCCCGCTATCATCTATCGCTTCAATGCGCGCTAAGTAAAAGCGCACTAAAGCCTCACTTGTCAGCTCACCTGATTGCATTTTTTGATGGAGCTCAGGAATGGTTGCATGTTCAGTAAACGTTGCGAGATCAAGAGAATTGGGCGCTTCGGCAAGTGCCAAATTACTGAGAACTACCAAACTTACAGCAATGGGTTTTAGGCTAAAACGTTTGACAGAATGAAATAGTGAGATCATGTTATTGCTTGTTATTGTTATAAATTTGTTAACTACGTTTATAACGAGGCGCTCAATAAATGTCTAGTCTGTATCGCTATTGTAGCAAGTAATGCAACAAGTATTGCGGCAAGTAATGAAGCAAGGCATCACCTAAAAAATTCCCCTACACCGCAAGTTTTACATAGATTTCAGGTCAACATTGGCGTCTTTGTATGCAATAATGTGCGATTAAATTTTGGTTGTGGATTGGTTAATGCAAAACATTGAAGTAAGAGGCGCACGTACTCATAATCTCAAGAACATCAATTTAGAAATTCCTCGCGACAAACTCATTGTTATTACTGGCTTGTCAGGCTCAGGAAAATCGTCGCTAGCGTTTGATACCTTGTATGCCGAAGGTCAGCGTCGTTATGTTGAATCGCTATCAGCATATGCACGTCAATTCCTATCGTTAATGGAAAAACCTGATGTTGATCATATTGAAGGCTTGTCACCCGCAATTTCAATTGAGCAAAAATCCACTTCCCACAACCCGCGCTCGACGGTAGGCACGATCACCGAAATATACGACTACCTGCGTTTGCTTTATGCCCGCGTTGGCGAGCCACGTTGTCCAACGCATCACGAGCCACTGGCGGCCCAAACTGTGTCGCAAATGGTTGATAAAGTATTGGCGTTAGACGAAGGCACGAAAGTGATGATCCTCGCGCCTGTGCTTCAAAACCGTAAAGGTGAGCACGTTAAGTTATTGGATAACCTAGCGGCACAAGGCTACATTCGCGCCCGAATTGACGGTGAAGTTTGTGATCTTTCTGATCCACCAACGCTAGAACTACACAAAAAACACACCATCGAAGTAGTGGTTGATCGCTTAAAAGTGCGTGACGATATTCAACTGCGCTTGTCTGAATCATTTGAAACCGCATTAGAGCTGACTGCAGGCACAGCAAAAGTCGCCTTTATGGACGAGCCTGAGCGTGAAGAGCTCTTGTTCTCTGCGAACTTTGCCTGTCCACACTGTGGCTACAGTATGCAAGAACTAGAGCCACGCCTGTTTTCGTTCAATAACCCAGCCGGTGCTTGTCAAACTTGTGATGGTTTGGGCATTCAGCAGTTTTTTGACCCGAATCGAGTGATCACTAACCCTGAGCTAAGCCTTGCTGGTGGTGCGATTCGCGGCTGGGACAAACGTAACTTCTATTACTTCCAAATGCTACAAGCGCTGGCCGATCATTACCAATTTACGGTCGATACACCATTTGAAGAGCTACCAGAAAAAATTCGCAAGCTCGTGCTATACGGCAGTGGCAAAGAAAGCATTGAATTTAAATACATGAATGATCGCGGTGATATTGTTGTGCGCAATCACCCGTTCGAAGGTATTTTAAATAACATGCAGCGCCGCTACAAAGAAACTGAATCGAATGCAGTGCGCGAAGAGTTGGCGAAGTACCTTAACAGCCAACATTGTGGCGACTGTGGCGGCTCTCGTTTACGTCTTGAAGCGCGTAATGTTTTTGTTGGTGAACAGCCACTACAACATATTGCAGAGCTTTCCACTGCTGACGCCCTCGCCTTTTTCCAACAGCTTAATTTAACGGGTCAAAAAGGCGCAATTGCCGAAAAAATCTTAAAAGAAATTAATGACCGTTTAGGCTTCCTCGTTAACGTTGGCTTGAACTACCTAAACTTGTCGCGCAGTGCCGATACCCTATCTGGGGGTGAAGCCCAGCGTATTCGTTTAGCTAGCCAAATTGGTGCCGGCTTAGTGGGTGTTATGTACGTACTCGATGAACCTTCTATTGGTTTGCACCAGCGTGACAATGAACGCTTGCTAGGCACACTTACTCACCTGCGTGATTTAGGGAATACCGTAATTGTCGTCGAGCATGATGAAGACGCTATTCGCGAAGCGGATCATGTGATTGATATTGGCCCAGGTGCTGGTGTTCATGGTGGTGAAGTGATTGCCTCTGGCACACTCGAAGATATCGTAAATAGTGAGCACTCATTAACGGGTAAATACCTATCAGGTAAAGAGCTTATTGAAGTACCGAAAAAGCGTACCAAGTTCGATAAAAAGGCAGTGGTAGAACTTAAAGGTGCCAGTGGTAACAACCTAAAAGACGTTGATTTAACCATTCCTGTTGGCCTGATGACTTGTATTACCGGCGTATCGGGTTCAGGGAAATCAACGCTGATCAACGATACCTTATACAAAATCGCTCACACTGAACTAAACAATGCGACCACACAAGAGCCATCTCCTTATAAATCGATTGAAGGCTTAGATCAACTGGATAAAGTAATTGATATCGACCAAAGCCCAATTGGTCGCACGCCACGTTCGAACCCAGCAACCTACACAGGCATATTTACCGCGGTACGCGATATTTTTGCCGCCACGCAAGAGTCGCGCTCACGCGGTTACAAGCCAGGTCGCTTTAGCTTTAACGTTAAAGGTGGCCGCTGTGAAGCTTGTCAGGGTGACGGTGTGATTAAAGTTGAAATGCACTTCTTGCCAGATGTTTACGTGCCTTGTGACGAATGTAAAGGTAAGCGCTATAACCGCGAAACCTTGGAAGTGAAATACAAAGGGAAGAACATCAACGAAGTCTTGGATATGACGATTGAAGACGCGCTAGAGTTCTTTAACGCTATTCCTGCGGTTAAGCGCAAGCTGCAAACGCTAATGGATGTCGGTTTGAGCTACATTACTCTTGGGCAGTCAGCAACAACTCTTTCTGGTGGTGAGGCACAGCGAGTTAAACTGGCCAAAGAGCTATCGAAACGCGATACAGGGAAAACCTTGTATATTCTGGATGAGCCAACCACAGGCTTACATTTCCACGATATCAAACAGTTACTGCAAGTTATTCATCGATTGCGTGATCACGGCAATACCATCGTTGTGATTGAACATAACTTGGATGTGATTAAAACCGCAGACTGGATTGTTGACCTTGGCCCAGAAGGTGGCTCAGGTGGAGGTGAAATCTTAGTTACAGGCAGCCCAGAGCAAGTAGCTGAGCATGCACAATCGCACACTGCACGCTTCCTCAAGCCTTTGTTATAAAACAAATATACCCCTTCCTAAAGCAAACGCTGGCAGTTGGCTAATCGCTAGCCAGCGTTGTTTTTATCCAGTAGGATAAGCTAAGCCTCATCACTAATTAACAAGAGTGCATAATGACCTTAGCTTGGCAAAATCGACTTATTTACTTACTCGCCTTCTGTAGCGGCTTTTCCATCATGGGTGTGGAATTACTCGGCGGCCGCATTCTGGCTCCTTTTTTTGGCAGTAGTGTGCATATTTGGGGCAGTATTATTACTGTTTTTATGCTGAGCCTGTCGATTGGTTATTTATATGGCGGTAAGCTTTCCACCCAGAATGCTAACCTGACTCGCTATGGCATGATTTTTATTGTTGCCGGTGTATTAGTGCTTCCTATCGCCCTTTGGGCAAACCCCATTATGGAAACGATATTTGTCGCGATTGAAGACAGCCGCTATGGCTCGTTAGCAGCCGCAAGTGCCTTATTCCTGTTACCGACCATAGTGCTTGGAATGATTTCTCCTTACTCCGTACGTTTGCTGGTCACCAGTAAAGAGCAAAGCGGGCAAGTTGCTGGCATTTTATATTTTGTGAGCACTTTAGGCTCTGCCATGGGCACCATTTTTACCTCTTTCTATTTTGTCCTTTGGTTTGAAGTTAACACTATTATTGTCAGCTACAGCGCACTGCTCGTGGTATTAGGGGCAACGGCCATCACTTTTCAAAAATTGGCGAGTCAAACACAACTAGCGACAACAGAGGAAGTGGCTCATGAGAACTAATGTATACCTGCTCGCCACTTTGCTAGCCTTTAGTTTGTTTACAACCAGTGCTTTAGCTAAAGTTATTCATCAAGAACGGTCTATGTATCGCAATATTTTAGTGGAAGACACTGGAAATTTGCGCTGCTTAAAGTTCAATGTAAAAAGTAAGAAAACCAACCAAAGCTGCTTTTTAAAATCAGATCCTAATCGCTTAGTGTTCAATTACACCAAGTTAATGTTCTCAGGCATGATAGTGAATCCCAACCCTAGCCGCGTTTTAATTGTTGGCTTGGGTGGCGGCACCATGTCAAACACCCTGCACCAATTGCTGCCTGATGCGGAAATAGAAAATATTGAAATTGACCCAGCAGTGATCAAGGTTGCTCGCCAATATTTCAGCTTTTTTGAAAACGATAAAGTCACCAGTAAAGTGGTAGATGGGCGCATTTTTATTAAACGCGCACTACTGAAAAAACAGCATTACGACTGGATTATTCTTGACGCGTTTAACGGTGATTACATTCCCGAGCACTTAATGACCAAAGAATTCTTAGAAGAAACTAAAAAGTTATTGTCGAGTAACGGCGTATTAACCGCTAACACCTTTTCGATTAGCGATTTATACGAATATGAATCTTCCACTTATCAATCGGTTTTTGGCGACTTTTACCAGGTAAAAAGTAAGCGCCAAGAAAACCGAATTATTCTCGCAACGAAAAACGACCTACCGAGCAAAGCACAATTAAAAACAAATTTGGCGGCATTGCACGACCGTTTGCGCCCATATGATGTCAATATTCTCAAAGTATTTAACAGTTTTACCGACAAACAAGACTGGCCGGAAAACGCTCCGATACTGACAGATCAATTCTCGCCAGCGAATTTGTTGAATCAATAAAACGAGAAATTTATGTTTGCCAGTGAGGAGCAATAAGCTGCCAAACCAGCTGCTGGTGTTGATGAACTGGCAGCTCGCCGCACTCAGCTAACGGCCCAAAGCTAAAGTAGGGGCTCTTCATCGCTTGTTGAAGTTGCTCGCAAACATAAACATCTTCCTGCATAAAATCACCTGAGCCTAGCGGGTGCTTATCGCCTTGCTGGGTACTGTTCGCTTTCACCTTTCGCTGCCAATAAGCATACGACTTTGCCGCTTGTGACATAAATGCTAGCGACGAAGTGTTTTTTACTTTTGTTCGAATATTCACACGGGTTTTATCAGCCGCTAGGGGCACTGTATGAAACACAGACCAAGACGACTCTGTTTCTGCCAAGCCTACCCCGGGAAACAGCATAGGCACCCAAGTGCCCAGTTTAGGATCGGTTTTATCCATAAGCAGCGGCAAGGGGGCGTTAGTACTAATATCTTGCTGATAATCAGCGCTAAGTGGCTCCCAAAAATGAAAATGATGATCGGCAAAACCAAATTGCGCCCGTTTGTGATCATACATACTCAAGGTACCTGAATGCAGGTGAGCTAGATGGTAGTGGTCGATATAATTCTCCACTACAATTTTCCAATTGGCATTAATGTCTTGGCCAACAAAATCATCCGGTGATTCTATTAATGGCTCGACATCATAAGGTGCAAGCTGCTCCGCCATTGGCGCAAACCAATCGGCAAGCTCAATTGCATCTGGCTTGGCATGTACCCAAATCATGCCACGCCAAACACCGACTTTTGCGAGCTTTAAGCCGTAGCAGCTTTTCTCTAGCTGACTAAATTGGCGTTTATGCTCAGGCAACCCTAATAAGTTGCCCGCGAGATCATAGCTCCAGTTATGATAAGGGCACACAATCTTCACGCCGATATTACCTTTACCATCCAGTAACCGCGTACCGCGATGGCGACATGCATTGTGATAAGCACTTAACCGATTGTCTTGTCCTTTAATCACCAGAATATCCGCCAAGCCCGCCTTGGCGGTTAGATAGTCGCCCGGCGCTAATAGATCCTCCACTAAGCCTGCATACTGCCAATGTTCAGTAAATATATGGCGTTGCTCTAACTGGAAAAACTGTTCGCTGGTATACGCCTCTACGGGCAATATGGCATTAAGCATGCTCCCTCCTTACCACTGTGTTTACCAATATGGTGTGTGCGGATAAATAAAGCAGCTAGCCGCCACCAGAGCCCAAATCAGCATGGTAAACCAGTACATGCCCGGCTCATGCTCACGACGGTAGGCTTGCCAGATATAAGCTTGGCCACGCACCAAATCAATTAACAGCCAAATGACTAAGGCAAAGCCTAACCAATACGACCAAGGTAGTAAGTTCAACATTGAACTGCTCTCCCGAAAGTAAATTTTGAATTAAACATGTTTGCTCCTTCGTTGCTCTTGCTCGCACTTATGATTTGGCATATTTACTGCTCTGTATTTATCGCTCGTCATAGTTGAGCGTGCCGTCTAAATCTCTGTCTAAGGCGATCTGCCAGCCTTTACCCGGCACATGGCAAGTAAAGGTTAGGGAGTTGTTTGGCATCACAGCTAAGGCAAGTAAGTCTTCACTGCTGATCAGGGCGTCATTACCACTATCACTGCGATACATTGCTTCACTTGGAAGGTAGAAATAGCCGCGAGTTTGCTGCGCAATACTGCCTTGGGCAATTAAGTCACATTCGGTCACTTCACCACCTAGTAGTTTTGAGACAAAAGGAGTTTGCGCTCGTTGCTCAAATAGCTCAACGCGCTGCGCTGTCGCTTCACCAGTTGTGTGATTAACCGTAACTTGTTGGCCAACGATTGGGGCTAAATCGTTATCGAATTCCATCATGTAATCCACTAGCCCTTGTCGCGTCACTTCGTCTGGAATACCGATTTCACCCGCATTAAAATGACAGCCAAAGCGTGCGTCTGCCCCTTCTGGACAGCCGATTTCACCGTTATCAAATACGCCACCTTTAAGGAAATTCAGTAATTGATCGGTAGCGCCATCGTGTAAAAAGCCAAAACCACGAATTTGCTCACCTTGATGCTGCTTGGTATGCGATGGTAAGAAACCTTCGCGATCCGGCAAACCAAACATGCCAACACGGGTATATAAGTTGCGTAATTGTGGCACTTTAAAAATCTGAATTTCGCCGCCGTGAGCAATTTCACCTCGGCTGCCATAAAAGCCTTGGGCGTGGTCAACACCATGACAGCCTTCACAGTTAACACCATCAACTGAATCACCATTAAGTGGTGTATCTGTTGCTGCACCATCAGCACGGCGTTCACCGTGGAAAAAGTTAGCGCCTTGCTGCGCTGAAGCCGACAAGTCATTGTCTAGTGTGCGGATAGGGTTTGGCGGCAATGCCACACCCAGCATAAAGTCCGCAAATTTATCCATATCTTGCTCAAGCGCGATAACATCTGACGATTTCTCTGCTGCCTCAGCCGATGCTGGTAATTCAATGTCTAAACCGAGCAAGCCTTCAAACGCGACAATAAAGTTTTTGAACGACTGTTTTTCATCTAGCGTTTGATTGTGATCGTCACCAAAGTAGCCCACTGAACGATCACCTCGCCAATGCATATGGCCATGATGCTGCATGCCCCGCATGGTCTGTGTGCCCATTGGCCCTTTCATTGAGGCAAAAGTGCGTTTGTCACCATCTCCGTTAATCAGCTCCAATAGCTGACAACTTTCTTCGTCAGGGCCGACCAACAAACAACCGAGCTCAGAAAGGTTGTCTGTAGGGAATGGTTGTGGATTGCGAGCATTTCCAGCGTCAGGGTTACCTAAATTCCAGCTTAAGTGGTCGGTATCCCCAAAAATATGACAGCTTGCACACGAGGCTTCGCCGTTAGACGATGAACGTTGGCCGTCATAAAGCATAAAACGTCCTGCTGAAAAGCTTTCTGGCTCTAGCGTTGCTAACGCGATACGCTGCAATTCTTGGTGAGAATCTCGTTCAATGCGAACTAGGCTGTTATCAAATCGGGTGTAAACATAAAGCGCACTATGCTGGTGCGACAGCAGCAAGCCTGCTGGGCCACCGCTAACGTCTATATGCTTTTCATTGGCTGCTATCGCCGAATATTCTTGCTCGACACTGCCTTTACCATCCCAATATTTATCTTGTTCAAGTTGTGCCGCTGGAAAAACCGCGACTTTATTAGAGCCAATAACAGCATTGTATAGCCATTGCCCATCGTGGCTAACGGCTAGTTGAGTAGGAGTTGAAAGCGTATAAGCTTTTAACTCACCGTTCCCTTTTAGGTCGGCATAATCAATATGAGTGTTTAGCGGCCTAACGCTAACTTGTTGCCCTTCTGCCGCAAGCGGCGAAATCACCGAAATTTGACTGCGCGCAATATTGCCTTGCACGGTTGAGCCAGTATATTCACCTGCCCCTTCAAACCGTGTGGCGTTATTAGCCTCAGTATTGCTGACATATACCTGCCCACTTATCGGATTAACCGCCAAATTAAATAAAGTCGTTCCGACATGTGAATAACTCGCAGTTTCGGTTAATGACTCAGTATCAATGGCGAATACATCGGTATCTGGCAGTGCAAAACGAATACCGTTAGAAAAGTTACGCCCTTTGCTATCACGCCATTGGCCAGAAGCTTGGTCATACTTAACAATCATGCTGGTCCAAGGTTGTGGCTTACCTTCGCGGTTTGTACCCGGTGCTGTGCGCCCGCCGGGTAAGTAGCCGTCAGCCAAGCCATTTGGGCTAGAGATTTGGTCAAGCACTTGGCAAGGATAAGCGCCATACTCATCGTCTTCATAACCGTAACAAAGCACCGCCTCATGCACCGCCGTGGTTTGGTTACCAGAATTAAACACACCAGCATAAACCGTTTGCTCATCAGGTGTGACCGCGAGGCCTCGCAAAGTATCACCAAACACAGAAACAATTTTTAGTGGTTTGCCTCCTAAGCTTACACCTAGATTTTGCGTATCAAATACCCAAATATCGCCGCGCCCGACACCAGCGGTATGCAACTGAGCATCGCCAGCCCCTTCGACATCTGCTAACGCTGGATTCATTCGTTGCTGGCCACGGTGAGCAGTGGTAATAAACGCCTTTTGCCTAGCAATCACAATATCTTTAGGCTCATCACCAACAAGCAAGGTGCGCACAACCTTGGCAGGCGCGGCGGTTAAATCAATAATGCTGATGGAATCAGAAACATGATTCACCACCCAAGCCTGATTATTGGTGATCGCCACCGCGACAGGTTCAACGCCAACCGGCACAGATTCCGAAAAGCTCAATGCCCCTTGCTGATCAACATCGAAAATATCTAAGCTGTTGTTCGCGGTATTGGTGATGATGACACGGCGACCATCTGCCGTCTCGGCAATCGGCCTCACAGGTGCCGACTCAAAGCTGATAAAGCGCCCCTTTACACTTGGCGGCGTAATTTGAGGTGGCACCTGATCTGTTGGTGGCACAGGTTGCGGTGACGGTGATGGCTGAGGCATAACCACTTCATCTGAATGTGAACCATTACCACCACAGCCTGCTAACGCAACCACACTCATTGCACTAAAAGCAAACCCTATACTTCTGATAGCACTTTTCATTTGAGCCGATCCTTCCCATAAATTTTCAAACTGACAATTTATAAGATAACCAGCCGAATATTAAATTGTCAACGTGACAATTTAAATTTTCTTGATATAGTTCGATAAACACCCAAGCTCCAAAGCAACTAACCGCTATTCACGCAGGAGAAATATGGCTAGACCAAGCATGGCTGGCCAGCGCCGCGAAGAAATTCTTGATGCGCTGGAACTTTGTATTCTGGAAAAAGGCATACAAGCCACATCGTTAGAAAACATTGCTGAAAAGGCACAAATGAAGCGCACCATATTGCGGCATTATATTGGCAATCGCGATCAGATTATCATTGCCTTAAGTGAACGTTGGGCTCAGAAATACCAGCAAGAATGGCAAGAACTAATGCTCTGGTTACCGCCCAATAATCGCAGCGAAGCCTTACTTGATGCCCTATTTACCGTACATTCCAAGGAAATGGTCAACAATGCTGTGATCGGTGAAGCAATTTTTTCCGAAGCCAAACGACTGCCAGAGATTAAGGCGCACCAAGTGGCCATTATGGCTGAGTTTATTAGCCACGCTTACGCGACCTTCCAACAAGACTACCCAAACACAGCCCCAGACAAAATTGAGCTTGTCGCCCACGCCCTATACGCCAACTACTTGATGAGTGAATCACTGATCCCACTTAAAATGGTAGATGAAATTCATAAACTAAAACAAGCCTCTAGATTGCTTTGTCAAGTTTTGGAGACAAACTAGCCAATTTACAATTAGAAAAATCATTTATTTTCATTTTGACAATTTAAATTCAAATATTTAAGCTATGCTCATCTTTTAGCCTGGAGGGGATCATTACGTGGGCTTAGCAAATTCTTTAATTACCACGGCAATCATTACTGGTTTGGTATGGGCAGTTGCCATTTATCAGCCAAGTGCCAATGCCATTGAAAGTAAATCGTCAAATCTTGTGCTTGAGCAAGCAGCTGAAAAGCCGCCAAAGCAACAGACTTCAATCAAGGTTATAAAGCCAATAGCAGTCAGTTCAAGTAAGCAACAAAGCGAAAAAACAAAGGCACTGAATAACACGCCAGAAGTTATTCAAATTAGTGGCATTAGCATGCGCCTATCATTAGATAACACCGCACCTTTATGGCAAGCATTTGAACAAGCCACCGAGCTCCATAACCAATTGTCTAAACAGCCAAAACAGCTTTATGTCAGCTATGGTAATTTTGATAACGACTTTGACACAGCGACAGTCACCATAGGCTACAACGCAGCATTACTTAACTCAGCTTCAAAACTGCTTACGGTTTCACTCAGCCAATATAAAACTCTGCTGGTACGCAGCAATTACCGCAATGACGAGCTAAAAACAGGCTGGCAGAAAATTAACTATAACGCGGCACTAGACAGTGTTTTAGAAATTCACCAGCTTGACGGCCAAGGCCAATCGGTAGCGACTGAGCTACTGGTGGCCTATCGATAACAGCTTATCGAGAGCTATTTACCTAGAGTAAACACGAGGAAGATGTAATGGATTGGTTAACACAGATTTGGTCAGTTGATGATGTTTGGTGGCTAGAAACTTGGATTGATGACTGGTTTTTAGTAATTGCGCTGGCGTTCTTTGTGATTGAATTGCTTCGCTATGCTGTAAAAAAACAAGTTACCCGAAATTTATTGGGCGACAGCCTTGCTAACTTTGTCACTTTGGCTGCTTTTATTACCATAGTCGCGATTGTCGCAGCCGCTTATGTTGGCGTATTTTTCTACGCTTATGAATTTAGGCTCGTCGATTTGCCGATTTCCCTATGGACCATACTGTGCTGCATTGTACTTGCCGATCTTGCCTACTATTGGGAGCACCGATTCCTGCATATGAATGGCTTTGGTTGGGCAACTCATACCGTGCACCACAGCTCACCGCATTTTAATATTTCGGTCGCTTATCGCCATGGCCCAATGGACTGGTTTTTCCCATTGTTTTTCTATTTGCCGCTAGCGTTAATGGGCTTTCATCCATTTGTGATCTTTTTAGCGGAAGTGGTGGTGCAGGTTTATCAAACCTTGCTACATACAGAAACAGTGAAGAAGTTGCCACGCCCGATTGAAGCGATTTTCAATACGCCATCGCACCACCGTGTACACCATGCCACTAACAAAGAGTATTTAGATAAGAACTATGCCGGCATATTGATTATTTGGGACAAAATGTTTGGCACCTTTGCCGAAGAAAAAACGACGGTGCGCTACGGTGTTTTCCCAAGAATTAATAGTGTCAATCCAGTCAAAGTCTTCTTTAGCGGCTATATGACTTTATCGAAGCGATTGTGGCAAGCGCCATCTTGGGGATATCGTTGGAATTTACTGGTGAAGTCGCCAACATGGGCATGGCAGCAGGAGCAAGCCACTAAACCCAAAGCTTAAGTTGGCTCCTTTAAACTGAATAAATCTAACTTGCTTTGTCAGAGTTGATAAGATGCTGCCAACTCTGACTGTCACATGTGTGCCAAACTCGGCCGTTCAACAACTAATGATCTTAAATTTAATTACGATAGGTGATGTTCAACCGACTCATTTCAAGGCAGAGTCTTGTTGGGTAAGAAAGCCTGTTGCAGCTTGATGTGGCAATTAGAGCAAGCTAATTGCTGCCCCATATAAATAGCACTTCATCTAATTTACACCGTTACATTTTTAATTTGGGGATTTCTTCTCCGTATACCCACTTATCAAAGAAAGATGTAAGAGAAGTTGCAGTTGTTTTCTCGAAAGAAGATTTTAGATCTTGGGTAGTTACTGAACCATCTTTGTGTTTAACCGTATACTCTTTAAGAGCTTTCCAAAATAACTCTTCCCCTAATTTTTCTCTAAGCATATAGAATATGATTGCGCCTTTGCTGTATGCCATTGTGTGATTAATCTCTTGTTCTCTAATCACTTTACTGAATGCAACAGGGGCAATACGATTTTCATTTACAGCTATTTCTACACGTTTTACGGCTACGCTTATTTCGTTTTTATAAGCGGTATCACCAAACAAATGTTGTTTGTAAGCTGCTACTAAAAATACGACTAATCCTTCATTTAACCAGAAATGTGAAAAATTTGAGCTAGTGACACTATTACCCCACCATTCATGTGCTAGTTCATGAGCAATAAACCAATTTTCATTTTTGTTCTTCAAAACAGTGTGAACAAACTTTTCACCCACCAAGCTAAAACCAGAAGCTTCTTGTGCCATATAGCCATCTACAACAACATAACGATAACCATGTTCATTAAGCGAAAATCCAGCTTTACTCTCAAAAAAACTCAACATATCAGCAACATCTTTAAAGGCTAATTTTAACAAAGGCGAAGTTAAGTCAGATTTTTCAGCTCTTCTATACAAAACAGAAATATCAGTTCTACTGGAATCCAATAGTAAAGTTTCAAAAAAACCCAGAGCAAAACCAAAAGTATATATCGGAATTGGAATATCCTGCTTCCAATGAGAAATGGTTGTCTTTTGGCCAGTCTCGTAGCGAGATATTAACTGTCCATTACCCACTGATTCCAAACCTGTTTCATGTTCTAATAAAAGTTCAAATGTTGCTTTATCTGATATATCACCATGAGAAATAAGCCAATTCTTTGTATGATATACAGTAAACAGGTGATCTTCATAAAACTTCATACCTCTCTCTGGTGCAGCGGTATATTCAACTTTTAAAGAGTAGGCTTTACCTGATTTTAAATTATCTTCAAACTGAACTATTAATTGCTCATTTATTAAATCGTAGTTAATAGCCTTTCCACCAAATCGGACAGATTTCACTTGTTTATATTTAGAAGAAAACTTTAACTGACGCAGGTTTTGAATCACTGGGACGAATTTTATTGTAACAGCGGCAGACAAAGATTTGCTTTCAAAGTTAGGTTCAATTTCTGCTCGGTAATGCACGTAATCTACTTCTGAAACCTTAACTTCATCAACCTTTGCATGCCCTATATTTGGTATTGTTAGGATGAAGAAGCACAGAATTGATAGATGAATGAACTTCATATTCAACTTACCCTTTATGGCGTTTAAGCCAGTTTTTTACTGGTATTAACCATTCTTTTCTTGGCTTAAAAAACGCTCCATGTTCTTTACCAGTCGATATTGAAATTTCTTCGAAAGAACTAACAGTATCATCTCTTCTTGCGACTACATCGCTACATGAACCAACTGAATCTGAGGTTTCGTAGACTGAAAATAAGTGTCCATAAATTGCTATTTCTTTTCTCTTAGCTAAACCGCTTGTACATGCAGCTAAAATAACAAAATTAATATTTTTGTTTTTTAGATAACTTGATGTAATTGCCGTAATAAACCCACCACGGGAAAAACCAACCAAAGAAATATTTTTCGCTGGCACACCGTTTTCGATTAATTTATTCACTTGTGCTGCTAACTTCTCTGCATATTTAAAAGGGTGAGTTTTAGCTGGTCGGTGAGTAGCAATTAGGTGGTAGCTAGAATCGGTTAGTTGCGCCTTAACGGCTGGAAAGTCATATTGTCCCCAACGCTCATGAATAGGGGTTGGGTTTTCGCCTTCCACAATATAGCCATGAGAATAAAATACGTACCTTGCATTCTTATCTATAACCTCAGGAAATGCATAATTTTCGTTTGCGAAAGCTGAACTACTAAATGTTAAAACTCCAAGTAGAAGTAATAATAATTTCATATAGATATCCCTATACTTAACGTTCAAAATGATGCAAACCCTACACTAATAACATTCCTGATATCAAACGGTTTTATACCAACACGTAAATTGTCGCTGCCGTTATTTGAATGTCCGCTTGTAGAGTTGAGTCAATAACATCAACTGACTGTGACCACCGTCGTTTGATCGCTCATAGCAGACGTTGGGTGCATCAACTGCTAATCTTGTTTAAACTGGCGAGTGAAAGTGAAACCTTGCCTTGGACTTGTTGAAACACTAGCCGCGGTTAACAGTTTATTTCCTATTTTTCTTGTTGCTTGTGTTTTCCTTTCTTACCAACCATTTTTCGAGCGTCGTTTCTTTACCACGGAAAAATTGCACATAAGTCCACAGCGAAAAGCCTTCAATCAGTTGAGCAATAACAACTGCAATGACAAACAATATGCCAAGTACCTCCATGAAAAACTCCTTTTAGCACTAAAATACATACTTGTTAGATACCCAATTCTGATTAACTTTCCAAGCCAAGTATTACTTACCAAGCCCCAACGAAAGGCGCTCCATAATGGCGAGTAGTTGCAGCGCATCAGGGCTATTGCTGCTCATTAACCCTTTCACTGTACCCAGTTGATCCGCTTGGCTGCGATGTTGGCCTAACTTGGCTTTGGCTTCAACACGGTCGATATCAATACGAAAACCGATAATACCTTTTGCGAGTTTTTGCTGATAATCCAATGGCATGGTGGGTTGAGGATCAGCGCTCTTTGCTTTTTCAGTTAATGCTTGTTCATTTAACTCTTGCTCATGTAGCTCTTGTTCGAGCAATAACGCAGGCTGATATTTTTGAACTAGTTGCTGAACGGCATCAATTGTTTGCGCTTCATCAAGCCAGTGTAGGCTGCCGTGAACATGCACTGCCACATAATTCCATGTGGGTACGGCCGGCATACCTTGATACCAAGTCGGATCAATATAGTCGTGTGGGCCATGGAATATCGCCAGTACATCAGAATTTTCAGCCACTTTTTTATGATGATTATTACGCGCGATATGGCCAATCAAGCAGTTTTTCGCTTGATCGTAAATCAGTGGCACATGCGTGGCATCTAGGCTTGGCGAAACAACCGTTGCAAAGCTGTAACGGTTAATAATATCGGCAATTTGTGCTGGCTCTTTAATTCGCCATTTTTCTGGGACGTGCATACAGCTCCTAATCCGTTAGTTATGTTAGATAAAACCTCTAATCACTAAAGCTAACGGATAAGGCACTGATTGTTAATTTATTTTCAGCAGAAACTTAATGAATAACAAATCGGCTACATTAGGGAAGTAGCTTTACAATTTTCTACGTTATTACTTTTTCCGTCCGAGTGATAAACGCTTTTTATTACCTGAATCGTTCCCTGTATCGCTCACTTCCTTGCCAGTTTTTTTAGTGCCTTTAGCGTTAGGGTTATCGATACGGTAGGTTTTGCTTTTATTTGGTTTTTCGGCACGAGCTTTTCTCGGCTGTTCACTCTCGCGAGCAGGTTTAGCTGATTGATTATCTCGATTACCATTGTATTTAGCACTGCGCTTGTCGTTTTTGCGATTTGAATTCGCTACTGAGTGGTTCTCGCGACGTTTTTCATTGTCTCGCTTGTTATGTGGCTTATTTTGCGACTTGTTTTGTGGCTTTTTAGCCGCTTCATCATTTTTCGCATGGCGAGCGTTTGAACGACTTTTATCATTTCTTTTGTTGTCATTTTCTGCCTGCTCAGCTTTAAGTGACGTTTTGCGTGAGTCTTTTACTGCGCTATTAATTTGCGTTAATTCGTCTTTGGTTAAGTTACGCCACTGCCCTGGCTTTAAGCCAGTTAAATCAACATTCATAATACGCACGCGCTTTAGCTTAGTCACTTCATAGCCAAGGTATTCACACATACGGCGAATTTGTCGGTTTAGGCCTTGAGTTAACGTGATTTTGAACACGAAACGACTGACAGGTTCAACGCGACAGGGGTTAGTGATCGTCCCTAGTATAGGCACACCGCGTGACATGCGCTCAACAAAGCGTTCACTGATCGGCTTATCTACGGTGACGATATATTCTTTATCATGAGCATTTTCGGCACGAAGAATTTTATTAACGATATCACCGTCACTGGTTAGAAAAATCAGCCCTTCCGAGGGTTTATCTAAACGGCCAATCGGGAAAATACGCTCTTTATGACCAATGGCATCAACAATATTACCGCGCACTTGGCGCTCAGTCGTACATATCACACCTATTGGCTTGTGATAAGCAATATAGATTCGATCCGATTTATTCTCGGCGCTGGCTGCAATAGGCTTGCCATCGACCTCCACTTGGTCGCCATCTTGCACTTTTGTGCCAAGCTCAGGCAACTTGCCATTAATCGTCACCCGCTGGCGTTCAATTAATTTATCTGCTTCACGGCGCGAGCAAAAACCCGATTCACTAATAAATTTATTAAGGCGCTTTCCGGTGCTAGCGTTTTGAGCAGGCTGTTGAGCTGGTTTGTGCGTTGGCAAGGTGAGGTTCTCTGAGCAGTTAACTTGGCGGCGATCATAGCCTAAATTGACCAAAAACGCTGTAGCTAATCTACAGCAAGCTAGTAACCAAAAACGTGGTGGCGAAGGCGTTTGACAAAAAGCATCGGTTATTTAGACATTTACCAAAAAAAGCAGTATGTTATTTCAGCAAAATAAGCACAGCACACACGTTTTAGTGCTGTGCTAAAACTAGCTGTCGATAAGGGAATATCCGCAATATCATGTTCACAATCAAGTTCAATATTAGCTGTTTTACTTGGCTGCTCATCACAATAACTCTGGTGTTCTCTGTTAGCACACCAGCAGAAGAAAGCGTGTATCGCTACCACTCGAAAGATGGCGTATTGTCTTTTTCTGACATCGAGCCAATAGATACCTACTATGAAACCGTGAAATTTGGTTGCTACGCCTGTGGCGTTTATTCTGAAATTGACTGGTTAGAAACAAAGCTTTATCCCGACAGCTATCGCAAAGAAATTGAAGGTATGGCCGATTATTACCAAGTAGACGCCAACCTAGTGCGTGCCATTATTCATGCCGAATCGCACTTTCGCAAAGATGTTATCTCCAAACAAGGTGCACAGGGGCTTATGCAGTTAATGCCAGCAACAGCGCGCGAACTTGGAGTAGTCAATCCTTTTGATCCTCAGCAAAATATTCGTGGTGGCGTAAAACACCTCGCCAAATTAATGAAGAAATACTATGGCAATATTCGACTAGTTGCGGCAGCTTATAATGCAGGTGAGGGATCCGTTCGAAAATACCAAGGCATTCCCCCTTTCCCCGAAACTCAAGTCTATATCGAGCGGGTTGAAATCCTACATAAACGCTATAGCAAAATCATTTAGGCGCTAAAACACAGCGCCTAACTAAAGCACTTAACCAAAGCGCTTAACTAAGGCGTTTAAAAACTGATCTCTTCATTATTAATGACTGATAGCAAGAATGGCGTAAAGCCGACCATGCCAATAATCATCAATATTGTTAACACTAATAAAACAGAACTTGTCGCTATCTTCCAGTAGCTATGCCTAATTGCCTGTGAGTGTTTTTCTGTTGCAAAGAAGTACAGCTGTAAAACGGCTAACGGCAGTAAATAACATCCAAACGTCCAAAGCGAGAAAAACAAATCACCGAAAGCAGGCTTGGTACCTAATAGATTTCCCGTAATTAAATAGCTAAACGTGCCAACTCTTAATGTCCATTGGGCATTTGAGACAACAAATAAACGCAACGCCCATTTTCGGTGTGTTTTGATGTCTTTGTTAATCGCATTACGCACCGCAAAATAGGCAAATAACAAAATTAAAAAACCATTAATCGTAGTGCCAATACCCGATGAGTCTATCGGATCAGGATCTCGAATCCAGACTAAGTAAAAGCCTGAAATTGCCAAACAAAATACCGTTATTAAATACACATAGCCGTTAATTTTATGAAATCGAGGAAAGGTACTACGCAATTTAGGTATAAGCTGTAATATGCCGCCAAAAGCAACAATACCTGCACCTATTGCGTGTGCAGCGAAGGCAAGGTTACCGGAGAAATCTCCAACGTGATAAGGCTTAGCCCCCATCGCCTCCCAGCGATTCCAGATTTCCATATTGTCGTTAATCACTGAAAAGCCGTAAAACGCAAATATGTAGTAGAAGAAAAACCATTGGCCCAAAAGAATGCTGATAAACCAAAAAACTGACGAGTATTTTAAAGCTCGATCGGCAATTTTGTCAGGCGACACTTTTGTCACATTATTGGTGTCGGTAAGTTTTATTGAAGAGCTTGAATCGTGACTGCGCGTATTTTCCATTATTAAGTTCTCTTTTTCTAACGTCATTCAAGCGAATAATGGAAAAAAAAGCCGCAGATATCGTCCAAATAGGCCTATTTGCACGTTTTATTGCAAGAAAATTAGGCTATTTCAGAGGAATATATGAATTTTGTCGAATAAATCATCACTTCTATTTAAAGCACTAAGTAGAGTAATTCAACCAGAGAGATGATGGATACTTAGAAATAGTTAGCCAGAGATAATAACAATAGTGCCATTGATATTATCTCTGGCCTATCTAGTGCTTATTTTCTTGTAGGAGGTTTCGGTATTCCGATGGGCTATGTCCGACTATTTTTTTAAAGGCATTATTAAATGTTGATTTCGAGTTGAAGCCGACATCAAACGCAATGCTCGTCACCAATTTCTTGCGATCATGTAAGGCTTTTTTCGCCTCTTCAATGCGATAACTATTCACAAATTGGAAAAAATTCGTTTGTAAATGCTGCGACAGCGTTTCAGAAATATGATTTTCTGTTTCAGTGATGGCTTGAGACAACATATTCAATGACAAGTCTTCTTGTAAAAACAATTTTTCCTCGTTCATTGCGTGCGCTAATTTAGCCGCTATCAATTGCATTTTGTCAGGGCTAAGAATGGCTGTTCTTTTTTGGCTGACGCGAGGTACGCCTTTATCTGCTGTCGTAAGCACTTTTTGTGCTAACGCTTTTTGAATAAAAATAGCGAGAGCGATGACTTCCAGCACGGGTAAAACAATGCCACTGCCAAACCAGCGCCAGCCAAGTGCGTTTAAACAGAACTCAACAGCAAAAGCCAACCAAGTGATTCCCCAAATAATGAGAATGGTTTTAAACCAGTTTACAGAGCGTTGTTCAATATCAGAAAAGCGCTCTTGCAACTGCTGGCAGTGAGCATTGTGTAGGCGAAAAGCAAAACCTAAGAAAGTAAGTGTGAATGCAATAAAAACTAACGCGCTAAACAAACAGGTTAACAATGCAATTTTCCATTGTTCAGGGTCACGTGTTAGCGGATTGGCTAATGCCAACTTATCTTCTGAACTAATCAAAAAGATAAACGGCATCATCGCGGCTAATACGAGCACTGGCCCCGAGATGGCCAAAGCCCACAAACGTTTGTCGGCCGCTTTTTCAGGCGACATTGTAGCGTGGGCATAGAAATAAAGGGCTGGCCCTAACAATACTCTAAACGGCAATTGCGCGCCTGCCAGCGCCGGCGCATAAACATAAGCACCTGAATAAATAAAAAGCTCACCTGCTAAATGTGTTAACAACAGCAGCAACAAGCCTTTTAAAAAAACCGTCTGCCTATCATTTGGCCTTTTAAAAACATCCAGCAATGCCAGAATTGTCATTCCCACCATGCAGGAATACAAAATTGTCGGGAAAAGTTGGACCATAGTAAACTTCGCGTGACTTGGCAGTATGACCTTACGTTTAATTAGCTACATGTTTTACCTGAATAGCAAAAATGTCAAATGCTGGGTAAGCGAACTTATTCGCTAGGCACGAAGCACCAATTAATACTAAGAAACTTGTTAGCTACCCTTTTCACTTATCACCCAACTATTCAAGCATTAGCTTACTTGCTTTTGTTATTGGGGGATATCTTGGTTAAGCCACGATTCGGGCAAAATGTGTAGTTATTGTCTTGATTACTTTTCTTTCCCTGACCAACTACCCAGCGGAATGTAAGGCAATGATTGGGGTCATCAAGCTCGATTATTTCAATTTTCGTTGGTCGACGTGATGGATAAGTACGCACTTCACCTTGCCGCCAATAACCCAGCGGGAACTTACTTCCTAATCCGTCGTATTTTCTACCCCCCCACTTTTGTCGTTTATCATAAATTCTCACCAGTCCATCTTTTGAGTCATTGATGGTAAAAAACGATATAACTTCACCGCGATGTGGAATAGTAAAGGTTCTTCGGTAATAGGAAATTTCACTACCCGCCCACTTTATTTGAGTATTATTTTCTGCGGTTTTAAATGGCCCTGAAATATAGAAGTTACTACAAGGCCTGCCATCATATGGGGCGCAAGTTGTCGTGGATACGGGTTTTAGCGTTAATTGATGAGTCCCGTCCCATTTCGCTCCGGTAAAAAGCTCCACAGGAATAAAACGCTTTTGTTGTGAATCGTTAGCACAGGCAGTCTGAATCGACACAGCTAATAAAAAGAGTAATAAATAAATTTGTTGAGAGGGCTTCATCACATTCCTTTTTAATTAGATACTCAATTAAGTCGCTATTTAAAAAGCAAAGGTTTAAATCTGGGAGAGTTTGCTCGCTATGAATTGTGCGTGTGTAGATGCGATCAACTTATCAGTTGTTATATAGAAAAGTTCACTGCAGGTGATGAACTTTTCAATGCCCGAAGTTTTTAAGTATTTATTTATCGAACGACTACATAAATCGCTTAGTTTTACTGGTCGCTTGAGCATTGGCTGGATCATCTGGCCAATAATGTTTTGGGTATCTGCCTTTCATTTCTTTTTGCACTTGCTGGTAACTTCCTTGCCAAAATCCAGCAAGATCTTGGGTCACTTGTAGTGGCCGGCCGGCTGGCGATAACAATTCCAATGTTAAATTTATACCTTTACCTTGAGCACTATTACCGACCTGCGGGGATGCTGATAGCCCATACAATTCTTGCATGGGCAGCGATACTATCGGTGACTTTCCAGCTAGCTCACTCTTTGCACCACTTGGGTAACGAATAGGGCATTTGCGCCCAGTTGGGCCAATAAAAACCGTTGGTGCCTTTTGTTCCAGCGCTTGCTGCTGCGGATAATCCAATACTGAATGCAGCATAGTGGCGAAGTCTAATGCCAATAATTCTGATTTTTTCTTAATATCACCGACATATGGGTCAAACCAATCGGCTAAATTTGCCATCAACCAATCATTGTCCATTACAGGTAAAGCGAGTTCTGGCTGGTTAAGCGCCAGCCAACAAATACGTGAGCGCAGGTTTTCAACGTCATCAGAAAGTTTTAACCAAGTAAGTCCTTTTTTCGCCAGTTGCTGATGCCACATATCGACAACCAAAGCCGCTGTAAGCCCTGCATTACTTGGCTGCTCTGCAAGCACAATCGCGCCTAAATAACGTTTTTTGCTCGCAGTGATCGCATCTTTTTGTTCGTCATAGGTCAGGGAATCTTGTTCGTTAATTGCTAGCACTTGCCACGTTTCCAATGCCGCTAAACTCACTGGTGCAGCCAGCGATATGCGCTGCTGATTGCCTAATTTGATGGTACTGGCTGCAACAATCAAAGACTCTTCATTGAGTGGGTCGGTGTCAGCCAGCGATAAGCCTTTACCTGCTGAAGAAAGATAACTTGCCTGCTGACCTCGCTTTTTCGCAATACGCTCTGGATAAGCCAACGCCAAGAGTAAACCACAATAATCACGGCTGATATTGGCTTGCCAGTTACTATCAAAATGCCAACCTAGCTGACGGGCAAGCTGTTTAGCCTGCTGCACTATACGAGCAATAGCACCACTAGCCTTACCCGCTTTTTCTCTACTAATTACCATATCAACGCGAATGCCGATGTCAGCATTATCTCGACTAGCTTCTCGACTTAAAATATCACGCTCTTCGAGCAGTGCTGCCAGCAAACACCCAAGATTCAGTATTTTCGCGTCGTCTACCTGTGCTGCAATATGTTGTGCGGCCACCAGCATATGAGCAAACCTAGGATGGCAGCTAAGCTTAGCGACTTGTTGGCCATGCTTGGTGAGCTTGTGCTGCTCATCAACAATTTTGAGCTTAGCTAATGATTGCCAGCCTTGGCTGGTAAGCACCTCATTTGGCTGGTCAAGCAAGGGTAAGTCAGCCAAGGAGGACACTCCCCACCTTGCCGCTTCCATTAATACGGGTAGTAAATCAGTTTGTAATATGGCTGGCGTTGCTTGCTCTGGACGGCGCTGAAAATCTTCTTCACCGTACAAGCGAATACAATGGCCTGGTGCTAGTCGCCCTGCTCGTCCAGCCCGTTGAATCGCCGATGCTTTACTTATCGCTTGTTGGCTAAGCTGATTGGTCATGGTATGCACGTCATAACGTGCAACTTTTTCAAAACCGGCATCAATGACTAAGGTAATACCATCGATAGTTAAACTGGTTTCGGCGATATTCGTCGCTAACACAATTTTTCGTTGCCCTTGCACTGCTTTCATTGCCCGTTGCTGCTCTGCCAGTGATTGCTCACCAAAAAGCGGCGCTATCCTTAGGTCATCTGGCAGATCATTTGACTGGTCAGTTAGCTGCTCAGTTAATTGCTCTGCTAAATAGCGAATATCTGCCACACCAGGTAAAAACACCAAGGTTGAGCCACTATGATTAACAGCAAATTGTCGTATCACTTTTAACGCATGTTCACGCCAAAAAAATTGATTGGGCACCGCCAAATACTGTGAATCAACAGGGTAACTTCGACCTTCAGAATGCAAACTAAACGCATCAGGTAGTTGTGTGAGCAGTTCCTCTGTTGCCAACGTTGCCGACATTAATACTAAGGTTAAATCATCTCGCAGCCCTTGCTGACAATCTCGCGCTAGGGCAAAAGCAACATCGCCTTGTACTGAGCGCTCATGAAATTCATCAAACAAAATAAGGCTCGCCTCAGAGAGCTCAGGATCTTCCTGCAACAGCTGAGTTAGTATCCCCTCAGTAATCACTTCCAGTTTAGTCTTCGAAGACACCTTGCTGTCGTTTCTTAAGCGATAGCCAACGGTTTGGCCGACGGGCTCACCTAACTGGCTCGCCAGATAGGTAGCAATATTCTTGGCGGCAACACGTCTTGGCTGTAACAAGTAGATCGTTTTTTCTGCTTTTGCAGTGTCAAGTAACCACAGCGGCAGTACCGTGGATTTTCCGGCGCCCGGTGGAGCCGACAGCACTAGGGTTTGTTGTGTTGCTAATGCAGATAAAAAATCCGCTTTGATCTGTTCGATAGGAAATGAAGACAAGGGTTTGCTCTACTTACTTAAATTTTCGGGGCACACGTTACTTAGGCATCGCTGCTTGGGCATAGCTGCTTAGGCATAGCTATTTGGCCATTTTTACCGATTAAAACCACAACACTCGAGTGCCGATCTTTGTGACTAAACACCTACTCATTGTAACCATTTGTCACTCAAGCAGTTGATCTATGACAAAAAATGACCAACTTCTCCATTTTTCATCAAGGGTTGCCCTGTTATAATCCAATCAAAGGCTTATTTATTGCGTTCATATACTGTAGTTTACAGCTAAGCGATCCTACTCACAGCAATACACATTAGCGATGAAAAAGCGCGGCTCATTGATGCCAAATATTGTAACGATTCCCTGAAATTAAGGAAGCTAAACCCCATGTTTTATAGCTTTACAGCCATATTATTTACTGGCTTTTGCTATCTTCTACCACTAGTTGTTCGGCCTATCAGCGCCAGGCAAGCTAGCTTCGCTCGCACTGGGGGCTTGAATAATCAGAGCTTTTTGTTGGCAAATTTTGCTAATAAGCAGACGAGAATAAATTGGGAACTAGGTAAGAAAAACAGCTTCAGAGTGCAACGTCTTAAACCTAGCGCTTTGCTAATCACTTGCTTCATACTAAGTTTTATCGTGTTTAGCATGAGCAATACAGCACATGCAGAGCAAGCTTTCACAGAGCATGCAATTCCGGAGCAAACAGTAGCTAGCAGCAACTTAGATGCCCACCAAATTCGCAAACTTACCGAAGAATTAAAATATTTAGATGAAGTGCTGACCGCTTCAGTACTGACCTATATTTTTACGGGCGAACCCAAATGGTTGGAACGTTACCAAGCGCATGAACCAAAGCTAAACGCATTGCTTGAAGCACTTGCAACCAATCGAAATAGTGCAAATGCTGATTTTATCAACCAGATTGACACAGCCAATAAGCGTCTATTAGCAACCGAAACCATTGCTATCAAACTAAGCCAGCAAGGGCAGCGCGACCAGGCAATGAAGCTACTTAGTGACGATGTTTACTTAAACAGCAAAGAGCGCTACATCAGTGCGACATCGGCATTGTTGTCGAGTTTGAAAAGTCATGCGCATCACCGCCCTTTACCTAAAATCATTCACACACCTGGGCCAATTGAGCTTTCATCAACAGAGCAAGCATGGCTTGAAAGCAACACTATAACGGTTGGTGTGGAGCATTGGCCGCCGATTATTTTTGAACGAGCCAATGGCGAAATTGGTGGCGTTGCGGGCGGCTTGTTGACCCAAATTTCAAAACGCACAGGCTTAAAGTTTGAAATTGTATCAGGTCAGTGGAATGAGCTGCTTCAACAAGTTCAACAAGGCAACATTGATCTATTACCAGACACTTATGTCACTGAATCTCGTGCAAAGTTTGGCTTATTTTCGCAGCCTTATTATCAAATGCAGGAAAAGCTCTTTGTTTTAAAAGCAAATAAGCACCTGCGTACCCTTGAAGACATCCAAAATAGCACCGTTGCCATCCCCAAAGGTTACACGTCAATAGAGCAACTAAAAGCACGTTTTCCAGACGTTACCGTGCTCGAAACAGAAAGTATTGACGATTCAATCAATGCCGTCATCAATGGTCAGGCTGATGCCTTATTAGATGCAGAGGTCGTCGTTAAAAGTCGTATTAAAAGCGCTAAGCTAACCTCGTTAGTGATGATTGACGAGCATGTGATTCCACCTGAATCGCTACACTTTTTTATTGCCAAGCAAAACCCAGAGTTGCTGAATATCATCAACAAAGGACTAGAAACCATCAACGTTGATAGCTTAGTCAGTGCCAATAAAGACTTACTTGATGCCAGCGATGTTACTAAAATTCAAAAGCTTACCCAAAGTTCACAAACAGAAATTTACTACCTAGCCGCCGGCCTTGTGCTTGTGCTGATTTTATTTGGACTGGGCATCAGTATGGTGCTCTCAACCAACAACGAAGAAAAGCTTGCAGAGCGGTTTGGCTCAAAACGTTTTCAACACACGTTGTTAATTGGGCTTGTTGGCCTAGCGATTATTTTAGTGTCTTTAGCCTTTGTTATTATTAACAACGCAGAAAACAAGATTAACCAAGTGTTGAGCTACAACATGACAAATATCATGAGCTCAACGCACAACCGCTTAACCAACTGGGTAGATGGCGAGTTTTCAACACTTAATGAATTAGTTAAAGAGCCGGAATTAATTAACACTGTTGAGCAGTTATTGCTGGTGCGTCGTGAAGCCACAGCGCTCAACAACGCCCAAGCACAACAAGCACTTGGTCAATTTATTAATGAACGCCTGCCTAACATGGCACAGCAAGGCTACTTTGTAATTTCACCCGACATGATAAACCTTGCCAGTAGCGAGGAAGCGCAAATTGGCATCCAAAACTTAGCCAGCCGCGCCCATCGGCAGCTATTCAATAGTGTGCTCGCTGGAGACAGCAAATTTATCCCGCCTATCACTTCACAGGCAGGAAGTAATCAAGCACCTGATTTAGCGACAAGCGAACAAACTCAGCTCATCTTTGCAGTGCCAATTTATGATAAGGATGCTCATATTATTGCGATTTTAGCGGTCACTAGCGCTCCAGATGAGCAGTTTTCACGCATTTTCTCTACTGGTTTTGTTGGCAAAAGTGGCCAAAGCTACGCCTTTAATAGCCAAGGGCAATTGCTTTCGCAAATTCGCTTTGAAAATCAATTAAAAACACTTGGCTTAGTTGCTGCCGATCAATCAGCTATTTTGAACATGCGCCTGAGCAATCCAGGCAAAAACTTACTCAAACACTCCTTTACGCCAGAAGAGCAAGCAAACTGGCCATTAACGACAATGGCTGATAGCGCCACGCGAGGTTTTACTAATACCAACCTTGAGGGCTATAACGGATTTTTAGGGGTGAAAGTGGTTGGCTCTTGGCTGTGGGACGACAAGCTCAACATTGGCATTGCTGCTGAAGTAGATTTTGACGAGACGGTCGAAATATTGGTTGTTTTCAGGTACACCATTCTCGGCATCATCTGCGTTGCTTTAGCCCTGATATTTGGCTGTACTTTGTTCACTTTAAAACTCGGAACGCGCGCAACACAGGCGCTAACCCGCTCACATACTGAGCTTGAATGTATTGTTGCCGAGCGAACTCGCGAGCTGCAAAGTAGTATTGACCGAACCCGCACGATTATCAGCAATGCCTCTGACGCCATTATCATCGTTGATGACCAAGGCATTATTGACAGTTTTGGGCCTTCCGCAGAGCAAATGTTTGGTTACAGCAAAGAAGAAATGATCGGTCAGCCGGTGAAGCTGTTGATGGAAAAACCATTCAATCAAATTGAACGCTCGGCAATGGCCAATGGTCATGTTGTTGAGCAAAAAGGCATTCGCTCAGACGGTTCAATTTTTGACATTGGTATTTCTGTTAGTGATTTTACCTTTGACGATGATCATTTCTATACGGGTGCTGTACGTGATATTACGGTACGCAAAGAAGCGCAACGGGCGCTTGAGGAAGCGAAAAACTCGGCAGTTGAAGCAACCAAAGCGAAAAGTGACTTTTTGGCAAATATGAGTCATGAAATTCGCACGCCAATGAACGCGATTATTGGCATGAGCTATTTAACGCTGCAAACCCAGTTAACCGATAAACAGCAAGACTATCTCAACAAAATTCACAGTTCAGCCGACGCTTTGCTTGGCATTATTAACGATATTCTCGATTTTTCGAAAATTGAAGCTGGCAAGCTAACGCTAGAACATGTGCCATTTAATTTAACTGAAACCCTTGATCATGTCGTTGAAGTTATTGCGCTGAAAAGCCAACAAAAAGGCATTGAATTACTGATTGATCTACCAGCTAATTTACCGACCTGTCTAGTTGGCGATTCACTAAGGCTTGGGCAAATTCTGGTTAATTTAGCGACTAACGCGGTCAAGTTTACCGATCACGGTGAAATCATCATCAAGGTTGAGGCGATTGAAGAAGCTGATCAAGAGCTCACCTTGCAATTCTCTGTCAGTGATACCGGCATAGGTTTGACCGAAGCACATATGCAAAACCTATTTAAGTCATTTAGCCAAGCCGATGCCTCTACGACGCGCAAATATGGTGGTACTGGGCTAGGACTGACTATCTGTAAAACGCTCACTGAGATGATGGGCGGTAAAATATGGGTAGAAAGTGAATACCAAAAAGGCAGCACCTTTAGCTTCACCGCTCGCTTAGGAAAAGCTGGCCAAGCAATTAGCAATCCGCAACTGGCAATTGCTGATGCAGCCGACATCAAAATATTGATCGTCGATGACAGTGTTGCGGCTCGTGAGATTTTACACACGATTGCTCAAAGTATTGGCTTTACCAGTGTTATTGCTGAGTCAGCCGATCATGCATTACAGCAAATTGAAAATGCACAGGCTAAGCAAAGTACGTTTGACATTGTACTGACCGATTGGCGCATGCCACACAAAAATGGGTCGACATTGATCAAAGAAATTTTGGCGCTTGGCCTGCCTACGCCACCTAAATTTATTATGCTCACCGCTTATGATCGCGACGATATGATCGCCGCATCAAAAGGTTTGCCTATCAGCGCGTATCTAACCAAGCCAATTACCGCCTCAACACTACTTGATGCTAATTTAAAAGCGCTAGGGCGAAGTGATAAAGTGACCCGTCGAAAAAATACCGCCAAGCTAGATGTGAGCTCGACAGAAGCCATTCAAGGCGCCAATATCCTGCTGGTTGAAGACAACGAAATTAACCAACAAATTGCTGTTGAGCTACTCGAAATGGCTCATTTCAATGTTGATATCGCTGAAGATGGTCAGCAAGCCGTTACCAAAGTATTTAACAATTACGCGAATGCAGAAGCTGAAACACGCTTCGACGCCGTGTTAATGGACATTCAAATGCCCGTGATGGATGGTTATCAGGCAACAGCCGAAATACGCGAAAAAATCAGCGTAGATGAGCTCCCAATAATCGCCATGACCGCTAATGCCATGGCAGGTGATCGCGAACGCTGCTTGCAAGCAGGTATGAACGACCACCTGACAAAACCTATTTCACCGAGTGAAGTATTTAACACCCTAGCAGAATGGATCAGCCCCAAACAACACCTCGGCAAGCCCGCTATTCAAATTGATGAAACAACAAACACACAGCATAATTTGCCAGCAATCCCACTGTTAGATACGCACACTGCACTTGCGCGTATCGCCGGTAATGTGCCTTTATACTTGAGTTTGCTGGATAAATTTGTCCACAACCACGGCCAATCTTTGGTCGCAATTAGTGACTTAATCGAACAAGGCGATAACGAGCAAGCAACCCGTATGGCTCATACGCTAAAAGGTGTAGCTGCGAGCATAGGGGCTGAAGAGTTTTCAGCGAATGTCGCTAGGCTCGAACAGGCACTTGTAAACGAGCAAAACGCGACACAACTCATCGAAGAATTACACCAACAGTTGCTAGCGATTGTTGGCGCCATCAATTCAGTTGAATTACCAAACGAATTGCGACAAGAAGATAGCCAAGTATCAACTGAATTAGACGGCGAAGCATTAGATAAACTGCATACTCAGTTATGCAGTGAAATTGCCGACTTTGACGCCGAGGCACAAGAAACGTGGCGCGCAATGCGTAAACAATTAAATAGTCATTTAGCACCCGATGTAGATGCTTGCCTTTCCAATGCCTTAAATGAATATGACTTTGAACAGGCTGAGCAGTATTTACCTGCTATAGAACAAACCATTAGGTCGTTAAACACAGTTGATCTTAAAGGCTGACATCAGAGCCTGACATTAAAGGCTAACCCAGACTCAAAGCGCTTTAGGTATAAAGCGCTTCACTTAGCTTTCTGTCTATGATACTCAACCTAATACTACTGCGGCTAACAACAGGCATTCCCTTGTAATTGGCTAATTCTCTTAACTGGCTATTTTTAGAAAGTAGAACACATCTAAAGCACGGATTGCTCACCACATTTTAATCGCTCACTAATAACTTACTCATAGCTTACTAATTACACCATCACAGCTCATTCATATCTTGGCCATAGTTCGGTAGTAGCTCGGTCATGCGACCGTAACAGCATAGTCACGACAATGTCACCGCATGGTCACAAATTTGTCAGATTGGCACTCTAGCGTATTGGCTTGAAATTTAAGCAGCTCCTTTCAAATACAAAAACAATACCTACAAAACAATACGGAAAT
Source organism: Thalassotalea montiporae (assembly GCF_053485855.1). Classification (NCBI taxonomy): domain Bacteria; kingdom Pseudomonadati; phylum Pseudomonadota; class Gammaproteobacteria; order Alteromonadales; family Colwelliaceae; genus Thalassotalea; species Thalassotalea montiporae. The sequence goes on from NZ_JBQRUO010000002.1 coordinate 435,219, forward strand.
CTGATAATGCATAACAAACAGAAACTTAATCTAAAAGCTTCGCTACTTAGCGCAGCACTATTATTAGCGCTAACAGGCTGTGACGGCGACGACGGTGCAACAGGCGCAAATGGTCCACAAGGTGCTCAAGGCCCTGCAGGTCAAGATGGTACAAATGGCCAAGATGCGCCAACACGCATAAGTACAAAGCTAGTAGCTCGTGGCGTCCTTAACGCTGAATCACCTGAGGGAGCTGCAGAAATCGTTCAATATCATCAGGCAAGCGGCATGATTTACGCCATTAATAGCTCTGGCGATACCGCAACTGTTGAACTCCTCGATTTAAATGGTGCTGATCCAGCTGCATTAACAGCTGATGCCGAAGGTGTTATCAACAATACCAATTTGACCATCGCCACGACGTTGTCGTTATCAGAAAACACCCCAGGTGATGCCAACAGCATCAGCATTTCACAATCATTAAACCTGCTCGCTGTTGCCATGGCAGCAGACGAAGTGGACAAAAATGGTTACATTGCATTTTACGATATTAGCGGCGCTGCACCGAGCTTTGTTAAAAATGTCGAAGTCGGCGTATTACCTGATATGGTGACTTTTACCCCTGATGGCAGCAAAGTCATTGTCGCCAATGAAGGTGAACCAAGTGGCGATTACACCACAGATCCTGAAGGTTCAATTTCAATCATCAATATTGCTGATGGCGTTGTTAGTGACACTTCAGTTTCACTGACATTTACAAGCTTTAATAACCAGCAGGCCATGCTGGAAAGCCAAGGGATGATGTTCCCTAACCCAAGTGGCCGCACTATCAATGGCCAACTGATTAACACCACAGTGGCGATGGATTTAGAGCCAGAATACGTTGCCGTGAGCAGTGATTCGAAAACCGCCTTTGTTAGCTTGCAAGAAAACAATGGCCTTGTCATTGTCGATTTAGACGCCATGGAAATTAGTGGTATTACCGGCTTAGGTTTTAAAGACTGGAGCCAGTTATCGCTTGATGCCTCTGACAAAGATGGCGGCGTCAACTTTAAACAGTACAACAATCTATACGGCATGTACCAACCAGACACTATCGCCACTTTCGAGTGGAACGGCGCAACATTTGTCGTTACCGCTAATGAAGGTGATGGCCGTGAATATTTCTTTGATGTTGCCGACGAAGCTGCTTGCAGTGCCGCAGGTGGCCTAGATTACGACGAGGATGATGGCTGTTTAAGCTATACCGATGAATCACGTGCTGAAGACTTAAGCTTGGATGCCAACGCATTTGCTGACATCAATAATGATGATAACGATTTAGGGCGTTTAAAAGTCAGTATCGAGCGCGGTGATACCGACAATGATGGTGACTTTGAGCAGTTATTTACCTATGGCGCTCGTTCATTTTCAATTTGGGATGCACAAGGTAATTTAGTATTCGACTCGGGTGACGACATGGAGCGTATTACTGCCGCTATTTATGGGCCAGCCTTTAACAATGAAGAAGATGAAAACGAAGGTGACACGCGCTCTGATGCGAAAGGCCCTGAGCCGGAAGCATTAGCCGTTGGTAAAGTGGGTGAGCGTACCTTTGCATTTATTGGCTTAGAGCGCATGGGCGGCGTTATGGTTTACGATGTTACCAACCCATTTAATGTTACCTTTGTTGATTACTTCAATAATCGAGGTGTCGTAGAAGGTGCAGATATTACCGGAGATCTTGCGCCAGAGGGGATGGCATTTATCCCAGCAACCGATAGTGCGCCGGCAAAGCTTATTGTTGGTCATGAAATTTCCGGCTCAGTAAGTGTTTGGGAGATTACCGAACAGTAATACCTGCGGAGTAAAGTACGATTACTTTCTGTCTATAAATACTTTCGAGCCACAAAATCGGCTAACATCAAGTGAATTGATTATAAACTTGGTGGTGCCTTTAAGGTATAAGCTCCCCTGTGGCTCGTTATTTTTATGCACTCGACCTTTGCTCGGCTGATCGCCAAGCGTTAGTAGCAATTCAACATAGCCTCCTGCCAACTTTGGCAAAATCAGTAACATCTTCGGCATCAGCCAAGCAATATAAAGTACCTCGTCTAACCAAGCCTGAAAACCTGCATTTAACACTTACCTTTCTCAGTCAAGCATCACAGGCACAGCTCTCAGCAATAAATAAAGCGGCAAGACAAGCAGCCTATATCGTTGCAAATGAAACACAGCCAACATTCCAGCTCATTGCGGATCATCTGGCAGTTTTTCCCAATGCTAAGGTGCTTTATGTTGGCCTTGCCCATACACCACAATGGCTGCAATATCTTGAACAAGCATTAACTAAAACGGCAGAAAATAACGATGTAAAACTCGTTGAACGAGCTTTTACACCACATATTACGCTGAGCCGAAAAGTAAGCTTTTTACCAAGCGAGATAGGCTTAACGTTTTCGTCTCCCCTCACACTAAACATAACCAGTTTTAGCTTGTATCGCTCAGATTCCACTCCAAACGGTGTTTGCTACCAAGCCATAGAACGCTTTAGCTTAACTTGAGCTCTTCATGTTGAGAGCCTATTAGAAAATCAACTGCGCCAACCAGTTAACCATATGATTTTTAAAACATATAAAAACTTGTAACTTGGCAAAAATCTGCTTACTTGGCAAAGCGAGTAAAGCCTGTTACTTATATGTTCCGGCAAAAAATGGATTCGGTATGATGAATAGGCAGCTCCATTCTCATTATGACATCACCAAAAAAGATAATATTTTGTTGGTCGATGCCAAACGCATCTTCGATGAAGATAGTATTGAGCAATATCATCAAGACATGCTCGATTTGACCTTGGAAATGAAGCACCAACCTTGGGCATCGTTAATCTGCTATGAAGGCAGTGGTGTTTTTACACCAGAAGTTGAACAGCACATTATCGACATCACTAAATTTCGTGTTAAGAACAATATGGTGGCCAACGCGACAGTGCTGCTCAATACCGCACATGCCGATATTCAACAAATGCAGCTACGTCGTATCTACAATAGCTGCCAACTACCATTCTTTGTTTTTAGCGACAGAGACAGCGCCGAAGCTTGGCTACAAGACTACTTGAAGGAACAAACGCAAGTCGTCTAACTCATCATTGCTACCTCACTACCGTCCCTTAGAAAGTTGTAGTTAGTTCAAAAAAATAGGCTAGACATCAAAATGATGTCTAGCCTAATAATGATTTTCAAAGGCGACTAAACTACAGCCGTAATTTAGCCTTATTCAAAATGCTAACGTATCAGCGTCGCGATGGTCTCAATGGAAATACCGGTTGCACCAACTGCCCAGCATTCATTCGCCTTACCGTTATATGCCGCTGCAATATCAAAGTGCAACCAGCCTTTACCCTGATTTGGCACAAAGCGACTCAAAAAGCCTGCTGCATTGCTTGCACCGCCAGGGCCACCGCCAGGGATAGGGCGACTATTGGCGGTATCGGCAAATGCTGACGGACATTTACTTTGATGCCATTGCTCAAGTGGCAATTGCCAAATTGGCTCATTCACTTGTTTCGCCGCTGCTATTGCTTGATCTGCCGCTTGCTGATCTAAGGCAAATAACGCAGTGTAATCACCACCGGTTGCACTAACCGCAGCTCCCGTTAACGTTGCTGCATCAATGATAAGTGGCGCACCAGTCTCGCCGGCCGCTAACAGGCCGTCTGCTAGCACAATTCGCCCTTCGGCATCTGTGTTAGCGACTTCCATGGTTACGCCGTTTTTGTAGCGAATCACATCGCCAAGTTTATAAGCATGACCACTGATCATGTTTTCTGCGCAGCACAAAAATAGTTTTACTCGTTTTTCTAAGCCACTTTCAATCGCTAGTGCTAATGCGCCCGCAACAACGGCTGCCCCGCCCATATCGCATTTCATGTCGAACATGCCAGCGTTTGATTTAATTGAATAGCCACCGCTATCAAAAGTGATCCCTTTACCGACTAAACAAGCAGCAACAGGAGCGTTTGCATCTCCGCTTGGGTTGTAATCCACTTCTAATAAGCACGGCGGATTGATACTCGCTTTACCAACGTTGTATATGCCGAGCCAACCCTGTTCAACTAACGCTTCGCCCGATGTCACCACAGTCGTGATTTTGTCACCCGCGAGCTCTGATAGGTAGTTAATTGTTTTTTCTGCAATTGACGCTGGGTATAGCTCTGCAGGTGTTTGATTGGTTAAGTCTCTCGCCCATGCATAAACCGCGAGCTTTTTCGCGAGCTCTGCTTGTTGATCACCACAAAAATCAACACTGGTAAGCTTACCAACACTGGTAAAACCAAGCGCAACCGCCCACTGTTGTTCGGCCGACCAGTTGTCGCCTACAAAGTTAATATGTTTAACACCTAAACCATCAAGTTTACGGCCTGCTCGTTGTAAATCGCGCAGTGGATATAAACTGTCAGGTTCAACATAGAGATGAACTTGCTCATCAATTATTTGAACTAGGTTGTTGCTTTGCCAGCCTGCTGAAGGGGCTTCATTGGAAAGAAAAATAGAAGTTATGGTCGTCATTGCTAACCTCAAAAATGTCATTGTTATAACAATATTATATTCTGAAAATGAAGAGTATTGGCGAATTGGGCGTTAATTATTGATTAGCATACGATAACTTAGTGTTAAGAGATAAAAACACTTCCTCAATGCTAACTGAGGTATCTAATGGCTTAAAAAGCCAACCTAAAACAAAAACTAGTGTTCAGCTAGCACAGCAGCTCTAGCTGCAGCTAAGTCGCGCCAAAAACCATCAACTTGCATTTGATGCGCTTGATAAAACTGTTTACTAACAGGGATATGTACATATTTATCAATTAAGGCTTCGCCAGCCGCTTCCACCTGCTGCTCTAAGCTAAGCCTAGCAAGTGCATGCTGCCCTGATGCCTGTTCCACCACATAGGCATCAAGCCGCCCTGCCGCAACCATTTTTAAGCCATTATCCAAGCTGTAATCATAAGCCGATAGCAGCTTCATGTCGGCCAACATCTGATAGGCAATATACTCCCGAGGCGCACTAATGCCATGCCCTGCTTGCCGTTGATATTCACTTAGACGAAAAGGCTGATCTTTTTTGACAAAAAATGGGTAACGAAGGCGCATCAAATACAAGGCTGGTTTATCTTGCTCTGCTCCTTTGGGAAACACCATCAAGTCAGCGCGCTCAGCGTTGTAAATAACGGCCATAGCGGCATCTACGCGATTATCGATAAGCTTAGCTAAACAACGCGCCCAGCTTTTACGTTGGATTTCAATCAATAAACTATTGTTCGCGGCACTCCTGCGAACAAGCTCAATCACTTTGCCATCGGATCGCATGCTATTGTCTTTATCGAAATAGGGGATATAAAGTTGATCGTCAATACAGACACGCATACTTGTTGGTTGCGCATGGCTGGGTAACGTAGTTAAAAGCAGTAAAACTATGGAAAAGCAGAGGGGATAAAATAAAGTACCAATGATGTTAGCTATCACTCTATACCTCCCATTTTGTCCGCTTGCTGATTAGCTATTTTGTTGTATGAGCTTTTTATTTACTGCCTTATCCGTAAAGACTTTGATAAATACACACTAACGCTTAGGTTGTTTTTTTAATGCTGCACGAGCACTGGCAATACCTTGTTTCGCAAATTCCGCCATTTGTTCAGCGCTGTGTTTAGGTAAGGCTTTTGACGCATCAAACCAAACTAACTCAGGGGGCTTAGTTTGTTCTTCGTGCTGACCAAGCACTGCTTGAATAAACTCAGGTACACTTGGTGGAAACTTCCCCCCTTGCGTGCGAAAGAAGTTAAGTGCATTTCTTAAATTCGACTCATCAATACGATCACGAATGCTGTACAACCCTTTGGTAAGCTCAGCTTTGTAGCGATTAGTTTTCTCGGTATCTCTCAAGCCAGAGAACTGATACATACCGTCAATCGCTTCAACCACTTTGTTGATTTTGATCTGTAAGTCGGCAGGCACATCGGCACTACCACGCTGAGCTAAGTTATGATTAGCATTGCCCTGCTGTTGGTATTGCTGCCTAAAATCAGACATCGCCGAAGACATATTTTGCGGCGACTTAGTCTGTAGCGAATAGTTTTGTAGCGAACTGCCTTGCGACGGGTAGTTTGGTCTTAACATTTGTTGCGTATTTTGTTTGTTTTGTATAGTGCGCTTATTCATTGACTATAACCCTTCCAAATCAATATCGTCAGCCCAAGAAGTATCGCTATGATCAACTTTCTGATAACCACTGCGAGGTTTGTAATTTTGTTTTTGCTGATCTTTGACTTCGTTTTGGCGCCATGTATTTACAAACACTGAAAAACCATTTTCTAGTTGATAGCTGTTTTTAAGTGGAATTTGCTTTTCATAAGACTTGCGAATAAAGCAATTCCAAACAAAGTCTAAGGAAGCTTGCAGGCCATTAGAGTCAACCTTATAAACGAATTCCGGTGGCATCTTGTCAATGTACCCAAGCCAAGCTTCCACCGCTTGTTCGCGCTTCTCGGCTGTTTGATTATAGGTTTGCTGATAACGCCTATTACCATGTGCTAAGTTCATTTGTACTTTGTTAGCGTACGCAATAAAACGTTTTTTGATCAGATCCATACGTGCCGGAGGCTGTTCACCGTTCGCGTCCATTGATGAGGCAAACGTATGCCATATCTCAAAGAAGTGGTTTTGATCGTATCCGTGTTTGGCCACTAACTTAGCAACTGACTCGGCAATAAATTCTTGGTTCACATCTGACCATAATCGCTTGCTCGCAGGCTCTACTTGCTGACCATTGACAAACGCCTGTGCTTGCTGGCTCACCGAATGATTGGCTGGCGCTGGCGTTTCAACGGGAATGTCGTTTACCGTAAACCAATAAGTATTACTTTGATCTTGCTTTTGCAGAATTAAGCCAAGCTCTTTCATCCGGTACAGAGTACGAAGTAATTTGCCTTTTTCAATGAAGGGAAATAAATCGACTAACCCTTGCTCGGTAATTTTTAGCCAGTAAGTATTGTTGATAAGGTGCTGATTAAGCGTTTGATTATAATGTAGAAGCTCTCGAAATTTTTGCAGAATAACAGCAATTTCCATGCTGTTATATCTGACGGCTTCTTCACTATAAAAATGCTGTAACATCAACTTTCCTGACCAATAATTTTAGCCAAGATTATATCTTATTTTCTATCGCCATGGGGTGAAAAAAACACAAGGGCGTTCAACCATTGGCTAAACACTACCTATCAAGCAAGCTATGACTTAGTAGCCACTGGAAAATGTCTTCGTCATACGGTTCATAGCGCGGATCATAAGTCGCTTCTTGGCTCCCCCCGACAAGCGCCGATAAATCGTAAACGGCATGGTGAATATGATGTCTCGCCTGAAGAACTAGCGATAGCTTGGGAATAACCCTAGGCTGACATAAATCGACAATCGCATTGTAAGCACGAATAGAGCGAACAAACGGCGTGATTTGATCACCCGTGCCGTGGAACAGCCACACAGGAACCTGTTCAATATTACAGAAGTCATCAGGTAAGTCTTCAATCTCGGTGGCTAAGCCAGATGCAATAGGCGCAATAGCGGCAATTTTTTCAGGAAAATCGACAGCGTAAGCTGAACTTAAATAACCACCGCTACTCCAACCCGTTAAATACACGCGATTAACGTCAATATCGTAGGTGTGGATCGCATAATCGACAAAAGCATCAAGGCGGTCTTTAAAGCCTACGCCTGGAATAGTGCCCAAATGCGGTGCCACAACAACGAATGGTAAGTCATTGTTCCACTCTCGGTCATCAATAAGTCGAGGCACACCGTAGTTTTCCAAAACAGCGTCAAGTGAGGTAACCGGATCTGTGTCTGTCGTAAATTCCAAATTGCCACCACTGCCATGCAGATAAATTAATAGCGGCGGCTTTTGCTGAACTTGTTCACCATAGTTTGTAGGTAAATGTTCAAAATAACCGAAATTTGCGGCCGTTGTGCCAAGTGGTCTGCGTGTTAAGTGCTGAGCGCTGTTGTCAATTACGCGAATAACGCGTGCCTGCTCAATTGCCGCTTGTCCATCGCTATCAGTGACAGCATAACGCACTAGATAGTCACCAACACGACTGGTATCAACATCACCGGTAATGACGATTTGCTCAGAAATGTCACCATCTTGCTCATCTGCCGCCAGTGCACCTTCTTCAAGATAAAATTCGCCCACTGAAAAAACTTGAGTACGCTCACCAAGTAATGAAATAACCGGGCGATCGGGGTTTTCGCTAAAGTCAGGAAGGGGGGCATCCCACCACACCTCGACAGGTGGCGGTATCTCGACCAGGCAATCATCAATGTTGCGCTCACAGGGGCGCACTTGCGAACCGCCGCAGCTGCTCAACAGCAAAGTTACTATCAGCACAGTTATTGCACCTAATAACCTTTTTAATGAAGCTTGCTCTGGCAAACTTGTTTTGGCTAACACCATCATTTTTACAACCTTATTATTTTTGTTTGAGGCTAGTAAAAAATAGCAGTCGCGCTGATTTAGCGACAGGATAGGTTGACTAGCGGCTTGTTTATAGTGATTAACGGCAAAGTCGTTGTATAGCCAGCTCACCACTCTAGCGCGGTTGTTGGAGTCTTTCTATTGAACAACAAACAACATACAATCAAGGCTGCAATCACATCAGAATTTAACCAGCGGAATAAAAACTGAGCCGTATCATGCAGTTGTCATTAAAAAAAGCCACGCTTATCAAACGCTACAAGCGCTTTCTTGCCGATGTTACCTTGGCTGATGGCAGCGAAACCACGCTTCACGTTGCCAACACAGGAGCCATGACAGGCTGTGCAGAGCCAGGTGACAGTGTTTGGTACAGTACCTCTGACAACCCAAAACGCAAATATCCCTTTAGTTGGGAACTAACCGAAACTCAGCAAGCAGGCGATTTTATTTGTGTTAATACCGCCCGCGCTAATCAATTGGCAGAGCAAGCCATTAACGCAGGGTTAATTCCAGAGCTTGCGGGCTACCAAACGCTCCAAAGAGAAGTAAAGTACGGTGAAGAAAATAGCAAAATTGATATTTTGCTGTCACAAGGGCAACAAGCTGATGCCTACGTTGAAGTGAAAAGTGTCACCCTATTAGATGCCCAAGCTTATACACATTCAGAAAAACAAGGACATGGCTATTTTCCTGATGCAGTAACAACACGTGGACAAAAGCATTTACGCGAACTGATGCATATTGCCGCGCAAGGACAACGAGCTGTGCTACTCTTTGCGGTATTACATTCCGGAATCACCAGTTTCGCCGCCGCTGCCCATATTGACCCAACGTATGCGCAGCTACTCAATGAAGCCATTGCTGCAGGGGTTGAAGTGCTGGTTTATAAAGCCGAAATTTCACCTGAGGGTATGGTTTTAAAACACCCACTTACGATAAGAAAGCTCTAGTCGCGATAAACGCCAATGACTGACAAACTAATATGTCAATGAACTAGCGATCTATTGGGGCAAAAACATAATATTTAGCGCCTGCATAGTTAACCATTAGACCAGCCAGCACGCCTCCAGCAAAGGCAATAGGCAACCAAGTTAGCTGGTTGAGCCAATAAAAGCTGGCGATGTTAACACAGCCAGCAAGGTGCGCACTTGCGAAAGCCTTAAGCCACTGAGCAAATTTTGGCGCGTTCCGCGCTATTGATGTAGGCTCACAAAAGGTAAATTGGCGATTACCCCACCAAACAAATGTTGCAGCTACCCAGAAAGCCAATACCCTCGCCAGCAGCTCGATATCTAATATTTTAGTCAATATTAAGTAGTTGTTTTCAGTTAAGGCCGCGTTTACAAAACGGCTCTCTAAAAAGCTTCTCTCTACAAAAGTAAAGTCTAACAAACTGTAAAAACAAAAGAATGCGGCGACATCGATGAGAAAACCGGCAGCACCTACCGAGCAAAAACGTATAAACACTACTTCCTCCAAGCATCAGCAAAAACACGATTTAAAATAAACGCACAGCGCACAAGTGAAGCCCGTTTATTGTCTGTGATATCCAGTCTAAAAAATGTCACCCTCAGTTGTTGTCTACCTGCGTGACATTTTTTCGACATAACCACCGCTAGAATGCCGATAAATTCTTGAAAAGGTGTCGATATGAAGCTTACCAATTTCGTTAGTCCCGCTTTAGTTAGCAGCAAAGAACCCAATTCCCCCACGCTCAGCATTATTGTACCCGTGTATAACGAGCAAGAGGTGTTAGAGCTGTTTCATTACCAAGTGGCCAAAGTGCTGGCTAGCATGACAATTGGCGCCATTGAACTTGTCTATGTAAACGACGGCAGCACCGATAATAGCTGGCCGCTACTTAAACAGCTTGAAAGCTATCACTGTGATATCAAGCTAGTAAATTTGAGCCGAAACTTTGGCAAAGAGGCAGCTGTTACCGCCGGATTGGAGCATGCCAGTGGTCTCGCAGTGATTTTATTAGATGCCGATCTGCAAGATCCGCCTGAGTTGATCCCAGAAATGATCGCGGCTTGGCAAGCTGGTGCTGATGTCGTTAATATGAAGCGCTCTGAACGCCAAGGAGAATCCGCATTTAAGCGCGCGAGCGCCTTTGTTTTCTATCGCTTTTTTGATTGGTTGTCCGATGTTCCAATCGAAAAAGATGTCGGCGACTTTCGATTGTTAAGCCGCCGCGTGGTAGATCATATCAATCAATTGCCAGAACGAACGCGTTACATGAAAGGCATCATGTCATGGCCAGGCTTCAAACAAACGACTCTAACCTTTGTTCGCCCTGAACGCGCAGCAGGGGAAACTAAATGGTCATTTGTCCAATTAGTTCGACTAGCTTTGTCGGGTATCACGGCTTTTAGTGTTAAGCCTTTAAAACTCGCTACTTGGGGGGGCGGGCTCATATCGTTAAGTGCCTTTGTATATGGACTATGGATAGCATTAAAAACCTTATTCTTTGGTGAAGCTGTCGCCGGTTACCCCAGCTTAATGTTGATTCAATTGTTTTTAGGGGGCGTGCAACTATTAGCCATTGGCATTTTAGGTGAGTACGTTGGCAGAATATTCACCGAAACCAAACAGCGTCCAATATACATTGCGATGGATGTTCAAACAGCGCCGATGAAAACCATGGAGTTAAAACATCATGGTTAACGCGAAAAATCTCCCACAATTAGCTTTAAGCTGTGCTTTGGCATTGCTAGTAGTGCGATTGATATCTCTGGGTATGTATCCGTTGTTCGATACCACGGAAGCGCGCTATGGTGAAATGGCACGTTTGATGGTTGAAACTGGCAATTGGGTGACGCCGCTGTTTGACTACAACGTACCATTTTGGGGCAAGCCACCGGGACATACTTGGATAAGTGCAGTATCGATGGCAACGATCGGTATTAATGAATTCGCTGCCAGATTACCTCATTTTGTTTGTGGCTTACTAACCCTGTGGCTGACCTACCGATTTGTTTGCACAATCGGGTCAAGCAGGGCTGCAAAACACTCAGTATTGGTATTGGCCACCAGCCTTGGCTTTATTGTTGCTACCGGAATGGTGATGACTGACACCGCCTTATTGCTGTCACTAACGCTAGTGATGACAAGCTACTGGTATTGTTTTCAAGGCATTAATAACAAACTTCACGGCCATTTGTTTTTCGTTGGTATTGCTTTGGGCATGCTTATTAAAGGGCCGGTAGCGGTTGTTATTGCGGGCATAGCATTGTTTTCTTGGTTCATGAGCGCTTGGCTAGTTGGCCAACCCCAGTGGCGCCACGCACTAACTTGCCTGCCTTGGCACTCAGGTATTGGATTGTGCTTATTGCTGACACTGCCTTGGTATGTAATGGCTGAAGCAGCAACGCCAGGCTTTCTTGAATACTTTATTATTGGTGAGCATTTTCAACGTTTTCTGGTGGCTGGCTGGCAAGGAGATCTGTATGGCAGTGCCCACGATGAGATCAAAGGCACAATTTGGCTATTTTGGTTAGCTTGCGCCTTCCCTTGGTCATTTTGGCTAGTTAAGCATTGGCTCACTGCATTAATACAAAAGGTGAGAAATACTGTAAATTACGATTCGACTGCACATCATAGCGAGAGCATCACGTCAGCCAACACTACACAATTAAACTATTTTATTTGCTGGATGTTAGCGCCAATGTGGTTATTTACCCTAGCTGGTAACATTCTTCCTGCTTATGTTTTGCCTGGGTTTTCTGCCATGGCTGTTTATTTTGCCTTGAGCCTTCCAATTAGCCGCGCTCAACTATACTTGGCCATAGCATCTAGTACTGTCGTCATATTGGTCTTGGTTGCGTTAAGTAATGATCTGCTAATCAAATCAAGCGATAAACTTTTATGGCAAAGCGATGTCAATAAAGAGCATACGGTTTACTACTGGCAAAAGCGTCCTTTTTCTGCACAATTTTATTCGCTTGGGCAAGCAGTAAAACTCGATGAACAAGCCCAGCTAATCAGTTTGCTGGCGCATAGCGCCCCTTTTTATTTGGTCGTACGTGAGAAAGATTATGCGAAACTATCAACCGTTATCTCGGGAGAATGCCAGCAAGCAACGCAATACCCCAACAAGGCACTGTATTTATGTAATTAGTGTCATGATTATCTAATGTCGTATGCAACGAATATCGTTTGTTAGTAGATTTAAGCCGCTAAATTTGCACTATTAATACACCAGGTATGCCAATGAATAATAACGTTAAGGCGACAACTTGCTCGAAAAAGAGCAAAGTCATTCATTTACTTGTCGTTGAAGATTGCCAGCAGGTCGCAGGTGTTTTATTCGATTATTTCGAATCAACGCCAGATGATATCCACTATGAGATCGATTATGCAGCAACTGGCACGCTTGGGCTGAAGTTGGCTCAAGAGCATCACTTTGATTGTATTATCTTGGATATCATGCTACCTGGTGTAGATGGTCTAACGGTCTGCAAAACCTTGCGTGAAGCAGGAAATAGCGCTCCGATCGTTATGCTGACCGCGCGTGATACGAATAGCGACACGCTAGATGGGCTGACATCGGGTGCCGATGATTACATCGTTAAACCGTTTGATTTGGAGCTTTTAGAAGCTCGAATCCACGCCGTATTGCGGCGCAGCGCACAACACTCGTATAGCCATACGTTATCTGCCAATTCAATTAAAATAGACACCAAAACCTTACAAGTATGGCGCTATGACTGTGAGGTTAAGCTCAACCCTAGCTGCTTTAAAATTTTAAAATTGCTGGTTGAGCGCTTCCCCAATGCGGTATCAAAACAGCAAATAGAAGAGACGCTTTGGCCTAACGCTATGCCTGAGCAGGATGTTTTGCGAAAGCATATTTATCAATTACGTCAAAAATTAGATAAACCGTTCGAGTCCGAACTTTTGAAAACCATTCCAAAGCTAGGGTACCGCATCGCCAATGAAGAAAGTTAAGCCGCCTTTAATACCACTTAAAACACAAATTATTCGCGCCTATTTGCTTGGTACTGGACTGCTGTTGGCATTTTACACCTTAATGTTTTATCAACTGACTATCCACACCGAAAGCACCACAGGGTTAAACCGTTTGGCACTTATCGCTCCCCACCATTTTGCCCGTTTTGAGCAAGGAGAACAGGGTAAAATAGTTATAGACCCTTTACTGTCGATATACGACCGCTACGAATTGCTGCCAACTGCGTTGCAAAAAACCTTTTCGCCAGAATGGCGCGGCCAAGAAAACTGGGTAACAGAGCAAGACGAAAGCGATTTTGGTGTATTGACCAGTGAACAAGTTATCAACGACCAATTAACAACACTTTACGCGGTTGAAGACCTGGGCGCCTACGAGTGGAGCGAAGGCCTCGACTTTAATTTATTCCAATTACTATTATTCGCATTAGGCTCAATAATCTGCGTAATTGCCGTTTTTTTGATGATCAAAGCTGCTCAGCGCATTGCCTCACCACTAGCATCGCTAGTAGAGCAGCTAGAACAGTCACTCGACACTGACTTTTCGCCCATTTTAATTGAGCCAGATGCAGCCAAGCAGGGAAAGGTTAGTCAAGCACTGCCGCTTGAAGTCGACCGCACTTTAGCGGCTATCAACCAATATCGCGACCGCATTAAACAACTGGTCGAAAGAGAAAAAACCTTTACCCGTTATGTTAGCCATGAACTGCGCACTCCCATGACAGTTATTACTGGCAGTCTGAGTATCTTGCGTAGGCTGTCAAACGACATTGTCGATAAGCAAACTGCTAGAATTAAACATGCAGTCACTAACATGGAACAGTTAACTGCTACTTTTTTATTGCTGGCGCGTGACCAAGCCACGAGTAAGAGTTTATTTGTGAATGAAGAGTACCTGACATCAATGATTGAAATGGTCAGTGAAACTGCAAAACAAAATCAGGTCACATTAACGTCACAGTTAAAAGCTCCATTCGCGTTAGATGTTGAACCTCAGCTGTTCTCAGCGGTAATCCAAAATTTACTAAACAACGCCATCAATTGCTCGGTTGATGGTAGCGTCAGTTTATTTGTCAGCGACCAATATATAGATGTTATTGACACAGGCGTCGGTTTAGATGCAAAACCAAGAGGCTACGAAGGCTTTGGCATAGGTTTGCAGCTCGTAAACGACATTTGCCAAAAATATCGATGGCAGTTTTTGTTACAAAACAACGCTAAGCAAGGCTGTACCGCGACAGTTAAATTGTGCAATAGTGATCAGTAAAGTGATTCAACAATTGATAATCGTGCGCTTTGATCCAGATCCCATCCTATGGGAACCAAGTACACAAAAAGATTGACTAAACCTAGTAAATATTGCTAAAAGAGCTTGCTTGTTGAGAAATGGACAGCAACTAAGTGTAACTTAATGGATTAACTTATTGAATTTATTGCTTTACCTTATTTATTCGTAACTTTCTCTTGAAAACCATAGCTCGAAGCACAATATAGCCTTGATAGTAAAATGGTGACTAGGTCGTAAGACCTGATTTTGGCAATTGAAGTCAGATGGCTTAGCAAGTGAGTAACATTACTCCCCATACTGGACTAGTAGCATTAGGAGATTCAGCATGCCAGACAAACAAAAAGCATTAGGCATTCTCGCGTTAGCTGGCGTAGCGCCATACCAGGAAAAAGCTGGTGAAGAGTACATGAACGCTGACCAGCTAGAGCATTTTAAAAAGATTTTAGAAGCTTGGCGTAACCAATTGCGTGAAGAAGTTGATCGCACAGTAACTCACATGCAAGACGAAGCAGCAAACTTTCCTGATCCAGTTGACCGTGCAGCGCAAGAAGAAGAGTTCAGCTTAGAATTACGTACCCGTGACCGCGAGCGTAAACTGATCAAGAAAATCGAGAAAACACTACAGCTAATCGAAGAAGACGATTTTGGTTTCTGTAATTCATGTGGCATTGAAATTGGTATTCGCCGCTTAGAAGCGCGCCCTACTGCCGATTTATGCATTGAATGTAAAACGCTAGCAGAAATCAAAGAACGCCAAATGGCGGGCTAACGCGCTAAGCGAGCTACCAACAATCGATGGCGTTTTCGCTAATACAGCGGCCAAGTACCCAATATCGCGGCCGCTTTGCTCCCTCTCCCTCTGGTTTACTTCATTTTGGTTCTTTATTAACGGCGCTGGCTAGCTATTTAGACGCTAAGGCCAACAATGGCCTGTGGTTAGTGCGCATTGAAGATATTGATCCACCACGTGAACAAGCAGGTGCAGCCGACGAAATACTGCGTACCCTTGAAGACTATGGTCTGCATTGGGATGAACAAGTACGTTATCAAAGCCAGCAATCTGCCCTTTATGAACAAGTATTAAGTGAACTTGCAACGCATAACTTAACCTATGCCTGTGCCTGTACTCGTGCGCAAATAAAGGCTAGCGGCGGTATTTATAGCGGTCACTGCCAACACTTACACTTGCCTTATCCTGCACATGCCGTTCGCATTCGCAATCAATGTAAAGCAGACAACTACCAAGATTTAATTCAAGGTAAGGTGCAATGCGACCCAGCACTTGCTGGTGAAGACTTTATTATCAAGCGCAAAGACGGCTTGTACGCCTACCAATTGGCTGTGGTCAGTGACGACATCGATCAGGGCATTACCCATATAGTACGCGGCTGTGATTTGCTTGAGCCAACCGCTCGACAGCTTACGCTTTATCAAACCTTTGGTGTCGCTGCGCCGCAATATGCGCATGTGCCGCTGATCACTACACATGATGGCTATAAGCTAAGTAAGCAAAATAAGGCGCCAGCAATTGATCGCAAAGCGCCACAAGCCAGTATCATCAGTGCGTTAGACTTTTTAGGCCAGCAGCCCCCAGCGCAGCTAAACGATGGTACACCAGAAGAAATACTCGCGTGGGCAGTCGAACACTGGCAATTAACGAATGTGCCTAAACAAGCAAGCATCG
Organism: Thalassotalea montiporae; assembly: GCF_053485855.1. Lineage (NCBI taxonomy): Bacteria > Pseudomonadati > Pseudomonadota > Gammaproteobacteria > Alteromonadales > Colwelliaceae > Thalassotalea > Thalassotalea montiporae. Next base: position 451,640 of record NZ_JBQRUO010000002.1, read on the forward strand.
CATTGCCTGCATAGCATTCATTGTATTAGAACTTTTATTCTAATTGCCGATAGTTTTCATTCTCTTTTGTTGGTGGCTAGGTTAAAATTGCGCCGTTTTGAGACTTGCGTCTTAGACGTTCTTTGTATTCCGAGGTTGTTATTATTAAACGCGTTATCAATTTGTGTAAAAAAGTACTGAGTCGAGACAAAGCTAAGCAAGAAAGTGCTAGTGCGGCTGATCAGTCATTTCCTATTGTCATTGCTCGTGACCAGCACACAGTGTCACGTAAATTTATTAGCGATAATGCGCTAAAGGTACTCTATCGCCTGAAAAAAGGGGGTTATGACGCCTACCTTGTCGGCGGTGGTGTGCGTGACATGTTGCTCGGCATCGAGCCCAAAGATTTTGATATCGCCACGAACGCAACACCAGAGCAAATTAAAGCGTTATTTCGCAATTGTCGCTTAATTGGTAGACGCTTTCGCTTAGCTCATATTGTTTTTGGCCGCGATATTATCGAAGTTGCCACTTTCCGTGGTCACCACGACAGCGCGAGTGACAAGCAAAAAGAGTGTAAGAAAACATCCAAGCAAAGTGCTGATGGTATGCTTCTTCGCGACAATATTTACGGCTCGATTGATGAAGATGCCGAGCGTCGCGACTTTACCATCAATGCCCTGTACTACAGCGTAGAAAACTTCAACATTTACGATTTTGCTGGTGGTGTTGCGGATATTGAACAGCGTTTAATTCGTTTAATTGGCGACCCTGAAACACGCTACCGCGAAGACCCTGTGCGAATGCTGCGCGCAGTGCGTTTTGCCACTAAATTAGATATGGAAATTGGCGAAGAAACGGCTCAGCCCATTAAGCCTCTGGCTAATTTGCTGCTCAATATTCCACCAGCACGTATGTTTGAAGAGTTCCTAAAGCTATTTGTTTCAGGCAAAGCATTAGCGAATTTTCACATGCTTAGAGACTACGGACTTTTTGAGTACCTATTCCCAATTGTTGAACAAAGCTTAATAGCTGAACAAGCGCAGGCTGAAGACCATATGTCGCGCTTTATTCAACTAGCAATGAGCAACACAGATCAGCGCATTAATACCAACCAAAGAGTAACGCCAGCATTTTTACTCGCTGCCTTCTTATGGTACCCATTGTCTCGCCAAGTCACACAGTTGAGACAAACAACGCAATTAACGCCGCAAGACGCATTTTTCGCTGCGCTACACGAAGTAATGTCGGAGCAGCAACGCAGCATTGCCGTGCCGAAACGCTTCCAAGCGCCAATGAAAGATATTTGGATACTGCAAGACAAGCTTGCTCGTCGTGAAGGCAAGCGCGCTTACAAAGCGTTTGAGCACCCTAAATTTAGAGCCGGTTATGACTTCTTGCTATTGCGCGGTGAAATTGAAGGCGGTGAAACAGCCCAGCTCGCCAAATGGTGGACCGATTTCCAAGAAGCGTCACCAGAATCACAACAAATGATGATTAAGTCGGTTGCTGGCAGCCGCCCGGCACGCCGTTCCGTGCGAAAACGCCGCAAGCCGCGTAAAGCAAGTGCTGGCAAGGCTGAATAGGCATGGCAACCGCGTATATTGGTTTAGGCAGTAACCTTGCAGAGCCCGCAAAGCAAATTCAACAAGCGGTTGATGCGATCAGCACAATAGAGCGCTCGCGTATTGCTGCACTTTCAAGCCTATTCTTTAGTCGTCCTATGGGCCCTCAAGACCAGCCAGATTATATGAACGCAGTGCTGGCACTTGATACAGAGCTGACGCCAATTGAATTACTGGATGCACTACAGGCGATAGAAAAGCAAGCCGGTCGCGTGCGTAAAGGCGATCGCTGGGGTCCGCGTATTCTCGACTTGGATATCATCTTATTCGACCAACAAATTATTAATAATGAGCGCTTAATCATTCCGCATTACGGTATGAAAGAGCGCGAATTTGTACTACGCCCTTTGGCAGAAATTGCCCCTCAACTTGTGTTACCTGATGGTGATCTCGTTAGTGAATTAAGTAAAGCGATTGCAACTAACGGGTTAAAAATTTATGGTAAGTTGCAACTTAACTAGCTGAGCAAGCTAGTGTTAACCGTTAGCTATGCTAGTGGTTTGATTGACTAAGGTGCAACGTCACTTACTCGGAAAAAATTATGGCTAAAATTACAACATCTAAGCTATTAAAAATGAAACAAAATGGTGAGAAAATTTCCACCATCACCGCCTACGATGCCAGCTTTGCTAAGCTTTTCGATCAAGCGGGTATTCACGCTATTCTTATTGGTGATTCACTCGGAATGGTATTACAAGGTAACGACGATACCTTGCCTGTAACCGTCGAAGATATGGCTTACCACACACGCTGTGTTAAAGCTGGCGTTGAAAACACGCTGATTATTAGTGACTTGTCATTTATGAGCTATGCCACCAAAGAACAAGCTTTTGAAAACGCTACTAAGTTAATGCAAGCGGGCGCTTCAATTGTCAAAATGGAAGGCGGTAGCTGGTTGGTTGATACCATTAAAGGCTTAGTAGAGCGCGGTATTCCAGTATGTGGTCACTTAGGCCTTACACCGCAGTCAGTGAATGTATTTGGTGGCTTTAAAGTACAAGGGCGTGAACAAGCGCAAGCACAGGCTATGATTAAAGAAGCTAAAGCATTGGAAGCGGCAGGCATTCAATTACTCGTACTTGAGTGCATTCCAGAAAGCCTCGGCAAAGCGATTAGTGAAGCGGTCAGTATTCCAACCATCGGCATTGGCGCAGGTCGCCATACTGATGGCCAAATCTTAGTAATGCACGACGCATTAGGTATTTCGTGCAGCTACATGCCAAAATTCTCACGCAACTTCCTCAAAGATACAGGCGATATTAAGCAAGCTATCGAACTTTATATCGATGAAGTGGCAAATGGTAACTTCCCTGGCGAAGACCACATTTTTAGCTAGGTAAGGGCAGAGTTTCAATGCAAGTTGTTAGTGATATTCAGTCGTTACGCACGCAAATAAAAGCGTGGCAAAAACAAGGTTTAACCATTGGTTTTGTGCCGACCATGGGTAATTTACACCAAGGCCACTTAGCCTTAGTTAAAGCAGCCAAGCAACGCGCCGACAAAGTAGTGGCGAGTATTTTTGTCAATCCAATGCAATTTGGTGCGGGGGAAGATATCGATAATTACCCGCGCACGATGGAAGCCGATCAAGAGAAACTAACGGCAGAAGGCACAGATCTACTCTTTACACCAACACCTGATATTGTCTATCCGAAAGGATTAGATAAGCAAAGCTATGTTGAAGTATTACAAGTGTCTGACGGTTACTGCGGTGAAAGTCGCCCTGGCCATTTTCGCGGCGTAGCAACGGTTGTCTGTAAACTCTTTAACTTAGTACAGCCTGACATTGCTTGCTTTGGCTTAAAAGACTATCAGCAAGTGCAAGTGATTCAGACCATGGTTGAAGACTTGAACATGCCGATTGACATTGTGCCAGTCCCAACCAAACGCGAAGACAGTGGCCTTGCCATGAGCTCTCGCAACGGCTACCTAACGGCAGAAGAAAAAGCTAATGCGCCTGCGCTTTACCAAAACATGCAGTGGCTTGCCGAGCAAATTCAAAATAACGACGACTTTATTGGCCTAGCCAAACAAGCCGAAGCGAAAATCAATGCCGCCGGCATGCAAGTTGACTACCTCAATATTGTTCATGCCCGCACCCTGCAACCTGCCAGCGAAGACGATAACGAGCTTGTTATTTTAGCTGCTGCATACTGCGGTAAAGCCAGATTGATTGATAATTTGCAGGTCACCATTAGCAAGTGATGTAGCAAGTAATATAACAAATCATATAGCAAGTAATGAATCATCAAACCTCATTGTTTTGATGCCGACTTGTTACTTGATAACCACAAATTATTAAATTATCACCAAAGCGTTAGTGTTCGTAAAAACGAAACTAACGCTTTTCTTCTTTCACTCGGTAAAGTTGAAAGCTCCCATCAATCCACGAATGGGTTTTGGCAGTGTGAAAGGCATAACCATTTAATGCATTTTCATACATTGGCACCAGCAATAACTGATTGGCAAAGCTAGGGTGCGATGTTTGGATACGATAGGCGCCATTTTCTTTCACCAACTGCTGTGGTTCAAAGCTGGTTTCATTGGTGATACCCATGCCCAAAAAGAATTTGGTAAGCGTGCTTGGCTGATCTGGATAAACAGCTAAGCTCAACAACTCAACTTTATCGTCTTTCCTAATAGTACCTACCCATAACCCATAGATACCCTGCTCAGGTAGCGCTAACAGTTTGTCGATGGTTTCTCGATATTTACTCCAATATTCACGAATAGTTGAGCGATTTTTCTGATAACTTAGTTGATATGCTCTGGAAACCATAGGCTCTCCCGCTCGGCTTTTAGTTTGTTCGAACACCATAACGTTCGACGAATCCTCGTATTCTGGCGCTAAGCTGAGGTAATCAATATAGTCCGTACCTTCAGTATCAAACGTGATAAGGCATCGCAGTTGGTCACAGTGTATATTTTGCTCACTAAAATCCCGTTGTTTTCCATGCTGAAAGGCACTTGGAATGTTCATTTTGAAGATCTTGTGATTGCCGTTCTCGTTTAACTGCAGCAAGACAAATTCATGCTCGCTAATGCCTTCATATAACCCCGGCTTTAGCGACACATCTTTTGCCATCACATAACCTATTGATACGGCCTGAAGTAAAAGTGATAACAAAATTGCTATTTTTCTCAATGAAAACTCCTTTAATGAATTGAGTAACCTAAGTTCAAACACCTTACGCTAACTAATTCACAATAGAAAATAAACGTTAGCATGTCTCTAATTGTGTAATTAACGACAAATATTTATCGTTTTTCGATAACTTATTATTGAAAAATAAATTTTTAATGTCTACATTATCACCAAAAGGAGGTTTCTATGATTGCATTTCAAAAGCTTTGCCAGCTAAATCAAGGCAAGATAATGGGCTTTACTATTTTTATGGGCATTATGACCCTAATGAGCTTGGTTGGAGGCATTGCCATTATCAGTAAAAAAGGAGTGGCAGAGTTTGCTAGCGATCCAGTTTTCTTTAATCTTATGATCACCGTTCCCACTTCATTTGTTTTCCTCTTGTTGGTGCACAAAATCTTCAACTTATACATTCAAGGGGAGTTTTTTACCGCTAACGTACTTAACGTATTTAAAACCATCGCTAAGCTAGCCATTTCATATGGGCTTATTATCAAGCCTGGCATAATGATCACAACGGAATACTTAGTACTCGCTAATCAAGGTGAAGATTTTAGCTTTACAACGCTTTATCTTGGCTCTGCGGATTTTGTGGTCGCCGTTATTGGCTATTGCCTGCACCTTGCCGCTGCCGTTACCAAAATTTCACGAGAGTTAGAAGAAGAGCAGGAGTTAACCATTTAATTATGCCTGTTATTGTTAATTTAGACGTAGTGCTTGCGCAGCGGAAAATGAAGCTAAATGACCTAGCGGCGGCGATTGGCATTACCCCGCAAAATTTGAGCGTGCTAAAAGCTGGGCGCGCCAAGGCAATCCGCTTTAGTACGCTAGAAGCCATATGTCAGCACTTAAACTGCCAACCGGGCGATATTCTTGCTTTTGAAGAAGACTCTAGCTCACCCAGTCATGTGGAAAAGGAAGCCTAATGTTAAGCTTTGATTTTACCTATCAAGAACACCAAATTCGTTATACCGTTGATTTTATGGGCCGTGAAAAGGTTTATTTAAATGAGGACCTGATTGCAAAGCCAACACAGTGGTTTAAGTCCGTTAACTCACTAACCATTAACATTAATAACGAAACGCTGAATTTGCATCGTACTATTTCATCATGGAGCAGTGGTGAATATCAAATTACGCTGACCAACAATAAGCGAATTATCGAAAAACAAAGTCAATTTTTCTTCGATAAGCGATTGGGGGATCATGATGAAAAACTTATTTTCAAAGGTCACGAAAGCCAATGGGTAGAAGAAATTAAACCACCGCAGCGCACGCTAAAACTCGCGTTCTTGTTTTATATGCTAAGTGTTTTGTACTCATTAACCGAAGGGATCTTTGAGCAGAACTGGGCTTTACCTCTCATATTAGCTGCAGGAGGGATAATTCTTGGCTATTCAGTCTTTGATTTTATCCGAAGCGCGATCAGTGCTTTATTCTCGTAAGATAAAGGCCGTGAAAATATAGCAGCTTTCAAAGCGCAAAATTAAGCTAAGTATTTATGCTACTAAAAAGCCGCGAATAAACGCGGCTTTTTGATATCAATGAGGTATTAAGTACTAATTGAATTAATCTAATTCGAGTTGCTAATTTTTGCCAATAGCTCTGGCAAAAATTTAATACTACTTTGTGCAACTTCTACTTGCTCAGTAAGCACATCATGCAATATCTCTTCCGTAGTCAACGGGTTTGCCAGTACTACACGGAATACGAGCACTTTCTCACCACCGTATTTTTGAACTTCAATACGCGTACGCGAAACGAACGACTTACCCGCTTCACGTTGTGTTTTTTGAATATGCTTGGTGAGTTTATCAATGACTTTGTTTATCGCTTGATTGGTTTCAACGTCAGCACCCGCCATAAACGCTTGCACTTGAGATGGCACATAACGATAAGTAAGCAAACACAGCTCAGGCTCTGTCACTAATTCAAATTCGCTGTGTTCACGAATGATCTTGGCAAAGTACTTTGCTTTTTCAATCGCTTGATTGATCAAAAGCTCATAACCCGGGCGACTAATAATATGCAAGCTGGCATAAACTAACATTGCCATACCCGGGCGTGAACCCTCTAACGTATGACTACCTAAGTCTTTTGAGCCTTTACGCAGAATATATTCAGCATGATGCTCAATGGCCGCGACCGATGATGGGTTTTTAAAGACCACTAAGCCAGCGCCCATTGGCACATACATTTGCTTATGAGCATCAATCGTTACTGAGTCGGCTTGCTCTATACCCGCAAGTAAATCACGGTATTTGTTCGACAGTAGAGTTGCTCCGCCCCAAGCCGCGTCGACGTGGAAGTGACACTTAAATTGCTGAGCAATTGCGGCCATATCAGCGAGTGGGTCAATATTGCCGGTTTCCGTAGTACCCGCAACACCAACAATGCTTAGCACACGAATATTTTTGTCAGTTAGCTCCTGACATTTCGCCGCCAATTGCTGGCAGTCAATGCGATTGTATTCATCGGTTGGAATCGCGATCACGCTATCTTGGCCCAAGCCCAGTACATCTGCAGACTTCTTCAACGAGTAGTGACCGCGATCAGATACTAAGATTGCTAAACCATCGTAACCATAGTGCTTAAGTGCATTAAATAAGCCTTCACGGGCAACGCCTTTAAAGTCGCCATCAGCTTTTAGCATGTTATTGCGGGCAACCCACAAGGCCGTCAGGTTTGCTACTGTACCACCAGAGCAAAACGCGCCGAGTGAGTGATTGGCGCTGTGCATCCACGACTGATAAAAGTCATCAGAATCGAGATACACTAGGCGATGCATCATGCCTAAAACTTGGCGCTCTAATGGCGTGAAGGCCTTGGAGGTTTCAATTTTTACCAAGTTTTGGTTCAAACCTACCATCAGCTTTGATAATGGCAACAAGAAATGCGGCAAAGCTGAGGTCATATGACCAATAAAGCTTGGGCTTGAAGTATGAACCGAGCGCGACACTAGCTTATCAAGCAAGTGATGGGTGTGATCAGATACAAATGCTGGTTGCTCAGGAATACTAGAGCCTGCAAAGTCCTTTTCGATCTCGGTGAGTGCTTGCTCCGTAGCAACGATATGATTACCTAAAAAGCCCGCCAGATTTTCTGAGATCTCTTTCTCAATTCGACCTAAAGTCGAGTCTGGGGCTTCAGGAATTGTAAAGATACGGTGCATCGACTCTAATGATACTTCCGCCGCGCGTTTACCTGCCGTCATACATTACCGTTAAATAAAGCTTTTCTATGTTCAAAACGAATGCGGCAGTTTAATCAAAATCGTCGAAAATGTCTCGTTTCTTTGTGTTATTGCCACCATAGCGTTGAGCTACGAGGGTGTTACGAAGGCGCTACCCGATATAGATCAGGCAGGCTTGAGAAAGGGTAATTAAAACAAATGCTTTAGTTAGTACATCTTTTTTGATGGTGTTAGACATTGAGTTCTCCTTGCATTGAACAAGGAGTCCATCAATATTTACGCCAACTCTATAACTCTATGGTTATATTGGCTTTTTATGAAAAAGCTAAAATATAAACAAACAGTATTAGTATTTTTAACAAGTAAAATTAGTGAAAATCACTAGCTTATGGTTAATTGCCAACATTGCTGACCGCTGTTAATAAACTTAGCTTCAAATGGTGTAATTGGCGTATCGCCCTCGGCTAATTTGATCTCAGTGATCTGCCCTTCTCGGCCAGCCAGCTTAGCTGCGATTAAAAACTCTTCCAAATACAGGCGCCAGTTACTGCGTAGCTCAATGGTTTCGCCAATTTGGATTATGCTAGGAAAGACTGCTGCACCATGCCAGCGACGCTGAATATGTTTAGCTTTAGGCCAAGGATTTGGGTACAAAATATTGTGCTTGGCGATCGGCCAGTTTGCTTTTGCCACTAAACGGTAAAAGTCATTCAGGTCGGCGCGAATAATTTCAAAGTTAGTCACGCCAGCTAAATCTACCGGAAAGTGTTCTTCGACATTGCGGTTTACGCGGTGCGCAGACTTATCCACGCCAATAACTATCGCGTTAGGGTTTTGCTTGGCAAGTAAACGGGTACTTTGCCCAACGCCGCAGCAGGCATCAAGAATAACATCACCCCCCCATGCTCTCACTTTCGCATCAAGCGCTTCAAAAGCGGTCAGGGTGTGCTGTTGAAAAGGTTTCTCAAAGCGGTGCGATAAGTGCTTTTGCACTATCTGCGCTAGCTTTTCGTGTACCCCATCTTGATTAGTAACAATCGCTTTGGAGTCGCCACTAAGCGCATCATTTTGGTTATTTTGATCAGGCATAATTTGCTCAGACATTAGCTTGTTCGCCATTAACTTCTTAGGCATTAGCTTCTTAGGCCAATGCCTTTGCGAATCAAGTACATCGCCGTTGACCATAATCCAACGATGAAAACACCCAACACTGCGAAAGCAACGGTTAGGTCAATATCGCTAATGCCTAAAAAGCCGTAGCGAAACGCATTAACCATATACACAATAGGGTTCAGTTGCGAAACACCTTGCCAGAATTCAGGCAACAAGCTTATTGAGTAAAACACGCCGCCTAAGTAAGTTAACGGTGTTAAAACAAAAGTTGGAATAATTGAAATATCATCAAAGCTGCCGGCAAATACTGCGTTGATTAAGCCACCAAGGGCAAACACCGCAGAAGTTAACGCCACTGTGATAATAATCACGGCAAAGTTATGAATTTGAATGTTAGTAAAGAACATAGCAATACAAGTGACAATAGCGCCCACTAAAATACCACGCGCCATACCGCCGCCAACATAGCCAGCAACAATCACCCAGTTTGGCACTGGTGCCACCAACATTTCTTCGACATTTCGCTGCCATTTTGCGCTAAAAAACGACGAGGCCACATTTGAGTAGGAGTTTGTAATCACACTCATCATGATCAGACCCGGCACAATAAACGACATATAATCAAAGCCGCCCATTTCACCAATACGTGAGCCAATCAGCGAGCCAAATATAACGAAATATAAGCTAATCGTGATCGCCGGTGGTACTAAGGTTTGCACCCAAATTCGCATAAAACGATGCACTTCTTTGTGCATAATACTTTTTAATGCAATAAAGTTGGTAGTTGAGCTCATCTGTTTCTCCTTATGCCTCTGCTTCGTTATTAGCAACGAGTCGCACGAAAAGCTCTTCTAATCGGTTTGACTTATTACGCATACTTAATACTTGTACGCCCTGCTCTGAAAGCTGGGCAAATACGCCGTTTAGCCCTTGTGTTTTTTTAACGTCCACTTCAAGCGTATGGTCATCAATGACACGATAGGTAAAATCTTGCAGGCTAGGTTTAACGCTATTGGCTGGCAAATCTAAGACAAAAGTTTCAATATCTAAGGTTGCCAATAACTGCTTCATGCTAGTATTTTCAACAATCTGACCACTGTCGATAATGGCAATATTGCGACACAGCATTTCAGCTTCTTCTAAGTAGTGAGTGGTCAAAATAATGGTGATTCCCTGAGCGTTCAGCTCGCGCAGAAACTCCCACATTGAGCGACGTAGCTCAATATCGACACCTGCCGTTGGCTCGTCCAGAATAAGCACTTTTGGCTCATGCATTAAGGCACGAGCGATCATTAAACGGCGCTTCATACCACCCGAGAGCATACGGGCAGCGTTGTCACGCTTTTCCCATAAATCCAGTTGCTTTAGGTACTTTTCCGCACGCTCTACTGCCACACTGCGCTCAACCCCATAATAACCCGCTTGGTTGACCAGAATACGCATTAAAGATTCAAACTGGTTAAAGTTAAATTCCTGTGGCACTAAGCCGATAAAGCTTTTCGCTTTTTCTAACTCTTTATCAATATCGTGGCCAAACACTTTAACGGTGCCAGAGGTTTTATTCACTAACGATGTGATCACGCCGATTGAAGTGGATTTACCCGCTCCATTAGGGCCAAGCAAGGCAAAAAAGTCGCCCTGTTCAACCGACAAGCTAATACCTTTTAGGGCGTGAAAGTCGCCTTTATATATTTTTTGTAAATCTTTGATTTCTAATGCGGGGGTCATGAACGCAACCTTAACTTTAACTATGGAGAGCTTAACGTTATCGAACTAGTAATTATGAGGTCAAAGCTGTGCTTTTCAACTCAGCTAATACCGAAATTAGTGCGAAAATTAGCGCTAAAAAAAGCTCGCCGTAGCGAGCTTTTATCACGTTTGGTTAGCTGTAACGCTAAGTTACTTACCAGCGCGAGAGACGTATTCGCCGCTACGGGTATCACACTTAACCACTTCGCCAATTTGTACAAATAATGGTACGCGTACAACAGCGCCTGTGCTTAACGTAGCTGGTTTACCACCAGTACCCGCTGTGTCACCTTTTAAGCCAGGATCTGTTTCAGTCACTTCTAACTCAACGAAGTTAGGTGGCGCAACTGAAATAGGGTTGCCATTCCAGAAAGTGATCGTACAAATGTCACCTTCTACTAACCATTTCGCATTGTCGCCAATCGCTTTTTCGTCAGCAGCAACTTGCTCAAAAGTTTCGTTATTCATAAAATGCCAGAATTCGCCGTCGGCATATAAATAACCAAGATCTGAATCCATTACATCAGCACCTTCAACAGATTCACCTGACTTGAAGGTTTTCTCTAGTACTTTACCAGAGATTAATTTACGGATTTTAACGCGGTTAAATGCTTGGCCTTTACCTGGTTTAACGATTTCGTTTTCAAGAATGTTACAAGGCTCGCCGTCGATCATTAATTTCAGACCAGCTTTAAATTGGTTTGTACTAAAAGAAGCCATAAATACTCGCTTAACTTTCGAGAGATTAGATTAACAAATGCCGCAGATAATAACTCAAATTCAACCAGATTTGCACACTTCTTGGCAAAAAGAGTTGGCTGATGTCGTAACCGATCCCCGTGAGCTACTTGAGTTGTTAGCCATAGACCCTGAGCAATATCTTGAACACTTTAACGCCCGTAAGTTATTTCCCGTGCGTGTGCCAAGGCCATTTATCTCGCGGATGCAACTGGGCGATATTAACGACCCGCTGTTAAAGCAAGTGATGCCAGTAAGTGATGAGTTTATTGAACTTGACGGCTTTGTCAGTGATCCGCTCGGCGAGCATGAAACGGCTGCCGAAGGGTTACTGCATAAATACAAACATCGGGTGTTGATGATTGTTAAAAGTGGCTGCGCGGTAAATTGTCGCTACTGCTTTCGTCGCCATTTTCCATACCAAGATAACAGCCCGAATAAAGCCCGCTGGCAACAAGCACTGGACTATATTGCCGAGCGCAATGAAATAAACGAAGTGATTTTTAGCGGTGGCGATCCATTAATGGCTAACGATCAACATTTGCAATGGCTAGTTGAGCAAATATCGGCAATTGCGCATGTCACCAGATTGCGTATACACACCCGCCTACCTGTGGTGATCCCAGCGCGTATCACCGACAGCTTAGTTAACATGCTCTCCAACACTCGCCTTAAAGCCACTATGGTATTTCATATTAATCACCCGAATGAAATCGACCAAGAGGTTGAACAAGCTATTGAAAAACTGCGTGCTGAACGCATTCCGTTGTTTAACCAAAACGTCTTGCTCAAAGGGATCAATGATGACGCGCGCACATTAGCTCAATTGAGTGAGCGCCTGTTTGATAGCGGCATTCAACCTTATTACTTGTTTTTGTTAGACAAAGTAAAAGGTGCAACGCATTTTGATATTAGCGAAGCGCGTGCCATTAGCATTGTAAATGAATTAATGACCATATTGCCGGGCTACCTAATGCCCAAACTGGTACGGGAAATTGCGGGCGAACCTAACAAAACCCCGATTAATTTGCGATAATAACGCCAACTATTCCCACTACTTCATTTGTTATGTCTGACGCTGTAAACCAACAACTGATTGATAATATTTCGATTATTTTAAAGAAATCTTTGGCTGCTGACGCCACCCTTGCGCAACTGCGCGAAGAGAAAAAAGCGGGCTTTTCAGCAATTTTCACTGCAGATGCAGGCTTTAAGTCATCTGCAAATACCTTCCAACCTTATGTCGAAGAAGTCGCTGACGACCTTTTGCAATGGCAACAATCGCAAAATAAAGAGTTACTGGTCGCGCTGGTAAAGAAAATTGAACAACTTTTTACCGTGCTGGCAAACTTCGAACAATCTTACACATAGTCGTTCTTACACATACAGGTTATTGGCAAACGAGCTGATCTCGGCCAGCTCGTTTTGCTTGATACAAGCGTTGATCTGCCACATTAATAAGCTCATTTAGCGATTCAGCTTTTTCATCAGCAAAGCAAGTGCCGGCACTCACCGTGATGGATGCTTGCTCAGGCGCACTATAGCTCACTAGGCAAGATTGAATCTCCTTATAAATACTGCGCACACCCTCACGGCAACAAATAGTTTCATCAAGACCATCAATTAATACCGCAAATTCTTCCCCGCCATACCGATAAACCACCGCTCCGTTTGGCATGGTTTGACTAAATACCTGCGCCCCATCTCGCAAGACCTTGTCGCCAGCAACGTGACCAAACTTATCGTTAAATACCTTAAAATGATCAATATCGATAAACATCAAGGCAAAGTTTTGATTGTGTAGTGTAAATTTTTGCCATAACTTGCGAATATCAGCATCAAAACTTCGTCGATTCTGAATGCCAGTTAGGCCGTCTTCTAATGAAGCTTGCAATAATTGTTGATTAACGCGCGTAAGCTTTTCAGTTTGCAGTTCTACCTGCAACGCCAACTCTTTATTTAAGTGGAAATCGCGTAACTTTTTATAAGCCAAAAACATGACTAGAAATAGTAATGTAAGTGCTGCAAATAAATAGCGCTCTTCAACTGTTTTATTTCGATTCAACTCTGCCTGATAGGCTTTTTGTTGCTGCACAACCTCAAGTTTTTGCTGCAATTGAAGTGCTTCAGACTCTGCCAGCATAGTATTTAACTCAGTATTAAACCGATTGCGCTCTAGCGCCTGATAAGCTTGCTCAGCAGCAATTGCTTTTTCTGGCTGCTCGAGTGCTGCTTCAATTAGTGCATTGAGAATGAATAGTGAAGCGAGCGATGACTGGTAATCTAGTTCATCCGCGAGTTTTAAGCCCTCGCGCAAATAAAGCTGCGCTTGCAAGGCATCGCCACGCCAATACCAGGCTTTTGCCAGCACCTGCAAGTTACCAACTAGCGCTTTATTGTGATCACTTGCTCGACTATGGCTTACCCCTTGCTCAGCGTAAGCTTGTGCCTTAATAGGCAGTTTCATTAACAAGTAAACCTCAGCAATGTTGTGCAACGCCGCAGCTAAGTTATAACTTTCTTCTTTTTGCTGGTAATAGGACAGCGAAGCCTGTAAACGAGCCAACGCATCCGGAAAATTTCCGGCGTATTTCAGTGCAACACCTAAATCAGCCTGTGCTCTTGCTAAGTCATTGTCATGACCATGCTTTTGATAATACGTCACTGCGCTTTCAAGCATAGCGATCGCTTGGTCGAAGCGACGCAACGAAATATACAAGCCCGCAATATTTGCCCGAACATCGACAGCATCGTATTCAGAGCCATGCTTTAAATACAGAGGCTCTGCTTTTAGATAACTAGCGAGTGCCGCTTGTGAATGCCCTTGGGCGCTTTGTGCCAACGCTACATTATTGAGCACATTTGCCTGCTGCACTTTGTTGCCCGACTGTTCATAGTAAGCCAGCGCTTGCTGGTAGTAGATCAAGGCATTATTAAGATCGCCTTGGTAATAATAAATAATACCGAGCAGTTTCTCGGTTGCAGCCTGTGGCTCGGCAAGTTGGTGCTGCTGGGTATGCAGGTAGGTAATTTGCCCTTGCAGAAGCGCATTGCTAAGCTCACTTTGCCTAAAATAATACATGGTGAAGGCATTAAGTGCTTCGAAGCGTTGCTGAGGAGATAACGACGGTTGCGCTAGCAATTGCTCAAATTGTGCTAACTGATCCGCTTTGTCGAGTTGTTGAATGCTTGCCAATCGTCCTTGAAAATCGAAGGCAAATACCTGAAAAGAAACAAGGGAAAAACATAAGAATAATGATAAAAACTGCATTGTTTGCCAATAAATGAAAGTGCAACACAGTTTATATATCATTCTATCAAAAAATAATTAACTACTTTTAAGTAGTTGTTTATTAATTATTTGTTGTTGACTGATTAGGTTTTCTGAAGTTGTGCGGCAAACGTTTTGTTAAACCAGTCTTCCAACATACGCTTTTCATACCCTAGCGACTCGGTGCTCGAACGCGTTTTGATATGGTGTAAAAAGTTCATATCTTTAAGCGAAACCTGCTCAGCAGCCAGTGCTTGCTGGTTTGCATCAAGCAATTGGTAATCAAAGTCTATCTTAGGAAAATGAATTTGACGCACAATGCGAATTTGTTGAGTTCGGCCAAATTCTACATTGCCAGCTAAATCCAAATTGGTCACGTTTAATTTAAGCTCAAACCCTTCTGGTAATTTAGCGGCGAGCTTAGTCACAAATGTTTCAAGCTCTTTAAACGTGCGCTGCTTAAACCGTTCACGGGATTCATTGGCCGGTCGAATATCGCGATAGTCGTCAGGATTCGTCCATTCAACTTTTGCCGTACCCGCATGAGCAGAAGTCATACTGGCTGAGACTAACAAGGCAAATAAGCTATAAGTGATAGATTTCATGTGCTGTACTCCTATATATAAAACTGAAGAGCATGGCTCAAGTTAGAATTTACTAACAATTTCTTTATCAAACCAATCTTCAAGCATTTGTTTTTCATAAGCAAATGGCTTCATACGATGACTCTGATGCTGACTGCCAGCCAAAAAAGCTTTCCCTTTAACTTGCGCTTGCTGCTCAGCAATTATCTGGCCACTTGCATTTTTCAATTGGTAGCTAAACGCCATATTAGGATAGTCGATATCTTTGATAATTCGTACTTGTTGGCCTCTGACAAAAGTAATTCGCCCCGCCAAATCAACTTGAGTAACATCCATATTCAATTGATAGCCCTTTGGTAGCGACTGAGATAGCTCCTTTAAATACGCTGAGATTTCTTTAAAGAAACGTTGCTGAAAATTCCGCTTAGTTTCGGTAGTTGAGCGCAAATCACGGTACTTTTCAGCATTAGTCCAATTGACTTCTACCTTATTGGGCTGCGCTGAAAAGGCCAATGATGAAAAACTTAACGTCGTACCGACTATTGCTGCCATCACAACTAATTTTGTATGTTTCATTTTTCTACCTACTGCTCTGTTGTATTAATTGTGACCAATAAAAAAGCCGCTGGTTCAGCGGCTTTACAATTAATAACAAAGATTTATTCAGATTCTGAAGGCATAAAGGTTTCAGCATACCATTGGTCAATCATTTGCTTTTCATAACCTAAGGTTTTGTCTTTATAAATATTGGCCGTTGTGGCAATAAAGTCAGGCTTTTTCAAATACGCACCACCCGCTTTAATCACCTGACCAGCTTCATCATATAGCTTGTAAGTAAACTTCATACGTGGGAAGTAAGTGCTAGAAATAAAGCGACGTCGTTGTGTTTTGCTGTCAACATTCACATAGCCAGCTAAATCTAGGTCTCTAACAACTATTTTAAGTGTTTGCGAATCAGGCAGCGACTTCGCGAGTTCACCAAAATTACGCTCTAGGTCCGCAAAGGTCGTTGCTCTAAATTGTTCACGACTATTACCACCGGGGTGAATATCACGATAGTTATCAGGCTCGCGCCATTCTACTTCTACTGATGCCGCCAATAACTGACTAGACATGGTTGAGAACAAAATTGCCATCACCATCGCGGCACGAGTACAACGCTGAAAACATGAAGTGAACACAGGGATAAATTGCATCATAGTAAATATAAACGACTGATAAATTGTTATTTCATGCTGAGAAACGATGAAAGAACTGAGTTGACGACGGTAACGGCACGTTGCTCTCGCTGCGCAGGGCTAAAATCTTGATGAACAAAGCCTTGCACTGCACCGCGCCAGATACGCTGATTAGTAATATTATCTTCAATATAGATAAGAAAACTGCCTTTTTCCAAACGTTCAGCACTGCTCAAACCAGGTAATACACCAAACTCTTCACTGATTTTGCTATCAGGGAGGTCTTGCTGTAATGCTAAGCCATAAACAACTGTAAACTCACCTTGTCCATTATCACTTGGCTGATAGCCTGCGGCTAGTAGCGCTTGATTAATAGCTTTACTGTAGCTCTCGTAAATGCTGGCCTGCTCTGCTTGACTAAACGAAGCATTAATAAATTTGGGCGACAACGAAAACTTAGCGCCCTTTGCATAGCTGATGGGCATATCTCGAACTGATGAAATCGCGAGTTGAGATTGCCTAACTTGATCTTTATCTGTTGGCTGAACTGTCTGCACGCAAGCGGAAACAAGTAAAGTACAAAAAAGCATAAGTGGGTAGCACAATTTATTCATATAACTTCACCAACCCTTTAGTAAAGGCTATCGCACAGCGGAATAATAAAAAGCACTAGCGGATTAGCATTGATCACACTGGCATTTGCTGCTTAATTAATGCGCGGCATTGTACTGATAATCGTCAAGATTTTCATATTATTTTTGCAACATTATGTACGATTAATGACTCATGCTAGCAATAAGTTAATTAGTTGGTTTTGAAACGTTAAGTTGTGATTTACATCAAATGTCTATGGTCAAGCTCGTTGTATGTACAAAAAAGGATTGAAAGGAAAGCAATTGAAATAAATGTCAGGCCGCCAAAACAAGTATTAATAGTATCGAAGACATTGGTTTGTGAGCGAAGTAACAATGCCGCAATCTAAATTTCAGGCACAAATTTTTGGTAATAAAAAACCCGCCGAAGCGGGCTTTATTAATTAGGTTTTGGCACATTTTGCGCAGGATAAGACGTTTAGTACAAGGCGTTATGAGCGGCGCATACGCTTGTTTGTATGTAATCGAAGTAACAACGCCATAATCAAGATCACAGGCACAAATTCAAGGCAATAAAAAACCCGCCGAAGCGGGCTTTATCAAATAGGTTTTAGCACATTTTGCGCAGGATAAAACGTTTAGTACAAGGCGTTATGAGCGTCGCATACGTTTGTTTGTATGTGAGCGAAATAACAACGCTGTAATCAACGTTTTAGACCAGCAAAATTACATCATGCCAGGCATTCCGCCCATACCACCCATACCGCCCATATCAGGCATAGCAGGAGCAGCTGCATCTTTTTGCGGAGCGTCAGTAACCATAGCTTCAGTCGTTAGCATTAAGCCTGCAACAGAAGCGGCGAATTGCAATGCAGAGCGCGTTACTTTCGCTGGGTCTAGAATACCCATTTCTAACATGTCGCCGTATGAGCCGTTACCAGCGTTGTAACCGAAGTTACCTTCGCCGTTGCGTACTTCGTTAAGTACGACAGACGCTTCGTCACCGCAGTTAGCAAC
Organism: Thalassotalea montiporae; assembly: GCF_053485855.1. Taxonomy (NCBI): domain Bacteria; kingdom Pseudomonadati; phylum Pseudomonadota; class Gammaproteobacteria; order Alteromonadales; family Colwelliaceae; genus Thalassotalea; species Thalassotalea montiporae. The sequence goes on from NZ_JBQRUO010000002.1 coordinate 469,824, forward strand.
GATTTGACGTAATGGTGATTCCATTGCGCGAATTGCTACATTGATACCGTGGTTTTGGTCTTCGTTGTCGCCTTTAAGTTCTTTGATCTTGTCAGCAACACGTACTAGCGCAACACCACCACCAGCAACTACACCTTCTTCAACTGCAGCGCGAGTTGCGTGAAGTGCGTCGTCAACGCGGTCTTTCTTCTCTTTCATTTCAACTTCAGTTGCAGCACCCACTTTGATCACTGCTACACCGCCAGCCAGCTTTGCTAGGCGTTCTTGAAGTTTTTCTTTGTCGTAATCTGAAGTTGTTTCTTCGATTTGACCGCGAATTTGTGCAACACGACCTTGGATGTCTGCTTCTTCGCCGATACCGTCGATGATGGTTGTGTTGTCTTTCGAGATCACAACTTTCTTCGCTTGACCTAAGTCTTCTAGAGTCGCTTTTTCAAGCTCCATACCGATTTCTTCAGAAATCACAGTACCAGCTGTTAAGATTGCGATGTCTTGAAGCATTGCTTTACGACGATCACCAAAACCAGGTGCTTTAACCGCTGCTACTTTAACGATGCCGCGCATGTTGTTAACTACAAGTGTTGCTAACGCTTCACCTTCAACATCTTCAGCAATGATAAGTAGTGGCTTACCAGCTTTTGCAACGCCTTCTAATGTTGTTAGCAATTCACGGATGTTTGATACTTTTTTATCAACTAATAAAATGAATGGGTTTTCTAATTCAACCGCACCACTTTCTTGGTTGTTGATGAAGTAAGGTGATAGGTAACCGCGATCGAATTGCATACCTTCAACCACGTCTAATTCGTTTTCTAACGATTGACCTTCTTCAACCGTGATAACGCCTTCAGTGCCTACTTTGTCCATTGCCGTAGCAATGATTTCACCAACGCTAGTGTCAGCGTTTGCAGAAATAGTACCTACTTGCTCGATCGCTTTATTATCAGCACATGGAGTAGAAATCGCTTTTAACTCTTCTACAGCTGCAGCAACCGCTTTGTCGATACCGCGCTTAAGATCCATTGGGTTCATACCCGCAGCGATTGATTTTAAGCCTTCGTTAACGATTGATTGCGCAAGCACTGTTGCAGTTGTTGTACCGTCACCAGCTTCGTCATTTGCTTTAGACGCTACTTCTTTGACCATTTGAGCGCCCATGTTCTCGAACTTGTCTTCAAGTTCGATTTCTTTTGCCACAGAAACACCATCTTTAGTGATTGATGGGCCGCCAAATGACTTGTCTAATACTACGTTACGGCCCTTTGGACCTAAGGTAACTTTTACCGCATCTGCTAAAACGTTAACACCGTTAAGCATCTTAGCGCGAGCGTCATTACCGAATAATACGTCTTTTGCCATGATATTAATTCCTATCTTTTATCGTCTTATCGCCCTTGGTTGCTGCATGTTGTGCTACAGCAGATATGGCAATAGTTTATTCACCACTCATTGCTGCATGTTGTGCTACAGCAAGCGCGGTAATAATTCGTTAACTTTGCTCGTTATTCTACGATGGCTAAGATGTCGCCTTCGCTAAGAATAAGTACTTCTTCACCGTCGATTTTTTCAGTTTTTACGCCGTAACCTTCGCTAAAGATAACTTGATCGCCAACTTTAACGTCTAAAGCACGCACTTCACCGTTTTCAAGGATGCGGCCGTTGCCAACAGCAACAACTTCACCACGCGTTGATTTCTCAGCAGCGCTACCCGTTAATACGATACCGCCAGCAGATTTCGACTCTACTTCTTTACGTTTGATGATTACGCGATCGTGTAATGGACGAATGCTCATGAATGTTCTCTCCTGAGAATAGTGTTTATGTAAATTGTTGAAGAATTAAATAGGGCCGTATTTTGCCAATACAACCCTGGTAATTAAATTTTTTAGTCCTTGCGCTCAAACTCGCCTTCAATGGTGTTACCTTGCTCAACGTTACCTGTTTTAGTTCGCGCTTTGTCAAAAGGATCAGTGTGTTGTTCAAAGCCATGTGGTTGGCCTGAAGCATGATGGCTTTGCTGGCGATAGGTAAAGCTTGCACCGCCCATACCTTGCATTCCCTGAACAGTTTGCGTTGCTAGGTGCTGCTGCACACTTGCCACTAAACCACTACGCACTTGTGGAATAAGCAGAGATAGGCCAAAGGCGTCAGTCACAAAGCCAGGGGTGACTAACAATACGCCGGCAACTAGTAGCAATAAGCCAGCAACAATTTCTTGTGATGGCTCTTCACCCACCGCCATTTTAGTCTGCAAGTTTTGAATAGTCGCGATTCCTTGCGCTTTAACATTCTTTGCCCCCAACCAGGCAGTGATAACCACTATCGCCACTGTTGGCCATGCGCCAATCAGTGAGCCCACTTGCATTAACACTGCAATTTCAATGATGGGAACAATAACAAAAAGAATAAATAAAACTCGGAACATATATACTCGTGCTAATTCAAAGTGCTTGTTTCAGTTGGAATTAAAAGCGATTTAGGCAAGGCATTGATGATAAAGAATGGTGTCTCATAGTTAGCATCAATAACGCAGCATAAATCGCTTTTAAACCAACCCTTCTCTACCTAATAACAATGGGGGCGCTTCACAGGAACTCAATCTCTGTGTTGCACCTTATTGAAAGGGAATACCATTACTGCCAAGCTGCGCCTTGATATTGAGCCCCTGTGAAAGCGCTGAAATCATGCATCTTGAAATAGCACGAGTATTCATACCTTTTAAATTAGATGAAACTTATATGAGGGTTGTCGGGTCATTTTCAACCACACGATATACTTGTAGGCAACATTGCTTAGCTTTCGACTTGTTGAGCGGTGCATTGTTGGCCTAAACATGGTAAAAATAGCCCACTATTTTTGCCCGCACTAAATGCTGAAAACTAATGTATCAAGTCGTATTGTGTAATTGCCCAAGCCGTATCGTTGCCGAGCAAATCGCAGAGCAACTCATCACTGAGCAACTCGCTGCTTGTGTGAATCTGATGCCAGGTATCACCTCAGTTTATCAGTGGCAGGGTAATATTGAACAAGAGGATGAAGTGATGCTGCTCATAAAAACGTCAGCAGAGTTCTTTGAAGAGCTGTCGGCTCGTATCGAAACACTTCACCCTTACGAAGTACCGGAAGTTATTGCCCTAGATATCCAGCAAGGCAATAACGCATATTTAGACTGGATTGCAGGTTCGTTAAAGTAGTTTATGAAACAGTTCGCTTTACTCATACTGACATGGTTTGTGCTTTCACTAGCACCAACTTATGTTAACGCACAAGACAGTATTTTTGACACTTCATCGTCTAGCTTATTTAGCAGTGACAATGAATTCCTAAAAGTTGACGAAGCTTTTGTCTTTGACTTTCATCAAAACAAAGACAAGTTACTCGTTAGTTTTAACGTTAAAGAAGGCTACTACTTATATCGCCACCAATTTCGCTTCACTAGCGAAGGGGCAACGCTAGCAGAAGTTGAATTACCTGCTGGTAAAGAGCACGAAGACGAATTCTTTGGCGTTCAACAAATTTTCAATAAAGACGTAGAGTTTACGCTGCCAATTATTGAAGCAGCCGACGGCTCAAGTGTCACCATTCGCTACCAAGGCTGTGCGGAAAAGGGCCTTTGCTACCCACCAACCACCAAAACGGTTGATTTAAATGAGGTTAAAGCGAGCGATACCAGCAACGTATTAGCGGCGTTAAATAGCTCAGCCAATAATGTGCCAGCCGAGCAAGCGACTTCAACGTCAGCAACTGGCGCAAGCAGCGAGCAGTTTGAATTATTATCACTGTTGCAAAACGAAAGCTTGCTAGTGACTTTAATCGCCTTCTTTACGGGTGGTTTACTGTTGTCATTCACCCCTTGTGTTTTCCCTATGTACCCAATTTTAACGGGTATTATTGTTGGCCAAGGCGATAACTTATCAACGAAACGCGCCTTTAGCCTATCGTTTTTCTATGTGCAAGGTATGGCGATTACCTACACGATTTTAGGTGTTGTTGTAGCCCTCGCTGGCGCCCAATTCCAAGCCATGTTCCAACACCCCGCGGTATTAATTGTCTTGAGTGTGCTATTCGTATTCTTGGCACTTTCTATGTTCGGCATGTTTAACCTAGCGCTACCTGCAAGCTGGCAGAACAAGCTAAACGAAATGAGCAACAAGCAAGAAGGTGGTTCATACACAGGCGTAACGTCAATGGGCGCAATCTCAGGTTTAGTGGCTTCACCTTGTACCACTGCACCATTAACTGGCGCCTTAATCTATATCTCGCAAACTGGCGATATCGTCTTAGGTGCAGCAGCGCTATACGCGCTAAGTATTGGTATGGGCTTACCATTGTTAGTATTAGGTAGCTCTGGTGGTAAATTACTACCAAAAGCCGGCGCTTGGATGAACATCATCAAGAACATCTTTGGTATATTGCTACTAGCTGTGCCAATTTTCTTATTGGAGCGCTTCTTACCGGTAAGCATTTCTGGTGCGCTATGGTCGCTACTTATTCTAGGTGCCGCAACTTACTTCTATGTAGCGAATCAAAATACCAATAAAAACTTCTGGTATGGTGCGCGTAGCTTAGTGATTTTCTTAGCGCTATTCGTAGGAGCAAACCAGCTTTACAAGCAAGTATTCCCACAACCAGCCGTTGCTGCCAGCAGCCATGAATCTGATGTTAAACACTTTGTTCGCGTGGCAAACCTTGCAGAATTAGAAACGACGATTGCTGAGGCAAATCAGCGCGGTGAAACCGTCATGCTAGATTTGTACGCTGATTGGTGTATCGCTTGTAAAGAATTTGAAGAGTACACATTCCCGAAACCAGAAGTGCAGAAAGCGTTAGCCGATACACTTTTGGTTCAAATTGATTTAACGGATACAGGCGCTGATAGCTCAGTGGAATTAATGGAACACTTTGATGTGTTCGGCTTACCTTCGATTCTGTTCTTTGATAAGCAAGGTGATGAAGTTAGCAACAAGCGTGTAACCGGTTTTATGGGCGCACCTGAATTTGCTGCTCATGTGAATTCAACATTTAATTAGTTTGAAAGTAACTTAAACGATTAATCGTTTAAAGCTTAATAATTCAAGTAATGAAAAACGCCGAGTTATTGCTAACTCGGCGTTTTTGTTTTGATGCAGACTAATGTCCTTAGGCTTAATTAAGCGAGTGTAGCTGTTAGGCTGCACCTGCCAAATTATATTTGCCACGCTATAACTGCCAATCTATACCTGCCACTGAATGGGCGTTTTACCCTGATTAACTAACAATTGATTCGCTTGTGAAAAATGACGGCAACCAAAAAAACCGCGGTGCGCTGATAGTGGCGATGGGTGCGGTGCTTTAAGCACATAATGCTTGCTGCTATCGATGGTTTTGCCTTTTTTCTGGGCATGTGAGCCCCACAGCAGAAACACAATCCCTTGCCCATGATCACTTAACGTTTGAATCACGCGATCAGTAAATTGTTCCCAGCCTAAGTGTTTATGCGAGTGTGCTTGCCCAGCTTCGACTGTCAGCACAGTATTAAGCAGCAGCACCCCCTGCTCTGCCCAAGGTTGCAGATAGCCATGACTAGGGATCTCGAAACCATCGATATCGGTAGCCAGCTCTTTGTACATATTCACCAACGACGGTGGCGGCTTGATCCCCGGCTTAACCGAAAAACATAGGCCATGTGCTTGATCAGGGCCGTGGTAAGGATCTTGCCCTAAAATGACCACTTTAATATGGTCAAACGCTGGAGTGCGAAACGCGTTAAAGACTTCGTCTTTCGGTGGATAAATAGTAATTCCTTCAGCACGACGCTGTTCAACATAGGCTAGGGTTTCTTGAAAGTAAGGCTGTTGCTTTTCTGCGGCGAGCAGATCAGACCAAGTTGTCATAGGTGTATTCTTATTTTGAAATTAATGCTGCTTTGCTTGGGTTTTCCAGTAACCATCAACTAAGCGCTCAGCCAAAAAGGATTTTAATTCAACTTCAGGCACAGGTTTGGAAAAGTAGTAGCCCTGAATAATATCACAGTCGTTCATGGTTAAACTACGCAGCTGGGCACCACTTTCAACGCCCTCGGCCACAACAGTAAGGCCAAGGTTTTTTACCATCGCAATGGTCGACATAATAATTTGATAATCAGAATGATTTTCTAACATGCCAAAAATAAAGCTTTTATCGATTTTAATGACATCGACAGGCATTTTTTTCAAATAGGCAAGTGAAGAATAACCTGTACCAAAATCGTCGATAGCGAAACTGAAGCCTATTTTTTTCAGACTGTTCATCACCCCAATCGCAGTATCAATATCAGAAACGAGCGTTTGCTCAGTCAATTCTAATTCGAAATGTTTCGCAGATAGGTTAAAGCGGCGCATTAGTTGGCGTAAATAATCACTCAAATGCGGGTCTAAAAACTGCATCGCAGATAAATTAATGGCAACACGCACATCAATCAGCCCATGCTCTAAAAATTCACTCACCAGTTCAAAGCAGCGACGCATCACCCAATAACCTAACTCAATCATGTATTCTGAGTTTTCTAGGATGGGAATGAATTCGTCTGGTGGAATCATTCCCCTTTCTGGATGGTGCCAGCGTAGTAGCGCTTCAAAACCAATCAGCTTCTTATCTTTCGCACTGAGTTGAGGTTGAAGGCTCAAACTAAACTGTTGCTTCAATAAGGCTTGGCGCACTTCGCCTTCAAGTTCAACGCGCTGTGCAACTCTCGTGAACATCTCAGGTTTGTATATATGGTATTGCGAGCCGCCACTTTTCTTCGCTTCGTACATGGCAATATCGGCAAAGCTTACTAAGTCTTCCGCTCGTATTGCTTCGTTATCGCTATAAACAATACCAATACTGGTTGAAACATAGAAAACACCAGAACCGACCTTAATGGGTAATTTAAAACGACCAAGTATTTCTTTTGCCACCGAAACCGCTTGCTCTATAGAAGCAATTTGCGGCAAGACAATAACAAACTCATCACCACCAAAACGACATGCCAGATCTGCTTTGTTAATACTGGTGCGAATACGATTGGCTGCTTCTTCAAGTAAACGATCACCTTCACCATGACCATGGCTATCATTGACCTTTTTGAAATCATCTAAATCAAGGAAAAGTACACCGATACCTTCACTACTGCGATGTAAACTGGCCACCAGCTTATGCAGCTGAAGATTCAACATATTGCGATTAGGAAGGCCAGTAAGCAGATCATACATCGCAATATTCTCAAGCTCTTGCGTTTTTTGCTCGACTTCCATATTCAATTGCTCAAGCTCAAAACTTAAGTCTTGTGCAGCATTGGCTACAATATCTAGCTCGTCCACAAAAAAGCTACGTCGCTTTAACGGTACTTTCCTGAACTCATTAAATTCTCTTCGCGACAGCATTGGCAGTGCATTAGCAAGGTTAATAAGACGGCGTGCAAATGGGCTTGTCACGAAGAAGACCAAGAGTGCCAACGTAATAAAGATAAATAGCTCAGTCACTAAGAAATAATTGCGATAATTCTCATTTTTTTGTTTAAAGTCACTGACATCATCAATAAGCACTAAAAAATATTCGCGTGTCGACGTTGTCGCGAGCGGCATAAAATTTAACAAATAATGTGAATGGTTTTGACTAAGCTGAATGCCTTCATCCATCACCTGCGCGAGTGGAAGTTGCTCTGGATGCTGGGCAAACAATTTTTTAAGTTGCGCTTGATTTGAAGCCGAAATAAAAGACACTTGTTGCAAAGACAGGGTTTGGCCAGACGGCAAGCTGATCACCGCAACGTTACTATTCAAACTTTGATGCAGCGAAAAGATAATGTCGATTAACGATGCCGACATTGTGACCACCGCGATTTTGCCATTTTCGTTGATCACCGGAACGCTAGTAAAAAGCTGACAATCAACTTGGCAGTCTATAGTACTAAGCGGCTCTTGCATTCGTAATACTTCGTTAGCGTGCTCGCGAACAAGCCTTGGCGTGATCTCTGGTGATAACCAAAGGGTTTGCAAATTTTCGTCAATCAACCATAGATTTTCTACGTTTAAATGTAATTGTAAAGCATAGAACTGCTCAGCAACCGCATTCGTTAACGCATCAAAGTTTGGTCTTTCATTAACACCAACAATATCAGAGAAAGACTCTACCCAAATACGAAGTTGGTTATCGAGGCGTGCTTTCTCAACACTAAACTGCGCACTGCCCAAGTTCAGCTTGTCACGCTGAAATTGAGTAAATTCTTGTTCCAGCCGCCACAAAGAAAGGCTTGAAAAGCCGGCACTCACCAGCAGCAAGGTACCAACAATTAATGCCAGTAGTTTTAATGGAACACTAATAAACGTGCGATTCATTTTAGAACCAATACATCAGTTGAGCAGACCAAAGTTGCCAGTGCTTGTCGTTGTTTATCGCGGTATTAGGCACAACGACAGGGGTTAACCGAGCCGTTCCCTCAAACCAGTGGTGTTCTAATTGCAACTCTAAGTGTTCAGCTAGGCGTATCGACAGCCCCACCACAGTATCATGCTGATAGCCAAAATAATGAGGTATTTGTCCACCCGTATTTGCCGTCAACTGGTTTCCTCTTCGATCATCTTTATTCGCATAAAAGCGCTCTAACCTCACTAATAAGCGCGTATTTTCATTGAGTAAGTAGCGAGATTGAACAAAGAATCCTTGTCCGAAATTATCTTGTCGAAAGTTTTCACTATAGAATCCTTCCAGTAAAAACCGCTCTTGCATAATTTCGCCGCTAAATTCCCACAATTCACCTTCATAACGGCCATTGAGTAAATAACGCTGCAAAATAATGGTCGCATCACGAAAGCTATCGCTTTGACCTTGATCGTAAGTAAACTCGCTGTCGAGTGCGGCGATACCAAAGCGCCATTGACTATTTTGAGGCTGCCAGAAAATGCTACCTTGATAATCAAGGTCATGATTCATTCGCCCCGTCGCCAGCTCGCTTAAAATAATTTCAGTCTGTTTATCCGAGATACTTGATGTGCCATAACTGAGGTTAAAGTCAAAATCGCCCCAAGTTGCATGGTTTTGTTTATAGGAAAGTGCTACGCCGTCACCACCTACAGCAATATCGCGAAAACCATCAAAGTAAATAGCCTGTGGCAACACAATGCTCGGTCTGGTCATAGGTACATCGCGCGTACTTGAATAGAGCCAGTGATAATTTTTATAGCGCCCTAAATAAAGGTTTAATTGGCTTTCTGGCGTCTGAAATACTGACCAATCAAATAGGGCATAATCAATTCTGCCACCTTCTGCTAGTCGGTTGCCTGCGTTCAAATAAACAGCTTGGCCTGCAAATCTGAGTTGCTCATTTATTTGGTAGGAAATATTGAAACCAATTTCGGTTAATTCTGCTGACACATCTTGATCATCATTAACAAAATCACTACCCTGCGATTTTGCGATGCCTTGAGCGATAAACCCATGAAATTGCACATTTTGTTGTTCATCAGCCCAACTGTTTGCAGTTACTAAGGCTAGGCTTAGCGCCAACATCTTTCGGGCTTTAATTAATGATTTCAATAACATGCAAGCCTCCTTGTTCTGCAATGTTTTCGCCATAGCCAATGGCGCCTGGTGTATTTTTTACCTCAGCGAGTAAGGTTTCGAGATCTTTCACTACAATTGGCGCACTCCCAACGCCGGAAAAGATCATCTTGTTCCAAATTCTGTCTAACTGATAAGGAAATATCTTTAATATTTCTTTTGAGAATCGCTGGTGAACTGGATTATTGCTGGCGAGCACAAATACCACGATCGGCTGACCATCAGGCCAACGAGTGATACGCTTTGAAAAAATCCTTCTAAGCTCAAGCTTAGACAGCTTAGTGTGTTCAACTGATGGATTCACCACAGCTGAAACGTCTGCTGCTAACGAAGAAGCAGAAAATAAAGCGAGGAAAACAACGAGGATAAATAACTTGTTAATAACAACGTCCTTGTGTACTTCACTATTTTAACGGGATAGCAAAAACGCTACACGTACTGCTCCACAATTGGTTGATAATCAAACAATTAAATGCGAGCAATTAAGCTAATTGTAGTTAATTTACACGACCGCGCAAAGCGTTTTGTATACTTCAGTGATTAGACCAGTATTTTGCTGCTATATTCGGCGAAATCACTATAATGTGACGAAAATTAATTTTTAAGGTGATTTTTTGTTCAACCCTGTTTTCATCTTAAATGCTTTGTGACAATATCAACACATAGCAACAATTTACGGCAAATTTAAGAAAGATGAATGCAAAATTTAATATTTTGGTACTAAACGGCCCTAATTTGAACATGCTAGGTAAGCGTGAGCCCGATGTGTACGGCCATGAAACGCTAGCAGAAATTATGGCAAGTTTAACCCAAGCAGCCGAACAAAAAGACATTAACCTTACGCACTTTCAGTCAAATGCTGAAGGTGACTTGATTGATAGAATTCACCAGTCATTCGAAAAAATTGATTTCATCATTATTAACCCTGCAGCTTATACCCATACAAGTGTTGCGCTGCGCGATGCGCTTTTATCAGTGAGTATTCCTTTTATTGAAGTACACCTGTCAAATGTCCATCAGCGTGAAGTATTTAGACACCACTCTTACTTTTCCGATATTGCCGTTGGTGTGATATGTGGATTGGGTAGCCAGGGATATTTTTATGCGCTTGAAAGCGCGAATAAACAATTACTTAAGTCAGCATCAAATTAACTACTTAGGCGCTGGCGATACACAAGAATCCACACGCGACAACAAGGTGTAAACATGGATATTAGAAAAATCAAAAAACTGATCGAACTCGTTGAAGAATCAGGTATTAATGAAATTGAAATTTCTGAAGGCGAAGAATCTATTCGCATTAACAAAGGCGGCACTATGGTGGCAGCCCCAGTTATGCAAGCTGCGCCAATGGCAGCGCCTGCGCCAGTAGCACCAGCTGCTGCACCAGCTGCTGCACCAGCCACGGCGCCTGCAGAAGCTGCAAGTGCACCGGCGGCTCTTTCTGGTCACATCGTACGCTCACCTATGGTAGGTACTTTCTATGCTTCTCCATCACCAGATGCACCGTCATTTGTTGAAGTAGGCCAACATGTTAACGCTGGCGATACGCTATGTATTGTTGAAGCAATGAAAATGATGAACCAAATTGAAGCAGATAAGTCTGGTGTCATTAAAGAGATCTTAGCGCAGAACGAAGACGCTATTGAATTTGACCAACCGCTATTCATCATTGAATAAGCCCAACCATTAAGGGTAATTTCATGTTAGAAAAAGTTGTTATCGCCAACCGAGGAGAAATTGCACTGCGTATTTTGCGTGCGTGTAAAGAACTCGGTATTAAAACGGTAGCGGTGCATTCAACAGCAGATCGTAATCTAAAGCACGTTCTACTCGCTGATGAAACCATTTGTATTGGTAAAGCACCTGCAACTGAAAGCTACTTAGATATTCCAAGCATTATCACGGCCGCAGAAGTCACCAACGCCGTAGCAATTCACCCAGGCTATGGTTTCTTGGCGGAAAACGCTGACTTTGCCGAGCAGGTTGAACAATCAGGCTTCACCTTTATTGGCCCGAAAGCAGAAAGCATTCGCATCATGGGTGATAAAGTGGCCGCCATTCGCGCCATGAAAGCTGCTGGCGTCCCTTGCGTACCAGGTTCCGATGGCCCATTAACTGACGATAATGAAGCTAACCTTGCTCATGGTAAACGCATCGGTTACCCAGTGATCATCAAAGCCTCTGGTGGTGGTGGTGGCCGTGGTATGCGTGTAGTTCGCGAAGAATCTGAACTACTTGATGCCATTCAATTAACCAAAACTGAAGCACGCCAAGCATTCAACAACGACATGGTTTACATGGAGAAATTCCTTGAAAACCCACGTCACGTTGAAATTCAAGTGATCGCTGATGGCCAAGGCAATGCGATTCATTTAGGTGAGCGTGACTGTTCAATGCAGCGTCGCCACCAGAAGGTTGTCGAAGAAGCACCTGCACCTGGTATTACGCCAGAAATGCGCGCCAAAATTGGTGAACGTTGCTGCAATGCTTGTATCGAAATTGATTACCGCGGTGCAGGTACATTCGAATTCCTATACGAAAATGGCGAGTTCTACTTTATTGAAATGAATACCCGTATTCAGGTAGAGCACCCTGTAACTGAAATGATCACAGGTGTTGACTTGATCAAAGAGCAACTGCGCGTTGCTGCAGGTCAGCCGCTTTCATACACCCAAGACGATATCAAAATTGCGGGTCATGCAATTGAATGTCGTATCAATGCTGAAGACCCACGCACTTTTATTCCTTCACCGGGTAAAATCACTCGCTTCCACCCGCCAGGTGGCTTAGGCGTTCGTTGGGACTCTCACATTTACGCTGACTATTCAGTGCCGCCACATTACGATTCGATGGTCGGCAAATTGATCACTTATGGTGACAACCGCGCTGTGGCAATTGCTCGTATGCGCAATGCATTAAACGAGTTAGTGGTAGATGGCATTAAAACTAACATTGCACTTCACCAAGACATTTTAAGTGATGAAGGCTTCGTTAATGGCGGTGCGAATATTCACTACCTTGAGAAGAAATTGGCTGAGCAAGAATAACGCTCATTCATTGTTTCTCAATAAAAAAACGCTAACTTAGGTTAGCGTTTTTTGTTAATGAAGCGCAGGGTAATATTACGTATACTGCTTGCCTACCCAGAATGAGTGCCAAGAATGCCTGAAGTAACCACTGTGCAACTTATGCAAGAACAATTAGAAAAGCCAATCCCGCCAGCAGATGACGACTGTTGTGGTGGCGGTGCCTGTTGCCCTTGTGTTTGGGATGAGTACTACGAAAAGTTACAAAAGTGGCGTATTCAGCAGGCTCAGCTTAGAGCAAAAGAAACCGAAGGCTAAACCTCCTCGCTTATACTTATATGATCATGTAGTCCTTTTCAGTGTCATTAAGTAAGTATTTACTTTATCTCAAACGACAACCTAGACTGGACATTATTATTTGGTTCCACTACCGATTGGCAATGAATAATACGTTCTGCGTTTACCCCTAATGTTGCAATTAAATGCTCGGTAAACAGATCCAGTCGGGACTCTCCCAATGCCAATAATTGCGTTTTTTGCTCACCGCTTAATGTTGCTTCGTCCTCAACTGCAATATCATGTTTAATCACTTTCGGGCAAATCACAACCTGCGCATCTTTTTGCTGTGTTAGCACGGCAGCAAGTTGTTTCGCGTATGCTAGCTGAGGGGCTAATAACTCCGATTGCCCTGCTTGATAGGGCAAATCCTCCATTGAGATTTCAAATAAGCTATCACTAGCTAGCATAGCGACAGTGATGATATTAGCGTAAGGCAAAAAGGTTTGAATCATATAATTCTTCGCCCCTTGTTTTAACGCTTTTTCCGTGATTAAGGAAATCAAGCCGCCGATACCTAAATTCGGCTGATTAATATCACCGGTTAATGGAAAAGTCAGTTCAATATTTCCTTGGCTATCGGTTAACTGGCTGATGGCGGCATTGATTGGGATAATACTACCACTCGCTTTACTCTTTTCTTCGTTAGAACCTTGTTTATTAGGTGCTTGCGCCAGCTCCATCGCTTTAAGCAAGGTCGTCACTTCGCCGTCGATTTGTTGATCTTTTAAATTAAATGCGAAGTCGGCAGTGAGCTGCCCTTGGGTAATTCTATGATCGATTGCATCCACTACATAAGGTGAATATTGCGCCAAATTAACCGCTGACATCTTGCCTTTTACGTTTAAATCGCCGTGTTCAGTGAATGGGTAAATATCACCCGCAATTTCAATGCTCGAACGTTTACCCAACTGACTATTTAACAAAAATGAGCTAGCGGATTGCGGCTGGCTTGAATCTATATTTTTTAACCAAAGTTCGTTTAAGGTTAAACGCTGAATAACGGGTTCGCTGGGCGTGTAATCAAACATAATAATCGCACCTTCACCTGTAACAGCAATATGCCCAATACGAATCGCAGGGCTCTTATCTTGGTTAGAAGCTTGCTCACGGATAACGGTTTGCTCATCGTCAGACGGATGCTCAGCAACAGTTGACGACTGATCAACGTCAACCTGCTCACTCTGCGCAGCCTGCCCACTACTTATTTGAGCTTCTTGGGCTTTTGCTTCTGTTTGCTCTGGTTTGCTTGGTTTGCTTGATTTATTTGGCTCAGCTAGCACCCAGTTTTCCGCCGCCAAGACATTACTTTTGTAAACCGAGGCTTGGGTTAAGTTAATGGCGATATCCGCAATATTTACTTCTTCTGGGGTTAACGCTATCGCCGTAATATCGAGCATCTCAAAAATAGCTAAAGCATTAGGTTGCGCGGCGTTTAATTCAATGGAATGTAACTTTTGCGCCTGAGAGATAATGCCGTCAGTCAGGCTTAGTGAGGCAAGCTGAAATGATTGTTCAGGCAACACAGCTTTAGCATCGCTAGCGATTATTGATGCTATCGTCGCTAGAGTGTCGCCATTGGTTAGCTGCCAGTCGAGCTCCTCGATAGCCAGCTGGGCTAACACTTCCCCAGTTAGGTTATTGATATCGAATACATTGCTATCAGTGCTATCAGCTTCTAGCTGTACAACATTGAGTTCGTCAGTAGAGATAGCTAGATCTATCTTGCCTAGCTTTAGCGTGGAGTTTTCAAGAGCGACCGGCTCACTGACAGGTACAGCGATATGCAAATCGTTAGCCGCGAGTTGACTTGTTAAGTCAACAAATTGCCAGTTGGTTTGTGTCTGCTCACTGGACTTATTGAGTTTGGCCTGTGCCGTGAATTCAACTTGCCCTGACAATTGCAATTCCTGAGGCAACCACTCACTAAAATCATCGAGTTGAGCAGCAAGTTGCAACTTGTTAAGGGTTAATTGCGTGTTATCTGCACTATGAACTAGGGCGATACTCAGGTTCACAGGCTGCTGGTTTAACTGACTTTCTAATTGCAGTTTTAAGGCGATTTCTTGGTCATGCTTATTTGCGTTTGGCTTAACAGTAACTTCTGATAACACCAGTTTGTTGATGTGCCAGTTGTGTTGACGCTTAGCTTGTAGCGTAAAAGTGAAATCTTCCAGCATTAGACTGTCGCCGCGCATCAGCCAAGGTTGGCTATTCTCACCACTTGATGCAGATTCTGATTCATCACTGTCGCCTGCCGCTTGTGGCTGCCAACCTGCAAACGAGAGTTCTTGCTCAATCAGCTCGCTTTGCACACCAATGCCATTTAAATCGACAGATTCAATATGGATCTCGCCACTAAAAAGCCGCCAAGCATCTAGGTTTAACCCTAAGTGCTGCAATGACAGCAATAATTGAGCATTAGCTGCTGTTTCTTCATCATTGGTAGGCTGATGATTAAGAGAAAGTTGCTCAACTTCGATGGAAAAAGTAAACGGATTAAACCTTAACTGTTTGATCTCAAGCTCAAGGTATTGCTCAGCCAGCTCTTTATTAGCAAAGTAAGTTACCAGTGGTGCACTGGCATACATGAGTAACAGCAGAAAGACAATGAAAGTTATACCTAGGGTTGACCACTTATTAACGATTTTCATTGCGTTCCTGCTACTAATCAATACTGTGAATAATAGTTAGCTAGCCAAGGGCTAACTAACTCTTAATCAATAGCTTAGCGCAAAAACCAAGCAGATTAAAATTTCTGCGCAGGCAATCAGGCGGTAGCCTTAAGCCATTGCCAGTACTTGCTTCACCAGCTTGCCAATACCGTCAGCGGCCTCTGAGATATTACCCGCTAGCATATAGGCAGGCGTACTCACCACTTTATTAGCTTCATCAACCACAAACTCAGACACTGGGCATTCAATATGTTCGCCACCAAGCGCGGTAACGCCTGCTGCAGTATCTAGATCAGTGCCAATTGTCGCTTTTGCGCCTTGACCATAAACCATAGGGATCATTGCCGGCGAAATACAGATATAACCGGCTGGCTTACCTACCTTTGCAAAGCTTTGACAAGCAGCTAACACATCGCTATTCATTGAAGCTTCACCGCCATTAATGGCAAAATCACATAAATTTTTCGCTGCGCCAAAGCCGCCCGGTAATAGCAAGGCATCAAAGTCGTCAGCATTCAGCTCCGTCACAGGCTTAATTTCGCCACGGGCAATGCGGGCAGCTTCAACAAGCACATTACGAGACTCTTGCTCAGCAACTTCGCCAGTTAAATGATTAACCACGTGCATTTGCGTGACATCAGGGGCAAAACACTGGTACTGGGCACCATTTTGCTCAACCGATAACATGGTGATCACCGCCTCGTGAATTTCACTGCCGTCAAATACGCCACAGCCGCTTAAAATAATTGCTATTTTTTTCATTGTTGTTTCCTTATTCATTGATCTAAGCCATTCAGTTCAGTCAGGCTTAGTTACTATTGCTGAGCCGTTTTATCCACAACATTTCTTTCACCAAGAAAGCGCGGCAGTTGCACAAGCAAGACGACAAGCACTGATAACCACATCAGCAAACTAAACGGCATCGCAGAGCCATCATAAAAGAAGGCTAAAATTGGCCCCGCTAAACCGCCAATACCAAAACGTAATACGCCAATCACTGCCGTGGCAGTGCCTGATTGTTCAGCAAATTTTTGCAGAATAATGGCATCTGCATTAACCGCTATCATGGAAATACTGCCCATCAATGGCAATACAGACGCGATTGTATAGGCAATGGGCAATTGCCAGTAGTTAACTATCACTAAGCTGCTTGATGAAACCACCGCCACTAATAGCCCATAGCCAAGCATAGTGCGCGAGCCTTTGCGCACGACTAAACGAGTGTTAATAAAGTGCGCTGTCATTAAGGCAGCAACAGTCGCAGCGAACAGCACACTAAAGGTAAACTCACTGACTTGAAATACCGTCATATAAACAAATGGCACCGCAGTGATATAAGCGAAAAATGCCAGTGATATCATCATAGAGGCTATCAGCTCTAAGCGTGCTGGCTTATTGCCTAAGACAATTTTATAACGGCCTAGAAAACTAGGAGTTGTGGTCTGCGGCGCGGCTTGCTGCTCACTTTCCTTATTTTTTGTGGGCTCTGCGCGATTAGGTAATTGTTTAAAGGCAAACAGTAAGATCAAACAGGCATAAAAGGCGAGTGCGAAGAAGATCGCCTGCCAACTGTGCAACGCCAAAATCACACTACCAATACTGGGCGCAATCATCGGGGCGAGCATCATAATCATACTGACATAGGATAGGCCTTTAGCTGTGTTTTTCTGATAGATCTCACGAATGGTGCCCGGCACGACAACAGTGGCCGCGCTGCTGATAAAGGCCTGCACAAAACGAATGCCGGTAAAAGCTTCAATGCTGGCGGCAAATGGCAGCGCCAAGGTGGCCAGCATAAAGCCAATGAGGCCTATCATCACTAGGTTACGGCGTGGATATTTATCAGCCAAGGGGCCAAAAAACAATAAACCACACGCATAGCCAACTAAATAGATACTCAGCGTATTTTGTACGCTCGGCATGGTAGTAGCTAACTCATCCGCAATTTGCGGCATTGCAGGCAAATATAAATCAATTGCCAAGGGAGATAGCGCCATAATTGATGCCAGCAAAGGCAATAGGATTTTCTTCGAAATAGTGAAGGGATCTTTGGTCACAGTGCTCTCAAATTTATTTTTTTGATTTAAAGCTTATGGGCTTAATGGTGCTGATGTTGAGCAACTAATTGCCCCAAGGTTTTAATGGCTTGCTCGATATCTTGGTGCCACTGCACGCCAAAGCTAATGCGCATATAGTGCTGATATTTACCCGACGGCGAAAAAATCCCACCCGGTGCAAAACTTACCCCTTGAGCAATCGCTTCATGAAAAAAGTCACCAGTATTCACATGTGAACGACATCGCACCCAAAGCACACTGCCTCCTTGCGGCTTAGCAATACATACTTCGCAGGGAAAATACTCGGCGATTAACGCCCGCATACGCTCACAATTGTAGATCAGCTTTTTGCGCAGCACGGTCAAATGGCGATCATATTCACCCGACAGCAGATATTCGGTTAGTGTCCACTGCTGCAACATTGGGGTTGAACAGGATTGAGCGCGCTTGATCCGTTTCGCTTGTTCTTCAAAACGTCCCGGAATTAACCAACCAATTCGGTAGCCTGGTGCTGCCGTTTTCGAAAACGAAGAGCAAGTCAGCACCAACCCTTTTTCAGAATAAAGCTGGGCTGGCTTTGGCCGCTCGCCATCAAAATGCAAATCACCATAGGTATCATCTTCAATTAACGGCACATCGTAGCGCTCTAATAGCTCGACCATTTGCTGGCGGCGACTATCAGGCATCAGTGAACCCAAGGGGTTATTGATCGCCGTTGAAAATAGGCAAGCTTTTACCGGGTATTGATTGAGCGTTTTTTCCAGCTCGTCGAGGCACAAGCCATCTTCTGTGCAGGTGTACACTTCCAGCGCTTTCATCCCTAAGCTTTCAATCAGTTCGATTAAGCCAAAGAAACAGGGCGATTCAATGGCAATCACATCACCTTTTTCAGCAACACATTGCAGTGCGATCGACAAGGCTTCCTGACAGCCATTGGTGATCAGCATATCCTGATAATTGACCGCAGCCCCCAATTCTTGATAACGAAATGCCAACTGCATTCGCAATTTAGGGTCGCCATTCACCGGCCCATAACTCACCGCTTTTTCTGCCACTTTGCTGAGCACTGAGCGCATTAACCTCGCTAGTGCTTTATCTGGTGGATGAGTATTCACGGGATTTGAAATGCCTAGCGCTACCGTATTGGGTAAATGAACGGCATCATGCACTTGCTCAATTAAGCTACGACAATTGACTTCCACAGGCTTACTGCCCATCCATTTACTGCGGGTCGGTTGCAAGGTACGGACTTGCTCGGCTTGCAAGTAATAGCCCGACTGCGGGCGAGCACAAACCCGCCCCTGTTTTTCTAACTCTAAATACGCTTGCTTAACCGTAGGTACGCTAATTTCGAGCTGCTTACTCAGCTTGCGTAAACTTGGCAGCTTGTCACCTGCACGCAATAAGCCCTGCTGCTGTTGATCATCAATAAACTCAATAATTTGCTGATAGAGAAAATCAGACGACTGACGGTTAAGTAATTTCATCGCAAACTGTATAGGTTACATTTTCATTTTTCTGTATATGTTATTAAAACAAACACTCGCTACACTGTCTATCAAGCAATTTACTTTAGACATTACCTTTAAACACTTTTTTAGGCATTGTTTTCGACACTGTTTCTGGCAGCACATCTAAAATAAGGTCAGTGGAGTGAATAACAGTCAGTCGCGTATTTAAGAAATAATATTCAACACCCAATTGTGATAGGACATTCGATGAACAACACCATGCTTTACATCCTAACCGTGCTGATTTGGGGCAGCACTTGGATAGCCATTAATTACCAATTAGGCGAAGTCGCGCCTGAAGCCTCGGTCGCATATCGTTTTGGTTTAGCCGCGACTGTTTTGTTTATCTATTGTTGGCTGCGAAAGTTGCCGCTGGCAATGAATGCTAAGCAGCATATGTGGTTAGCACTTTTTGGCATGGCGTTATTTGGCTGCAACTACTTTTTTCTCTATCAAGCACAGCAACACATTAACTCAGCGCTAACCTGTATAGCCTTTTCAACCTTGCTGCTGTTCAACATTATTAATGCCCGTATTTGGTATAAAACCCCCGTGAATTCACAAGTGGTTATCGGCGGTGCTCTAGGATTGATCGGCATTGTGATTTTGTTCTGGCCACAAGTGAATATCTTGAGTTTTACCGATATGACGTTATACGGCCTAGTGCTGTGCCTAATTGGCACCGCATCGGCATCAACCGGCAATATGATTTCGATTCGCAATCAAAACCATAAAATGCCAGTGGTTCAATCTAATGCGTGGGGCATGCTGTACGGCACTATTTTTATGAGTGTGTTAGCACTGGCACAGGGTAAGTCGTTTACCTTTGAGTGGTCTGCACCCTATATCGGCTCACTGTTATTTTTATCCATTTTTGGCTCTGTGATCGCCTTTGGCTGCTACTTGTCGTTGATGACGCGTATTGGCCCGCATAAAACTTCGTATGCCAATATTCTGTTTCCTGCGGTCGCCGTGGCTATTTCAACTGTGGTTGAAGGGTTTGTCTGGGATCAATACACGGTATTTGGCTTTATCGCCATTATGGTGGGTAACTTTGTCATGCTCTCAAAACCACGGGCGTTAAAGCGCGATAAAATGATAGTTAGTAATGACAAGGCTAGCAGCGAAAAGCATGGCACCATAAAACATGGCGCAGAAAAACCAAACAACATCGACACAGACGAAGTAACCGCTAACTAATCACTTTCATTAACACCAGTTTTGGCAACACAAAACGACTAGTTCAATCTATTTTTGTTGCCGCCGGCATGGCACTCCTTCCTGCCATGCCGTTTTTCTTTCCTTATTCGTTCTGAACCACCAAGCCCGATTCAGTTTAAATTTTGCACAATGCTTTTCGCTGTGCTATCAATATACGAAACTAGTCGTAAGTTGATACTCGTAAAACTTTATACTTTAAGCTCGACTTAAAAATAACAACAAAAACAAGGAAGAACGTAATGCATACTGTCAACAAAGCATTTCCTGTCATCTCACATAAAATGGTTAAGTTTAGTAGTTACCTAATGCTGGCGATACTTTGTGCGATATTGGGTACTATTTCGCTTTTATCACTGTCTGTTCGCGCAACAGAGATCAGCGCCTTAAACCCAATTGAAGAGCTGACCATTTCTTCTGAGTTAGTCGACGCCCCTGTTATTTACAACGTTACCCTACCCGCCAGTTATCAAACTAAATCTGACAAGCGTTATGTACTGTTATTTGATATTCACCCGCGCAGCCAGCCAATGCACGCAGGCATGCACGACTGGATGAGTCATAACGGTGCTTGGCCTTGGCTGGAAACCATTATTGTAACGCCAAAAAATTACAACGAAGCCTTTGCCGCTGTTTATGCTGAGTATGTGGAAGGAAAAAGCACCAAATTATTAGATTACTTTACTCAAGATTTACTGCCCAATATCGTCAAAAACTACCGACTTAATGGCTTTAAAATATTCAGCGGTTTTACCGGTAATGCCGCTGTTGGCTTAGGCTTGCTACTGGATAAACCTGATTTATTTAATGCTTATATTCTTGCCAGCCCGACACTCAAAAATCACCCGCTTAAGCTGGCAGAAAAAGTAGCGACACAGTTTAGTAAGTTATCCAACAAACCTCGCTACGTATCACTTTCGATGAGTGATAGCAGCTACGACAAGTCACACCTTGCGGCTTTTGAACAAGTCACCGCGCAGATGAAAATGCTAGCACCTGAGCATACCGAAGTCAGCGTTCGACGCTTTGACGGCAACTACTATATGACCCAGCCCGTGCTAGCAACTAGCTATGCCATTGAAGAAATATTTAACGATGTGCATCAAGCATTAACACCTGATTCTGCTATCGCCAAACAAGGCGCTGATGCCATTCTTGCCCACTATCAGTTTTTATCCAACGAAAAATACGGCTTTGAAGTCTCAGCGCTTAACTCATTAAAAGCACTCGCGAAGTCTAAGCTGGCCAATGAGCCTGAAAGTGCCATCGCAATTTTGCAAAAAGCCGTTAAGCAATATCCTGAATCCGCTTTTGCCCACGAAGCACTAGCCGCCAGCTACTTTCAATTGAAAGACTATAAACAGGCAGTGGCAAAACAAAAACTTGCGGTCGAGCACGCTAAAGATCTAGTGCCTTATTGGCAGCGCACCTATCAAGAAAAACTCAGCAAGTATCAGCAAACGCTTAACAATCACGCTGCGGAATAAAACGAAATGGGTGAGTGGGCATGACACTCACCTTCTTTCTCTAAAAAGTGAAGAACACAAAAACTGCAACTAGACGCAGAATACTGACTTGTCATCGTTTATCAGCAGCACACTTCCTCAATATTTTATAGCTTATTATTCAGCCAGTTAGATTATTGATACAAGGAAGAAGGTAAAAATCGTTATGTTGAAATTATTTAAGAAGACACGTCACATAACATTCGCAATAAATGTCGCTATAGTGTCTTTTTCATTACTAACTACAAGCGCATGGGCAGGCGAAACGGGAGATTTCGTTGAAAAACTGAGAGCCCACTATCAACCCACCAGATCAATTAACGCTTTTTCATTTAGCTACCATTTCTTAAACAAACAGTATCGATCTTATGATTATTGGGACCATCTAGCACCGAATCGTGTTTTGTCGGTCAGGATGGTCGAAGTGGATATGGCGAAAAAGCACTTTTACGACAATGACATTCTGTATTCTCCCGGCGGTCAAATACTTGATAGAGCGCAGTACCAAAACGATACCGAAAGTTATTACTACGAAAAAAACGGTAACTTTTTAGGCAAGCGGTATTTAAACAGAGGTATGGGGAATTTTGATCGCTTTATGAGTTTTATGGCAATGAATATCGACTTTCTGGCTGTAAGGCCGTTACTAGATGAAACTGATGTTAGCGGTAAAGTTACCCTTGCTCATGATAATCAATCAAATACAACTACCCTCACCCATGCAATTTCGGACAACAGCATTATTGACTATCAATTTAGTAACGCGCCTTTACAGCTGCTAAAACTAAACAATAAATCAAGGCAAGCGATCTACGTCTACGATGATTACCAAACAACCAGAGGTCTAACCTTCGCACGCTCGGTAAACAAGTTCTACAACGGCGATACCGTGCCTGCCTATATCAGTTTTAATGATAGATTCGATATCATCGAACAAGTCGATGCTTCCAAACTCAAACTTCCTGCAGGATATGGCCCTGAAGTTCAATGGGGTGACGGGGTGCTAGCGGCTACCGAAATAGCTAAAAATCTGTTTCTGGTAAGTGACTCTTCTGCATGGCGCAACAGCTTATTTAAAGTCAATGGCGATAAAATCATGGTCTTTGGCGCAAGTGGCTCGCCAGCACAAGCAAAGAAAATCATTGCACTTATTCGTGAGCAATTCCCCGAAAAAACAATTAATGCCATCCACGTTACTCATCCTCAGAAATCTGATATCGCTGGCCTTAATGTTTATGCGGAGCAAGGTATCGAGATATTGGCAGATAACTATACCATTGCGGCTATCAAAGCCTTTCCAGGCTTTGCAGACAATATCGATTCATTCAAATTCCGTACGATTGAGCATGAACAAGTTATTGATGGTGCTAGTTTTTATATTCTCGAAAGTATGCACGCTAAACGACAAAGCTTTGTGCACTTCAAAGAAAGTGAAATTATCTTCCAAGCAGACTTTCTTAATATCGCATTTGATAACACCATCCCGAAAGTGATACCAAATTACACCAGAACCTTTATTGATTTTGTCCGTAGCAAACAACTGAAACTAAAACGAATTGTCGGCAACTACAAAAACAACAATATTTCAGTCGAAGTGATGAATAAAACCTATAACGCCATGATGTAGACTTTGCCCTAATTAATGATAAGCCTGAGCTTTATCCCGTGAACATAGTCGACTAACTATGTTCACTGTTTATTGAAAGGTTTTATTAAAAGGGAATAGATAGAAAGCTCAGCATAAAAACACCATTGCTTTACAGTGTATTCGCTTGATAAGCCTTATTCATAACCGCCAGTGAAATATTTCTATTCCGGTTTTGCGCTACAATGCGCGTAACCTTGAGCTTCGAGTCTCGCACGAAATCAATAAATTGTTTGCTGTAGCTCGGTAGGATATTGGCAATGGTATTATCGCGAGCGATTTCAAGAAAATCTGACTGATAAATCGTTCCGCTTTCTGCAAAGTAGGCAAAGCTTTGGCGTTTTGAACGAGCGCTCTCAAGCACATAAAATTGCACACCATTGATCACCTGCTCATGGCTGATAGGTTCAAAAGAAAAGCTGTCAATCTTATCCGTAAAGCGCGGATAGGCTTTTATTGCCGCAATCGTATACTCATCAGCATATATTTTCGCCCCTTGTTCAACAAAAGGTAGAAGCCCTGCGATATGTTCACGGTAGGGGTGAGTGACATAAACACCACCAATTTGCTTGCTCGGGAATTGTTGCTTGATAGTTTTCAAAACGGATTCAGACAGGCGACTACTTCTTGGTGCGCCAAACACCATAATTTCACTGCCGTTTACCTTGAATAACGTATTGTGTTTTTGTGAAGCGTCGGTAACTAGGTAAAGATTTTCGGCAATTGTGGAAGCAGCTAAAGTTAAATCTTGCTCATCAGGTTCGATGCGATAACCATTGGGCAGTGTGAGCTTCCCAGGTGTTATCTGCTCAATCACCTCAAACTTCTCAATTCGGGTAATAAAGCTGGGAATCGCATCGCCGTTGTAATGCTTAATCAATGAATGTGCGAAGTGGTAGCCATTGCTTGTTCGGTAATCGCCATAGAGAAAAATGCGCTTTCTCGCTTTGTTATTGATGGATTCCAAACGCAGTGGCGTGAGATTAAACACATACTCTATTTCATTACCTTGAGCACCCTCAGCCTGTCGATGCACTAAGGTCACTTTTCCAGCTGCTTTGTCTGACTGAATGTCGATGGTCTCACTAATATCCTGACTAACACTAATTGCTTGAAGCAAAGGCCTAACCGCCAAGAAATCGAGATTCATTAAAGTTAAGTTTTTATAGCGTGAGAAACTATTCATGCGCTGCGCGATAGCACTTTTACCCAAGGGGATACCATTGCGTTCATAACGCAAACTCTCGCTATCATTTTGAAAGTGCACTTCATCTAAATACAAGCCACCAGTAAGGTGGTGCACAACATTTTGATAGTAGTGCTGCTTTTCCATATCAATATCTGTGACTTTAAACGCTTTGTAGCGGCTAGGCGCTTGATAGTCCCATGACTGGTATGGGTCACTGCGCCCAAAGTAGCTGTGAGTTAGTGAAAATGCGTTAATTGATGAAGTTTGCTGGTAGTGCTTTTGCAGTAGCTCAATAAATGCCTTTGCTTCACTCGCGTATGCACTTGAAGTCACTCCTAGGTAAAGCAGCGCAAGCAGTATGAATGTGATTATTCTCAAAATAAATTCCCTTTTAAATTCAGTGAAATTAGTTTTTCAAATCCTTGACTGCTAACTAAGGTAAAAAAGTGAAAGTGTTAATTAAATTTTATTATTAATGCGAAACCCCACATGCTCAGTTACCGATTTAAGCTCGATTGAATAATCTTACCGGCCAGCTCTTTTGTCAGCTTTGCCGCAACTTGCGCTGTAATGCCGTCGATATCGCGATTAGGATTAAATTCCACGACATCAGCGCCGACAAGTGGCGCATCAATTTGATGGATAAGGTTAATCACTTCACGTGTCGTTAAGCCGCCCGGTTCTCGGTGCGATACGCCCGGTGCAAAAGCTGGGTCAATACCATCAATATCTAGCGATAGATATACAGGTGTTTCAAATGACAATGGCTTAGCCAGCGGCCAGTGGCGCATTTCATACATTTCTACCGAAAACTTTTGTGCTTGTGCAATCTGGTGAGCATTTAACGTGCGAATACCTACCTGTACCAAACGCTGACATAGCCCGTCCTCCATTACCCGTGCAAACGGGCAAGCATTCGAATACGGATTGCCTTTAAAGCTGTCGTATAAATCTGAATGGGCATCAATATGCAGTATGGTCAGCGCAGGAAAATACTGAGCGTAGGCTTTTAACAGCGGATAGGAAACACTGTGATCGCCACCGAGCGACAAGCATAAATTGCCTACAGCAAGCTGTGCTAATGCTGCCTGCTCGATATCGTGATTAAACCCATATGGCATCGACTTGTCTGCTGAAAAACTTACATCGTCCGCAATTTGCCACTGGGGGTTATCGGCAAGATTGACCCCAAGCTCAGTGCCCTTGTTAAGCGAGCCATGCGCCAGCACGTTTTTGATCACGGCTGGCGCTTTGGCTGGGCCTCGTTCAAACGATGAATTATCGTCAAACGGAACACCCAGCAATGCTAGCGAATGAAACTCGCTTAACAAGCTCTCAGCTTGCATCAGCTTATTCATGACCAATCGGTGAGCCCGGCGGCAGCACAATGCTTGATGCCGGAGTGACGCGCTTGCCTTGCGCTAAGCTAAAGTCGATTTGCTCAGCCAATAAAGTAAACTGCGCTTTCATACCTTGGTGTTTACGTGATTTACGGTTGTCATCTAACCAGTCACCTAAATCTTTTAGCGCGATATAAAGCTCTGCTCTAACTTCCGTCACCACTTTATCGCTATGCCACAGGGTAAGTAAGTGCTCAACTACTTGTTGGTTAACGCGCTGCTGAACAAGCAAGCCTAGGCCCTTTTCACTGTTTTGTTTAATGGTGCTTTCTAGCAGCATATCTAACAGTTTTTCCACTGATGGAATATCTTTGCCCATTAGCGATTGCTGTTGTAATCGCGCTAAACGCTCGGCATTTAACAACAGCCCAACCGTATGTTTCGCTGCCGCTTCTGCGGCGCTGACCGGATCAAAAGTTAGCCCAGTATTGGCTTTAAAACTTTCACGATTACGCTGATAGCCGTAGGCTTTCGGTGGAATTAAACCGATTAATTCATCACTAAGAGTGAGCGTTTTCGGTGTTAAGGTCGCCAGTAAGGCATCTAGCGCTTGGTATTGGCTATCACCGGCCACGGCTGAAACGCCAACCACTTCACCTTGACCTTTAACTTCGTAGCTGTAATCAACGCCAGCCACTAGTTTTACTGCCGCTTCCACTTGATAGCGATGGAAGTTATAGATTGGCACTAATACCTGCTCGATTTCCGACAGCGGCGTACCATTGGCAATTGAGTTAATACCAAAATCTTGCAATGCTTTTTCACGCACCGCTAATACACGCGTCAACTCAGTAGCGGCGTTTTTGCCGTTATCCCATAAATGCCCTGTCGCATGACCGCCAGATTTTGGTCTAGCATCGGGATCCGACATATATTGCAAGCCTTGGCTTTTCGCCTGAGCAATCAAACCCGCAAGTGCTTCATCTTCAAGTTCAGGGGCAATATCACTGTAGCCATAGGCGATCACGTATTTGTCCCACGCGCCTATATCTGTGTCGTACGCGTTGGATAAATCAATTTCACCGTTATTAAGTGTGATGTATGGGTGTGGGTAATCCATCACCGAGGCGCGATTATTAACACTTGCGGCGAAGTTATGGGCAATACCTAATGTATGACCGACTTCGTGAGCGGATAACTGGCGAATACGTGCTAATGCCATTTCCTGCTGCTTGCTGGTATCCGTTTGTTCGCCACTCTCTTCGTTCATATCGAATGGTGAAGTTAAACCAAGGGCAATCAAGTAGTCTTGGCGAACACGCAATGAGCCTAAGGTAACATGACCTTTGATAATTTCACCTGTACGCGGGTCAATAACCGACGCGCCATAGCTCCAACCGCGTGTCGCACGATGTACCCACTGGATCACGTTGTAACGCACATCCATAGGATCAGCATCTGCTGGTAACATTTTCACCTGAAACGCATCTTGGTAGCCAATCGCTTCAAACGCTTGATTCCACCATCGCGCACCGTCTAACAAGGCACTTTTTACTGGCTCTGGTACACCAGCATCTAGGTAATAAACAATCGGTTCGACTGCCGGTGAAACAGCTGCCTCAGGATTTTGCTTTGCTAAACGATGACGCGGAATAACACGTTGAATCAGTGGTTCATCAATTTTAGTGGCGTAGTCGGCATGGCTAATTGCCCAGTAGCCGCTGTAAGGGTGGAATGCACGTTGTTGGTAGTTATCGTCTGGCAGTTCAATTAAAGAATGATGGAAGTTAACGGTTACCGCTGAGTTTTCTGGCGTCACTGATTTTAAGTAAGTTCCTGCGCCCGAACCTTTAAATGTGATAGTTGCTTCAAATTCGGTATTTTTAGGAAAAGCTTTGGTGCGCTTCGCGTACAAGCCACTGCGCGTAGCATCTACTTTAAAGCTACCTTGTTTGCGCTGTTTTAAACGTTCACCGACACCGTGAATATCGGAAAGTAGAAACGGCGTGTAATCCACCACAACTTTGCCATTTTTGCTCGCTTTAGCCACTTTAAAGCCCCAAATAATTGAGCTGGCAAAGGCTTCATCAATGGCTTGGCGCTCAAGCTCATTATCGCTATTCGCGCGGTAGTAAGTATTAAGTTGGCGCAAAAACACCTTGTCACCAACACGCTCAAACTGCACTAAACGAGTACCACCAAGTTGACCGCGATCTAAGCCTATATCGTTAGAGCCAATGCCGTGTGGCATACTGCTTTGAAATAAAAACGGCTGCTCAAAGTTGTCAATTTCTAGGTAAACCTTGCCGCTATTTTCATCGTGATAAAACGAAAAGTAGCCTGACTGGTATTGCTTGTCTTTGCTAAATTCTGCGAAGTCAGCAGGCTCTGCCCACGCGCTGGAAAGCCAGCTTAGGCAAAGTAAAAGCACGGTTAACAGACGATTTAATTTCATCCTAATTCCTTATTATTTTTACTAAAAACGGTCACAAAATTGAGTTATAATCGGCTAAAAGTTAGAGTGAAAACTTTCAATAAATTGATCACCCGTGCCAATAGCGAAATGCATGACTTAACTAGCTTTTTGGCAACCGAGAAATTTTGCTCTTCCTAAAATATACAGTTGGTGAAAGCGGATCAAATAGAAATCGACCAGCCAACAATAACTTGCCATCAACCACAAGCAATTAGGTAACCCTATGCAACGACTAGCGCCAGCATTACGCGAAGACGACGTACCTTTAGACTTAATCTCGTTAATTAAAACCATTCTTGCCGCCACCAAAGAAATTTCATTCCGCGTCAGCCAAGCACAGTTAGGTGGCTTAATGGGTTCGACTTTGGATGAAAACATTCAAGGTGAAGTACAGAAAAAGTTAGACGTGGTTTCTAACGAATTAATTAAAGATATTTTGCTGGAATCGGGCTTTGTTCGCGCCATTTCGTCAGAGGAAGAAGATACCTCAGTGGCTGGCGACCCTAACGGCAAGTTCTTAGTGTCGTTTGACCCACTCGATGGCAGTTCAAATATTGATATTAACTCGCTGATTGGCACGATTTTCTCAATCCACGAAGCCATTCCTGAGCTAGCGGCTGACGATCCTAAGCAATTCCAGCAGCCTGGCCACAAACAAGTCTGTGCCGGTTATGTACTTTATGGCCCATCAACCATGTTGGTCATGACCACAGGTAAAGGCACACATTTTTACGTACTCGACAGAACCCACGGCGGCTACTTGTTGGTTGAGCGCAATGTACAAGTACCTGCCGACACCCGCGAGTTCGCGATTAATATGTCGAACCAACGTTTCTGGCAAGCACCAATGCAAAACTATATTAGTGATTTAGTTGCTGGTAGTGATGGCCCGCGTGGTGTGAACTTCAATATGCGCTGGATTGCCGCTATGGTTGGCGATATTCACCGTGTACTGACGCGTGGCGGTATTTTCACTTACCCTGCTGATAACAAAAATCCAGAAAAGCCTTACAAGTTACGCTTAATGTATGAAGCGAACCCGATGAGCTATTTAGTTGAACAAGCGGGTGGATTAGCGATGACCAGTGAAGGGCCGATAATGGATATTGAGCCAAATGATATTCACCAACGTGTGGAAGTGATCATGGGTTCTAAAAACGAAGTTGAGAAATGCTTAAGCTACTATAACTAGTTAGCGATACACTGTTTTAAAACGCTATAAAAGCTCATTCATAGCTTGGTAAATGCCGCATGAAATTCGAGGTTACTCGAATAAGACTGCGGCTTTTTTTTATCCACCAAAAACTGCTAGAATACGCGCCAA
The DNA here is from genome assembly GCF_053485855.1 of Thalassotalea montiporae. NCBI lineage: Bacteria > Pseudomonadati > Pseudomonadota > Gammaproteobacteria > Alteromonadales > Colwelliaceae > Thalassotalea > Thalassotalea montiporae. Next base: position 499,687 of record NZ_JBQRUO010000002.1, read on the forward strand.
TTAATGTTATTCGCTTGGAGAATTATCAATGCCAGCTTACGCGGTCGGACACAAGGTGCCAGATTCTGATTCAGTTTGTTCAGCAATCGCCCTATCGTACCTAAAAAACCAAATTGGTGAAGACGTAAAACCAGCACGTTTAGGCGAGCTATCACCAGAAACTTTATTTATCTTAGACAAGTTTGGTTTTGAGCAACCTGAATTAAAAATGACGTTTGCTGATACTGACGGCATTTACGTAGTTGATCATTCAGATCGCATCCAAGGCCCAGACGATATCGACGACACCACAGTTTTAGGTATTATCGACCACCACAAACTAGGTGATATCACGACATCAACACCACTTGAGTGTTGGATTCGCCCAGTAGGTTGTACTAATACCATTATTAAAATGATGTACGATTTCCACAGTGTTGAAATTCCAAAAGACATCGCTGGCGCTATGATGTGTGCAATCTTATCTGACACCGTGATCTTCAAATCACCAACCTGTACCACTGCCGATATCAAGTGTGTTGAAGCACTCGCGGAAATCGCAGGTGTAGAAGACTACAAAGCACTTGGCATGGAAATGTTTGAAGTAAAATCAGCGGTTGCTGGCACGCCAGTACGTGACCTAGTGATGCGTGACTTTAAAGACTTCAACATGCACGGTAACAAAGTAGGTATCGGTCAGTTAGAGCTGATCAACTTAGGCCTAGTTGACGACATGAAAGCTGACTTACAAGTCGATATCGCGGCATTAAAAGCCGAAGGTGACTACCACAGCGTATTGTTGGTATTGACCGACATTATGAAAGAAGGCTCAGAAGTACTCGTTGTCAGCAACAACGACGACTTAACAGAAAAAGCCTACGGCGCTGCATCTATTGACGGTAAAGTGTGGATCGACGGCATTATGAGCCGTAAGAAGCAAGTCGTACCGCCACTACAAGATTCATTAGCTTAATCTTCAAGCTTCTCTAAATGCTTAAAACCCAGCGTTAACGCTGGGTTTTTTATTCCTTGCATTTAAACCCTGCTATAAATGAATCAATATCGACGCTTGGTCTTTTTTGGTCATTTTTGAGACCACTAGCTTAAACGAATTATCTATCATCCGCTCAATTTCACCCGCAGGTACAGAGCCATCTAAAATCACCGTATTCCACAGCGCGCGATTCATATGGTAGCCGGGGATCACGCTAGGAAATATATCACGCAGCATAACCGCTTCTTCGGGGTCACATTTTAAGTTCATGCAGTAATGACCCTCTAGCTTACCGTCAGTGCCTTTTTCGTTGCCCTTACCCAAGGATAAGGTGGCGAACATCTTGCCTTTTACTTTGTAAACTTCAACATCTTCGCCAAATGGAAAATCTTTAATTGTTTCAGGCTTAGCAAGTAAATATGCCCTTACTTCTTGCTCGTTCATCTTTAAATCCTAATTAGAATAACAACTTAGTTGTAAGCGCTAGTATAAACAGCACGCTTAGAAAAGTGATCTTTGTCATGCTTTTCTACACTCGTTTACATTTCGACAAAGCTACGACATCAGTCGCACACACTCTTTTGCTAAAAATACAGTCAAGCAAAACGGAATTGCTTTTATGGTGACAGCAGTATGACCTTGTCTACTCATTAGCGCATTGCAGTAGCAATACAGTAACAAGGAACACCAAGTTTTAAAAACGGAACAATGTGAATACTTAGCTAGCGCTTGGTATCAAATGCTTAGCCATTGTCTTGGCTAACAATATTAGTTTAGGAGAGAACAATGAAACATAAATTACTCGCTGGTATCGCCGTAAGCGCCATTGTTGCAGGCTCATATGCGCCAGCTAGCTTCGCACAGACATATAAATTTGTCGCCACTGACGGTTCGCATGAAACCCGCCTATGCGTTAGAACAGGTAATAACGACGTAAAAGGTGTTAAAAGCACATTGCGTAAAATGGGCATTCATGATCGCAAGGTAAACATCAATACGATTCGCTGTAACGACTTAGCACCCGCCAAGTTTGCTTATAAGTATCAAGCAGATAACACGTTCAACTTTTTGAACAAATACAGTATTGGTAAGAACAAGGTTAATGCATCTGTAACCATTCGCGACGTTGCTAAAACAAATCAAGAGCCAAAAATCATCTATGTCTCTGCGGCTAACTAGCCTGTGATATTGCTAAATATCGCACGCCATTGCCATTCAAAAAGTAATTGCAACAAACAGAATAATCAGACAAGTAGCTATTTGCTGCTTGTCGCTTATTCTCTCACCTCCCATTCGAATAACCTCAAATAAAACCAATTATCGCGGTGAAAAATCATTGCACCATACTGGTAGCCATGACAGCATAGCTCGCTAACTATTCGTATCTGCAAAACACCTCATGACTGCAAAAACAATCGTTTATTTAGCCAGTGCTGCAATTTTACTTATTGGCTCAGCTTTTCAACCCGCTTACGCACTTGGCAAACTTGGTCACCAGCTAGTGTGCGATCTCGCTTACCAAGCATTAACCCCCGACGCTAAAAGCCAAGTTGACAATTTACTCGCTAGCCTTAATAAAACAGAGCGAAAGCGCATTAATCAATACAACTTTGCCAAGAAAAATAGCCCTATCACTTTAGGTAAAGCCTGCACATGGCCTGACGCCATTAAAAAGCTTGATCATTACGATAAATATAAGCCGTGGCATTACGTTAACCTTGGCCGTGATGAGCAAGAGTTAACCCACAGCACTTGCCAAAAAGACTGCATTACTCAAGCTATTCCTTATCATGCCAAGCAAGTCACACAAGGTAAAAATGTTAAACAGCGCGCTGAAGCACTGATGTTTTTAGGCCATTGGCTGGGGGATATTCATCAGCCACTGCACGTCAGTTTTGCAAGCGACTGGGGTGGGAATAAAACGAAAATTGAAGCCCAAGGCGTGAAATGTTCAAGCATGCATTGGTTATGGGATGAGTGCTTATTGACTCGCCAGACAAAACACAAAAAGTTAGCAGAGCAATACCAACAAATGTTCAGCCTACTGGCTAAGCAACTTACAAAAACACCAAGTGCTGATATGGTTAAGTGGCAAAACGCCTCAGTGATTGATTGGGCGAACGAATCTTTTGCCATCGCGCGTTCGCCAGCAACTATGTATTGCCAGTCTAACTCAAGCCATAACTGCCAAGAGCGTAATTTGCCAGTGAAGCTGACCAGCAAAGAGTTAGATCTCATGTCACAGCAAATTAACCTTCGTATGTTGATGGCAAGTGTTCGACTTGCCCACCAGCTCAACGCAAGCTTCAACTAAGACAAACTATACTAAGCGCCGCGATACTTTTTACAACGACATTTAGCTCAGCGACACTTTGCTCGAAAAGCGTTGAGCTTTCATACTGTTAGCTAGTGAGCTGATTTTTAGCCGCTATCCACTGCGACATATATTGGGTACTTTTGTGGCTGTGATGGTTTAGCATTAAGCCGATGAAGTTCTTTTGGCGATGCATTGTTAGCTGATTGACGATGCACGTTAGCTGCTCGCTAAATTGTTCAACAAACGGCTGGCTAGTAAACAGTAGCTTGCGATTTCGCTCAGCAAGTTCACTGGCAATTTGCCACTGTTCTTCATTTTGATAAAGCACAATAGCTGCTTGTGCTATTTCGTTGACGTCATCAGAGACTACCCCAGGCCAAGCTAAATCAGTAGTCATTCCCTCTGCGCCAATTGCGGTAGTAACTGACGGTGTACTGCACAGCATAGCATCGCTTAACTTGCCTTTAATACCAGCACCAAAGCGCAGTGGTGCCAAGCACACTTTAGCTTTCGCCATTACCTCAAAAGCATCTTCTGCCCAACCTTTGACTAGAAAACCGGATTTTTCACAATGTAAATCAGTCGCTTTTTTCGGCGGATAAGCACCGTAAATATGCAGCTCAGCTTGCGGCAACGCCTTACGAATTTGCGGCCAAATTTGCTGCTTAAGCCACAGCACAGAATCCCAATTAGGTGCATGGCGAAAATTTCCTATGGCAATAAAATTATCACGCTGAGCATAGGGCAAGCTGGGTTTTGCTAATGCCTCCTCATCATATAGAAACGGCAAGTAACAAAGGTGTGAGGCAGGCACTTGGTAATGCTCAACCAATAGCGCTATTTCCACTGGCGAAATCATAATGGTTAAATCACAGCGATAAATGGCCGCGACTTCGCGAATCGCAAGCTCTGTATTTAGCTCCGTATTTTCAAGATGGCCATCTTTTTTATAAGCTTGATGACGAGCGTTGCGCAGGCTCTGCAAGTCTTCTGTGTCGAGAATTTGCAATGCATTAGGACAGTTTTTGGCAACGCGCCAACCAAATTGCTCTTCCACCATATATCTGTCATACATCACTGCATCAGGCGCTAACTCGCTGACAAAGGCATCAAAGCTATCGCAATTCAGTGTGATTTCCTGCGTAGCAACATCGAGCGCTGCCAAGTCAATCATATGATCACTTTTATTTGCCGCGCTAACAAAAGTTACTTGGTAATCCAACGTTTGAAATAAACGAATAAGCTGAACCATGCGGCTGCCAGCGGCAGAAGAGTTAGGCTCAGGCCAAACCCAACCAATAATAAGCAAAGATTTCATAGAAAATAGCGGAAAAGGAGAATCTAGCTATTTTACGATAGGTACATGGTCTATCGCCACAGTTTAAAAGCTTACTCATATCGCAAAGTAAACCGGATATACCTAATTTTTTATAAAAAAAGCCAGCAAGTGATGCTGGCTTTAAGTAACAAGAACTGGCAGAAAATTACTGAGCTGCTGCTTCCGCTTGCTCACCTACTTCTGGTGCTGGCTCTGGTTTTTGAATTTCTAATAATTCAATTTCGAAATTCAATACTGAGTTACCAGGAATGCGTGGTGGGTTACCCATAGGGCCGTAAGCAAGATCTGAAGGAATGGTGAACTTGTACTTCGCACCTACCGACATTAACTGAACGCCTTCAGTCCAACCGCGAATTACGCGATTTAGTGGGAATACCGCAGGCTGGCCTCGATCTACTGAGCTATCGAATTTCTCACCGTTAATCAAAGTACCTGTGTAGTGTACTTTTACAGTGTCAGTTGCGGTTGGCTTTTCGCCCTCAGCTGGGGTAATGATCTCGTACTGAATACCAGATTCAGTGGTCATCACACCTTCGCGCTTAGCATTTTCATCAAGGTACTTTTGACCTTCTGCTAACGCATCTTCTGCTTGCTTAGCAATTTGCGCTTGCTGCTTTTCTTTCATTTGCTGATCAAGCGACATTAATAAAGCTTGAATTTCTTCTTGTGGTAATTGTGATTTGCCTTCTAAGCTTTCTACAAAACCTTTTACGATCAGCTCTTTATCTAACGCTAAACCTAACTTCTCATGTTCTGCTAGGTTACGCTCCATGTACATACCAATTGACGCGCCTAAACCATAAGCTTGCTTGTCAATTTCTGCTTCCAATACTGGCGCTTGCGCTACAACAGGCTCTTCTTTTTTAGCTTCCTGACAGCCAAATACAGACACCATCGCAATTGCAACCAAAGTCGGTTTAAACAATTTCATTTAATACTCCAAAGTTGAACATAACAAAGACCACGGTGATTTTTATTATTTTTGTTCAATCGCGTGAAAAAACACTTATACTAACGGCTATTGTGGTCAGAAAAAAGTATTAAATATTGATGTCGCTTAATCGATTGTTTTCACTCTGTAAAATTGCCGTTTTGCCATGGTTTTTAAGCGCTTGTCAACCGAGTGATTCACAACCAATTGAACGCTGGCGACACGCTGCTGAAGGTGCGAGAGCAGCCGATATTTCCAATGATGGAAAATTAAGTGTTGTGTCATCAATTCATCATGGCATCAGCGTTTGGGATATCGATAAAAATGCGCTGAAATTTACTTGGTCACAACAACAAGACAACGCCGATAACTTAGTACTGGCTATCGATATTGCCGACAACAACTCACATGTGGTCACCGCCAACAGCGAGGCTTTCTCGCTGTGGAACGCAGAAACTGGTGAATCAGAAGGCTTTTATCAAGTCAGTGAATCACGCATTCGCGATATCGCTATTGCTAACAACGGTAATTATCTACTTATTGGTAAGTCCAACGGCAAAGTGGCTCACGTCACAATGGCAAATGGGCGACGCCTCGAGTTCTTAGGTCATAGCGAGAAAATCAATACTGTTGATATGCTGCCCAATGGCCGCGTTGCCATCTCTGGTGGTAACGATTTTGTCGCCTACGTTTGGGACACCCAGTCAGGGCAAGTGATCTACCAATTTAACCATCCTAGCCGTGTCACTAAAGTCGCGCTTGACCCACAAGGTCGTTATGCCTTTACCGCGGATAGCAAAAAAGATGCGCATATTTGGAACTTAAAAACTGGCAAACTGGTTAACAGCTTAAAATATACCAATCGCCAAGAGGTGTTTAGCTCAGTGCGATTCTCACCCGACGGCACACAACTGCTCACCGGCGCTCCAACGCGTAAAGTCAGTCTGTGGAATATTGGCACTGGACAACGTATCGCCAGTTGGCGCGTAACGCCACGTGAAGACATTCGCCCTGCCGGCGCCGTTGTTTACAGCGCCGCTTTTCGCGATAATAACCACTTTATTACCGAAAGCTCGTCTGGATTTGCCGAATTATGGCCTCTACCCCAATAACCGCTGATAATCCCAGCGATACAAATCAAGCAATAAGTACGTTAGAACAACGTATTGAAACCTTGGAAGCAAAAAACGCTTTTCAGGAAGATTTAATCGAACAATTAAATCGAGAAATTACTATTCATCAGGCGACATTGGCTGAAATGAAAGAGCATTTGCACCTCGTGGCACAACGCGTAAAAGACATGGCGCCAAGTAATGTAATGAAAGCGGAAGATGAGCCACCGCCGCCACATTATTAATGGAACACGCGAGCGATTTGTCACAATAAGTGTTTAGTAAGCCAGCGATCGTGCTGGCTTTTTATTAGCTGATACTAGGGCGTGTTGATCTTTCGAGGTTGAATTTTGTTCATGCTAAACGCTTTCTGATCGCGGCGCTCGCTTTGTCGCATAGTCGTTCTATGTAAAAAGCGAGCAACAATGAGCAGGAAGCGTTTAGGTGAACCCGCAGGGCAGCGTCTGTTTGAATTTTCTACTGTGTTGGCACTTATTTATGGAGAATGACTACACTGCACAAGTGCCGCCTTGTATAAAACCCAAACAGACTGCTGCAAAAACAACCCTGAAAGATCAACACGCCCTAGTGGCCGCTACTCGGGTTTAAATATACCTATCATTTGCTCGCTCTCGCGCACTTGCTTCTCAACATGCGCTTCAGGCTGAGTCATTTGCTCACCACAGCTCACACAGGTCACTTTTTCAATACCATTTTCTTTGGTGAGTGCCATGGTATCCATCGCCTTACAGCTCGGGCAAACTGCGCCCGCAATAAATCGTTTTTTCACATTCGTTCTCTTTATTGTGCTTCTTACTAAACTTCTTACCTTACTTAGCCAGCATTTTAACTTGAAAGCCACTAGGGGTAAAAGCGACAATAGCGCCAATTTTATAAAGTAGTACTAATTGGAACGCGCACTTGATCACTGCCCAAGACTTAGATGTTTACCGAGGCTCAAAAGCCTTAATTACCAATGCCACCTTTACCGTGCACGCCAAGCACAAAGTTGGCTTAGTTGGCGCCAACGGTTGCGGTAAATCATCACTATTTTCTGTTTTTCTCGGTGGCCTAGCACCTGATAAAGGTGAGCTCAAAATGCCCGCCAAATGGCGTATAGCCACGGTAAAACAAGAAACACCAGCGCTTGATTCTAGCGCACTTGATTATGTGATTGATGGCGACACCGAATATCGCACCATTGAAGCAGAGCTTGAAAAGGCGCGACAAGCAGAAAACGGCACCTTAGAAGCCACCTTGCTAAACCAATTAGAAACCATTGATGGCTACAGCTTGCCAGCACGTGCTGGTGAACTTTTGCATGGGTTAGGCTTTAGCCAAGCCGAACTTTCGCAGCCAGTTAAAAGCTTTTCTGGTGGTTGGCGCATGCGCTTGAATTTAGCGCAAGCGCTGATTAGCCGAGCCGACTTATTGCTGCTGGATGAGCCAACCAACCACTTAGATCTTGATGCGGTTATTTGGTTACAGCGCTGGTTAAAACGCTTTGATGGCACCCTAGTGTTAATTTCTCACGATCGCGACTTTCTTGATGATGTTGTCGGTCAAATTCTGCATATTGAGCGCCAAAGTGCCAAACTGTACTCTGGCAACTACACCGCGTTTGAGCGACAGCGCGCTGAACATTTAGCGCAGCAAGATGCCGCTTACCAAAAACAGCAACGCGAAGTCGCGCACTTAACCAAGTTTGTTGACCGTTTCCGCGCAAAAGCGAGTAAAGCAAAGCAAGCGCAAAGCCGTTTGAAGCGATTACAAAAGCTACCTGATTTAGCGCCTGCTCATGTTGATAGTCAGTTTACTTTTAGTTTCGAGCAACCTGAGCATTTGCCTTATCCACTGCTGTCCATTACCGATACCGACTGTGGTTATGGCGAAACCCGAATTCTAGCGCAAGCCAATATCACCCTAGTTCCTGGCACACGTTTGGGGTTATTGGGGCGAAATGGCGCGGGTAAATCAACGTTAATCAAATCGTTAGCCGGTGAGCTTGCCTTGTTGAGCGGCGAGCGTTTTTGTGCACAAGACTTAAATATTGGCTATTTCTCTCAACATCAGCTAGAGCAACTTCATGGCAACTCGACAGCGCTTGAACATATATTGCGTGATGCACCGCATTTTGGGGAGTTAGATGCTCGCAACTATTTAGGGCGTTTCGGTTTTAGCGGCGATCAAGCATTAGCACAAGCCAGTACGATGTCAGGTGGGGAAAAAGCACGACTAGTACTCGCACTGATTGTATTGGCAAAACCACAACTTCTGCTGTTGGATGAACCGACAAACCATTTAGATTTAGAGATGCGCCAAGCCTTAGTGATGGCGCTACAAGATTTCCAAGGGGCGATAATCCTTATTGCCCATGATCGCTATTTACTAGAATCCTGTGTTGACGAATTTTTATTGGTCGGGCAAGGCAAAGTCACTAGCTTTGACGGAGATATCGACGATTACCAGCAATGGTTAAATGACGATAAAAAACTCAGCAAAGCACAATCAGCAGAGCCCAAAGAAGCCCAAAATTCAGGTGTAGATAAAAAACAGCAACGCCAGCAACAAGCTGAGTTGCGAAAACAAGCTGCGCCACTAAAAAAGCAAGTCGATAAACTCAACAAACAAATGGAGAAATGGCAAACAGAACTCGACGAGGTTGAGGCCATTCTTGCCGATGGTGAAATTTATCAATCAGACGATAAAGCCAAATTATCTAGCCTGCTTAAACAGCAAGCGAGCTTGAGCGAGCAAATCAGCGAAGCTGAGATGGAATGGCTTGATTTAGAAGAAAAAATTGACGCGATCATGAATCCAATCGGATAAGATAATTATAAAGCGATGATCTGTAACGTGAATTCTAGTAGTTTTACGCACTTTTAATGCACTTTGCTAAACTATCAATAACACGTTCATTTACGACAAGAGAGTTATTATGAACAAACTTACCCTTGCTAGCCTAACCTTGGCGTTATCTTTAAGCTCGTTATCTGGCGTCGCCGCCGATTTAAAATCTGGCATTTATGAACTTAACCGCGGCCAATTTAAAGCCGCGATGGCAGAGTTTCAACCTCTGTTAGAAGAAGGCTACGCTCCTGCCCAGTACCAAGTGGCTATGATGTATAAGAATGGCTGGGGAATGCGTAAGAGCCTGCAAAAGTCTTATGAATTATTGTCACTTGCTGCCGATCAAAACTACCCTGATGCTCAGTTTGAACTCGCCTTGATGTATACCGAAGGCGAACCGGTCGAAAAAAATTCGAAAAAAGCGTTTGAGCTGACTAAAAAAGCAGCAGAAAAAGGCCTTGCCAGCGCACAATTTAATTTGGGCGTAATGTATGCAGAAGGCACTGGAACCTATCGCGACAATCGCAAAGCGGTGCGCGAATACGAAAAAGCCGCCAAACAAAATTACGCGTTGGCTCAGTTCAATCTTGCCTTAATGCACTTTGAAGGCAAAGGCACAGAGAAAGACATTATTCAGTCATACATTTGGAATACCATAGCGTCACGCAATGGCTATCAACCCGCCGAAAGCAGCCGCGTGCTAGATGAGCGAAAGCTTCCTGTTGAAGAAATTAAAAAAGCACGAGAAGAAGCTGACAGTCTCTACCGAAACTTGCTTGCTCAAGCCGAAATCAGAGCAAAGAACAGTCAATAATTAGTCAACTTTAACTGGCATTATTGATCTATATCACTATGCCGTTTTGCTCCTTATTTACAATGGTCGTCAGTAACAAATAAGGAGCATGTCATGGACATTCTAAAATCTTTCTTTAACGATCCTGTATTCTGGTTCTCGTTTGGTGGCTTGACTATCGTATTGGCTATTTGTGCTTACTACGTTTACTTCTTTATGAAGAACATTGCTGAAGACAAGTAGCACCAATTAATTTTATCAGCCGAAACATAGAGTTATTTATTGTCTTCATGGTTGGTTAACAAGCATAAATTTCACGTACAATTTTTAAACATTTTCTGCGCTAGCTTTGCTATAATGGAGCATAACTCAGATAATATGGTGTCGTCGTTATGATCTCTGTTAACCAACAATCTACTTCTCTCAGTTTTATTGAGCAGCAACGCCAACGTCAAGACGAAGAGCGCGAGCAACTTTCTTCTGCACGACGTATCAATCGTGCTGCCGATGACCCTGCTGGTCTACAAATATCTGAACGTCTTACTTCTCAAATTAATGCGAGCAGTCAGCTTAGCGTCAACGCTCAAGATCAAATCAATTTAAATAACGTTCAAGAAGCCAGCCTTACAGCTATCTCTGACAGCCTACAACGCGCCAATGAGCTTTCAGTTCAATCTGGCAGTGCTTTCAACGATCCAAATGCTATTCAAGGCGAATTAGATCAGTTAACGGAACAAGTAAACGCTATTGCAGGCGAAGCATTAGGCGATCCAAACTTCTTATCTGGTTTAGATGCAAACGACCCAGCGGCAACACAAGCAGCACTTGAAACCGCATTTGAAAGTGTTAGTCAGCAAGCAACAGCACTAGGTGCAGACAGCAATAGCTTGGGCAGCCAAGTGAGTACCTATGAAACCTCTGTGGTAAACGTTAGTGCATCACGCTCACGTATCCAAGACACAGACTTCGCTTCTGCCAGTTCAGAACAAGAACAAGCTGAAGCTCAGTTGCAAGCTGCCATTATTACGCGCCGTGAAGAAGACTCTCGTCGTGGTTTGTTAGTGAATCAGTTGGTTTAGTTCAATTGCCTGTAAAGCAGATGCCTTAATACAAACACAACAGTTCTATCTCAGACTAATATCCGTATAATCAAGCCTACCCTATGAGTGTCATGGGGTAGGCTTTTTCTTTTCATAACTTATTTTCAAAAATACAGCCAAAATGATAATCAACAGCTCATTTAAACCAGCGTGGTGGCTTAGCAACGCTCATTTGCAAACTATTTTGGCTAAATATTTTCGCAAACATCAGCGTATCGCACTGCACAAATCAAGCCTTGAAACGCCCGACGATGACTTTATCGATTTAGCGTGGACAGAATTGCCCGAGCGAAATAGTGCAAAACCGATTGTGGTTGTATTGCATGGCCTTGAAGGGTCAGCGGATAGCCATTATGCGAAAGGCATGTTAACCGCAATTAAGAATGCGGGTTGGATAGGTGTGCTGATGCATTTTCGCGGCTGCAGTGGGCGCCCTAATCGCCATGGACGTTCTTATCACTCAGGTGATACTCGTGATATCAACTTTTTATCTAATTGGCTGCAAAATCTTTACCCACAGGCGCCAAAAGCAGCCGTTGGCTTTTCATTAGGCGGGAATGTGTTAACCCGTTACTTAGCCGAGCACCAAGATCACCCTTATCAAGCTGCAACAGTTATCTGTGCGCCACTAGATTTAACCAGTTGCAGCCGTCGTATTGCCAAAGGTAGTTCACGTATCTATCAGAAGTACTTGGTCGATATGTTAAAGGCCAGCACCTTAGTTAAAGTTGAACAGCAATTGTTACCTGAAATCAATCCAAGCCGACTGGAAAAAGTCAAAGAGCTATGGGATTTTGATCATATGGTTACCGCTCCCGTAAATGGTTTTGCAAGCGCTGAAGACTACTATCAACGTGCCAGTGGTAAGCCCGTGATGGCCAAAATTAATGTTCCTTGTTTATTTATTCATGCCGCTGACGATCCGTTTTTAGATCATCAGCATATCGTGCCAGACCAACCACTGCCTGAGCATATAGATTTTGAGATTAGTGAAAAAGGTGGGCATGTCGGTTTTATTGCGGGCAAAAACCCGTTAAACCCAATTTATTGGTTAGAACAACGCGCACCTGCCTATTTGAGTCAGTTTTTATGATTATTCCCCATCAAGAAATACAGCCCGAGACATTAACAAAGCTAATCCAAGAATTTGTACTGCGAGAAGGTACCGATTACGGTTTAGAAGATGTTGAACTCACGCAAAAAATTGCGCAAGTAAAGCAACAATTAGCGAGCGGAGAAGCCGTGATCGTCTATTCAGAGCTCTATGAAACGGTCAATATCATCCCTCATACGGAAGTTGAGCAATATTTGTCAGCATCAGAGTAAAGCACTTTTGCCAATCAGTATGAGAGCTATTCAAGCGTCAGCTGCATATGACGTTCGGTAAAGTGGTTTGAGAATACCGCCAGCTTGTTACCTGCTTGCTCAACTAAGCTCACCTTGCGCGGCAGATAGCAGGCTTTATTAAAGTGTGCTGTCACTTTTTGATAAGACTTGTCAGTATTCACTAGCGCCCAATGCATCTGATACATACCGTGTATCACACAAGCATGCATTCCTAACATTTTAGCCAGCCAAGGTTGCAAATGAATGGGGTTATAGTCGCCTGATAGCTTGGCATATTTGCGCGCTAACACTGGCGTCAGTGGTTGATAAGCCACCGCTGAAAGTGCATTCGCTACATCGAACTGCCGCCTTCTTTCACCCCGTTGATAATCTTTAAATTTATCTAACAACTGATGTTCGCTAACAAGACAAACATTGTTGTTTTGCAGCATCTCAATTCGAATACGGTAAACCAAGCCTTTGTCGCTTGCCTGGCTGCCTATTAGGCTCAATATCAAGTCAAACGGCTGTTGCCAACTTACTGGCTGTTGTTCCTCAAAACTAGCACTGATATGGATCAAGCCAAGCAGACCACTCGGTAGCTTAGCCTGCAATAACAACTGCCCAAGATAGCGATAGCTTTCTATAAACAAGTAGCTTATTGGTAAGGTTTGGCAATTAAAGAGTTGCTTAAAGCTTTGTTGGCGTGAATTATCAGCTGCTAATCCATTAAGTCGAATGGCGAGCGGCGCAAAGCTATTACTCGGCAAGTAAGCAGATAAATCACTTTGCTGATTAACGAGCTTGTTATTCGCCAGTTCACAGCTGCTAACATGTTTTTTTAGTTGTGCTCGGCTTATCAATAAATTGCCGAGTAATCTCGTTAGCAACCGAAACTTCGGTGCCGGTGTCTGAAGTAATGGCGTCATGATAAATTTTATTATTGTTATTTTTTAATTGAAGCCGTGACCATCTGATCACATAGAGACATCCTGTCTATATCATCTTTAGTTTCATTAAAGTGGCATACCGTAAGTCCTATACCTCACCACTCATTGACGTCCTGTCTCTCTAGCGTCCACCAGTGCGGCATATCGTATGTCCTATACTTCGCCACTCATTGACGTCCTGTCACCGTGGCATACCGTATGTCCTATACATAAAAGCCAACATTACGTTGGCTTTTAGAACATTTATTAGCCACTTGAGCTATTATTGCCCAGAAGTGATTGTAATTTCACCTATTTTATTATTTTCAATGTCTTCTTCAGTAAAGCGAAGTGGTCTTAATTGCGGCTGCTGAGAATACAGCATGGTTTGATCTAAATTATGATCCGCCCCAAACGCATGCGACTGCGAATAACTTAACAAGCCACGAGCCACTGGTCCTTCATCAGTAAAGTTCACCACTGTCATCCAGCTACTACCATAATTAATATGGTAGCCTTCACCTTCGACACTCATCATGGTATTTGGCAGTGTTGGGTATGTATGGCGTGGCAATAAGGTGCCATTATTGCTGGTAGCAGCTCTAAAGACATTAAAACCACCTTCAATATTATGCGCCCCAGCCCATGGAATTTTCACGCCGGTTGCTTGCCCATCCGGTGTACTGCGCTCAACAAACTGAACCGTACCTAGCACCTCATCCAATGCTATGCCTGCTGATTCTACCGTCATAATTGCCCGTGCAAACTGAGTTAACACCTCAGGGGTTGCAGCCAATGTATTTGGTGTTGTGATAGGATTAGCCGGATCGAAATCATTTTGCCATTGCGGCGCTAGATTAAATTGAAAAGCAAACTCACGGAATAAGTGACCAGCACTACTGTTAAGATTCATTGTGCCATCCCATTGCGCCAAGGCACTGCAGCCTGCGCTAATATCGACATTTTGGCCATCAACATTAACAGGTGTGTTGCCCTGATTTTGGCACATTGCTAATAAGTCACTGAGTACTGCTTCACCCAAATAATTGCGATTACCGAGCAGTGCTTGTTCCACTTCTTCAGGCGTAAACAAACCATCACTGCCAGCCGCGTCTGCCAACAATTTATGCGCCATACGTGAACGCAAAGATTGTTGATTATCCACTTGCCCATAAAGCGGCGAAACACCAGTAATTGGGGCTTGTGCATTCGTTAGCCAAAAGCTGTCGTTAGAGTTTTGCACATAGTCAGTGCCTGAATATTTCGGTGCTTGTTCATAAGGAACCGGTCGGTCAAAATCAAACGCCGAAATAAAGGCTGGCAAAATGGTAAAGCCAGCTTGTTGTTTAGCACCGATCAATAACGGATTGGTTGTTAACTCAGTTATCGCAGTGGCGGTTAAAAACGGTACGGTTGAATCATCAATGTAAAATACATTACCTTCACGATCTGCCGCCATGGTATTGTTAAAAATAACACCGTCATGATCTCTAAACGCTTGCTTAAATTCGTCCATATTAGTGGCAAGGTTCATCGCCAGCCAGTGATCAACGATATCTAAATTGGCGGTATTGGCATCTTTAATTGCGTATGCATCGCCATCTGGTCCCCATTCAAAAGCGCCGGGCACAACAACCATAGGCCCTTGATGAGTTGAGTAACTGTTTTTCGCTAGTTGAATGGTTTGCCCCGGTGCCACTGCCACATCAATCACTAATTCGCGGCGAGTAATCGGGCGATTTACCCCATCAACAACTTGTGACAACTGACTAGGGTCGCCATCGTTTAATGTTAACTGATACAAGACAAAATGCTCAGCGGTAGAAAACGTATGTGTCCAAGCAACATTTTCATTAAAACCAATATTCACAACCCCTGGCACGCCCATCAGCGAGCCACCCATGACATTCATATAGCCAGGGATAGTCGAGTGAAATTGCCAGAATCTGAGATTGCCTGTATGAGGAAAATGAGGGTTTGCCAAAACCATACCTTTACCGTTCGCGGTTTTGTCTTTACCTAGCCCCCAGCCATTTGAGCCAAGTTCTTGCTCGTTTATCTCTGGCATCGTCACTTTCGGGTTAACTTGAAAAGGCAGCTCTACAGCAGCTGCTTTCGCCGCTTTACTCCCTTTTGGAAAGGGTAAAAATGATTCACCTTCAGGCGCGGCAGCAAACATTGCGCCTAAGAAGTTCGCAGCACCAGGTAAATGCGCGATCCCCAAGGAGTAAGTTAACATGTCAAGGTCACTGATTGGCTGTACCCACGGCTGGCCAGCGCACGCAGGGTCAATATTATCTGTGCCAGTATCTGCAAGATACTTGTTGTAACCTTGCGCATAGCCTGACAGCATCGCCTGCGAATTAGCCGACATGCCGCGAATACTATTTTGAGCGATATTTCGAATATCTAGAGTAAGGAAACCAAAATCACTAATTAAGTGCTCGGAATCGCCAGATCCAGGCACCATATCAGGGCCATAATATTTAGCGCGCTCAGAGTTATATTTAAGAATTTGATCCGCCAGAATGCAGATGTTATCTCTGGCAAACGCATAACCAACACCATAAGCCAAGCTCTCTAAGCTATCGGCTTTAACATGTGGCACACCAAAGTCTGTCCAACGAATATTAGCGCTAAGCTGACCGTCAGGTGCAAATGCAGGTACGACATCAACTGGCATTGGCGGCTGTGGAATTTCTGGCGTCGGCGGTTCAAAACTTGGTTGACTATTATATTTAAAATCGCCATTTCCACAGGCGCTCAATAAAATTGAAAAAGACAGTAATGAGATGGGTTTAAGCAGCCTGAGCTTACCCAAACCTTTTACAGGTGAGTTTAGTGATATCAAAGTACGTTCCTCTTTTGCTTATGCCTTGTTGTATGTCTTTGTATATATTTATTTTTTTAGATTGATGCAGACATTTCCACAAATGCCATACATGAATTATTTTGTAGCATAGCGAATTGAATTGCTCAAATAAGCATCACTAATAGCTAACTATTCGCCTTCTGAACGAAAGTTGTCATCAAAACAGCTATGAAAAATAAGAGGTTCTTTAAAAAACGCCCAAAACTCTGGGCTAACTATAATTCGAAAGATAAATAATGTGGCTTATTGGATTTACTTCAAAAGGCAAATGGCGCTAATTAATTTATTTGAACTAGATTGCCATTAAGTTGCAGCTCTTCACCTGTTTTATCACTTTCGCTATGAATCCCCTATACTGGTTGAATAATCTTAGCAAGGAGTGCTTTTACGTTGCCAAGCCAAACAACACTCTCTAAAAAACTAAGAAAACGCGCTCAAATTGAACTGTTCATTGCTCTCTTTTTAGTGTCGGGGTTAACACTATTAACCTTAATATCGGAAATTGAAGCCTTTGAATTGTTATTTGAATTTACTCGAGCGCATGAAGATTGGGATCTCGACGAAATATTGCTCTTTGTGTTTTATTTGGGCGCAGTCGGCAGTATCTATACATTCAGACGTATGCAAGACATCAAAAAGCTGAATCGAGAAATAACAAATCTTGCTTTTTTCGACGGAGTAACTCATTTACCAAATCGCGCCCTTGCGACAGACAGGCTTGCGGTATTACTGAAAAACTATGAAAAGACCAGTAATAAGTTGGCAGTTGCCTTTGTTGATTTTGATAATTTTAAAGTCATCAACGACACGTATGGCCATGCTTTAGGGGATTCATTACTAAAACAAGTTGGTAACCGATTACGTCGATGTGTTGGGGCTGATGATACGGTTGGCCGACTAGGGGGAGATGAATTCTTACTGCTCATCAATTATAAGGAATTGGCTCAGTTAGAGGCTATCACCAATAAATTGTGCCAAGTGCAGCAACAGCCCTATTTGCTCGATTTAAATGAAGTCAAAGTGACATTTAGCATTGGTATCGCGCTTTACCCAAAAGATGCAACATGCCAAGCTGAGTTGCTAAAAGCTGCTGACTCTGCAATGTATCATGCGAAAAAGCTAAGAAAGGGAGACATTACCTTCTACGATGAGCAAATACTTGAACAACTAACACAACGCTATAACATAGAAACAGGCTTAAAAAGGGCAATTGGTCAGCATGAGTTTCATATTCAATACCAACCTCAAGCTAGCCTGAAAACAGGTAAGTTAATAGGTTATGAAGCATTATTGCGTTGGCAAACAGCTGGACAGTTTATTTCGCCCGATGACTTTATTCATGTTGCCGAAGAATCTGGCCAAATTGAGCAAATCGGCCTATGGGTGCTAAAGCAAGCACTATCTGAAATGCAGCCTATACTCGCTAGTGACCAATCGTTATCAATAAACCTTTCTCCGCGCCAGTTTCACCAAAATAATCTAGTTCCCGTCATTAGTAACTTACTCAACAAGCTGCACTTTCCAGCCAATCAGCTTGAGCTTGAAATTACAGAATCCGCTATAGTGAGCAACTTTGAAAGAGCGATAGCCCAAATATCTGAGCTTAAAAAGCTTGGTATTAAAATTGCCATCGACGACTTTGGCACTGGATACTCTTCTTTAATTCGCTTACGCGAGCTGCAGGCTGACCGTCTAAAAATAGACAAACACTTTATCAATCAACTCAATAAATCCGACAAAGACAAGCAACTGGTCGAATATATTTTAATGCTAGCGAAAAACATGGACCTTAGTGTTGTTGCAGAAGGTGTTGAAACGCAAGTTCAATTAAGCAAGCTACGAGAACTAGGCTGCGATGCAATACAAGGTTATGTATACGCTCACCCAATGCCAATTGAAAAGGTGTTAAAAAGCGAACATAGTGTTTTATTTTGCCCGCTTGCTGAAGCTAAACATGGTTAATAGGTAGTGAAGAATGAGAACTTTGCGCTTCGCTAAATTAACCTCAGGTTTAGTTAAGAAATAGTGAATAACAAATTAATTCCGATAGTTATGTTCATCATTACCTTCTGGCGAGAAATTTTTGCTGACATCAAGGTAAGTTTGCGCGTCAGTAGCTGGTCTATTGCAAGTAAATTTAAAGCTGGTAGCAGTAAAAATAGCCGCTAGAGGCACATTAGTTATCCAGAGCTGAGGTTAAATTACTTTGTTTGGTATTCGAATAATAAATTAAAGGTGACGGGGACCGCATTACTTATATTGCTAAGACCTGCGATTGTTCTGAGCTTTTCAACACCTGCCGCCAAATTGTATTGGTTGGCATTCATTATTAATGGCTTTACCGTGTTAACGACAAAACGGTTTCTCGCAAGCTTAATCAGCTGTACTTTCATCGTCACTGCTTGCTTGTTGCCATGAAGGTGAATATGCCCAGATAACGGTAAGTACTTCACTTGCCCAGCTGGCAAAGCTTCAATAAAGCGAATATCAACCTCACCGATAAAGTCTGCGCTAGTAAAAGTATCAAGCTTGAATAAATACTTCTGCATGCGTTCATCGCGGATAGGGATGTCAGTATTGACACTTGCTAGACTGACCTTAAAGCTTACTTGCCCTTGTTTATTGATATCGCCAGTCAGATTTTCAAAGCTGTGAACTTCTGCGACTTCGCTATTTTTCGTGGTAACAAAACTTAGCTGAGACTCGCTACTGTTGAGCTGCCAGCCGGCAAACACCGGCAGCGAGAACAGCAAACTCAAGCAATGAACTAATACAGTGAGAATAAGTAAACGTCGCATAACTCTTCCTTGGATTTAATTATCGCTATTGCTTGGATATATGACTTGCTCTAGCTACACAATAGCGACCGTTAAAACTCGCGATCTGCGCGATGTGGTTTAATGATCTGTTGCCAAGGAAACTCACCAGCCCCCAAGCTTAAAAAGTCAGGATTCATTAATGAGTGGCGTTCATTGTAGCTAAGTGACTGAAATTCGCTGTCAATAATAGTGCCACCCGCTTGCTCCAAAATACACTGGCTGGCACCTGTGTCCCACTCACCTGTAGGCCCAATTCGCAAATAGCAGTCGGCGCCGCCTTCAGCAATTAAGCAATTTTTTAATGAGCAGCTACCAAGGGCAATATACTCAAAGTCAAAATCAGTATTTAAATATTGCCCCATCAAGCTTAATTCTTGGCGGCGGCTAATCGCTACTTTAACGGGGCGTTTTTCATCGTAACGAGCAACGTGAATTTGCTTGCTCGACTGACCATTATCTTTGAACGCCCCCACACCTTTTTCGGCATAATAAGTTAAATGATGATCCGGCGCATGAATTACCCCAATCACTGGCCAGCCATTTTCCACTAGCGCTATATTTACCGCAAAGTCGCCACTGCCAATAATAAACTCACCGGTGCCATCAATCGGATCAAGTAACCAATAGCGCTGCCATTTGCCACGTTGCTCCAACGGCAGTGGGCCGACTTCTTCAGAAATAATGGGAATATCCGGCGTTAAACGCTGAAGCTCTGCCATGATCGTTTCATTGGCAGCCAGGTCAGCACTAGTGACTGGGCTGTCATCAGCTTTGATCTCTGACGTAAAATTTCGCTGTCGATAAAATGACATGACTTGCTCGCCCGCCAATTTTGCAGTGTCGATAGCAATTTTTAACAGTGGGCTTAGCGAGTGTGATTCGGTCATTTTAACTCCTGTTGCTGCGCTAATTGGTCACACACTAGCATCAATGCGGCAATCGAGCGAGCTTCATTAAAGTCAGGTTGGCTTAACAGGTTTTGGTAGTCGGCAATTGGCCAAGGCACCACTTCCAAAGGCTCTGGCTCGTCACCTTCTAATTGAGAAGGGTATAAACCTGTAGCGAGATAGATTTTCATATGAGCATTAAAAAACGCGGGCGCCATGGCAACATCGTGAATATGCTGTAACTGCTCAGTTGCGTAGCCGACTTCTTCCTGCAATTCGCGATTAGCTGCTTGCTCGCCTGTTTCACCCGGATCAATTAGGCCTTTAGGAAAGCCCAATTCATAACTGTGGGTGCCAGCGCAATATTCTCGCACGAGTAACATAGTCTCTTGATCAAGCATAGGTACCACCATCACAGCTCCTCGGCCACTACCCGCCATGCGCTCATATTCACGCGTTTGCCCATTGCTAAAGGCAAGATCAATTTGCTCAATCGCAAAAAAGCGACTTTTGGCCACCATGCGGCTATCGGTAATTTGAGGTAAGCGGTTTTTCAACGTAGTCACACCTAATAAGCGAAGCTCAGAGAAAGTTGGTTATGTAGACAAACTATTATCGTTATAATGCCATAATAAGATGTTTTCTTGGAATAAATCTATGCTGGATTGGTCAGAAATTTCCACTGTGCTGCTCGATATGGACGGTACGATTTTGGATCTTCACTACGACAATCGCTTTTGGTTAGAACATTTGCCAATGCGCTACGGTGAAAGTGTTGGCATTTCAACTGAAGCTGCGCGCGAAAAACTTACCGCACATTACCAAAAAGTTCACGGCACTATTGCTTGGTATTGCCTTGATTATTGGGCTGAACAAACCCAACTGCCGATTACCGAATTAAAACGTGAACTAATGCATTTAATTGCCTTGCGACAAGATGCCGATGAGTTTTTACAAGCGTTAAGAATCAGTGGTCGTCGGGTGGTGATGGTGACTAACGCGCACCCGGGTAGTTTGTCGTTAAAAATTGAGCGAACTCAGCTCGATAAGTACTTTGACAAGCTTTACTCAACCCATGAGTTTGGTGTTAGTAAAGAGTCACAGTCGCTTTGGCAACAACTGCATGCCGTGGAAAAATTTGATTGCCAAAAAACGCTTTTCGTCGACGACAGCTTGCCGATTTTAGATTCGGCAAAAACGTTTGGTATTAAGCACTTGCTGGCGGTCGCAAACCCTGACAGTCAACAACCTGCGCGTGAAATCACGGGTTACCCAGCAATTACAGATTATCGCGTGATGACTGCAGAAATATTAGCGACAGCTCCTAAAATTTAAGTTCGTAGCGCCCTTGGGCGTCAGGGTTACCAATAAATGGCAGCGTGTCGCGCAGCTGTGCCGGAAAGTTATTACCCGGCGTTAGGTAACCTTGACCACTAACGCGGCCATCTAAGCCAAGCAACGCGGTGTACTGTAAACCCAGTCGATTATCTGGCAAAATTTTCACAGCCAACTTCCCTTGCTGGCAAGAAATTTCGCCCTTAAAGCTCCCTAACTCAATACTTTGTTCAAACGCGTTAACTGCAGCGCGTTGCCACGTTAATCGCCCTTTCGCACTAACACACTGATTACCAGCTAAGGTTAGCTCATCAATGGCAAGCTCAGCTTGACCAAAAGCATCAAGTTCGATTGGCAGTGGCAGTAATGGCGCAATTTCGCCTGCAGGCATTTGCACGCTAAAATCGCTGATTTCTACCTTGTCTTGGCTTAAAGAAAGGTATCCTTGTCCTTCAGGTCCATCGCTTAAACGGCTGCCGAATTTCACCTCTGCCGCAAGTGATAACGCTAATAACGACCACGGCGACACGTCGGCACTAATTTGATTAACTGTTACCCCTTGGTAGCGAACCGCACTAATCTGCGGAGACCAAATAGTTTCGCTTACTTCACCTAGGGCTAACCCTTTCGGAAGTTTACTATGCTCCACGAGTAGTGCTGCCGGTGTTAAGGCAATAACAAAAACAAGGTAGGCTGCAACAAGTACAGCGGCCAATGCTATTTTGATTTTTAACGTCATATGTCTCGTGGTCTATCGTTGGCGTGTTAATTCTCGATGGTCGTTAACAGCTCAATGTTTTACGAATTATTTTTTACTGCTTTAGGTTAATGCTTGAAGTTTAAAGGCTTAGCGTTTATCGACTAAGCGTTAAGCGGCGAATTTTTACCGTACCTGCGCTATTACCAGTTGTCACATCAATATTACTCACCACTAAGCCGTGTTGTTGGGTCAAAGCATTCAACAAGCGAAGCAATTGTTCAAACGGGATTTCATCAATCCACACTTGCACCCCTTGATCACCTTGCGGCTGCATACGAGCAATTGAGATTTGATATTGGCCAGCAACGCGATTCACTAACCCCGAAAGGCTGCCACCTCGGCTTGGTTGGCGAACACTTGCGGTACTGCTATTTATTTTTGCGGTATTGGTTTTAACGTATTGATAAAGCTCTTGTGTGCGGGCGAGCTTTTTCTCTGCTTTGTCAGCACCTTGATGAATCGGCTGCCATACCCCTTGAAACAGGATAAATACTAAGAGCACACCTGCCATCGCCAAAATCAATTGCTGCTCTCTGCTTTGTAGTTGTTGCCACCACTGTTTCATTACGACTCCTTAATACTAAAGGAACCGGTGACACGGTTACCCTGATTGTTCTGAGCGCCCTGCGTAACGGCTAGGCGAGACTTTTCAAGCGCACTTTTAAACTTATCAAATGCTTGGTAGCTATTTGCCTCTGCTTGCAGTCGTAATTCATTGCGTTTGCCGTCATAACGTAATGAGCTCGTTTGCAGTTCAGGAACTGACGCAAATGCGCTTTCTAATTTGGCAAGCATTGGCAGAAAATCTCCTTCGCTGGCACTGCCACTTGCCTCAGCGATTTTGCGTTTTAACTGCGATCGAATAGTCGCGATACGCACGCGTTTGGTATTTGGAAAAGCTTGCTTATAGGTTGCAATAATCTCTTGTTCCAACTGCTCAGTAGACTGATTCAATTGATACCATTGACTGCCCTTAACACCAAGCTGCAACAATAAAGTAAAGGCAGCAAGTGAAGCCGCAACTGCCCAGTATTTAATTGCTGGTGAGCGTTGAGTTTTAACCGCAAAGTCACCTTGTAACAAGTTAATATCGCGCTGTTGTTGAGCGGCAAACAAGGCCAAAGGTAATTCTGCCGGCGCTTCTTCACATGCTATGCTTACTGGCAATGATGGAATTGGCGAATAGTTCACAAAACTTGGCATTGGGTCTAGCTGCTGCCAATGTTGCGTCATAAACTGCCACTGGCTTTCATCTAAGCTCGCTCCTTGCCATGCGCCTTGACGCACTATCAGTTGCCCTTGATGCGCAATAACACTCCATTTATCCACCACAAGTGGCATAAGTAAAGTTTCTGGCACCATCACACGACAGGTAATGCTAGCGTCGCTCAATTGTGCTTGCCAACGTTGGATAAGCTGACGCTCAATAATAGCGACATGGCAGTTATGCTCGCTACCTGCTGGTGCTCGCTCGGCAAAGGCGAAAAATAGTTCATCAACGTCTTGCGCAAGCTCGTCTTCGAGCATGTAAGGTACCGCTTGGCGCATTGCTTTTGCATTTTTAGCTGGCACAGTTAACGCTTTCAATAATACATCGCTGCCCGGTGCAATCGCGATAACTTGGCGTTGACGCGCTTTGTCGCTAATCGTAGCTAGTGCCTGTGCATCCGGTAATTCGCCGCTCGCAATGATTTCTTGCTGGCCAGTCGACCAGACCAACCAAGCAATAGGCTGCTCAGGTTTGCTGGCGAGACGAATGTATAATATTTCGCTCATTTAAAAACGTCCTATGGTGCGACTCACAACGTTTACTTTTTCGTTGTCAATCACTTGCAAGATTGAAGTTAAGTTAAAATAACTGCTATTGAATTCAGCACTGGCCTTTAGTGTAAAGTATTCACTATCAACAACAAACTGTTGTTTTAGTGGCTCGCTGATATTGAGCTGGGTTACTTCTGGTAAGTTGTAAAATTCGGCTAATTCGTCAAAACCTTTTTCATCACGGGCACGAATAATATTGTTTGCTTCGTCTTGGCTGATATCGAGCATTGCAGACAATAAAATTGCCTGTTCATCGGTTAAGGTATTGATATTAATTTTGTGGCTTTCATTTTGCGGTAAAACACAAACATAAGGCGAAATTGCCGCGATAATCGCTGGCGTAAAGTGCTCAATCACACGTAATTCACTGACACTGGCAAGGTAATGGTTAGCGGCAAAATATGGATATTCGCGTCCAGCATAATCATTATCTTCAGCACCACCACTGCTCACTAGGCGGTCATCTTCATCGAGCCAATCGGTTAAGGCATCTGCCATGTATTCCGCTTCAAAATCACCAACCCCTTCAATATTTAATTTAACTAATAAGCGTTCTAGGGTTTGTCGCTGAGGTGATTTATTTTCTCCGTCGCCAGCATTGTCAGTGCCTTCACTGCGCAGCGCGTTCAAATTCAAGCATGCGTGTAAGTCATAAATCGCACCAGTTATTTGGCCATTATCAACTGGATAAGTGTTTTCGCCACGCGCCCATTGCTGGCTTAAATGGGTGACGTCTTCATCTTGCTCGTTATCAAGCTGTAATACCCGTTTTGCCAATGCTTCGGCACTCATCGCATACCAGTATGCCTGCTGATTAAACTGAATATTGGCGCTACGCTGCAACTGCACTTGTAGGCGGGCGCTCATTTCCGTTGCCAAAATAGCGGCTAGTGCAACAACCAACAACACAGTGATCAACGCAACACCACGGGCGTTAACTAAGGGATTCTTGCTAAGTGAATGTTTAGGTAAGGAATTGTTAGCCATTGGCGTCTCCTCCCCCTTCTTCGTTTTCGCCATTTTGTGCTTCATCACCAGCAATAAGGAACTGGCGGCGAATCTCACCTAAGTCTTGTGTTTGAATAATAACTGCCATGGCTTGTGGAAGACTGTCGCCGTTAATTTCTTTTTGCCATTTTCCCGCTTGGTAAAACTCAAATTTAACATCATCAACTTGCGTGATCAGCGGCCTAACTTTCGGCTCCTTGCCAACCACAGGATCAACAAAAGTAAAGTGTAACCGGTTAAGCGTGTTATCACTGAGTTGATAAGCCACCGACTGCAAATCACTGCGAGGTAATAGTAAATTAGGGTTTGCCCAACCAGAGCGAATAAAAGCTAAGGCATTGGTTTCAGAGAAAAAGCCTTGATCGTCTAAATGAATAAAACGGCTACTAGGTGCTTCGCCATTGATGCGCATTGTGCGGCGAGTCAGTTGCAGCATGTCGCGTTCAATCACAATAAACGCGCGGTTAAGTTCATTAATACGCTCATTCTTAATGCGTGACTGTTCGTCGCTGCGAAATACAGTATCAAATATGGTAAAACTGGCTAGACTCACCATCGCAAAAATCGCCATGGCAATGAGCACTTCAATTAGCGTAAAACCTTGCGCTTGGTAAGCCTTGTTGCGCCTATTCAATTGAGTTGATAACTGCACTGAACGCGATTTCATTATTTGGCCGTCCTTGCCAAAAAGGTGGTTAGCTCGGAAAGTGGCTGTTCATCACTGGCTTGCTGGCGCACTTCAATCGTTACTTGGCGCAAATTAGCATCTTGAGTACGAACAACTTTCTGCTGCCAATACCAAGTGGCTCCAGCCATTTCCACTTGCCCTTTGCGATTGTTGCGCGGCGGCCAAGTTTGCGTATCTAAACTAGCTGCAGTCAATTGATTAGCAGCCACCCAATTGGCCACCGTTTTCTGCTCAAGACGAGATAAGTTGTCAAAGTTACTTTGTGCTGCGCCTAAAAGCGCAACACAGGCAATGGCAAAGACCGCCATGGCAAGCATCACTTCAATCAGGGTAAAGCCACGTTTGCTTGCTGGTCGCTTTCGGAAAAACGCTGACTTATCGAAACGCATAGCTAGCATTACCTATCCTGCCCGTTGATTGGGCCTTCAATCATCAGCGGCGTATGGTATAGCCCTGTCACCTTGTACTCGATGTCAGAGTCGGCAAATTCATCAAGAAAATAAAACGACACACTAAATGGCGTGATATCGCCACCCGATAGCATCAGCACTTGTGGCTGTGGTGGCAGGTCTTCACCTTCTTTAAAGTCATCTTGCTCCGCTAACACTAACTGCAATTCGGTTAACAACGAAGGTTCGACTGGCAGTTCATCAAGCGTGAGTGACAGCCCCATGTTTTCAGGTAATTCTACAGGTACTAGGGCTTCCGTATCGCTCAGCTCAACCCATTGCTTACCATCGAATGCCAAAAACTGATAGCTTTGTTCTTCAATATACAGGCCAAGCTCAATGTTGTTTAGCATGCCATATTCACTGGCTAACTCGAACATACCAGCAAAACGCTGGCTTTCTTTTGCTAACTGTTTATCGCTTTGATTACCACGAAAAGTGAATTGAATTGCTGAGGCAAGAATACCCACCACCACAATCACCATCATCATTTCAATTAGCGTAAAGCCAGTTGAGCGTGATGAAGGAGTACGATTTAACATGATGATGGCAAGCTATGACTGATAAGTTGATAATACTAAACAAATTGAGTTTGCAAGCACTAAGCTAACCTTTTAAGCCTAGTGCTTGTTGGCGCTGATGGTTATTGAAAGTCTGTTAAGTTCCAGTTACCAATATCGTCATCTGTGCCTGCTTCACCGTCAGGCCCCATTGAGAAAATATCAATTTTACCGTTTTCACCTGGGTTCAATAGCTGGTACTCGTTCCCCCAAGGATCACTTGGTAGACGCGTGATGTAACCTTCTTCTGGGAAGCGGCGCGGTAACGGTTCAACGTCTGTTTGGGTAACTAAGGCTTCTAGGCCTTGTTCGGTTGTTGGATAGTTGTAGTTATCCATTTTGTACATTTTCAAGTTAGTTTCTAGTGACGTAATGTCGGCAACGGCTTTTTGCACATTAGCGCGATCTTGGCTGCCAATAATGTTCGGTACGACCATAGTGGCAATAAGGCCGATAATAACGATAACCACCATGACTTCTAGAATAGTAAAACCCGCGTGTTTGCTTGTTTTTGTGGCACGAATTTGTGATTGTTTTGCTGAATGCATATCTAATTTCCTACTAACGTATTTAGCTGTAATATCGGCTGTAATATCGCCATTACAATAAAGAGTACAACGCCTGCCATGGTGACCATCAATGCAGGCTCAAACGCCTTGATAGAAATATTCATCAAGGCTTCAAATTCTCTGTCTTGGTTGTCAGCGGCGCGGCCAAGCATTTGCTCTAGCTCACCACTTTTTTCACCACTGGCTATCATATGAAGCATCATTGGCGGAAAAAGTTTCGTTTGCTCAAGCGAAACTCGCAAACTGGTACCTTCACGCACCATGTCAGCTGACTCTTTGATTTTTTGTTTAATATACAGATTGTCTAGCACTTCGCCCGCTATACGCATACTTTCCAGTAGCGGCACAGCGCTGGCAGTTAAAATGCTTAGCGTTCGTGCAAAGCGCGCTGTATTAAGACCGCGAGATACTTTTCCGATCATTGGCAGAGCAATTAGTCGCTGATGAAAACCAAAACGAAATTTCGGCTTTTTCAACAATTGACTAAACCCTAGCATCATCAACGAGAACATCAGTAATATGGCTAAACCATAGTTACTCAGAAAATCACTGGCGCTGATCAAAAACTGTGTGGTGCCAGGTAAACCTTGCCCCATACGTTCGAACTGCCCCACGATTTTGGGCACAACCACGGTTAACAATACCGCGACCACGGCAATGGCAACAAAGGTCATAATCACCGGATAAACTAAGGCTTGAGTCATTTGCGAGCGCAATTGCTGACGCTGCTCGGTGTAATCGGCAAGGCGATTTAACACGTTGTCTAAATGACCTGACTTTTCACCCGCTGCGACCATAGCGCGATAAAGATGTGAGAATACTTGCGGAAACTCTGCCATGCTCTCAGCGAGGCTATAGCCTTCGGTTACCTTAGTGCGCACCGCCATAATCATGCTTTTCTGACGGTTTTTCTCGCTCTGTTCGGCAACCGCCATTAACGATTCTTCTAGCGGTAGGCCAGATTCGACGAGGGTTGCTAGCTGGCGAGTCAATAAGGCTAAATCGGCTGCAGAAACTTTGTCTCTGCGGTTTGTTTTACCTTCACTGCGATCTGATTTTTTACCAAGACTGGCATTAATCTCGATTGGCATTAAGCCTTGTTCGCGCAACAAACTGCGGGCATGGCGCGGGGTATCTCCCTCAATCACGCCTTTAACGTTTTTCCCTTTAGCATTTACGGCTAAATAATCGAATGCGGCCATAAATAAATTCCGTTAATCTTCACGCGTCACGCGCAGCACTTCTTCTAACGTGGTAATGCCCGCTAACACTTTGTCGAAGCCGTCGCGGCGAATACTTGGTGTGCTTTGGCGAATGTATTTTTCAATCACCTGCTCACCTTGACCGTTGTGAATAAGTTCACGCACTTTGTCATCAACAAACAACAATTCGTGAATACCAGTACGGCCTTTGTAACCTTTAAAATTACACTCACTACAACCCACGGCGCGATAAATTTGGGTTTGTTTGTCGCTGATACCCAGTAAATTGCATTCTTCGTCATCTGCCAAATGAGCTTCTTTACAATGTGGGCAAAGCGTTCGTACCAGTCGCTGTGCTAACACCCCAAGTAAACTTGAAGATAATAAGAAAGGCTCAACCCCCATATCTTCCATACGAGTAATGGCACCCGCAGCGGTATTTGTGTGCAACGTCGATAGCACTAAGTGACCGGTTAAACTGGCTTGCACGCCAATTTGTGCGGTTTCTAAATCACGAATTTCACCAACCATCACCACATCAGGGTCTTGACGAAGAATTGCGCGTAAACCACGGGCAAAGGTCATATCAACCTTAGTGTTCACTTGGGTTTGACCAATACCTTCAATGGCATATTCAATGGGATCTTCAACCGTTAATACATTGCGTTGATGGTTATCAATTTGGCTAAGGCCTGCATACAGGGTGGTTGATTTACCGGAGCCAGTTGGACCGGTCACCAAAATAATGCCGTGCGGTTTGTCAATTAGCTCGGCAAAACGCTGTCGGTTTAGATCTGTCATGCCCAAGTCTTGTAGGTCAAGACGGGCGGCATTTTTGTCTAATAAACGCAGTACAACGCGCTCACCATGACCCGTTGGCATAGTCGAAACTCGCACATCAACGGCACGGCCAGCAATACGCAGGGAAATACGACCATCTTGCGGAATGCGCTTCTCAGCAATATCGAGTTTCGCCATGACTTTGATACGCGACACTAATAGCGACGCCAGTTTGCGGTTTGGCTTTAGCACCTCACGCAATACGCCATCGATACGAAAGCGAATTTGCAATACTTGCTCAAAGGTTTCAATGTGAATATCAGACGCGTTTTCTTTGATCGCTTCACTCAGCATAGCGTTGATTAGTTTGATAATCGGCGCGTCGTCTTCGTTTTCGAGCAGGTCTTCGGTTTCGGTCATTTCATCGGCAAGCGAGTATAAATCGACTTCGTTGCCAATATCTTCCATCATCTGTTTCGCTTCAGATGAGTCGCGCTGATACGCTTCGGTTAATAGCTGCTCAAAGTCTTCAGGAGATTGAACAATCACCTCATAGGGCTCAGCTAAAAAGCGGCGCACTTCCATTAACACTTCAGGTTCAGTGCTGGCAATGCAGTACAGTTGGTAACCTTGCTCAGCGCTCACCAACAAAGCGTGATGGCGCTTGGCAAAACCAAACGGCAATTGCTTAGTACTCACAGCAAGTGCAGTCTCGTCACTTATTTCAGTACTCATGTCAGCACTCATTCCTGCACCTAGCTCGTCAGTTGCGTCACTAGACGATGATTCAAGCGTTTGCGACATAGCTAGTTAACACCACCATCAGAGCCATTTTCAGACTCGTTTTTGTCTTGTTCACGCTGCTTCATATATTCTTCGTAGCTTGGCGGCAGTGATAATTGATCATTCCACTCAGGCAAAATAGGTAGCTTACTGCCGTCCATTAAGCTCAAGCCTTCCTCTTGCTTGCGAATTTCGTCGGCACGAATGTAGTTGTATTTCGCTTTGGTCACTTCATTCATCAAGGTACCATCGCGAATAATGGTTGGGCGTAAAAATACCATCAAGTTGCGCTTGCGCACCGTATTACTGGTTGATTTAAACAAGTGACCCAGCACTGGAATATCGCCAAGCAGCGGTACTTTTTGTTCGCTTTCTTGCACATCTTCGTCAATCAAGCCCCCTAAAATCACGGTGTCGCCATTATCTGCCATGATCGTGGTTTTAATTTCACGCTTGTTGATCGAGATATCAACGCCGGTTGCACCACTAACTGATGAGACTTCTTGCTCAATTGTTAGTTGCACACCGGAGCCTTCATTGACCTGCGGCGTAACTTTTAGCTTAATCCCAACTTCTTGGCGCTCAACCGTTTGGAATGGGTTTGAGTTGTTATTACCGGTTGTGGAGCCAGTAATGATCGGCACTTCCTGACCAACAATGAAAAAGGCTTCTTCATTATCTAGTGTGGTAATACTTGGTGTTGCCAAAATATTGGAGTTAGTATCAGCACTCACCGCTTGCACAATAGCGCCCCAATTGTCATCAACCACACCAAACATCATACCGTTAACTGAGCCCAATAGTTGCGCTAGTAAGGTGTAATCGCCATCGGTATCTGGGTTAGTCGTGGTCACTGGGTTGCCGTTACCATCAATGGTGGTCACAGTCGTGCCATCTTCGCCACGGGCATTAATTGCCGCAGCGCCAGCTGCACTAATTGGCACAGGGCCATTGGTAAACTGAGTAAAGCCGGCATTTTCGTGATACCACTGCACGCCTAAATTAACACCGTCACTTTCAAACACTTCCACGATAATCGCTTCAACCAGCACTTGCGCTCTGCGCACATCAAGTTGGCGAATGACTGCTTCAAGTGAACGCAACATATCTGGCTGAGCAGTAATCACTAAGGTGTTAGTATCTTCATGAGCGTCAATGCTGACATTGCGTTTTTGGCTACGCGATTTAGTGGTTTTCGCGCTATTTTCTTCCGCTTCAATTGATTTACTAACCCCTTCAAGCACATCAACTAACTCTTCTGCCTTGGCATATTTCAGGTAGTAAACACGGGTATTACCACTGGTTTCTAACTCACTGTCCAAGCGTGAAACCAATTTTGTAATGCGCTCACGCGCTTGTGATTCACCACTGACAATTACACTGTTAGTGCGATCATCAGCGACAATTTTAGGAATAAGGAAGGTTGGCGTACCTGCTTTAGCACCTGCTTTAGGTTTATTCATCGCTTCGATGATACGAACCATTTCACCCGCAGATGCATATTTAAGTTTAATAATTTGTACGTCTTGGTCGCCTGCGCGGTCAACACGTTCAATAATTTTTACTAAACGATTCACAACCGCAGCAGAACCGGTGATCATTATCACGTTGGCAGGGTCATAGTTGGTCACATTACCGCCACCAGCTTGGTCTGAGAGTTGACGAAGCAATGGTACAAGCTCACGTACCGTGACGTTTTTAACTTCAACAATGCGGGTAACCATTTCGTCACCGACAAATTCACCAGCGCCGCCAACGACAGGAATTGCTGAAGTTTTCGCATCTTTATTACGGATAACTTTAATAATGTTGTTATCCATTTTAACCGCCGAGAAGCCATACACTTCCAAAACATTGAGGAAGAATTGGTAATACTGCTCTTCGGTTAATAAATCGTAGCTTCGTACATTAATTTTACCGCGCACATTTGGGTCAACAATCATGGTTTTTTGGAGATTGCGGCCCACAATATTAACGAACTCATCAATATTGGTGTCTTTAAAATTCGGTGAAAACTGCGCAGCAAAAGCGGTACTGCTCATCGGCGCTTGGCTAAGCGCCAATGCCATCGCTAAAGGGGTAAATACACGCTTCAATTTGTTTAGCTTATATTTGTTTGACTGAGTGGCTTGTTGCCATAGTGAACGACGGTTATTTTTATTTCTTAATATCATGGTGCAATGCTAAACAGTATTTCTGTTAACTCCCCGTTGCGATCAACTAATAATGCCAGATCACTGGTTTCTCGTAATAACTTTAATGCTTGTGCTGACTCACTTG
Source organism: Thalassotalea montiporae (assembly GCF_053485855.1). Classification (NCBI taxonomy): domain Bacteria; kingdom Pseudomonadati; phylum Pseudomonadota; class Gammaproteobacteria; order Alteromonadales; family Colwelliaceae; genus Thalassotalea; species Thalassotalea montiporae. Next base: position 532,170 of record NZ_JBQRUO010000002.1, read on the forward strand.
GTATCGATAAATCCAAGCCATTCATTTGCACGGCGACATCGCCAGATTTCAATCCAGACGCCCTAAAAAATGCGGGATCTTTACCAGGCATCAAGCGATAGCCTTGTATTTTTCCTTGCGCGCGCTTGGGTGATATTTTCAAATAATCACTCAATTTACCTGGATTTGAAGCAATATCCGTTTTTAATGCTTTCATCGCTTTGCTCAGCTCAGCATTATTACGCTGATCTACCGCTTGCCCTCGCTTGACTGTACTTCGATTAGGGCGACTTTTAGTTGATGACGCGCGGTTTTTATCACGATTAGATGAAGCTTTGATGACACTTGGCTTTGGCTGCTTGTTATAGTCAAAACCGTCTAACATCAAGGTTTCGACACGACCAGATTGCTTTAATATCACCCGATCAGCGTACACTTGATGAAGCTGTGCTCGTGTATTAATTATCTTATCGCCAACACCATAAGTTTGCTGCTTGCCATTATGCTCAATAATGGCTGCGGCTTTTTTAGGGTCACTAGCTGCGACCACCCCAGACAGCGTTAAGTTCAATTTAGTTTCGGGTGCATCTTGCACTTCTGGCAGTGTTTCAACGACTTGTTCAGTGTTGTATTGGCCAAAAATGTTCAGAGAGATAAAGCGTTCAACATTAAATCGAGACGATGAAGACGAGCTTTGGGAAGACGGTGAGTCTTGAATAGATATTGTCGGTGTTTGCTCAATAGGCACAAGTTGCCACGTAATTTGCGCCAGCAAATAAGCGATATAAAGAAGAATAATGAGGCTTATCGCTTTTGCGATCTGCACTTGCGGTAGTTTATTGAAATACTCGCTAAATGACACCAAGTTGTCAGGCAACTGCATGGTAAAACATATTATTTTAGTTCCATATTAGCAGTGATGATACTTGAGCAAAGGCAAAGCAACAAGAGAGCCTAGACACTTTTATTGTATATACGAGTAAATATCATTCTTATTACAGTAAAATTCGTAGTTATATGTAACCTAGCGCTGATATTTTGTTATTCAAGCCCCCTACTTCGTAGCTAAAAATTAGATTTTGTGGTAAATTTCAACCAATTTTTTCGGTAAATATTTGTGTCTTTTATGGCCGCTAAACAGCAAACTTCATCGCAATCTGGTGCAACGCGATTAGACAAATGGTTATGGGCTGCACGCTTTTATAAAACCCGTGCTATCGCTAAGCAAATGATCGACGGTGGTAAAGTGTATTACAACGGCCAGCGTACCAAGTCAGGTAAAGCCGTAGCCGTTGGCGATCGCGTTAAAGTTCGCCAAGGGTTCGATGAAAAAGAAGTCATTATTGTTGAGCTCGCAGATAAGCGCCGCGATGCAACTTTTGCACAAACGCTATATCAAGAAACAGATGCGAGTATCGAAACTCGCGAGCGCAACACCCTTGCCAGAAAGCAAGGTGCTTACTTTAGCCCAGCAACAGAGACAAAACCGGATAAGAAACAACGCCGACAAATCCGTCAATTCAAAGAAAGGATATAAAAGCTCATGCCCAATCAAGATGTGTTAAATCGCTATTTATTTGACGATAAGCATGCGCGCGGTGAATTAGTGCAAATTCACCAAGCTTACCAAGACATTCTTGCCAATCACCAATACCCTGATGGAGTAAAAACATTACTGGGTGAATTGTTAGCGGCAACGTGTCTATTAACCGCCACCTTAAAGTTTGAAGGTGAAATTGCTGTGCAGTTACAAGGTAGCAGCGATGCGCCAATCAACTATATGGCAATCAATGGTAACGACCAGCAAGAAATGCGCGGCGTTGCCAAACTGCAAGCTGAAACAAATGCGACTTCGTTACAAGAGCTTATTGGCAAAGGCATTATGGTGATCACTATTCGCCCAAATAAAGGTGAACCTTACCAAGGTGTCGTGCCACTAGAGCAGCCAACGCTCGCCGAGTGTTTAGCGCACTATTTTGAAACTTCAGATCAAATACCAACCACAGTATGGTTATTTACTGATTTAGCGGCGAAAAAAGCGGCAGGTAGCCTAGTGCAATTGCTGCCAGACAGTGAAGATAAAGCTAAGCAGCACGAAGATTACGAACACCTTTGTCATTTAACCAGCACGATTAAAGCAGAGGAAATCTTTAATTTACCAGCACAAGACTTACTGCACCGCCTTTACCACGAAGAGCAAGTGCGTATTTTCGAACCACAGCAAGTGACTTACCGCTGCTCATGCTCACAAGAGAAGTGTTTAAACGCTATTACTCAACTAGGCACGAGCGAAATTAAAAGCATTATCGCTGAACAAGGTAGTGTGAGCATGACTTGTGACTATTGTTTAACCACTTATGCCTTTGATGAGCAGCAACTTTCACCCTACATAAGTGAAGTAAAACACTAGTTAATCATTAATTTAAACTCAGGGCGCTAATAAGCGCCCTTTTTTATTGCTCACGCCTTATATTTACTGCACTTATAGCGAACATAAATTTATATCAATTTACCTTTTTGTCGTTTTATTACATAAAAAAACTGCTGATTAAGGCACTTAATGTAATAAAAGATGAAAACTTTCATTCACAATAATTTTTTCCTTTTTTTTTAGCCGACTATCACCTATTATCGATGGCCTCAGAGCGACTCTGAGCAACCCCATAACCTAATTGCTTTACACTGGAGAAATAAAGCCATGGCTGCTTTGCAAGACAAGATTGATCTATCTCAATACGGTATCACTGATGTTGCGGAGATTGTTTACAATCCTTCTTATGAGTTTTTATTTGAAGAAGAAACAAAAGCAGAGCTCTCAGGTTATGACAAAGGCGTTGTCACTGAGTCAGGTGCCGTAGCGGTAGATACGGGTATTTTCACTGGCCGCTCACCAAAAGATAAGTACATTGTGCGCGACGATACTACACGCGATACCGTGTGGTGGGCTGACCAAGGTAAGAACGACAACAAGCCGATGACTACTGAAACGTGGAACTCATTAAAAGGCTTAGTGACCACGCAATTATCTGGCAAGCGTTTATTTGTTGTTGATACTTTCTGTGGTGCCAACGAAGACACGCGTTTAAAAGTGCGCTTCATTACCGAAGTTGCGTGGCAAGCACACTTTGTGAAAAACATGTTTATCCGCCCAACTGACGAGCAACTTGCCGATTACGAACCAGATTTTGTGGTTATGAATGGTGCTAAAACCACTAACCCTAACTGGCAAGAGCAAGGATTAAATTCAGAAAATTTCGTTGCCTTTAACTTAACTGAAAAAATGCAGTTAATTGGCGGCACTTGGTACGGCGGCGAAATGAAAAAAGGTATGTTCTCAATGATGAACTACCTATTACCACTGAAAGGCATTGCCTCTATGCACTGTAGTGCTAACGTCGGCAAAGATGGCGATGTTGCGGTATTCTTCGGCCTATCAGGTACAGGTAAAACAACACTTTCAACTGATCCTAAGCGCGAGCTAATCGGTGACGATGAGCACGGTTGGGATGACAACGGCGTATTTAACTTTGAAGGTGGTTGTTACGCAAAAACCATCAACCTAAGCAAAGAAAACGAACCAGACATTTACAATGCCATTCGCCGTGACGCATTACTTGAAAACGTAACGGTAGATGAAAACGGTAAAATTGATTACGACGATAACTCAAAAACTGAGAACACGCGTGTTTCTTACCCAATCCATCACATTGATAACATTGTTAAGCCAGTGTCTCGTGCCGGCCATGCCAAGAAAGTTATTTTCTTAACGGCTGATGCGTTTGGTGTACTACCACCAGTTGCGAAATTAACGCCAGAGCAAACAGAATACTACTTCCTGTCTGGTTTCACGGCGAAGTTAGCAGGTACTGAGCGCGGTATTACTGAGCCAACACCAACTTTCTCAAGCTGTTTTGGTGCGGCGTTCTTAAGCTTACACCCAACGCAATACGCTGACGTTTTGCGCAAGCGTATGGAAGCGGTAGGCGCAGAAGCTTACCTTGTTAACACAGGTTGGAATGGCACAGGTAAACGTATTTCAATTAAAGATACTCGTGCGATTATTGATGCCATTCTTGACGGCTCAATTGAAGATGCAGAAATGGTTGAGCTACCGCTATTTAACTTAAGCGTACCAACAGCATTGCACGACTGTGATAGCAACATTTTAGACCCACGCAACACTTATGCTGATGCAGCTGATTGGGAAGTAAAAGCAAAAGACTTAGCGGGTCGTTTTGTTAACAACTTTGACAAGTTCACTGATACTGAACACGGTCAATCGCTAGTTGCTTCTGGTCCTCAGCTTTAGTAAGCACTCGTACATAGTAAAACACAGAAAGGCCGCTAGCGTTAGCGGCCTTTTTTATTGTTGAACAACAGAGGTTATTGAACTTTCACCTTTAGCATCACATGCCTGCTAAATAGAAAACTTCAACTGGCAAGTCGCAAATCGAAAACCGTAAATTACAGCCAGATATTTTAAGTAACCTCAGGTTTGGATAAGAAATAGTGAATAACAAATTAATTCAGATAGTTATGCTCATCATTATCTTCTGGCGAGAAATTTTTGCAGATATCAAGGCAAATTTGCGCGTCAATAGCTGGCCTATTGCAAGTAAATTTAACGCAGGTAGCAGTAAAAATAGCCGCTAGAAGCACATTAGTTATCCAGAGCTGAGGTTAAGTAAATACACCTCTTACCTGTTTGCTATTATCGCTAATTATCAACTAAAGTTTACTTGTTCAAAGCATAATTTAAAGGAGTAAATATGCTCTACATATTGCTAATAAAGTTCACCTTGTTTCTTTTACTTTGTGCATGGCTAACCAAACGAAATAATGTTGCGGTAAAAACTTGGAGCGACGAGCAACTTATCAGTGGCTTACCCCATTACCTAAAATTGAAAAAACAAACCCGTCCGCATCGCTTAACCACGCGCTTTCTAGATGTTGATAAGCGTATTAGCCAGATAAAATCAGAAACAGCTCAGCGATTTTCACCGACTTCAATCAAGATGTCGCAGCTGAATTTAGCAAGCCGAAAAGCGCTAGTCCGCCGTTTGCTGAATAAACGCCAACAGGCCAAGCTCAATGGCAATTCGTTTGCGCATAAGTTGCTTGAGCAGCAAATTGAAAAGGTAGTTTTTCGTCATAGCTAGCCGCCCAAACATCACAGTTCCTAAATCTTGATTCCCATATGATCAATGGCTGCGCTACTGGGCTATTTCTCGGTCTGACTTCTTCTCTACTTCGATTTATGACTAAGAGGGAGCAAGACTTTCGCCTGTAAGCCACCGGTATCACGATTTATTAACTGCACCTTGCCGCCGTGAGTATCAACAATCCGTTTAATAATCGCTAAACCAAGGCCACTGCCTTCTGTACCGCGTGCTTTATCGCCTTGAGTAAATGGCTGAAATAAGCGTTCCATATCAGCCTCAGGAATACCAGCACCTTCGTCACAGACACTGATATGAGCGTAGTGTTTGCCTTCAACGCCTGTGCAAACTTGAATATTGCCATGAGTATAGCGAATCGCATTTTGAATTAAATTAGCCACCGCCCGTTTTATTGCAACATAACGGAGCGGTAGTTGCGGCACTTCACCCGCCATAAAGGTCACTTGTCGATCACTAGGTGTTTCAGCGTGAACCACGTCATCCACTAAAACATTCAGATCGGTGAGTTCCGCTTTGTCTTTACTGTCGTGGCGAATGTAATCAATGAATTGATCGATTATGGCGTTCATATCATCAATATCACCTTCGATGCCGTCTTTCAGATAATCGTCCTGCTCTGACATCATTTCCGCACTCAAACGAATACGTGTTAGCGGTGTGCGTAAGTCGTGCGAAATACCCGCCATCAGTAAGTTACGATCGTCTTCTAACTGTTTGATGCCCTTCGACATATGATTAAATGCCTGAGTTACCGCCATTATTTCAGTGGTACCTTCTTCTTCCAAAGGCTCTGGAAAGTCACCCCGACCGACATCTTCAGCCGCGTGTTGCAACGCACGCAATGGTCTATTCAAGTTGCGCACAAACAACCAGCCAGCAGCAACCGATAACACACCTAAAATGACAAGGAAAAAGAATAAAGGCACAAAATTAGATTGCTCTAAACCAGTAAAGGGAATCTTTACCCATAAACTTGGGGCTTGTGGGGGGCGAATCCAAAATAAGTATTCATCACCTTGGGTGATGCGAACTTCTGCTGGGCCATCAAGTAACTCTGACATTTGCGCAGAACGAAATTCTAAGTACACCGCATCAGCAAGGCCAAGGCGCATCGCATCTTTTTCTCGATACACACCGATGCCAGTCTCTCGCTGAAAGGCCTCGGCCATGGCCGGACTGAGTTCGGAGTCTTTAATATCAATAAATACCACGCGAATTTGCTTGGCAAGTAATTCATTCACTTGCTGGAAATTGGGTTGAATAATGTAGAGTGTTATCGATACATACGACACCACTTGATTAATCAACAACAAAAAGCCAATAAGTAAAACCGTTTGCCCAAAAGCACTGCGCGGCAATATTTTCATATAGAGAGTATCAACTAGTTGTCAAAGCATAGTTAAAGCAAGGCGAAAACTGGAGTGCAAAAGAAGCCTAAGCAGCTTCTTGTCCATCTGGCACGAATACGTAGCCTAAGCCCCAAACCGTCTGAATATAGCGAGGTTTTGCTGGATCTTCCTCTAACATGCGACGCAGGCGACTCACTTGCACATCAATACTACGCTCTAACGCTGAATAGTCTCGACCACGTGCCAAATTCATTAACTTGTCACGAGAAAGCGGCTCACGTGGGTGAGTAACTAGCGCTTTTAATACCGCGAATTCACCACTGGTCAGCGGCATATTAATGTCGCCTTTGACCATTTCTCGCGTTGCCAGATTTAACGTATATTCACCGAACGAAATGACATTTTCTTCCAATGACGGAGCACCTGGCGCTTCTTGAATTTTTCGACGTAAAACCGCTTTAATACGTGCTAACAATTCACGAGGGTTAAACGGCTTAGGCATATAATCGTCTGCTCCCAGCTCTAAACCTATAATGCGATCAACTTCGTCGCCTTTTGCCGTTAGCATCACAATTGGGATGTTATTCCCATTTTGGCGTAAACGACGACAGATAGATAAACCATCTTCACCTGGCAGCATTAAATCCAACACTAATAAATGGAAGTTCTCACGCTCAAGCAGGCGATCCATTTGCTCAGAGTTTGCGGCTGAACGCACTACAAACCCTTGTTCAACCAAATAGCGTTCTAGCAGCGCGCGTAAACGCATATCGTCATCAACTACCAGTATTTTTTGAGTTTCCTGTCCCATAGTTTTGGCCTCAATAGCTGTCGTAATAGCTTCACTATAAGTGATATTGATCGGTGTGAAAAACGGAGAATGTTACAAAGTATTAAGTTTTAGCTATATCTAGGCAAAACAAATATAACTAAAAGTAATTAATGTGAAACATTTAAGCCATTAAGTGATAAGCACTGATAACTCAACACCAACAACGTAGAGAATTTGCAATTAAAAGTCTTTAGAAAATATGGGGCTTGAAGTAGGGTATATTTGGAATGCGCTGTTAATTTTTAAAATACCAATTGGCCTAATTTCTTTTAAAACAAAAAACCTACAACGCAATGAGCAGCGCAATCATCTGAGCGATTATTTAATATATTTGATCGCCTGCTCGGTGACACATTTAGTAAAACTTTTTTGTCGTTGTTCTCGCGATAATCGACTAATCGCATTTTCAACAAGTGCCATTCGTTTTTCGCGATCAGCATCACTTAGCTTCGCAAATTGATCGTGAAAGCAGCCAACTAAGCCGAAATTAAGGGCAGTGTCAGATTGTGCATTTTCACCCTGCAAACAGGTGCTGAGCTTTTCCGCCAGTAAGCCCTTGTCCATCTGCTCGATTATCTGGCCCAATTGGTAGGGAACAGGATCAATTTTGCGCTTGAGGTTACAACCAAAAAACATATCAGCCACAGCAACCTTTGGAATAAGCGCTTGGTGTTTGGGTGCAAATTCTTTCATTAACCACGCTTTGTGCTCTTCAGTCATTTCAGATTGTGCATAGCCATTGTTTGCAAATAATAATGCTGAGCAAGAGATAAAAATTTTAAACGAACGAAAAGCCATAGAAAACAATACCTAAGATTGAAGTAAGCAGGTGTAAGTATAACGAATAAAGTGCAGTATTGGATGTGCTAATTTATTATGACTTTTGTAATGAATAGGCGGTATTATTCCCTGCCATCGTCACCCAATAGCCATCCCTCCTCACCGAAGTATCTGTATAATCTGAGCTATGAATTAAACTGCCAAACCACAAGTTGGTTATTCGCGGGCATATCAATATTAATCACTAATTTCATTCCTGCCTGTTTGGCAAGATCATCAACGGCTTCAAAATCGCGAATAGCACTTTGCGAGTCCCTTTCTTTTAACCAAATGTCGAATTCGGCGTTACTTTCACTGGAGTAATTGCCAGCAAAGTTGAATGGCCCGTAGGCAATAAATAAAGTGCCAGACTTGACCGATACCGACATATTCGCGAAACATGCAATCACGTGCTGCCAGCTCATAATGTGTAAGGTATTTGCCGTATAGATTACGTCAAATGAGTTTTTAGGCCAGTGCAAAGCATCGGCAACATCTAGCTCAATTGGTGAAAGCATGTTCCCACTACCGTGAGCTTTGATGTTGGCCGTTAATGGCGGAAGGTTAGGTGCTATATCGCTGCACTGCCAGCTAAGCTGAGGTAATTGTCCGCTAAAATAACAGGCATGCTGACCACTTAAGCTACCAATTTCGAGTAATGATTGTTTGTCAGCTAAATAAGGCTTTATCGTTTGCCATATAACGGCTTTGTTGCGTTCACAGCTTGGGGCAAAATTCTGCCACGCTTGCTCTAATTCGTTCATTTTGAATCTATTTAATTGTGACTATTAGTATTCACTAGTGTTAAGTAAGGTATTTTAGCGGATAGCTCCTGAACTTAAACGATAATCAACCATTTCCAAGCCGCAAAGGCGGCTAGCCCAGCAACCACGGTAAGCAACATATTTTTGCGCCAAAAGCTAATAACAACAGCAACGATTGCGCCAACGATATAGGGGTTTTCAATACTGGCGTAGAACTCCCCTTTCGGCAGAAAAACAGCAGGAAAAATAATCGCTGTTAATACTGCAATAGGAACATAGTTAAGTGCCCGCTTAAGCTTGTCAGGGAATTCAATGTTATCTGCTACCGCAAACAGCACGTAACGAATACCAAAAGTAACAACAAACATACCAAAAATCAGTAAAACTTCGTTCATTTGTTCGCTCCTTCACTGAAGTCAGCATCTGATTGTTCGTCGGGTTGCGTTCCACCCTGTTTAGCTTCTAAATACATCGCCACCAAAATGGCGACTACCGCAGAGAACAATAGTCCTGTTTTATGTGGCCAGTCATAAGTAATTAACGACAAAACGCCCGCGGTTAAGGCACATGCTAACGTTGCACGATTGTGCAAACAGGGCACCACGATACCAATAAAGGCCACCACCATGGCCATATCTAAGCCCCAATTCGCCATGTCTGGAATACTTTGACCGATAAACAAACCCACCAAGGTACATACTTGCCAATTAATATACATAAACAGCGCAGCACCAAAATAATACCAATGGAAGTTGGCTTGTTTACCGTGGTCAGTTAAGTAATTACTGGCTACCGCAAAGCTCTCGTCTGTTAGCAGGAATGCCATAGGAGCGCGAATTGCTTGAGAATAAGGTTTTACATGCGGCAGTAAATTTGCCGAATACAACAGATGGCGGAAGTTAACAAAAAAAGTCGTCAGCACGATCACCGGCCAAGCAGCACCGCCAGCCAGTAACCCCACAGCGATAAACTGTGACGAGCCAGCAAAAACAAATACTGACATGGCTATCACAGCCCAAGCAGAAAGCTCAGTGCTTTGGCCAAGCGCACCGTAAATAATGCCAAACGGGATCGCCGCCAAAATCAGCGGAGCGCAGTCTTTCATGCCGAGGGTGAATAATTTTGAGCGGGTATATTGCACAAGCCTTGCTGCAGATTTGATAAGTCCTATCAATTACATAGGGGTTAACAATTGTTATTCAACCACATACATAATTAATGTTCGTGATATTGCCTATAAACAAGCTACCCCAATGTTTACAATTAACAGCAGGGTAACTTGCTTCGAGAATGCTGTTGGCTTTGACTAATGAACGCTAGCCTATGACCGTTGGCCGTTGAGACAGGCCGAAACAGCTTATTCCGATGCTGGAATAAGATGCACATCTCGTTGTGGGTATGGAATTGTAATACCCGCTTCATCAAAGGCTATTTTTATTGCCTCGTGGCTGTCAAAAAACACGGGCCAGTAATCATCCGACTTCACCCATGGGCGCACTAAAAAGTTCACTGAACTGTCGGCATGGGCAGAAACAAAAATATCAACCACAGGATCTTTCAGCACGCGAGGGTCTTTATCCATTACTTCCTGTAAAACTGCTTTGGCTTTTCTAACATCGTCGTCGTAGCTAATGCCAAAAGTCATATCGACACGGCGAGTTTCTTCGACAAAAACGTTTTTCACACAACCGTTAGACAACAAGCCGTTAGGAATAATCACTCGCTGATTATCTAGGGTGCGCAATATAGTGTTAAATATTTGAATTTCGACAACATGGCCAACATAGCCTTGGGCATCAATCACATCGCCTGCTTTAAATGGACGGAAGAAGAGAATTAGAATACCGCCTGCAAAATTTGCCAAACTACCTTGCAATGCTAACCCTATTGCTAACCCCGCAGCACCTAGCATAGCAATAAGCGACGCCGTTTCTACACCAATCATAGAGGCGAAAATAATCACTAATACCGCTTTGAAGGTAATATTAAAAATACTGACAAGGAATTGATGCAGAGTGACTTCCACCTGCTTTTTGGTCATCGCGACATCAAGTAATTTGACAATACGGCCAATGATCCAAGAACCGATAATCCAAACTATTATCGCCAGTACTAGCTTAGTACCAAAGGTAATCCCCATTTCGCCAATCAGCTGCATATAGTGCTCAACCTGATTCACGTCGATATTCATCGCTTGCGCTGTTTCATCAATCACAGCACTGACTTCGCTGCCCTGCTCACTGCTTTGTGTAGTCATAACCTTCCCCTAATTGTTGATCTTTTCGTTGGTTTTAGAAAACTATCAACAGTTAAGTGTAGAAAGAATTGGGCGATTATTAAAACTTTGAGCGGCAAGCCAAATAATTGAGCTAATGCTCTGCTGGGTTACCTAACTTTGGACTTGGGCTTGGACTCGCCAGAACTCAATGACCGAGCCAGCACTTGCCAAGATTTTGCGAAAGGCTGCAAATAAATTCCGCGCAGCGTTTGATGCTCTGCATATTCGTCACCAATACCAATACTCAAGGTTTTTACACTTGATGCTCGTACCAAAGTGCCAAACAAGCGATCCCAAATAGCTAACGCAGATCCTAAATTCACATCAAATAGCTTAGGGCTGTCGCTGTGGTGGATTTGGTGTTGAGCAGGCGAGATAAACCAGTTTTCTACTTTATCTCCCCAACTTAACCAAATATGACTATGGCGTAAGTTCGAGCCCATAATATTAAAGGCAAACACAAATAAATTGGCGCCAACAATATCAATCATTTTCAGTGTTGGGCCAAATAAGAAATAACATAAACCAACCACTGTGCCTTGTGTTAATGCCATGCGACACGCATATAAATAGCTTTCCACCGGATGCGAGCGATAAATGGTAAAGGGTGTCAGCACTTTTGCCGAGTGATGCACCTTGTGAAATTCCCACATAAACGGAATTTTATGCAACATGTAATGCAATAAAAAACGGGTAAAGTCATCAACAATAAACAGCAAAACCGTAAATACCATCATGGTCGCGGTGGCAGACAACTGAATATGTTCAATCACCCCAAACACACTTTCTAGCGCCGATGAAATCCCAAGTGCGATGGGCACCATAGTGATCACCACCAATGGAAATAATGCCGCCTTTAGTAACTTATTGAGCACAAACAGCGCATAATCGTTTTTAGCTGATTGGCTAAAGTAGATGGATGCAGGAAAAAGGAAATGCCAAAAGCGTCTAAGCGCAGATTTTCCAGCAAGTTGCTCTGCATTGAAATGGGATTCGGCTAGAGGCGAGGTTTGACGCTGTTTGCCAACACGCCAAAAAACAAAAGCAGCAAGCGCTATAGAAGAAAGGACATAGCCCCAATAAATGCGTTTGTTCGCGTCAAACACATATAGGGATAATTCTTTAAAATTGCTTAGAAAAAAATCTAACATTTCTCAATTCCAATACTGGCGCTGCTCCTTGTTATCACTATACTCTCGCCACTATCAATCTCTCGCCAGTATCAATACGCACATTAGCCGTAATAAAATTTGGCTAATGGCCAAGAATATAGCCTCTTGTGTCATGCTAGAGGCTGAGTGTTTTAGCGCTACTATTCAGTTAAAAAGCCGACTAGTAGCGCATCTTTAAAGCTTAATTAATCAACACTTTATAAAAGGCATGATCAAAAGCTTGATAACAACTTAGAAGCTGTATTGATAACCAACAATCGCTTGTTGCGGTTTCGTTGGGCGTGCACCAAACGGGCGACGACTAACAATTTCTTGTTTATCAAACACATTGTCTAGTTTTAGGTAAACACTACCATAGTCACCAAAGTCGTAGCTTGCCGACATATCAACCACAGTTAATGACTCTGTTGTCACACCTGATAGCACCACACCGTCACCAGAGGCTTCTAGCATTTCATCAATGTAACGAGCCACTAAGCTAACTTCCCAGTCGTTGCTGGCTAAACCTAAGCTGACAGAAAGCTGGTTTTCAGGCAGGTAAGGCAGTGCGTCGCCTTCTTCAACAGCGCCCCACATCGGGAAGTCAGAAACAAAGCTCGTATCAAACTCACCGTCTATGTAGGTGTAGGTAATTGAAGTTGGTACATCAATACCCCAATCCGTTGCAAAAGTGTGCGAGGCCGCTAATTCTAGCCCCAGTACACTGGCTTCACCACTGTTAAACTCGGCATCTAAGTTACCACCACAGGCAGATGCCGCTGAGAATGAGCAGCTTTCTTTCAAGCTGTCGAAGTCGTTGAAAAAGACAACCGCTTCTAACTGAGAATTACCGTTGTGATAGCGGGTACCAACTTCATAGTTCACACTGTTTTCAATATCAACTTCTGGGCTTTCTTGTGGGCGAGTCGGTACAAAACCTTCGTGTACACCCGCAAAGAAGCCTAACTCATCAGAGTATTTGTAGAATACACTCGCACTTGGTAACCAGATTCTTGAATCTTTATTCAGGTAGTCGCCTTCACTGCCCGGTGCTTCATTCTGATATTCAGAATCAATAAACTCACCGCGAATACCTAAGGTAAATTCAAAGTCATTCACGTAAATCGTATCTTTCAAGAATACCGCTAGTGCTTCGCTTGTTTCGCGGTTACTGGTTGTCGCAACTTGTGGCGAGCCATCAGACACTAAGTTACCAGAGCGCATAAAGAAGGCATCTTCAGTATGGCGACGGCGAATTTGGTCTTTGTGAAAGCGGAAACCCGCGTTAACTTGGTGCTTAAGGCCAGCTAGCTCAACATTGTAGTAAAGCTCTGATTGAATACCTTGTGAGTAGAATTCGCGGTAATTATCACCCACTAACAGCTTTTCAAATTCTTGTACTGAGTCTTGTTCGCCAGTCAAAATGCGATAAAAACGCGCATTCACTTCATCTTCAGGATTCGCCAGAATCTCTTGCAGGTCGCGATTAACTAAGCCACCTTTGAAGCTATTAAGCTTAAACCAAGAGCGGTCAAAGTCGTTGTGATAAACACGTGTTGTCAAATCAAAGGTATCGTTGCCGATAAAGTGGGTAAACATAAACTGTTTATGTTCCCAGTCCATCAATGCCAGTTGGTCGGCAGCGTAGCGACGATTCGGGTTTTCAGCAAAATCTGCATCCGTTAAACCTAAGTAGGTTTCATTAGATTCTTCATCAGCATAGGCAAGCTTTAATTCGATAATTTGACTGTAACCACCGCCAGAAAGGTCGTAGTTAAACTTCGCCATAATATCGTTTTTCTCAAAACCAGTATCACCACCACCATCAAGTTCTTTAAAGCCATCAGAGCGTAAGTGAACACCTTCAACCACATAACCAAAGTCGCCATTAGTGCTGCCAAAGTAGGCTTTGGCACGACCAAAACCATCACTACCTGCCGCTAAATCAATCGAACCTTCTTGGGCCTGAGGTACTTGGCGAGTCACTAAGTTAATGGCACCCGCAACAGTATTGGGGCCATACTTGGTAGCCGCAGGGCCTTTTGATACTTCAACCGAAGTGATTTTACTCATCATCGGGAAGTAGTAGGCTGCTGGCGCTGAATAAGGTGCTGGGCCAATCAGAATACCGTCTTCCATCACGGTTATTTTCTGACTACGCTCAGGGGTTGCACCACGAAAACCAATATTTGGACGCAAGCCAAAGCCGTCTTCTTCACGAATATTGACACCTGGTACGCTGTAAAGCACACGGTTAATATCGTTAAATTTGAACTTCTCTAGCTCAGCTTCTCCAATTACCGTAGTTGAACCAGGTTCAGTACGTAAGCGATTGTCGTTGCCTAATATTTGAATGCGTTCGTAATATTCAGCAGGCTTGTCATCATCTGGGTTTTCATCAGCAAAAGCTGGCATAGCAACAGACGAAAGCGCTGTCGCGACCGCTAAGGCAAGCGTAGTTCGGTTGATTGTTTTATTGTTATTTGTCAAAACAGCCATGATTAATCGTTATCCCCTGCTGAAGTTTGCGGTAATTCAAGCGCTAAACTATTAATAAAATCAGCTTTCAGCGTATCGGTAACGGCTTTCACGCGCGCGTGACTTTCTGTCACTTGTGCTTCGTTATCCTCCAACGTTTGCGCTAAGGTTTGCTGATAAGCTTGAATGTTACTGATCGCCGCTTCAACGTCAGTCGTCATCGTTGTGGCCGTTCCAGAATCGCCTTGATCAATCAGGAAGTCAGTAAAACCAATACCTTCACCACCTGTTAACAGCTTTTGGAATGCCAACAAGTTGTTTTCAATATTGTCGAGTGAGTTATTCGCATAGACTGACTCAACCGCTTCAGGACATGCCTCTGCACCACAAACATTGGAGAATAACCCAAGTGGTGCCGCCAGCTTGCCATCTTTAGTTGCGGTGTCGATGTAGAACAGTGCGTCACTAATACGGTTAATTGCTTCAAGCTCTGTACTAAATTGATTTCCCGACGTTCCCGCTTGTTTCAATTCACCAGCAAACCCGTTGTCGCCATTCCATTCATTAACTAACTCCTGCGCACTGGTGCTTAAATCGCGTGAAACTTCCGCTGCAAACATACAACGTGCCTCTTTGCGAGCTTGATCAGTTTCGCTATTCCAACCTTCTGGTTGAGCGCCAACAGTACAGCTGTGATCTAGGTTCTCATTAAACAATAAGTACTCTAGCGCAGCTAAACCTCGTCGACTGGCAGCACGGTTAGCAATGTCATAAGGCTGGCCATTGATACTACCTGTGCGAAAGTTAATAACTTCAAAGTCTACGTTACAAGAGTTTGCTAAAGGCCAGACATAAATTTTATTACGCAAAAAACCACCGTTGCTTACCAAAGGCCCTACTTGCATAACTTCTGCTTGTTGCCAAATATTCATACTGGTGCGCCAGCTTGCTTGTGCCGCCGTTAAAGCGGTATCTACTTGCTCACTAGTTGCGTTACCTTGCCCAGCAGCCACTTCCACTTGACAGTAGCTTTCCACTGCAGACACTTGTGCGCCAGTAGCTTGGACAAATTGTTCGAACGTTGGACTAATCACGTTATCAGCTAGGTTTTCTAATAGCGCTTTTTGTTCAAAACTCGGATTAGGAGTCGTTGGTGGTGTCGTAGGAGGCGTTGTTGGTGGTGTAGTTGGAGGTGTTGAACCGCCATTAAAATCGGGGCCCGCGTCACTGCTAGTGCTTTCACCACAGGCGCTAAGAACAAGCGCACTGGCTATGGCCACTGGTAATAGCGCGCGTTTAGTATGAACAGACATATGTAAACCTTTTTGTAAATTACCACTTATTTCTATCGCCCACAGTACTCATATTTTTTAGGGCAATAAAAACAAAACAAGCCTTGGGTCCTAAGAGCCAAGGCTTAAATTACTTTAACTTATTGATTATTGGTGTTTTACCAGTTCTCAACATTTTCCGCGTCAAATTCGTATGCTGCTTGAAAGATATCACGAGCTTTATCTAAATCAGCAATGTAAGCATTTACAGCTGTCATATCTGTTGAACCATTAGCAAGTAATACTGGCTTGATTCCCATGTAGCTGTGAACTTCAGCAAACTGAGCTTCAGTTAACGGAGAGTTCTCATTAAACTGCAAACCAAGTGCAAAACCTTTCATTTCTGAGAAGTGCTTAGCAACATCACCAGAGTTGTAGTCAGCGGTACCTGATTTTTCTAAGTCATTGGTTACATCATTAATGTAATGAACAACCGTTGCTGCAATTGCTTTTTCCCAAGCCATTGTTGATTGGCTAACATACGTTTCAATCATGGTTTGTTGATCATCGCTGATCGTTGTATTTGTGCGCATAATTTCACGTGCTGCAATGAACGCTTCCATAGCATCTTTTGTGAAATCAGTTGGGTTAGTGTTACCCGCTGTAGCACGGTCACGTTTAGCTGCATTTACTGACGCGCTAAAGTTGTACTCTGAAAGCAAGTTAATTTTACCGTCGCCATCAGTGTCGTGCTTACCTTGGTAATCATCACGACCACCTTTTTGCGCAATTTCGTCATCGCTATATTCGATGTAGTCACGTGCTGCACCGAAGTAACCGAAGCCTTCGTCATAACCGTGCTCTAACAATGTATCTGTACCACCCGAGCTACGAGCCTGTGTGTTATCACGATCTTGGCCAATACCTTCGTCTAAGTAGTCATCAGTACCTTGAGAGAAGTTAACACCCATTAATAGGAATTTTTGGATAAGTTGTTTTAAATCAGTACCGTTAGTATTGATATAAACAGTGTTAATCACTTCATCCGTAGCTTCATCACGACGTAGGTCACCACTTAGTACCATGTCTGCGTTGTCAGCTAGTTGCTTGAAGAACTCAGCCACTAAGTTGGTTGGCGTCATACCGTCAGTCCAACCAGCAAAGCTTGAACCATCGTTCCAATCTTTGTGCATACGAGAAGCGTCGTTACCTGCAAGCTTACCGCGTAAATCTTTATGGCTGCCAGAGATCGCACCAATCGTTGGTTGTAATGCGTCGCTTTCGAATGTTACTTGTAAGCCAGCACCAATGTTTGCTTGGTTAGTATCGTAGTGGTATAGCGTGTAGTCTTGACCTAAGCCGTCAGTTGCTGATGAGTCTAAGCCATCATCGGCACTGCTTAAGTGGAAGAAAGAGTAAAGTTTATTGATAACGTCTTGACGAGTTCTTAGTGGACCATTTGTGGCGTCAAGTTCACTTTGTAAATCGTTTGCAATGTAGTGGTTAAGCTGAGCAATTTGTGCCTGGCGTGCAGTTTGACCGCTGTAGTTTACACCTGACTCACCGCTAACAAACTTACTTTCAAATGTGTAAGCGTCTAATACGTCGTTCACGTTAATGGTTAATTCTTCTGAATAAGTTGCGCCATCTGAGTCAGCAACCGTTACATTAACTGTTAACGATTCGTTTTGCTCGAAGTTTGCAGCAACACCGTCAGCAAGTTTTAGATCGTCACCATCAATTGCGAACACATCGCTATCAACGGTAAACGTCATAGCACCACCTTCAGCATCAGTAGCTGACAGCTTACCTACTACAGCACCCGTTGCGTTTTCATCAACACTGCTGTTATCAATAGCGATATCAGTTGGAGCAGTATTTGGCGTTGGCGTAGGGGTTACTGGATCTGTATCGTCAGAACCGCCGCTGCTACCGCCACAGGCAGATAAAGTTAACGACGCTAAAATAGCTGTAGTAATTAGAGACTTTTTCATTTTCGAGATTAACCTTGTTGTTAGTATTGAGCGCATCCCCATAAGTTATAGGTTATTAAATGCTCATGCGTAAAGTTATGTAAATTTTGTAAAGCATACTAGCACAAAGATAAATGCAAATGCGAATAAATATCATCAATAACTTTATGTTTGTTGTTTATGATCAATATTCGATTTTTGATTCTAAAAATATTAAGGGGTATCGCGCGACGACTATTCGACTATGATGTCAGCAGACTGCGCCGTATTATCGCGTGCATTGTCGCACTTAACATTGAGTTCCATCAAAGAAAATAACTGTTGATTCACTCGATTAACATCGAAGTAAGTTTCGACAAATTCTCGACTCTTTTGAGCCATCACAGGCCATTCATCGCTGTTTTCAATAAACCAAAGCATAGCGTTGGCAAGCGCATCCACACTTTTGCTTGGCACTAACTTGCCATTCTCGCCGTTAATTACAGTATCGCGACACCCTGGAACATCGGTTGTTAAAATGGGGCGGCCTATGGCCATTGCTTCCAGCACAGTTCTGGGCAAACCTTCATGATAAGAAGGTAGTGTATAAATATGACATTGTTCGATAAATGGGCGCACATCCTTTTGTTCACCCAAATAATCAATGTACTCTCGCCATTGTCCAACATCATCGGATTTAAGCCCGTCAGGTGAGGGGTCAAAAGGACCTACAAGCTGAAAATTTACTTCAGGATATTTAGCTTTAACTTGTTGCGCAGCTTGGGCGTATTCTCTGATGCCTTTGTCACCCAATAATCGGGCGATCAAAAGAAAAGTTATAGGCTTTTCAGGCAACGGTTGTTGAACATAGTCGGTAAGCGATACGCCTGAACCATGAACTCGGCCAGTTTTTTCAATATTTACTAACTTTTCATCAATAAATATCTGCTTGTTTTCGTTATTCTGGAAAATCACTTTGCTCGCTGAACATAAGCTAAAACGATATAAACATTTAACCAAGCCTCGTATTAGTCGCCTTTTAAACGAGCCTTTTTCAAACGCATAACCTAAGCCAGTTATCATCGCATAGAACTGAGTTCTGGCAATTAGCTTGGCCGCAATGCCTCCCCAAATAATTGGCTTGATAGTATATGCGAGGATCTTGTCAGGCTGCTCAGCACGAAACAGTTTTAACAATTGCCAGAATGTTGTGAGATCCGCCAAGGGATTTAGGCCATTACGCTCAACCTTATAGCCAACAAAACGAGCGCCTATAGCCTCTACCTGCTCAACAATATCGCTAGTGGCATATGCCGTTGATACCACAACATCATGCCCTTGAAGCACTAATTGCTCAATTAAGACACCGCGAAATTTAATAATGGAATCAGGAAAGGCGCCAAGAATCATTACTTTCATTTACTTAACACCTCTCACTTCTGCCCTAACAAACACATTGTTCAAAATACCTTTAATCCATTGTTTTTCCTGTTTATTGATGAATAACCAATAAATCAGAACCAAATAACCCATAAGAAAAAGAAGGCACTGGCAGATTAAGCCAAACCAGCCACTAAACTCAGGTATAATGAACGCAGAGCCTACAATGGCAATACTTAGTACTGGCAACATAAGAACAGCGGTTTCATAGTAAAAGCGCTTGATTTCTATACCTAAGCTGGCTAGGTAGCGGCTAATTAATAAAACTTCACCGATAAGTAAGGTCGCTGCAGTACCAATCGCGGCGCCAACCAGCCCATAAATATTAACTAAGAACACCGAGAACATGACATTTAGGCATGCAGTAGCCAGTAAAATAAGACTTTTTGTTTTGTGTTTATTCATTCCGTGCAGTAATGCATTACTAGCACTGAGCGTTAGTACAAGGGTGAAAGGTATCATAGGAAGTAATGCGACCCAGTAAGCTAATTGAAACTCTGAACCAACAAATAGTTGGATAAATTGCTGTCCAAATAGAATAAAAATACCGAGTACAAACGCCAGAACGATCAACTGCATTCGACCGACTTTAATAAGCTCATCGGTTAATTGTGTCATCGTTGCTTTCGCTGTCACCATGCTGATTATTTTCGGTGCGAAAACGTTTGAAATCGTACTGGCAAAGGCAATAAAACATAGAATAAGCTGAATACCAACGCTAAAAATAGCTACCGCTTCGCTGCCTTGCATGTAGCCAATAATAAGGTTATCAACACGCCAGTTTATTTGATTAACAATCACAGCAAGTGCTACAAACCCACTAAAAACAGCTACCTCTTTCAAAGCTGTAAAATTAAAGCCTTGGAATGAAACTTTGAACTTAAGTTTCCAGAAAACAAAATAGATACGCATCAAGGCTTGGCAAACATTAATAACAAGGTCTATTAACGCAATTTCGATCACGCCGTAACCAAGCAATAATGCACCAACAACCAGCGAGCAGCGGAGCAAAAAGAATGAAATTTGAGAGCTTTGCTCAAAGACAAACTTTTCGTGCGCAGTAATAATGCCAGTAAAGCTGTTACTCATTAGAGTCACAATCACACTAAGTAGCAATAGCGCATAGCTTTGTTTGAGTAGGCTTACTTCCTCTAAGGTCAAGCTCTCAGCAAACATGCTGGGTAAATGCCACCAGATATAGCTGCCCACCGCAAAGACAAGCATTGCAATTAACGTGTAGATAAACAGTACATTACCCAAAAACTGATGTTGGGCCGGTACGTCATTTTCCGCACGATATTTCGAAATAAAACGAATAGTTGTATTTGATAAGCCAAGCTCAAGTATGACGAGATAAAGTGCTAATGAAGAAACTAGGCTGTAGATCCCGTATTCACTGATCCCCAAATGATGAATCATAAAAGGGATCAGCAATAAACCAAGAATATTTCTTAGCGTAATAGATAAGTAGCCTAACGCCACACCTAGGCTGCGCTGTTTAGCGTCATTCATGTTTGGCTCGGCAGGTATTTAAGATAATCATTAGTAACAACAAGTAGCTGGTATATTTACCTAAGTTCTGTAAGCTCAAGCAATATAGACTGAAGACAATAAGCGGTAACAAACTGATCGCATAAATTTGCTGAGTCGAGGTTCGAATTTTTTCAGCTTTAAAGCACAGATAAAAAAAATAAAGAAAGATAAAACTGCCAAGCAGACCAAAACTGACAAGCAACTCGATATAGGTATTGTGGGGGCCAACGATTTCAGTAAATACGTTATTGTTCAAGAAGAAATGGTTATAGTAACCAAGGTAACCATTGATTCCTGCACCAAAGAGCAGAAAACTTAAATCTAACTGCGTAAACAGGGTTAAGTATTCCACAAAAATAGTACTGCGAGCTCCAGTCAGATCGGCGGCATTATCGCTAGAGAAACGCTCAAAAATTGCCAGCTCAGTAGTCGCACCATGCCAATAGAGTACAAAGCCTACTGCCACTAAAACTGCAAAAAATACAACACTTCGATAGACCATTTCCCCGATAGCGGTGCGAAAATACAAAACAAAGTAAAGCAACAAGCTAAAACTCGTGACCAAGAAAAAACTTCTAGAAACAGTTATTGCCCCAACTCCTAATAATGCCGCACAAAGCGCCAATTGGGAGATTGAAATCTGCTCTCTAGGCTGACTGGGTAAATAAAAAAATACCAATAACAAGCAAAATAACCCGAAATTGTTTGGGTCGCCGGCAGCGCCAGAAAAGCGTTGTATAACGTTAGTGTTATATACCACTTCGGGATGAAATACCTGACTAAGCAGGCCAAATAAAGTCGAAAATACAAAGCCAAGTAGAAATGCAAACCGCAATTGTGCAAAACTGGCATATTTTCTCTTGTCAAAGATCAGCATGACCACCAACAAAAATAGTAATAGCCAACGAATAGTTTTGCTCGAGAACACCACTGGATTGTAGATGATATGCAGCAATTCAAAGCCAATCAGTACAAGTGCAGCAACAATGCCAGGAAGGTAGTATTGGCTCCTTCCGCCTTCAGTTAGCAGGTAACGCCCTAACACAGCTAAATAAATCAAAGTGGCTAGAGATACAGGCAAATAAGGATTTGTCGAAAACGGTGCCAAGCATGGGATCAAGAAAATTATCAATTGAATACTGCGAGAGAAAGGCAACAAGCCTGCAACAGCAACCCCAATAGCGACTACGGCTAACATTAGAAAAGCTTGTTGCGTGATCGCTAAAAGTAAAAAAATAAAGCCTATTAGCATAAGCTCGATGGGAAATTTCTTTACTGACCCCAAAGTTAACTTCATTGGATTTGATAAATACCGATAAGCTTATCGACGACGTCATCAATGGAGTAACCATGACGTGAAAAACACGCCTGCGCCTCGCTATCTAATGCTTTGGGTGTCATAAGGTTTAATTGTTCAGTCCAGCGATTAGGCTCTGACAATGACAGAAATTTCAAGCTGCCCATTCCCATGTCTACTTCTTTTGCGACAGTGTTTGACACTAAACATGGAAGATTACTTGCCTGCGCTTCTAGCAGAGCAACTGAAACACCCTCAAAAACTGACGGCATAATAAAAGCGTCAGCGATGGCCATAAGCTTAGCAATCTCATTATTTGACGCCAGCAGGGAAAAACGCTGATGAAGATTAGCAGACTCAATTTGCTTCGCGACTTCTGTTTTTAACGGGCCATCACCTACGCAAACAAAATGAATATCGTTGTCTAAATTCTTATCTTGCGCCAAGGCTAGCAAAAACTGATGGTTTTTTACCTTAGAAAATCGGCCGACATGTAAAACCAAATGTTTGTGCTTAGGTAGCTGATATTTCTCGTAAAGTGCTTTTCGGCTATCGTCGGACAAATTGGGCAGGTTATATTTTTTTACGTCGATAGCATTATTTAATTGTTCAAAGCGACGTTGACCAAATAAGAAGCTTCCAGCTTCTTGACCACAAGCAACATATTGATTGCTAGCTGCTCTCGTTAACTGCTTAATCACCCCAAATAACGGTCGTAGCCATTTTGCCTCTAAACCTGCAGTATGAGAATGGCAAACTCTTACTGGTACATTGGCGAGCTTTGCTTGCCATAACATGACCACATTCTTAAAGCTGTTGTGCACGTGAATGGCTTGATAGCGTGTGCCATTATTTAGTATTTTTCGAAATGCAGCCATATAATTGAGCGGTTGCTGCCTAAAAGTGGGAAGAATAAAAACACAGCCGCCTAAAGCAGTAATTTCCTGCGCTAGCGGGCCGTCATTAAAGCTAATAAAGTCAAACTGCACAAGGTTTCTATCTAGCGCTCGATACCAGTTCATGACCACAGAGGAAATGCCGCCTAACGCTAAGCTGGGGATAACCTGTAATATATGATGCTTAGCCATGAGCGTTATATGCGCGAATCAAAGTAGAACGGGTTTGTTCTAATGTATAACCTCGCTGCTTAAGCTGGTTATCAATTCGGTGTTTGGGTAAAACAGGAATATTTGCCGCCTTTTCGATGGCAACTTGCCAATCACTTATCGGCCTCTTCAAATCAATAAATTGGCACATTCCTAGACCAATATCAGCTTCTTCTGGTAAGCCTGTCGACAATACACAGGGCAAACCTGCGGCCTGAGCCTCCAAAGCAAATACACCAAGCCCTTCGTTAAAACTGGTCATCAAAGCAACATCAAACATGCCCAAAATATCTGCAATGTCGTTGCGCTTTCCCCAGAACCTTACTTTACCTTGAAGTTCATGGGCAGACACTTTGCGTTCCATTTTATTACGCAATTCTCCGTCCCCGATCAAATGCAAACATACCGCTTTACCAGCTATCTTAAGGTTTCGCTCAGTTATAAATTGCAGCAATTCAACTAAAAACTGATGGTTTTTAACTGGGGAAAATCGAGCAATACAAACTAGGTTCAACGTATTAGTGGGCAAACCAAGGCGACGCTTATCTGAGTCGCTAAAGTTTGTTCGATGTTGAACTTGCTCAAAGTTGAAAGCATTGGGAAGACAATCATATTGGCTTTTATGACCGAATAAGAAGCGCCCTGCATCGTTTGAAATCGCAAACTTATGGGTCGCACAAATATTTGCTAAGGTGCGTCCAAGAGCAAACATGGCTTTAGTTTTGAAGCTAATTTCGTTAGTACTTTTATTGCGCGCATGAACAACGCGTACTTTTAGACCTGCTAACCACGCAATGAAAACCGCTATACCAGAGTAGTATGAAGTATGGGCATGCAACACATCATATTGGGGCGCACATTTTAGTAGACGATATAAGCCTAACAAATTAGACAGCAGGCCATGCCTAGGATTAGGAATGTGATGAATTGTGCCTCCAGAGGTTAAAATTTCGTCGCTAAAGTAACAGACTTCATCGGTCATAATCACAAACTCGTTGACAACCCCTGTGCCTTCTTGCGTACGATATATATCCATCATACGACTTTCTGCGCCACCTAAGTTAAGGTTGGCGAATAAATGCAACACTCTAATCATGCGCTCACAACTCGTCGCGCAGGTATTCCCACCACCGTAGTGTTTGACTCCACGTCCGAAAGCACAACCGAGTTAGCGCCAATTTTAGCGCCATCGCCAATCGTCACGGGTCCAAGTATTACAGCACCAGCGCCGATGAATACCCCTTTACCTATAGTTGGCACACCGTTTTCGTCTCCTGTTTTACCATTGCCACCTATTGTGACATTTTGATAGATCAAACAGTCATCCCCTATTTGCGCATCACGGTGAATTACAACACCTAAGCCATTGTGAAAGAAGCCAACATTTTTGCCAATATCAGCGGTATATTTAAGATCACAGGCAAAAATAATTCGGCTAAGTTTATAAATAATCTGGGGAATTAAAGGAATGCGTTTGAGATAAAGATACCGCGCCAAGTAATACCAGCGAACAACTGCGTGCATAGAGGAATAAGTTTTTTGATTTTTATTATGTAATCAATTTACTATGGTTGAAAATTAAAATAAAGCACTCTAGTGCTGAACTCAAAATAAGAATAATAATGATAAAAAGACTATTTGATTGCACTATCGCAGTCTCTGTTTTGCTGCTTTTATCACCTTTGATAATCCTTGTCGCAATACTAGTTCGCATCAATTTAGGCAGCCCGATTCTCTTTAAACAACCAAGACCTGGCTTGCACGGTAAGACCTTTCATATGGTCAAGTTTCGTTCAATGACCAGTGAAACAGATGCTGAAGGGAGCCTTCTGCCAGATGCAGAGCGGTTAACTCGATTTGGTAAATTTCTACGTGCATCAAGCATGGACGAACTACCGGGTCTTTGGAATGTATTAATCGGCAACATGAGTTTAGTGGGGCCAAGGCCCTTATTGGTTGAATACTTGCCACTTTATTCACAAGAACAAGCCCGTCGTCACGACGTTAAACCCGGAATTACAGGTTGGGCGCAGGTAAATGGCCGCAATGCGCTGAGCTGGCAAGAGAAGTTTGACCTAGACATTTGGTATGTAGATAACCAATCATTTTGGCTCGATATTAAAATTCTGTTTTTAACCGTTTACAAAGTGTTAAAACGCAGTGATATATCAGCGCAAGGTCAAGCCACTATGACCAAATTTACCGGAAATAGCTGATGACTAAGCTAATGATTATTGGCGCAGGGGGTCATGGCCGTGTGGTTGCCGATTGTGCTGAGACAATGAACAAATATGATGAGATTGTATTTGCTGACGCAATTTACCCTAAAGAGACAATAAATAGCCGTTGGCCAACCGTTACAAGTGACAAAGATTGGTCAAAATATCTAAAGCATTACGAATTTATTGTTGCCGTCGGAAACAGCGACACTCGGCTTGCAATAACACAAAACATTGCTAACACCGGTGGACGATTAGCAACACTTATCCACCCTAGAGCTATAGTCAGTCCTTACTCAACGATTGGTCAAGGCTCAGTAGTGTTTGCCAATGCTGTTATTGGTATTGACAGCCTAATCGGGGTGGCCTGCATTATTAACCACAATGCGACCGTAGACCACGACTGTCAGCTCGGCGACGCCTGTCATATCGCTCCTGGTGCAAATATTTCTGGCGAAGCCACGTTAGGTAACAAAGTTTGGGCTGGTGTAGGTTGCAGCGTTATTCAGTGCTGCAAACTAGCAGATAACGTTTACCTAGGTGCAGGTACGGTTGTTATTAAAGATATTGAGCAAGCTGGCACCTATGTCGGTAATCCAGCACGAAAGTTATAAGGTTTTACGTGTTAAATACTAAATTTTCCCCATGGCCGAGCTTTAGCCAAGAAGAAGCGGATGCGGCATCAAAGGTATTATTATCCAACAAAGTCAATTACTGGACAGGACAAGAAGGCCGTAAGTTTGAGCAAGAGTTTGCGCAGTTTGCCGATTGCCAACATGCCGTTGCTGTTGCTAATGGTACGCTAGCGCTTGATTTAGCCCTGCATGCGCTCGATATTGGCGAAGGCGATGAAGTTATCGTCACCCCTCGTACCTTTATTGCATCAATTAGCTGTGTCATTAATGCAGGCGCAACACCTGTATTTGCTGATGTTGATTTAACCAGCCAAAACATTACACCTCAAACCATTAAGCCAGTCATTTCAGACAAAACTAAAGCAATCATATGTGTGCATTTGGCGGGTTGGCCATGCGATATGGATGAAATTATGGCATTGGCAAGTGACCACAAGTTATTTGTTATCGAAGATTGTGCCCAGGCGCATGGCGCCAAATACAAAGGCCGCTCAGTCGGTAGTATTGGGGACATTGGCTGTTGGTCATTCTGCCAAGATAAGATTATGACCACAGGTGGTGAAGGCGGCATGCTCACCACGAACAACGAAGCCTTGTGGCGCAAAGCCTGGGCCTTTAAAGATCATGGCAAATCTTACAATGCCGTATATGAACGAGAACATCCACCCGGTTATCGTTGGTTGCATGAAAGTTTTGGTACTAACTGGCGTATCACTGAAATGCAATCTGCTATTGGTCGTATTCAATTGACACGCATGCCTGCGTGGCAGCAAGCTCGACAAGCTAATGCAGAAAAAATTCTAGCCGAGTGTGAGCGTCAACCTTGGCTTACCGTGGTAAAACCGCCAAACGATTATCAGCACGCCTACTACAAATGCTATGTGACAATCGCACAGGAGAAATTACCTCAGGGCTGGTCAAGAGACAAAGTTATTCAGGCGATAAGCCAGCTGGACGTCCCTTGTTATTCAGGCAGCTGCTCCGAAGTTTATAAAGAAAAAGCATTTGATAACACGCACTTTCGCCCAGCAAGCCCCCTCAACAATGCCAAATCGCTTGGCGAAACTAGCTTGATGTTTCTTGTTCATCCAACCTTAACAGAGGCGGAAATTGAGCAAACTTGTTTCGCGATCAGGCAACTTGGTGAGCAACTTGCGGAACAAAGCAACAAAAAGGTTACCAAATTGTAAATATTTGTAATGACAAGTTAATTTAATATTGTCATCATGGTTCAAAAGGATACACCCCAAAACGGAAGTACAAAAATAATAAAAAGGTGTATAACCCATGAGTAGACGTATCGATCTGATCCCAAGCCAGATCAAGCTTGTTATTGCCCTAAGTTATGATTTAGGAGCGCTGAGCATCGCTTTTTTCCTATCGTATTTCTTGCGTTTAGGGGGCGATATGCATGTATTCACGCTTGCTGAGCTCTCCGTATTTGTCTTAACCGCAGGCTTTACATTGAGTTGTTTTTACCTGCTCGATGTCTACTCTTCCATCGTTCGTTACTTTAATGCCAAAGCCTCGCTTAAAATCACTGGCATTTTAGTTGGTGCCGCGTGTGTCTGTTATCTTTCTTCGCAAGTGATCGACGCGTTTGTACCACGCTCTATTCCTTTCTCTTTTCTCGTACTATCAACTTTGCTTATTGCAGGGGCTCGCGCCTTGGTGGGAATTACCGTGGGGGAACGCTTATTTGAAGAGCGTGACCAAGTAGTCATCTATGGTGCTGGTAGCACTGGCAGGCAACTGTCAACCGCACTAAACCAAAGTAACAAATACCATGTATTAGCGATTGTTGACGAAAAAACCCGCTACAAAGGCCGTAATCTGCACGGCACAAAAATCTATGGCCTAGATCAGTTAGAACAGCTTATTAAAAAATACGGTCAATTTAAGGTGCTGATCGCAGTCTCGCAAGTAAACCCTGAACGGATGAAAGAAATCGTTAACGCTTTTGAACCCTACGCGCTAGAGCTACTCACTGTGCCGTCAATGCACGATATGGTTTCGGGAAAGCATAAAATTGACGAGTTACGAGAAGTCTCGGTTGATGAACTACTCGGGCGTGAGCCAGTAGAGCCAATTCCAGAGTTGCTTAGCGACAATATAAAAGAGAAAGTAGTTTTGGTCTCAGGCGCAGGCGGCTCAATCGGTAAAGAACTTTGTCGTCAAATCATTAGCCAAACCCCAAGCAAGCTCATTCTATTGGATGTCAGCGAAGCGTTTTTATACGAGATAAATCAAGAGCTTAATGAATTTCAACAAAGCCACAACACAAGCATTGAGCTTGTTCCAACGATTGGTAACGTGCAAAACGGCATGCTGATGACCCGTATTATTCGCACTCATCAGGTACAAACCATATATCACGCGGCGGCCTACAAGCATGTCCCTATGGTAGAAAATAATGTTATTGCAGGCATTACCAATAATGTTTTAGGCACTTATGAAATTGCCCAAGCGGCAGTTTTTTGTGAAGTTGAAACCTTTGTTTTAATTTCCACTGACAAAGCGGTACGCCCGACCAATGTTATGGGGGCTACTAAACGAATGGCTGAGCTCGTGTTACAAGGGCTCGCCAAGCGCGATCATCAAACACGCTTTGTGATGGTGCGATTTGGCAATGTCTTAGGATCGTCGGGCTCCGTTGTTCCTTTGTTTAAAAAGCAAATTCGCAGCGGTGGCCCAATTACCGTGACTCACCCAGATATCATTCGCTATTTTATGACCATCCCTGAAGCCGCTCAGTTAGTGATTCAAGCAGGCGCTATGGGTAAAGGTGGCGATGTATTTGTGCTAGATATGGGTAAACCGGTAAAAATTGTCGATTTAGCCGTGAAAATGACCCATATGATGGGCTTTACCGTTAAAGACCAAAACAACCCTGCTGGCGATATTGCAATACAATACAGCGGCTTGCGCCCCGGTGAAAAGCTTTACGAGGAGCTGTTAATTGATGACCATGCACAGGCAACTGACCATCAGCGTATTCTTACTGCAAACGAGCGCTCAATTAGTTGGGCGGAAGTGATGGTACTGCTTAATAAAATCACTGAAGCAATGAAAGATGACAACATCGACGAAATTCGTCAATTGTTGATCGAAGCACCATTAGGATTTGTCCCCGCAGAGCACAGCGCTCATAACCTTGAGCCTGCAGCTCAAGCAACTGACCAAGCGGCTGATAAAACAGAAAGTGTTGATCATGTTCAAACAGCGAGCACAAGCGCTGACAACCCAATACAGCCAGTTTCGTCTACGCCGCTGCTTGTTTGATGCCAATTAATTCGATAAAAAGTTAGGCTAGAAAAGGCTTCCATGCATATTCGGGCAGCATATGCATACCAGCGTTAAAATTATCACTGTCAGAAAACATATGCTTAACGCCGGCAGCCATCAGTGCCAGCGAGACATCAAAGGCATTTAAACTATCACCGTAGCCAGCCGTTAAGTTAAACATTGCACCATTTGATAGCGCATAAAAGTAACGCTCACCCCGGCGGTATTCGAAAATTTCCGGCATCAGTTCATTCACTTGATAATCGGTTAAAGCATCGAGCCTGATTTCATGGCTAACATGGCCAACATTCATCACAAACGCTCCATCTTTTAACTGATTTAACAGTTCACCAGAAAGCACACCAGCAACGCCTGTTGCGGTTACTATCACATCGGCTTGCAAAGCTGCGTCATGTAGTGACTGACAGTGCCAACCGTCATAGGCGGCAAGTAATGCTCGTGACGGATCGTTTTCTGCAATAATCACTTGGCCACCAAATGCTTTGGCGGCAGCAGCGCAGCCTTGCCCAACTAAACCATAGCCGACAATAAGCACTTTCTTTTCATGTAACGACAAATGGGTTCGCTCCATAAAGGCTTGCCATGCGGTTAACCCCACCATATGACGATTATGCAAACCTTCTTTAGCATCTAGATCATCCCAGTTAAACACTGGATGTTTAAGTGATAAATCTTTTAGCGCTGAGACCCCAGAGCCCGTACCTTCGAGGCTAGCAATCACACTTTCGCCAGCACCTTGATGATAAATACTACCGAGTTGCGCGCCAAATTCGCACAAGTAGTGTGGCTGCCAATCCAGCGCGTCATGCAGTGATTGTTGCCAGTCTTGATCAGACATATTTTTCCATGCCTTGGCTTCAGCACCAAGCGACACCAAGTATTCGACCACTTCATTGCGCACTGTGGTTGGATTGCACGTGGTGACAAACAATTCACCACCTTGGCGCAAATACCCTTCGTAGAACGCCAGCATTTTAATATCTAGATGGGTACTCACTGCCATGCGCTTGCCTGAGCAATCACCTAATTGCTTAACAACATTGGCGGTACGCACCATATGGCGATTATTCCACGCCAGCTCTTGGGTAAAATTCATGGATAACTCCGTTTAACTGTTTAGGGACGCCCCAGATTTGAAAGAGGGAAACAAATAATGAGGTTAACTAAGTTTTGCCAGTCGGTCATACATCACGATGCTACCAGCAACCGACACATTAAGGCTGTAATCACCCGGCAATTGCACTAATCGATGACACTTCTCCAGCGCTTGCGGTGGTAGACCAGATTGTTCATTGCCAAGTAAATACACGCAACGATGAGGGTGTTCAAACCGGGTAATATCGTGCGCATTTTCGTCTAACTCTACGCCAATCAAGGGCGTGTCGTAAGGTAAATTTGCGACCAACTCATCAATAGAGTTGTAGTGATACAAGGGAATTTTCTGCCACGCGTTAACCACATCGGTGGTTTGCTTTTTGTACTTTTTATCAACGGTAAAAATAAATGCTGCGCCCAAAATATAAGCAGAGCGCCAAAGGGTGCCAATATTGATTTCGTCAACATTATTCATAATGCCAATGCCAAAGAAGCCATTTTGAGCATAAGTTTGTTTTAAGCGAGCCATAGTTTACGTGTGTTATTTATTAGTTTTTTTAAGAAGAATCCAAACATCTGCATAGTCGGGGAAATGTTTATTGGCAGCATAGTAGTCTTGCCAGCCGCGGTAGCTCCCTGCGAGCAAATCTAACTGGAATAGATTATTGTCAAACGCACCGCCCTCGTCAGCCAAAATAGCTAAGCGAGCTTCAGAGTTAATGCTTTGAGTGGTGTTATCACGAACGTTATAGTTAAGCAACATCAGCTTACCTAAGCCTAACTGCCTGACGTTACCCGCTAAGCTAACTTGCGGTTTGATCGCAATTTTATTCGGCAAATCTTGCCCATACCCGAGAATACTTGGCACTTCCGCGAAATACCAATAACGCGCTTGTTCGCGCTTGCCGATATGATAGTCATAAGCAATACCATTATTGC
Source organism: Thalassotalea montiporae (assembly GCF_053485855.1). NCBI lineage: Bacteria > Pseudomonadati > Pseudomonadota > Gammaproteobacteria > Alteromonadales > Colwelliaceae > Thalassotalea > Thalassotalea montiporae. The sequence goes on from NZ_JBQRUO010000002.1 coordinate 563,793, forward strand.
GGTGAACGTTAAAATAGCGCGTATTTCCATCGACCTGCAACACGCCCGTGCCTTGCAAAAGCACATCGTGTAAAGCTTCTTCGGTCATCCAAACAAGTGGTTTGGCAAGCTTGCCTGCTAGCAAAGCACCTTTTATCACCTCTTGTCGCGTGTACTTATAGCGAGTGAGCTGATCTTTTTTCAGCTCTGCAGCTTGCTTAGAGAGCCCTTTTTCGTCAAACGGGAGTTGGTAAAGCGCCTGATCAAACCTTGCAGTTCGAACGCTGCTGCCATCGAGCAACTTGGCATAATACTTAGTTAGAAATAACTGCTGCTCAGGGATATTATTCAGTAATCGCGACTTCACTTCATTCGTGCTACTGCTGGCAATCTTAGTCGCAGTTGGTTTATCTGGAAACCAACGAACAAAATCAAAGTTCGCTTTAACAAAGGCGTTATCATGTAATCGACTCGGTCGCCCTGCTCTGACGTCGCTGCGGTAGGTCTCGCACAAAAATGCCAAGGTTTCGTTAACCCGCTTAAGGGAAACGTTATTGCCAATCACCGCACCACGGTGCACCGCTTTTTCGTCATCAGGGTTTTGCGCAATGTATTGCTGCGTATTGTCAGCAACGATACACAATTCACTGCCCTTAAAGCCTTTTAGTTGGCCAAAATCAGGTTGATGGTCAACTTCAAAAGACGCTGTTGCAAACACCTTAACCGAGCTTGTTATAAACACACTAATTACTAGTGCAATCGCGGTATGAGCGCTTGAATGCGGAAATTGGAGCAAATTTTTCATTAAAGAATGCAGGTGTGGTAGCTAAGAAGAATCAAGATCTTATCAAGATTTGTGTCAAGAATAACAGTATTAAATACCCTGTTACATTTCGACATTCATGTTAACGACAGTCTTCATTAAACTATTTTCAACACGGATTATATATTAAGTATTAAGGATATTAGGATGAATACTGCACCATCAATACTTTCGTCTGTCAGTAAAATACTGCTATGTAGCTCTTTCACTATTTTACTGCTGTCGAGCCCTAACAGTTACGCACTGTCAAATAATAGCGACCTTATTGCTGTTGAAACCTATCAAAAAGACATTGAAAAAGCGATCGCCCTTTACAAAAAAAAGGACTACCAAAATGCCTTACCTGCCTTAGAGGAAATGGCTAAGAGAGGAGACAAGAAAGCACAGTATATGGTTGGCGTAATGTACCTCAGTAGTCAAGGTACGCCACAGGACTTAATGAAGAGCTATGCTTGGCTCATTGTCGCCAATGAACAAAAAACCAAGGCATGGCGAAAGCCGCTAAACTGGCTTAAGGAAAATTTAGATGAAGATTACTTAGCACTAGCCACAAAAGAAGCTTCATTATATGTCGATAAATATGGCGTAAAAGCACAAAAATTAAAGTGCCGACCGCTAAAAACACTTGGTACAAATAGGTCGATACACAATTGTACAAAGTCTGAAGTCAAGCCTGGTTACTACTACCTTGCACAAAACCGTTAATACCGCCATATCTGCCAAGTGCAACACGAAAATAAACTTCACATCACTATTTCAATTAGTGACTATGGTGATGTGAGGTAGATATTCCGCTAAATCCCTGGTTGATCATCTTCGCTAGAAACGGGTTATTTTCGTTGTCGCCGACATCCGCATAGTCAGTTGTTGGCAATGCGTCCCACTTGGCAAACTGTTGATGAGCAGCTTGCTTAGCCGCTACTTTATCGTTTTCGAGTTTAGTTAGCTGCAAACGGTTTATTTGTCCATTGTGTTTATTCGTCACGATAAGCTCTTGCGGTAACTCCACAGCAGGTAACCATTTAAGCTGATACTTGTGTGTTGCTGTTTCTAATGCATAGTGTTTCACTTTCTGACAGCCTTGCTCACTTGTTTGTTCGAGGCTCATGCGTGTTAATAAATCTTGCTTGATCAAACTGCGAACATAGTGCCACTGACTCGGAGCTTTCAGTTCATCCGATTGATACTCAATACCTTGTTGGTACTGTTCGAAAACACGGGTTAGCTGCTGTTGATTGTGCTTACTTAAATACCAGATATTAACAATTTGGTGTTTTGGATTGTAATGAGCTATCCGTTGGCCCTTGCGAACAAGTACTAACTCCTGAGCATTTTTTTGAGCACTTTCATGAGCATTGCGATTGCTATGCGCTTCAGCTTGGAAAACATGTTCTTTGGCATGATGCTTCGCATACATATTTGAATCACCAAAGCTTTGCTCAAAATGCGCGACTAAATATTCAGCATTGCATGATTGCGACTCTGAATCTGCCTTATCATTCTCACCCGCTAATACTAAAGCTGGCAAGCTTGTTAACAGTAAAATAAAACTCACTGATTTTGTCATTTTCATAATTGAAGATAGAGGGCGCATAGCGCCCTCAATTCCTTTTATTACTTATCTTTTGTTACTTTCTTGAACTACTTTCATGTGTAACTTTCTTGTCAGGCTGAGCTTTAGTTATTCCAAAAACTCAACGCTTACGTACTGCTACTCTAATGCTTCGTCCGCTTGTGCAACAAAGTCGGCAGCATGATTCATAACATGGAAGATTAAGCTTTGCTCATTAGTCCCTGTCACTAAATGCGCACCTGGCCCCATGGCATAGACACCAACATCTTCACCCGCATGCGTTTCAGAGCTTAACGGGATCAAAGCTTCTTGATGGTAGCCTGAAGACTCGGTGTTAACAGTCGTTAGATCTTGACGTTCATTGACGACTTCCATGCTGTAGGCAACATCGGCATCGGTTTCATTCCCCAAGTCTTTAAAGCCTCGACCATTAGTGTACCCCACAGTGGTGTATGGTAAGCCGTCTGCCGCAAGGCTTGGCTCTTCATTACCAACACTTACCACTTTACCCAAAATTGGGTTTCCACGTTTCGGGTAGCCAGCAATGGTAAAGACATGGCTGTGATCAGCGGTGACAATAATTAATGTGTCTTCTGGGTTCGTTGCTTTAACCGCTGCATCAACTGCTTTAGCAAACTCTATGGTATCGGTTAACGCGTTATAGGCACTGCCTGCGTGGTGGCCATGGTCGATGCGACCCGACTCAACCATTAAGAAGAAGCCTTCATCATTGTTGTCCAACACATCAATTGCTTTCGCAGTCATTTCAGTGAGCGATGGCTCGCCCAGTGCGTCTTCACTGCGGTTTGCTTCATAGCGCATGTGCGACTCGTTAAACAAACCGAAAACACGCTCTGTCGTGGCAGGATTGATGGCATCAAAGCCAGCTTGGTCGATAACATATTGACCAGCACTGTATTTACCTTGCCACTCAGCAGTTAGGTCACGGCCATCGGTACGATCGCCTTCTACACTGCTTACCGCGTCACCAGTATTGAACGCTGCATCTTTTGGCAAGAAGTGACGACGACCACCACCGAACATCACCTCAATACCGTCAACATCTAAGCCTGCAAAACGGGCTTCTAGATTGCTCTCAAAATTCACAAGTTGCGAAGCAATGTCTTCACAGCCAGCGGCAACTGCATCGGCAGGCATGTCGGAAACATCTTCCCAGTTGCGATCTGCTGATTTTGCATAAGTTGCCGCGGGCGTTGCATGGGTAATACGAGCCGTTGAGATAACCCCCGTTGATTTGCCAACAATTTCGGCCATTTCAAGCGCAGTAACCAACTCTTGGCCAGCGACTGAGGCACAATCACTGCGCGATATCCCCTCAGCAACACCAATCACGCCAACATCAGTTTTAACACCTGACATCATCGCTGTCATCGTACCCGCAGAATCTGGTGTTTGAGCATCAACATTGTAAGTTTTAACAAAGCCAGAATAGGGGAATTTATCAAAACTTAGCTCGTACTCTTCACCCGCTAAGCCGGCCTGCTGCCCCGCCATAATTCGCGCTGCGGTAATGGTTGAAATGCCTAAGCCATCGCCGACAAATAAGATCACGTTTTTCGCTTGGCCTTTGGCAATTTCAATTGCCTCAGCACGATTTTGTGCAATTTCAATGCGACGTTTAGCTTGGGTAAACCAAGTATTGGTGCTGGTAACATCAGCAGCACCACCGCTCGCATTAGTGATGGTTGGTGCACAAACAAATTGCGTGGCATCAACTTCGTCAGCATCAAGCGCATTATTGCCGTTGTCATCTAAACCCGAATCAATTTGAACGCCGCCGTTTAAGCAATTGGCGTTACCCACCGCTAGCGGTGTTTGCAGCACTAAACTGTTTAAACCATTGGCACCATTAGTGCCGTTTGTACCATCGCTACCATCATCACCGCCACAGCCCGTTAGTGCGACCAAAATTGACAACGACAAAATTTTTAAAGTTTTCATGTCACTACTCCTAGTCGTTCAGTAAGCCAAGGGATTGATTAATTAAATGAAATACAACATTTTGCTCAACAACACCTTGGGCTAAATGTGCACCTGGACCTTTGGCATGAAGTGAAATATCTTCACCAGCATGGGTTTCAGAGCTTAACGGAATAGTGGCTTCTTGGTGGAAACCTGGGGCTGTGGTATCAACCGCGGAAATATCTTTACGACCCGCATTTGGGTCAATGCCGTAAATAGCGTCAGCATTCGTTTCACTGCCTAAATCAGCAAAACCACGACCATTTGTATAACCAAGTGTGGTGTAGGGCATGCCGTCAGAGGCTAAACTTGGCTCGTCGCTGCCTACTGAGACCACTTTCCCTAAAATTGGATTACCACGTTTAGGGTAACCGGCAATGGTAAATACATGGCTGTGATCCGCTGTTACCAAAATCAAGGTTTCTTCAGGGTCTGTCGCGTCAGCTGCCGCTTGCACAGCTTTGGCGAACTCAACAGTATCGTAAAGTGCGTTATAAGCATTACCTGCGTGGTGACCATGATCTATACGGCCTGACTCAACCACTAACAAATAACCTTTGTCATTGTTGTCTAAGATATCAATCGCCTTGCTGGTCATTTCAGAAAGTGAAGGCTCACCGGCAATATCGTTAGCGCGATCGGCTTCATATTGCATATGTGATTCATTAAATAAGCCCAGTACTTTCGTTGCGGTTGAAGCGTCAATTGCATCAAAACCCGCTTTGTCCATAACGTAGGTGCCGCTGCTGTACGTGGCTTGCCATTCGGCAGTCAGGTCACGCTCGTCGGTGCGATCGCCTTCTACTTCACTGCGTGCATCAGCACTGTTAAATGCCGCATCTTTAGGTAAGAAATGACGACGGCCACCGCCCATGGCAACTTCAATACCGTCTACATCAATACCAGGAAAGCGCATTTCTAAATTCTTTTCGAAATTAACGAGCTGAGAGGCGATATCTTCACACCCGCCAGCAACAGCGGACTCTGGCATGTCTGACACATCTTCCCAATTGCGATCAGCTGATTTTGCGTAGGTAGCTGCTGGTGTTGCGTGCGTAATACGAGCAGTCGAAACCACACCCGTTGATAGACCACGAATTTCTGCAAGCTCAACTGCGCTGACTAGCTCATTACCTTTAACGGTTGCGCAATTGCCACGTTCGATATCTTCGTCAACACCGATAACTCCAACATCGGTTTTTACTCCAGAAATCATTGCCGTCATGGTGCCCGCAGAATCAGGAGTTTGCGCGTCAACATTGTAAGTTTTAACCTGCGCAGAATAAGGGAAAGTTTCAAACGACAAATAACCTTCTTCGCCTGATTGCCCTGCCAATTGCCCTTGTAAAATACGTGCTGCCGTTAAGGTAGAAATTCCCATACCGTCACCGACAAATAAAATGACATTTTTTGCTTTGTCTTTGGTTTTTTGCCCTAGCTTGTTTGTGATCACTTGCTCTGCATTGCTGTACCAGCTACTTGATTTTTGCACATCTGGTAGCACTGCAGCCTGTGCGCTCGTTGCTAGTGCCGAAGCAATTAGCGAGCGAAGAATCCATCGAGAATGCATGTCTCGTTCCTCTGAAGTTTGTTTTTAGTTTGAAGTTGCTTTTAAGGGCTCTTTTTATTCTTCTTTGCCGCAGAAGTTGCCCAACAGCGAACTGAATATAGGTGAGAAAAATGACAGCTAGGTGGCGTGTTTATGACTGGCGTATGAACAATTGTTGACACTAGACCAACAAGTGTCACACAGGTGTCATTTTGTGAATGACGACTAAAAATGGCGGCTTTTCCCACCAGAAGCATTTGCATTTATATGATAACTAGATGATTATCAGATTTAATTTATTCAGCAATTGCATAAATAGGGCTATTTATGACAACAGATAACACCCCCACAAGTAATACCGTAGAGTTTCGTTTTCTGGCTGAGCCAACTGATGTTAATTTTGGTGGCAAAGTACACGGCGGTATGGTGATGAAGTGGATAGATCAAGCTTCCTATGCATGTGCTGCTCAGTGGAGTAAACACTACTGTGTAACGGTGTCGGCTAACGCGATACGGTTTATTCGACCAATTCTTGTCGGCCAGTTGATTAGCATTGAAGCGCGAATTGTTCATACCGGAAAATCGAGTATGCATATCTATGTAGTTGTGCGCGCTGGCGACCCCAAAACAGGTAAACAAGCGGTTACCAACCGGTGTTTCATTACTTTTATGGCGGTCGATGATACTGGCTATCCAACGCCAGTTCCTGCGTATACGGCGATTAGCGACGAAGACAAGCAGCTTGAAAAAGTGGCAATTCAAGCGAAAGACTTTGCTAAAAAGCTCGATAATGATTTTGAAGAAAAATTAGGGTGGAAATAACACCACCCTAAACCTTAACGGTAAACTTAAACAGTGCAGCACTGGGCTGCAAACTGCCTAATATTTGTCGTTGCAAAAGCGTTATACGCGACGACGAGCAATTAAGCCTATACCTAAGATTAACATCAGCCAAGTTGTCGGTAATGGCACCGCAACCGCAGGCTGGTTGTTAGATAAGCTGCCACCAAAGGCCGCAGTTAAGCCACTCGTGTCTGTAAAATTAAGTGACAGCGTATTCCAACCATCGGCAGTACCTGCAAACGTAGACGCTGAAATTTCAGTCAATACATAAAATGACTGGCCATTGTCGATATTAAATGACAAGCTGCTTGGGACGTCCTGCTCACCAAGCTCAATGCCTACTTGTTCAATACCCACTTGCTCAAAGTTTCCACCCAGTTCATCGTATAGATACTCAATATCAAACGGATCCCAGCGTAAAAAGCGATCACTTGGGCCAGTTAATACCGCGACAGAAGCCGTGAGATAATTAGTAACATCAACTCCAGAAGGTGACACAACACCATGCAAGTTGAAATTTAAATCTACGGTGTGATCATCACTTCCTTGGTAGGTGTAATGCTGCACCGCAAATGCTCGAGCGATACTGTTTTCACCAAATTCAGAACTTGCGTAGACTTTTAAGGTTGGCAAAAAGCCAAAGCCGTCAAGATTTGCATAGGCTCTAGACTCACCAAAATCACTGTATCCGCCCACTGAGCCTGAGCTGTGGTGTTGACCACCTTCTTCATCGTAGGCAATGATATTAGGAAAGAAGTCACTATTCACACTACAGCTACTATGGCCGCAGTCTCCAACAACTTGCGAGTTAACATACACCCCCCAACCATCAATTAAAGAAGCCGAGGCTTGTTGTGAGAAAATTAGTACAGAAGAGAGAAAGGCTAGTCCTAGTTTTTGTTTTTTAAGCATTTATTGCTCCTTGCTACTTGATAAAACGTGCTTTAGTAAGCAAAGGTAGTACCAGATGAAATTTACCTAATTATTTCAATTACTTAAAAACATCAACATTTCAAGTGAGTATGTACATGTAAAAATCCCCGACGACTTACTGTATATTTTTCAAACACTTATGGTTATGAAAGAAAAATAATGAAAAACTGAAATAAAACGCCTGCTGCATCGTACTTTTATCTGTAGCGTCAAATCGAGTACTCAACCAATTTATGCAATTAATGATTTTTTCATTTAAGTACTGTTGGTTACCTCAAATACTTGGCACAATGAATTTAATTAGAAGCAATGGAAGTCTTAATGAAGGTATTAATTACTCTGCTGTTAATCTTCAGCCCACTTTTCTCTGTGTTTAAGCTGTCGGCAGCTGAACAAGCGGGCACAATTTTTAAACAGTTAGCACCATCACTATACCAAATCCGGCTAATTGATAAGGCCAGTGGTGAAAAATCAACAATTGGCTCAGGTTTTCAAATTACCGCCGACGGATTAATCGCAACTAACTATCACGTTATTTCAGGCCATGCCCAGTACCCTGAGAAATATCACATTCAATATTTAGATCATCAAGGCAATAAAGGCGAGCTAAGCTTAGCCAGTGTTGATGTTATCAATGATCTGGCCTTGGTTAAGCGCGAAGTGCCTGCGCCAATGGCATTTTTCTCGATTGCAGAGAACGCGCCAACCAAAGGTGAAAAACTCTTTTCGTTAGGTAACCCGCATGATCTTGGAATGATTGTGGTTCCCGGTACCTACAACGGTCTAAAAAAAGAATCCTTTACTGACAAAATCCATTTTACGGGTTCAGTGAACTCTGGCATGAGTGGCGGCCCAGTGGTTAACAAAGCAGAGCAAGTCGTTGGTATAAATGTTGCCACTTCGGGTAATCAGATCGGGTTTTTAGTGCCTCATGACAAGCTAGCTAAGCTGTTTAAAGGCTATAAAAGCTCGCCTCCTGAAACCATAGAGCAACAAATGGCGGAGCAACTTATTGCCAATCAAAAAGCCATGGTCGATACCCTGTTGACCAGCCAGTGGCAGCCCAAAATGCTAGGCTACGGTATAATTCCAACCATCGATGTACCTTTTATCCGCTGTTGGGGTGAGTCGAATACCGATAAGCAAGATGCGCTTATTCAATCAGTTGTCGCCAATTGTGCAATGGATGAAGACACTTTTATCGATAACAACTTTTTTACTGGTGGCATCGAAATGCAGTTCCAATATATGGAAACCAGTAAAATTAGCGATTTTAAGTTTTATCATTTATATCAGCGCCAAGTCGCACGTGCAGTTGCAAGTAACAAAGCGACGAAAGACGATGTTACCGAATTTGCCTGCCATCACGACATTGTGATGCCAGCATCTAGCAAAATTAACAACAAAAGTATTTTGTGCACACGCAACTATAAAAAGTTTCCCGACTTATTTGATGTACTTTATCTAGGTTTATCGGTTGACCGTGATACGCAAGCCTTAATCAGCCACTTCACCATTGCAGGCGTCGAAAAGAACATGGCATTGGCCTTTACTAAGCAGTTTATGGAGTCAGTATCATGGAAATAATTATCGAAGAGCTGAGCAAAGGCCATAAGCTTATCAGCCGCCAAAAGTATAATAATGGCTCGGTAAAAATTGGCCGAGCCTACACTAACGACGTTATTGTTAGCGACCCTCATGTTTGCCCTGAGCACTTGTCGGTTAATTACAATGGCGAAGACTGGGTAGTTGAAGATGACAATAGCCTTAATGGCTCTTTTTTAGGGCAAAGTAAACAAACAGCTCATGGTCACATTGTTAAATCAGGCGATGTGATTGCCCTTGGCAACAGCCAAATCCGCCTGCTATTTCCACAACACCCCGTATCAGAGAGTGTGCCATTTAGTGCCTTTGAAACGCTAATCAATCTTGCTCGCAACCCAATGGTCATTGGTTTAAGCATTGTGCTCTTTACACTCGCCTCCGGTTGGTTAACTTACCTTGATAAAGGCAAAGAAGTTAATTTTACCCAGTTGCTTGTGCCTGCCATTGGCATGGCCTTGGTATTTAGCATATGGCCAGCACTCGTTTCCTTGGTGTCGCATTTGACCAAGAACGACGCCAGAGTAATGCATCAAATCGGCACATGTTTTGTATTCTTCTTGCTACTGATGCTCACCGATATAGTGCAAGCCTTGGTTAGTTTTAATACTTCCAGCAATTGGCCTATCGCATGGCTCACCTATGCTTTGCCTATTGGCGTGGCATTTACTCTATTTTGGCTAAACTGCTATATCGGTTTTCATATGAGTGAGCGTCGACGTATGGCTGCGGCAGCAACCTTAACGTTAATATTCTTTGGTGGTGGAGCTTTAGTGCATTTCAGCAGACAGCCAGAATTCAATCCTAGACCACAATACGATGCCACCATCATGCCACCGAGCTATTTATACTCGAGCAGCAGTGATGTAGATGGCTTCCTCGACGATGCTGAGAAGTTATTTGAGAAAACACGCCAGCAATCGTTAACGGATAAATAACCTGCACAGTTATTAAGATCAAAAAAGCGAGCCTTGAGAACCAAGACTCGCTTTTTTATTTGTGTGATTTTTATTGTTTAATTCTTCATTATTTAAACAATAGGATGGGCAGACTATTGTTCGGCAGTCTATTGCTGGGCAGACTAGGGCTTAGCAACAAAGCCAATCGCGTCGTATACCTTAGTTAACACCTTGCTTGCATGAGCAGAAGCTTTTTCCGCGCCGTCGCGCATCACTTGCTCTAAGAATGCTTGGTCTTCACGGTATTGATTGTAACGTGTTTGAATTGGTTCAAGTAAAGCGACTACTGCTTCAGCAACATCACCTTTTAAATGACCATACATTTTATCTTCATAGTCAGGCACTAGGCTCTCAACCGTCTTACCCGTTGCACATGATAGCAATGACAACAAGTTAGACACACCTGGCTTTTCTGCCACATCAAAGTAAATACGCGCTTGCTCATCAGAGTCTGTTACCGCACGCTTAATTTTTTTCGTGATCTTTTTAGTGTCTTCTAGCAAACCGATGAAGTTGTTCGCATTATCGTCTGATTTTGACATTTTCTTCAGTGGATCTTGCAAGCTCATAATACGCGCACCAAATTCTGGAATATGTGGATCAGGTACTGTAAAGATATCGCCATACAAGTTGTTAAAACGTGTTGCAATGTCACGTGCCAATTCTAGGTGCTGTTTTTGGTCGTCACCGACAGGTACACGATCTGCGCTGTAAAGTAAGATATCAGCCGCCATTAGCACCGGATAGGTAAACAAACCAGAATTCATATTAGCTTCTGATTTTTGCGACTTATCTTTGTACTGTGTCATGCGGTTTAACTCACCCATCTGAGTGTAACAGTTAAGTACCCAGCTAAGCTGTGCATGCTCTGGCACGTGTGACTGAATAAAGATGGTGCTCTTTTGTGGGTCAACACCACATGCAAGGTACAGTGCTAAACCATCTAAAGTCGCTTTTCTAAGCGCCGCGGGGTCTGGACGAACAGTAATGGCATGTTGATCAACAAGCATGTAATAACACTCGTGATCGTCTTGCATATTAACCCACTGCTTCAGTGCGCCTAGGTAGTTTCCTATCGTCAATTCGCCAGATGGCTGACAGCCACTTAATACAATTGGTTTACTCATTTTGCTCTCTTATTTCTAAATTACTTAGTAGTTGCTGACTAAATCAACACGCTCTAGCTTAAATACTGGATTATTTGCTGGTTACCGATGCGAGTTCAGCGCGCATTTGCTCAATCACCGTGCGGTAATCAGGTTGTGAAAATATTGCTGAACCAGCGACAAACATATCTGCGCCTGCTTCCGCAATTTCAGCGATGTTATCCACTTTAACACCGCCATCAATTTCTAAACGAATATCACGACCGCTTGCTAAAATACGCTGTTTCACTGCGCGAAGCTTATCCAGCGTTGTCGGAATAAATGATTGCCCACCAAAGCCCGGATTTACCGACATGAGTAAAATAACGTCAAGGCGATGCATCACATGGTCAAGTATGTTCAATGGCGTTGCAGGGTTTAGCACTAAGCCAGCCTTACAGCCATGATCTTTAATTAACTGCAATGTGCGATCAACATGATCGGTTGCTTCTGGATGAAAGGTAATAATGTCAGCCCCTGCTTTCGCAAACTCAGGCACTAAGCTATCAACAGGCTTAACCATTAAGTGCACATCAATTGGTGCGGTAATACCATAGTCACGCAACGATTGGCATACCATAGGACCAAAGGTTAAGTTTGGGACATAGTGGTTATCCATCACATCAAAGTGAACCACATCAGCTCCCGCTGCTAACACGCGAGCGACATCATCGCCAAGTCTGGCAAAATCAGCTGAAAGAATAGACGGTGCAATTAAAAACGAAGACATACATGTACCCTAGCAGAAAATCTGCGCTACTTTACCTAAACCACAGTCAATATTGAAGCGAAAGCCACAACAAACGTTCGATTTTTATGCACTCATTTGGACACACTTCGCGTTCATCTGCACTATTTATGAGCAACTTTCAACTCTACGGTAAGTAAAACCTTATTCACATTAACAATAAACCACTGTTATTATTAGAAATAAATGATTTTCAAGCAATTACTCAAATTAGGCACTTGCTTTGCTATATCTTTAGCAACAATAAAAACATAGAGAGTATACACATGAAAAAAGTACTAATGGGAATGGCGGTTGCTTCAAGCTTAGCAACTATGGTGGTAGTACCTAATCAAGCACAAGCGGCTGTCGAGGCTAATATTGGTGCAACAAGCAACTACTTATGGCGTGGCGTAAGCCAGAGCTCTGACTCTGCTTCAGTATCGGGCGGTATCGATTACAGCAATGACAGTGGCTTTTATGCCGGTACATGGGTTGGTTCATTAGGCGACGGTAACGGTGCAGAAACTGACTTCTATCTAGGTTATGGTGGTGAAGCAGGTGATTTTGGCTACGACGTTGGCTACATTTTATACCACTATGCAGACTTAGATGACGGTGACTTTGGTGAAATTTACTTAAATGGTAGTTACGCTGACTTCAGCTTTGGTGTTGCTTACACTGTAAACAGCCAAGTTGACGATGGTTCACTATTCGACACAGGTGACATCTACTACAGCGTTGGCTACGGCTTTGAAGTTGCGAAAGAATACAGCGTAGGCCTTACCTATGGCTACTACGACTTTGATGCCGGTAGCGATAGCGATTACGGTCACTTCCAGTTAGATGTGAGCAAAGGTGATTTTACCTTTACGGTATCACGAGCTGATGAAGACTCTGGCGATGATGACACCAAATTTGTTGTGAGCTGGGGTACAACTTTCTAAGCGAAGCCATACTGAGCTAAGCTAAACCAAGCACAACAAAACTTAATACTAGGCACTTACATGACTTCATGTAAGTGCCTTTTCTTTTGTATTATTTAGCCAACCCCAACGTTATTGTCATTTTTTATACAATTTTGCATACTCATAGCAAGCAATCGTCGCATTGGCGAGGGATAAAAAAATGCGTGATAATGAAAAAGACCTAAGCTGGTGGCAAACGTTTAAAAGTGTTGGCGCGGCATTTTTTGGTGTGCAAAGCAGTACCAACCACAAACAAGATTTCAATAAAGGGAAACCACTCCAGTTTATCTTAGTTGGGCTTGTCGCCGTGATCTTATTTGTGATGAGTCTAGTGTTGGCCGTTACCTTTGTCATGCCGGCCTAAATGGGGCGGCTACCTATAAAGCGCCATTAATTCGCCCACTTTTTTGCGGTTAGTTGCTTTTTGACTAATGGTACGCGCCACATTTAGTTTGCGAATGCGATGAGCGTGCTGGTAAATTTTGCGTGTCCAAATTGTGTCGTGATTGCTGATCAGCACACTCGTCCCTTTCACTTCTGCGACAGTTTCCTCCGCAGCATTAGCCAAATCCGCTTGCTCATCAAGACCAAACCCGTTACCAGCATAGGAAGTAAAACTAGCGGTTTTACTTAGTGGTACATATGGCGGATCACAATAAATCACATCCCCTTGCTGAGCCCTAGCAAAAGTATCTCGATAGTTTTCACAAACGAACGTCGCCCGTTGCGCTTTTTCAGCAAATACCTGAAGCTCTTTTTCAGGAAAATACGGCTTTTTATATTTACCAAAAGGCACATTGTAACCACCTGACTTGTTATAACGACAAAGACCGTTATAACCGTGACGGTTTAGGTAAAGGAATAGCAGTGAGCGCTGATAGATATCGTCAGTTTCATTAAATGCTTTACGCAAGTCATAATAAGCGTCGGCCTGATTATTTTGCTCAATAAACAACTTGGCGGCGTCATTAATATATTGCTCTGGCGTATCTTTAAGAATTTGATACAGATTAATCAAATCGCGATTGATATCGTTTAAGATATAGCGTGAAAAGTTGCTATTTAGGAAGACTGAACCTGCACCAACAAAAGGCTCAATTAAGCACTCACCTTTGGGGAGCATTTTGTTGATGACGTCACACAACGTGTACTTGCCACCCGCCCACTTTAAAAATGCTCTGTTTTTATTGGTCATTCAGCCAACAGTTCCACTACTACCATTAAATCGACTGGGGATTGTAGCTTGAATCCCTGCTAAGACCAATGTTTTTTAAGGGCTAACGGTTGCTTGCGGCCATTTCGGTAGCAATGGTTTTTGTTGATTTAATCCAAATACCTGACTGTTGCAATTCTTCACTTAATTGTTTCATTGCACTTACCGCCGCAGCACGTTGTGCATAAGTCATGGAAGTCACTACCACGTAAGGCTGGCTGTTCAAGAGACGCGTGTAGTACTGGTATTGCGTTAGTTGATATCGTTGGGCAAAGCTCGCTGCCAAGCTTTCCGCTTGCTGCTTAGTACTTTCTTGATTATCGCTAACATTTGTTAATGCTAAGTTTGCAAATTGAATAACAACACCTTCAATTCCTGTATCAAAATATTTGGAATCATATGCCAGTTGCTCGTTATTACTTGCTGAATCGTCGTTGGTATTGTACTCATCCAGTACCTTAGTAGCAGCTGCTGTTGGTACTGCAAGAAGCTCTTTAGCATCACCCTTTAGCTCCGATTCTGTTTCAACAGAGGCTAATGCTGATAACACATCAATAGGCGCCGCTGGACCTGCATTAACAATTACCTCGCCCGCTGACATATCTTGTGTCGTATTTAAAGATGTTTCTGGTGATGTTCCGAATGACAATAACGCAGTTAAAATCTCTTGTGGGTTTGCAACTTGTGGTTCAACTTGCAGGCTTTGAGCGCCAACAAGAGCCTCGCCAATATACTCAGCCGTTGCAGCTTCTGCAGACTGTTCTTTGCTAGCTCCACTAGAAGCAATCAATTCATTGGCTTTGACAACAGTCGCTGTGTCTGCACTCAATTCATTTTGTTCAGGTAGTTGACTAAACGTCATGGCATCACGTTGATACAAGACATAAAGCGTAACAAAGGTCAGTGCCAGTAACACAACTAGCCCAATCACTAGTTTATTAAACGGTGTTAAGGTTAAAAAGCTGACCTTTGATTTGAAGAGTTCGGCATTTACTGAGATCAATTGCCCATTGGCCGCAGAGATCATCGACAGTTTTTTATTGAATAAGCTGTAGTTTGTAACGACCAGCTTGCCCAAAGCCGTCTGGCCTAACAATACAACGGCAATATCTCGGCCTGATTTTTTTGCAAGCTCTGACAATAACGTCAGTTCGTGTACTATTTGCAGAGACAAATGATGGGCATGTTCAATGACAATCGCGATCGGTAATTGTTGGTTGATATAGTGTTCAACAACGCTTTGCGTAAGCGATATTTCGGGATCGAATGCTTCACCCGGGAAGAGTTGTTCGTTGATGCGAGCTCGCACTTGTACATCATTCAATTTGCTAGAGACAGGTACAAGGGCTGCATTAGTTTGTTCAGAAAGGGATTCTAGGTAAGTGCCGGAAATGGAACCAAAACCAGATTGCTGATCGTCTAGCACCACCACCATATGGCGGGAAAACTTCAAAATGTAGTCAATGCGAGCATTGGTGCTTATTGACATAACATTCTTATCCGTTGTTTGATTTTCGCTGGTTGCTAGAGCCATCATGGAGCCATCCGTACTGAGCAGCCTCAGTCACTTAATTAATCCAAAAGTTGCTTTAGCTCCTCAATCGTCACATCACCCACAACTTCACTGCTACCAATACCGGTAGGCAGGACAAATCGCAATTGACCAGCAATATTTTTCTTATCCCGTTTCATATGCTTTAGATAAGCATCAAGCCCCATATCGGATGGAGATGTTGTCGGTAAATCAAAATATGCAATCAATTGCTCTATGCGACGTAGTTCTGGCGCTAACAGCAAACCTCGTTCTACTGAAAGTGTCGAAGCAATAACCATACCAGCGGCTACAGCTTCACCGTGTAACCAAACCCCGTAGCCTTGCTCAGCTTCAATGGCGTGACCAAAAGTATGGCCTAAATTAAGCAAAGCACGCTTACCCGCTTCTTTCTCATCTTCGGCAACAATATCTGCTTTACATTGACAGCAGCGAGCAATAACTTGCTGCAAGAGCTCTGGTTCTTGTGCTTTGATTCCTGCTTTATGCTCTTCAAGCCAGGCAAAAAACTCGGCATCGCCTAAAATACCGTATTTGATAACTTCCGCCATACCTGCAGCAAATTCACGAGCAGGTAGTGTATTTAAAGATGTAATATCAATCAGTACAGCGTTAGGCTGGTAAAATGCACCGACCATATTCTTGCCAAGCGGGTGGTTAATCGCAGTTTTACCACCTACCGAAGAATCTACTTGCGATAGCAGCGTAGTAGGTATTTGGATAAAATCGACACCACGTTGATAACAAGCAGCTGCAAAGCCTGTAATGTCACCGATAACTCCACCACCGAGCGCAATCAAGGTTGAGTCTCGACCATGACCATGCTCTAGCATGTGGCTCATGATACGATCGAAGTTGGCCAAGCTTTTTTCTTGCTCACCATCAGGTAATACCAAGTAATCAACTTGAAAATCGGTTAGTGCAGCGAGCAGCTTCTCGACGTATAGGGGAAATACAATGTCGTTTGAGATAACGCAAACGCGCTTTGATTTGATGTGTTGAGCGAGCGGACTGCTTTGCTCAAGTAGTCTCGGCGCAATATATATTGGGTAACTACGCTCACCCAGCTCAACACGTAAGGTAGCCATTAAAAATCTAAACGTTCAACAATCTTATGAGCAACAACTTTAGCGCTTTGATCGTCAGTTTGGATGATCACGTCAGCAATTTCTTCATAAAGCGGATTGCGCTCTACTGCCAAGTTTTCAAGTACTACGCGAGGGTCTTCAGACGTTTGTAATAAAGGACGACGACGATCGCGCTGAGTGCGAGCTACTTGCTTGTCGATAGTTGTTTCAAGGTAAACCACAATACCGCGAGCCGATAGACGGTTTCTAACTTGTGGACTAATAACCGAACCGCCACCTGTAGCTAACACAATACCTTGCATTTCGGTAAGGTCATCAATGACAGTTTCTTCTCTTTTACGGAAGCCTTCTTCGCCTTCTAAGTCAAAAACCCAAGAGATGTCAGCACCTGTACGACGTTCAATTTCTTGATCTGAATCGAAAAACTCTAAGTGAAGCTTATCTGCTAATTCTCGACCGATAGTGCTTTTACCAGCGCCCATCGGGCCTACTAGGAAAATATTACGTTTTTCTGCCATTAGACTTACTTAATTCTCGTAAAAATAGTGTAAATAGGTAAGAGGAAACTCCTCTCAAAAATTTCAAGGGCGTAATTATCGCAATTGTTGACGGGAGAATGCAAGTAAGTGACCAAAAATTACGCCACTTACTTGATTTTTGAGGGCTTTTTAAAAGTGTTCAGTAACGATGCGGGGCGTCACAAAAATAAGTAACTCTTTCTTTTCATTAAAGTTATTAGTATTTCTGAACATCCAACCAAAGTATGGGATATCACCTAATACTGGCACTTTTGATACCGCACTGATAATTGACTGCTGGTAAATACCACCTAAAACAATCGTTTCACCATTTTTAACCAGTACTTGTGTGCCAATACGCTGTGTATCAATCGCTGGCGCTTGACCGCTGGTAACATCCGAAACCGTATCTTGTGTCACACCTAGATCTAGAATGATGTTGTCATCTGGGGTAATTTGCGGTGTAACCGTTAAGCTCAATACCGCCTTTTTAAATTGAGTTGACGTCGCACCACTAGATGCAGCCTCTTGATAAGGAATCTCAACACCCTGTTCAATAAAGGCTTCTTTTTGGTTAGCTGTCGTAATACGTGGGCTAGCAATGATTTCACCTTTATTCTCTTGCTCAAGCGCACTTAACTCTAAATCCAGAATCGTACCATCAGCTAAACGCGCAATTTGGAACGCAATGCTACCAGCTGGGTTAGGCACCGGAAGGTTAACGTTAAGGCGATCAGCAATATCAGGTACGACACCACCACCGGCTGAATCTGCGCCAGTTAAGCTGCCTGATGTAGAATATTCGCCGTCAGTATCCGTGATACCCCAACGAATACCTAATTGCTCGTTGATATCGTCAGTTACCGTTACCATACGTGCTTCAATCACGACCTGGCGCACTGGAATATCTAAAATATCGATCATTCGTTTGATATCTTCAATACTCTTAGCGGTATCTCTAACCAGCAGGGTATTTGTACGTTCATCAACCGACACGGTTCCGCGTCCAGATAGGATACTAGTGTCTTCATTCTTGATTAAATTAGCCAATTCAGATGCTTTGGCATAATTAATCTGCAGATATTCCGAGTACAATGGCGCCAGCTCTTCTACCTGCTGCTGTGCCTGTAAGTTCTTAGCCTCACGCGCGGCAAGCTCATCGCTAGGCGCAACCATTAAGATGTTACCCTGCATGCGCTTATCAAGACCCTTAACTTTCAAGATAATATCAAGCGCTTGATCCCAAGGCACACCATCTAAACGCAGGGTAATGTTACCTGTTACCGTATCACTCGTAATTAAGTTGAATTCGTTATAGTCAGCAATAATCTGCAACACGGTACGTACCGAGATATCTTGGAAGTTTAATGCGATAGTGCGACCACTGAAGTCTTCTTCAGCTCCCAAATAGCCGACTGGCTTTTCTTCTTTGCGCACATTAACCAAGAAAACGTTTTCTTGTTGGTCATGTTCAAAAGTGAAGTTGCCATCAACCTCAATCGCTAATTTAGCATTGCGACCTTCACGGAAAGTCTCGATACCCGTAACAATGGTAGCAAAGTCTGTAACGTCCAACTTATACAGCATATCTTCAAGGATTTGCGTGTTGTAGAACTCAACAACAACTTTACCCAATTGATCTGATACGTCAGCAGCAACAACGCTATCACCAAGCTCAATAATGACTTGTCCTTCGCCTTCTATTTCACCACGACGGAAGTCAATGGCTTGAATGCTGTTAATAAATTCTTCACCAGCAGGTGCGACTTGTTCAACAACTTCAGCAGCTTGACCATATGTTAACGTGATAGCGTATTGGTCGCCTTCGATAGACACATCAAAAACGGTCAATTTGTCCAAGTTAATGGTTGCGACCATGTCGCCATCAACTCGACTGAGTAAAATAGTTTCTACACCAGCATGATCAACAATGGTTTCAGCGTAATCTTCTTCAAATTCAGGGTTACCAAAGTTGACTTCTATCACTGCCGGATTTAGCGACGTTTTGACTGCCGGTTGCCCTAAAATTTCTTCCGAGAAAGAGAAAACCACTTCAATTTGATCATTGTGAATCGTGTTATATGCAATACCGATAAGATCTGAGGCATTGGCGGTCGTAGAGCTAATGAGGTAAAAGCACATAGCAATAACAATTTTTGCCCGTTTAGCAAGGGCAAAAACCTTATTAATTATTGTTGTATTAAATAGCATCACTACTTCCTTTACCTTTGACTGTCCAGTTCTATCATTTCAATTTCGGTTTCACGTTCTACCCAACAGCCTGCGCCATCAGGGGTTAATTCGATAACTTTTACACTTTGAGAATCGACTTCTGTAATTCTGCCATTGTATAAACCGACATAGTTACCAATCGAAACTCTGTGTAAGGTACTATCTGAGGCTTCAACTAAAGCCCAAGTAACACCACCTTCACCTAAGGTACCACGCATCACTAAGTCACCCAGTGCAAACTTTTCCAGAGGCTGTTTACGGCGGCGAGGATCAGGGCTTAAACAGCCAGAAATTTGTTGTAATTTTTCTTGAATGACTTCAGGGCGCGGTGCGACAAAGGGACTTCTTAGGTCAACTGCCGCATACTCGAAGTGGTTGAAAGTCGGAACTTCTGGCATCGGCTCAATGTAGCTTTTCGCATTGGCTTTAACCTTAGCAATGTGAATTTTTAAATCGCTGGTATCATCAAAACAACCGGTAAGCACTAACAGCGATAATAAGGCTAATCTTTTCATTACTGACCGGCCTCCTGATAACGATAAGTTTTTGCTTGTAGTTTTAAGTTAAGCGTTTCGTTACTGACTTGTGCAATATTTATTGTAAAGTCATGTAGCGTTACAATTCGCGGTAAGCCCGCGATTTTGCTCACAAAGCTACCAAATTCATGGTACGCGCCAATAACCTCAATATCGATAGGCAATTCGATATAAATCTCTTTGGTGATTTCAGGCTGCCAGTTTAATTTGACAAAATCTAAGCCACTAGTGGTACCAACAAAGGTAATATCGTCAAGTAAGCCCGGTGTTTCATGACTTTCTGGCAAGCTACGTAATTGATTTGCGAAAATACTTTCTGCCTCCGCCATTTGTTGCTGGAACAACTCAAGGTTAGCAGCAACATGATATTTAGACTCATATTCTTGCTTCAACGTAGCTTCTTCCGCTCGGACACGATCTAGCGTCGTTATTTTATCGCTGACCAAGGCAACATAAGTTAATGCCGAAACCACGATAGCCGTAAAGATAGTCAACACCACTTTAGCTGCAACCGGCCATTCGCCGATATTATCCAGTTCAAGGTTATCAAACTGTTCGGCAAAATTGCGAAAATCAAATTCCATTAATTGCCTCCTTGAAATGCTTGGTCGACTGCGGCATCAAGGTCACCCACAAGGCCTTTGATGGTCACGCGCATTTTAAAGTCACTAAGTAACTTCGTTGCTTCTTCATCGGTAATAATGGATTCGGGTGTTGCATCGGTGAACAAGTCAGATAAATCAATCTCACGAATCATATTCGCTAAATGGTTGTTTGATTCACTCTTACCAGTTAAGTGAATAATATTGCCTTGCTTTTCCAGTTTCGTCAGATAAATCCCGTTAGGAATAATCTTAGCAATTTCGTCAAGCACTTGCGTACCAACGTTTCGGCTACGTTGCAGCTGTTCGATTACACTGATACGTTTTTGTAGGGCATCCTTTTTCTCGTTCAGAGTTTTGATTTCAGCGATACGAACATCAAGAATTTGAATTTCATTTTTAAGAAATTGATTACGAGCCAACTGGCCATCAACTTGTGCTTGATAGTAGCTGCTGATCGCAAAAACAATTAAAAACATAAAAAGCCCGACAAAGGCTAATATGCTGATAAATTCTTTTTTCCTCGCCTGCTGCGCTTCTTCGCGCCAAGGCAGAAGGTTTATATATGCCACGGCGTAAAACTCCTTAACGCTAATCCTGCTGCTACCATTAACTGAGGCGCGACTTGTTTTAACTCACCCTCATTCACATTACTTCCCACATCTAAGCCTTCAAATGGGTTAGCAACAACAGTGAAAATACCCAATTCCTCGGTAAGCAATTCTTGAACACCCTCAACCAAGGCAGTGCCGCCAGAAATAATTAAATAATCAACTTTTTCATGACCGCTAGAGGTTAAGAACATTTGAATGGCACGACGTATTTGCTGCACCAAAATGGTATGAAATGGTGCTAACACTTCAAATCGGTAGTTAGGTGGCAACTTGCCTTTTACTTTTGCTGATTCAGCCTCTTCAAAAGACTGATTGTAGTATGAGACAATTGACCGAGTGTACTGTTCACCACCGAAAATTTGGTCACGACTATAAACATGCTCGCCTTGATTAGTTGCTGAGAACAAAGTCATCGTCGCGCCTAGGTCAACCATGGCAACCATTTTCTTATCTGCATCTTCTGGCAACTGTGCCATACACAAATCAAACGTTCGGCTAATCGCGTAAGATTCAACGTCAACAACTTTTGTCGCAAAACCGCCAGCTTCGAGCGCGGCAACTCTCGCTTCAACTGATTCTGTACGGGCGGCGCTAAGTAGCACATTAATTTTGCTAGGATCTGACTCGTTAACCGCTAGTTTTTCGAAATCTAAACTAACTTCATCAAGGGGGTATGGAATTAGGCTGTCAGCTTCAACTTCAATTTGGCCAGCGAGTTCATCATCGCTTAGCGCAACATCCATATAAATGACTTTGGTAATTACCGTTTGACCAGAAACAGCAACAGCAGCTTGTTTGACAGAAGAGGAAATTTGTTTGCGAATTTTGGCAATAACTTTGCCAACAGCTTCAATATCTTGGATTTCGCGGTCAATGATAGCGCCGCGAGGCATAGGTTCAATAGCGTAGTCTTCTAAGGTGTAGCCATCATCTCCTTGACTCAATAGCACCGCCTTGACAGCGTGAGAACCGATATCGATCCCAACCATCATTGATGCTTTCTTTTTCCATAAGTTGCTTAGCATAACTTCCTACTAAATCTATAGTTGTAATTATTTTAGTCATAATATACGCATAAATACATTTATTACATGGTTTTACACGATATACTAGCCCTAACCTATAAAATTTTGTCAATTTTTGAGCTTTTTCTGTGTTTTCATTTAAAAATTTAGCGAAAGTCGCTGTTGCGCTAAGTGCCATAGGGGCTGTATCTCTTTTTGCCCTATATTGGTCAATGAAAGATGACTTGCCAAGCGTTGATTCGCTTAAAGATATGCGCTGGCAAACACCTATGCAGATATTCAGCCAAGACGGTGAATTGATTTCACAATTTGGTGAAAAAAAGCGTATTCCCTTGTCGCTTGATGAATTTCCTAAACAGCTAGTTGAAGCGATTTTAGCCACAGAAGACGACCGTTTCTATAACCACTTTGGTGTTGACCCCATCGGCATGGGCCGAGCCATAGTGGGTAAACTTATGGGTCAAAATAAAGGTGGTGCAAGCACCATCACCATGCAAGTTGCTCGCAACTTCTTTTTGACCCGAGAAGTTACCTACACGCGTAAGATCCGAGAAATATTTATTTCTTTTCATATCGAGAGCTTGCTCACCAAAGACGAGATCCTCGAGCTTTACATGAATAAAATTGAGCTCGGTCATCGAGCGTTTGGTTTTGGCGCTGCCGCACAGGTTTATTACGGTAAAGAGGTCAATGACTTAACGTTAGCGCAAATTGCGGTATTAGCAGGCTTACCTAAAGCCCCGTCGACACTTAACCCAATTAGCCGACCTGAACGTGCCAAAAATCGTCGCGCCGTGGTCCTACAGCGCATGCTAGTAAGCGGCTATATCAATGAACAGGAATACCAAATTGCTAAATCTGCACCGATTACCGCTAAAAAGCACGGGGCAGAAATTACATTAGACGCACCGTATATTGCTGAAATGGCGCACCAAGAAATGGTCACCCGTTTTGGCAAAGAAGAAGCCTACACAGGTGGCTACAAAGTTTATTTAACCATTCCTGCTAAACTGCAAAAGGCAGCACAACACGCGGTACAAAGTAACTTACTAAGTTATGATCAGCGTCATGGCTATCGCGGCCCTATTAAAGCATTGCGCCCACGTTTAGATGAAGAAGAAAACACGCTAACCGAAGAACAGCTTGCACAGCTCAATACCCCACTTTCTGAATTAGAAATTCAAGAGGCATTGGCGAGTGTTACTAGCTACCAAAACTTACAACCTGCGGTTGTGATTGGTGTGCTCGAGCAAAGCGCTATTGCCGTTTTGAGTTCTGGTAATTCTATTGAGCTGCCATGGCAAGGACTATCCTGGGCTCGCGAATTTATTAGCGATCAGAAACAAGGCCCAGCACCTAAACTAGCCAGTGAGGTCGTTAATGTCGGTGATCTTGTCTATGTTGTTGAGCAGTCAGGTACATACCGTTTAAGCCAACTACCACAAGTTAGTAGCGCATTGGTGGCATTGTCACCTGACAATGGTGCAATTCAAGCCGTTGTTGGGGGCTTCAGCTTCAAACAAAGTCAATTTAATCGTGTTACACAAGCAAAACGTCAAGTGGGCTCAAACATTAAGCCATTTGTGTATTCAGCGGCGCTTGAAAACGATCACACACTTGCTACCCTAGTCAATGATGCACCAATCAATCAGTGGGATCGTCGTTCAGGTGTTGTTTGGCGACCTAAAAACTCACCAGCCGAATATAACGGTCCAATTAGAGTTAAGCGCGCTTTAGCACAGTCTAAGAACGTTATTTCCGTGCGCTTGTTAAGAGATGTGGGTCTTGGCAAGATAATTGACCACTTGTCTGGCTTTGGCTTCGTTCCTGACGAGCTGCCCGAAAACGAGTCATTAGCGTTAGGCTCAGCATCGCTAACACCGCTTGAAGTGGCAACTGGCTTTGCGACTTTCGCCAATGGTGGCTTTTTAATTGAACCATACTTTATCGAACGTATTGAAGATTCTTTTGGCCATATTATTTATCAAGCTAACCCAGCTCTAGCCTGTGATCTACCTTGTCATGAATTCGCCAACCCAGCTTCGCCTGGAACGATTGCAACTGAGATGATAGACGATGTCGAACGCCCCACGGCAATACAAGCTATTGATACAGACTTAGCAGCAGAGCAGCCATTGCAAACCGCCGAGCGCGTTATTAGTAAACAAAATGCGTTTTTAGTTACACAAGCACTCAACAGCGCTGTATGGGGTGCAGATTGGTCTGTAACACCGGGCTGGCAAGGCACAGGTTGGCGCGCAAGAGCGCTTAAACGTAGAGATATTGCTGGTAAAACGGGAACGACAAATGAAGCGAAAGACGCATGGTTCTCAGGTTTTAGTCGCCGCATTGTGGCAACTTCGTGGATTGGCTTTGACGATCATACCCGTAACTTAGGTAAAACCCGCTACAACAATAATTTAGGCAAAAACCAAATTACAGGTACCGAAGCAGGTGCAAAGTCAGCACAGCCAGCTTGGATCACATTTATGAAAGCTGCGCTTGCTGATAAGCCAATTGAACCTTTTGAGCCTCCAGAAGATATTGTCTCTGTACGTATTGATAAGCAGTCAGGCATGCTGACCACCAAAACAGATAAGAGCAGCATATTCGAATACTTTGAAGTCGGCACAGCACCAACCGAGTATATCAAGGTTGACGATAGCAGTATTATTCTTGATGGCGACGAAACCGCTGAGCAAGAAATATTCTAGCGTTAATTTAACGGCAGTATAAAAAGCGAATACGCTTCTTGGTCAGAGCTGGTAATTAAGGTTTTGTTATCAGCTTGGCTTAATAACGCTAGAATTCAATAAGCGAGAAAAGCCTAGTTTACTTGCAGTACCTTTGAGTCGATGTGCTTCTGCTAAGCTTCTCTGCTATTTATCTTATCTCTTCTATACCTTTCTTATACGCCTCTCTGCTAAGCCTTTCTTGTGTGCCTTTCTGCTATGCCTTTCTAATGTTTTTCTCTAATTGTGCTTAGAAAACTAGTTTGTTAACAAATTCCAATACTCTGTTTGTGCAATGCGATTTACCAGCACCAAACTGGTGCTGCACAACATTAGTGCAAAGGAGTGTTGTTTGTTGATATCCACTCTTTTTAAAAAAGTATGTAACCATCTGTTTATAAAAGACAAACCCGTTATTAGGCCGCTTGGCATAAAGCTTGTTAGTATATTTACAACTGTGAGAAATCTATCAGGCTCCAATGCTTAGCAACTTTATTGAGCAATACCAACTACCAGCGAGTTTTGAGCAAACAGCTCGGCTGCACTTTATGCCACTTGCCAAGCAACTAACGGATAAAGTTACAAACTCACCCAAGCCATTTTTTTTAGGTATTAATGGCTGCCAAGGCTCAGGTAAATCAACCTTAGCGTCATTTCTATTCCACTACTTAACCGAGCAAGCACAACTCTCAGTTGTGAATTTATCGCTAGATGATTTTTATTTTGACCAAATCACTCGACAACAATTAGCAAGCGACATTCATCCGTTATTAGCAACACGTGGCGTCCCCGGCACGCACGATATCACCTTACTCGCCAAAACGCTGCACGCCCTAAAAACGGGCAAACAAACATTACTTCCTAGCTTTAATAAGGCACAAGATAATCCTGCACCAAAGACAGACTGGTTGGAATCACCAGGAAATACTGATGTCGTTATTTTTGAAGGTTGGTGCTGGGGCGTTACCGCGCAAGCTATGGCAGAACTTGCGTCAGCAATTAACTCACTTGAAGCAAAGTCAGATGCGACAGCTACGTGGCGTAACTATGTGAATGAGCAACTTGCTAGCTATTATCAACCGCTTTATCCGCTTGTCGATAGCTGGCTGATGCTCAAAGCACCTAGCTTTGATTGTGTCGCCCAGTGGCGCTGGCAACAAGAGCAAAAATTGGCAGCCCAACAAGCTATCGTTAATACTAAGGAAACGGCAAACAAGGTAATGTCTAAGCCACAAGTGATGGACTTTATCGCGTACTTTCAACGCTTAACAGAGCACGCCTTAGCAACATTACCCGAACGCTGCGATCTCGTGTTCGAGTTAGACCAAGAGCGAAATATTAACGCTACCGTAGGACGGATTTAAGATGACAATAACGGCGAATAATGCCTTGCCTATGGTATTCACTGACCTTGATGGCACCTTGCTCGACCATCACAACTACAGTTTCGCTGCGGCAGAGCCGACACTGGAAAAGCTTAAAGCGCATCAAATTCCAGTCATTGCAACAACCAGCAAAACAGTGCAGGAAGTCACACATTTGTATGAAGCAATGGCCATTAATGGCCCCTTTATTGTTGAGAATGGTGCGGCCGTTTATATCCCAAAATCCTTGTTTACTAAGCAACCTGATAACTGCGAGTCACAACCGCCTTTTTGGGTAAAAACCTTTAGTTCTCCGCGCTCAAATTACATTGCAATAGCAGAGCAACTAAAGACAGAGTTTGGTCAATATTTTACCCATTTTGCAGCAATGAGCATTGAAGAAATTGCCAAGGTCACAGGGCTAAGTCTTGCCGATGCGCAACTGGCAAATCAGCGCCAATATGGCGAGCCTGTACTCTGGCGTGGCGGCGAAAATGAAAAGCACGCTTTTATCAATGCCGCTCAAGCGTTAGGCGCCAATATTCTCTTGGGTGGCCGCTTTATTCATCTGTGTGATGCTTGTGATAAGGGTAAAGCCATGAACTGGCTAGCAGGCGAATATCAACACCAGCTTCAGCTGGCGAATGTGAATGTGATTGCTCTTGGTGATAGTGGCAACGATACTGCGATGCTAGAGGCGGCAGATATCGCTGTACAAATTAAATCACCGACTCACACCTACCCGCTACTAAACACCAGTAAAATAAATTTTATCTACCAAACTCAAGGCTATGGGCCAATCGGTTGGAGTGAAGCATTAAACTTCATCATCGACTTTTCAGCGCTTGCCACCCCCCCCACAATACCAACGGGAGAACTTTCTCATGGCTGATTTCTATCAAAATGGCAGTGTTACTACGTTACACAATCTAGGCCAACGCTCATACGAAGACATGGAAAAAGAGCTTGTCAGTTTTAATCAAACACGCCCATTAGGTCTATTATTACCCTCTTTATTTTCCGAATTAGAAGGACCAGCGCTGGCAAAAATTATCGATAAAATAGCGCAAGTGCCTTATTTATCAGAGGTCGTTATCGGACTAGATCGCGCCGATGAAGCCCAATATCGCTTCGCCTTAGAGTTTTTTGACAAACTGCCACAACACCACCGTGTACTATGGAATGATGGCCCAAGATTAAAAGCGATTGATGCCAAGCTGCAAGCTTTAGGTCTGGCGCCAACAGAGCTCGGCAAAGGGCGTAATGTTTGGTACTGCATGGGGTATATCTTGGCATCTAATCGCGCCGAATCTGTTGCCTTGCACGACTGCGACATTTTAACCTACGAAAAAGACTTACTCGCCCGTTTGCTCTATCCAGTTGCACACCCTCAGTTTAACTATGAATTCAGCAAAGGCTTCTATGCTCGCGTTGCCGATGGCAAAATAAACGGTCGCGTTTCTCGCTTATTGGTTACGCCACTTATTCGCGCACTAAAACGCGTTGTTGGCCCAAATGAATATCTCGACTATATGGACTGTTTTCGTTACCCATTAGCGGGCGAATTCTCATTCCGTCGCGACGTGCTAAATGACCTCAGAATCCCTAGTGATTGGGGCCTAGAAATTGGTGTATTAAGCGAAATGCACCGCAATTACGCCACCAACCGTATCTGTCAGGTTGATATCGCGGATGTTTATGATCACAAGCATCAAGACTTGTCACTGGATAACGCTGAAGCTGGCCTGTCAAAAATGTCGATCGATATTACCAAAGCGTTTTTCCGTAAGCTTGCTACTCAAGGTCATACTTTTAGTACTGAAACATTCCGCTCAATCAAAGCAACCTACTTCCGCATTGCGCTCGACTACGTAGAAACTTATCGCCACGATGCGCTAATGAACGGTTTATCGCTAGATATTCACAATGAAGAGGCAGCCGTAGAGATGTTCGCGAAAAACATTATGAATGCTGGCCAAACCTTCCTAGAGAACCCAATGGAAACGCCGTTTATTCCAACGTGGAACCGTGTGATCAGCGCAGAACCCAATATTTTAAATGAGCTCAAAGAAGCGGTAGAGCAAGACAATTTAGAATTTAGCCCGAAATAATGGGCTTTATTCAGTACTTAATTAACTTCTTAGTACAGTAAAAAGTAGGCAATAAAATGGCAGAGTGTACCAGCAGCACATTGGAGGTGTTAACTAACAAGCTAACGCAGCAACTAGCAGTAATTTACGCTGATGTTGAGCTCGATATCAGTTATCAATCGCTAGCCTTAAGTCTTATTCAAACCATGCGCTTGAGCGAGCAAGATAAGCCGCCGGCTCCCTACTCTAACCATTGGTCTGAACAAGATGTAGTGATGATCACCTATGGT
This sequence comes from Thalassotalea montiporae, assembly GCF_053485855.1. Taxonomy (NCBI): domain Bacteria; kingdom Pseudomonadati; phylum Pseudomonadota; class Gammaproteobacteria; order Alteromonadales; family Colwelliaceae; genus Thalassotalea; species Thalassotalea montiporae. Next base: position 592,733 of record NZ_JBQRUO010000002.1, read on the forward strand.
GACTCATTACTCAAAGAAAATGAAAAACCATTGGTGACATTGCAACACTTTGCCGACCATTACCTACAAGATCACATCAATAGCATTCATATTTTGCCATTTTTCCCTTATAGCTCCGATGATGGTTTCTCTGTCATTGACTACTCATCAGTCAACGAAGCATTGGGAGACTGGGGAGATATCACTGCCATTGCCAATAAAAAGCGGTTAATGTCAGACTTGGTAATTAACCATTGTTCGTCACGCAGTTTGTGGTTTGACAACTTTGTCAAAGGTGAAGGACAGGGTCATGATTACTTCTTTACTGCTTCTCCGCATGACGAGCTAAGTCAGGTAGTTCGCCCGCGTACTTCCCAATTGTTACGCAAAACGGAAACTGCCAAAGGTGAACAATATGTTTGGTGTACCTTTAGTCACGATCAAGTGGATTTAGACTTTCGCAATCCTGAAGTTCTTAGCCAATTCGTTAAAATTATTCGCCTGTATTTAGACAATGGTGTGCGTATATTTCGTATGGATGCCGTTGCCTTTTTATGGAAAATTGCAGGCACACCTTCGATTAATTTACCGCAAACCCATGAAGTCGTGCGTTTACTGCGCACGCTAATCGAACATGCGCAACCCGATGCGGTAATTATTACCGAAACCAACATCCCAAATACCCAAAACCTAACCTATTTTGGCAATGCTAACGAAGCTCACTGCATCTACAATTTCTCATTGCCACCACTGTTGATTAATACCTTGATCACAGGCAACTGCTTGTACTTAAAGCGTTGGTTAATGAGTATGCCACCCGCGCAAGATGGCACGACTTACTTCAACTTTATCGCTTCACACGACGGCATCGGCTTAAGACCCGCGGAAGGCTTATTGAGCGATCAAGAAATATCATTGCTAATCAATACTATGAAGAACTTTGGTGGTGCCATTTCATGGCGCACCAGTGAGTCGGGCGAGCAGAAAGCCTATGAGATGAATATTTCTTTGTTTGACGCACTGCAAGGCACAGTTAATGGCCCTGATAAGTGGGGCATGCAGCGCTTTATTTGTGCGCATTCAATTATGCTTGGTTTAGAAGGTATTCCAGGTATTTATATTCACAGCTTGTTGGGTACGCGTAACGATTATGAAAAACTAAAAAACACCCATCATAATCGCGCCATTAATCGCCACCGTTGGGATTATGAGGCGTTAGAACAACAACTCGCCGATGAAACAAATCCGCATGCCAATGTACTAAAACAAATGCTAACGTTAATTGATATTCGCACCGCACAAAAGGCGTTTCATCCGAATGCGACGCAGTTTACGCTGCATTTAGGGCTCAACTTATTTGGTTTTTGGCGTCAAAGCCAAGATCGTCGACAAAGCATCTTCTGCATCACTAATGTGACCGATCAGCTACAAGAATTACCTATTTCAGAACTGAACTTGATTATCACAGAGCGCTGGGTCGATTTGATTTCAGGGCAAAGTTTTGATGATCTCACTCAAGCAATCGAGTTAGCACCATACCAAACAGTGTGGATAAGCAATCGCGGAGACTAGAAAACCACTACCTGTAACAGTTTATATTGGTACTTCTTGTGGTCATTAGCCACGCCAAATCTACTTGCTAATCCTTATCCAATATAATTGAATCACTTAGAGTTTTGACCTTAAAAAAGCCGAATAGATTACTCTATTCGGCTTACATCAATTATAGAGTGGCATTAGAAAGTTACTTTTGAACGCTTCGTTTACGCATAATTCCTAATCCTATTAATGCACTCGCTAATAGACCGATCGGGGCAGGCTCTGGTACATCGACAGGTGCATTTCTAACGAGTAAGTTAGCAACAGCGAAGTGTCTTTCACTAATTGTACTTGTTGTTGCACTGCTTCTAAGACCAAATTCAGCGCCATCATTTTCAGCGATATAGCCAACACCAGCGTGGTTTAGCGGATCAAAAATAGAGCTAAAAATATTGCCCGTTAGAATGTTTTGGCTGGCTGGAAGACCCACTGTGCTAGAGGGATCTTTGGCATCCGAGTAGGCTCTAACCTGCCCTTGGCACGTGCGAGCAGAATCATCACTACAGGCGTTCGTTGCACCATAGTTAAACCAGGCTATTTGTGCATCATTAAAGTTGTTACTGAATATTGATTTAGTACCAAAATTTTCAGCAAACCAAGTAGCACCGTAGAAATTGCTCACACTGTACCCATCGACTAATCCACCTGACAGTGAATTCAATAGCGTGTTGGTTTCTTGACGTGTTGCAAAACGCCAGTCATCAGCTTGCCAAATAGCACCGTTATTATCAGTCCACGATTGGTTTTCAATATCCAAACGCGCAATACCAAAGGTACTATCAAGTGATAACCACTCTAGCTCTTGTAGCTCAACTTGTTGAGCTTGGCCAAAATCGTTTTGAAACTCATGTGTTCCAGAGATAAGTCCAGCATTTGCCGTTGTCACAATTGTAGAAAAAACAAGGGGAAGCGCTAACTTAGTAAATTTATTCATAAGGAAATCCTACCTTAACTGCTTATTAAATTTTCCATCGTTCTAAGAAGCTCAATTAAGCGCAGAATCAGGGGTACAGTAAATTTGTGAGGGGCTGTCATAGACCACAATGCACAATACCACTATCTTTGTTCGCAACTTAATGACACTTATCGCTGCTTTTAGTTAGCACTTTTAATTAGAATTGACGCTGAAAAGCAACATCGCTTGTATAGCAAATATAGTGCCTAAAAGGTATACATTTAGAAATGAAAAAGGCTGCGTAAAGCAGCCCTATTAAATTGTTACCGCGTTAAGTGTTTTATTATCAACAAGCTTCTTTAATGTTTGTAATCAATCTATTAACCTTAAAGATGCTCTCAAAGAGCCGTAAAAATAATAATAAAGGATATATAGATGAATAAGTTAAGCTATGTTTTACTTGCTAGCACGGCAATGTTTTCACTATCAGCTGTTGCAGGAACTGAAGTGACCAGCACATTAGAGAAGTTTTATATCAACAAATCAGGAACTGTGCTTTTCAAACTAAACAGTGTGGAACCTGAAGAGTGTGTAGATAAAAATTGGCCTTTAGGTTTTAAAATAACCGACACTTCGGGAAAGCAATGGTTCGACATGTTACATCAAGCAAAATTACAAAATCGACAAATAGGGATCGGCTTTGAAGAAAATAGCCCATCTAGATGCAGCGTATCTTATATTTACTATAAAGATTAAGCTGAGTCTCAATCGAGTTTAAAAAATAAAAGTTAGTGAAAGAGTATTAAAACTCTTTCACCAACACCTTAGACTTACGCTGGTAGTTATACATCTGCTTTTTCTCTTCCGGTAATTCATCAATACTGGTTTCAATAAAGCCCTGCTCTCTAAACCAATGGCCACTGACCGTAGTAAGCACAAATAATTGCTCCAGTTTTTGCCGCTTGGCAAAGGCTTCAACGGCAGCGATCAGTCGCTCACCTCTATTACCTTTGCGGTAATCTGGGTGAATGACCACACAGGCTAACTCACCCGCTTTAGCTTCTGGGTAAGGATATAGCGCGGCGCAGGCAATAATCACTTCTTCTTTTTTCAAGACGATAAAGCGATCAATTTCTGTTTCTAGTAGCTTACGCGAGCGGCGTACAAGTACGCCCTCTTCTTCAAGTGGCTGGATAAGTTCTAAAATTCCGCCAACATCATCAATTGAGGCGGTAGCAATGTGCTCTTTGTGATCTTTGGCAATCAAGGTGCCTGCACCATCACGGGTAAACAGCTCTTGCAGCAGCGCCGTATCACTTTGATACGACACACAGTGACAACGTTCTACGCCGTTTTCACCACTTTGAATGATGGCACGTAGCAACAACTGGCGAACATGATCTACTTCTTGCTTACCATAAGCGTCCAATAACTCTTTGACTTTACCGACACTACAGCTGCGGATCAGTGAGCCATCGGTATCCAGTAAGCCATCATCTTCGGTAAAAGTAATAAGCTTATCCGCACCTAATGAAATCGCAGTTTGTGTAGCAACATCTTCCAGTGCCAAATTAAACACCTCACCTGTGGTGGAATAACCAACAGGTGAAAGCAAGACAATGGAGCCATAGTCTAATTGACGATTAATCGCTTCCGTATCGATACGACGCACAAGCCCCGTGTGCTGATAATCCACCCCCTCTTTGACGCCAATCGGGCGAGCAATCACAAAATTACCTGTACTGACTCGAATTTGCGCACCATGCATTGGCGAGTTTGCTAAGCCTGTGGTTAGCAGGGCTTCAATATGAACGCGCAGTGAACCTGTTGCATCTTTAACCGCCATAAGCGTTTTCGGATCGGTAATACGCAGATGCTGTTCAAACTGCTGATCAACACCGAGTAAGTCAGCACGCTCGGCGATTTGCGGGCGCGCACCGTGCACTATTACCAGCTTTACGCCAAGGCTTCGCAGTAATGCGATATCATGAATAATATTGGCAAAGTTTGGGTGCAGCACCGCCTCACCACCAAACATTAACACCACAGTTTTACCACGATGGGCGTTAATGTAAGGAGCGGCGTTTCTAAACCACTTTACGTAGTCTTGGTTTTTTTCGCTCTTTTCAGTATTAGCGTTCTGACTTAATTGCTGACGCGTGTGTGAAGCTGGCACTAAAGACTTTTCCTATCCAATTCAATCGATAACAAACGTGAGCTAGCTCGCTACGCGGCACACTTGATAAGCCATAGCAATCTCATCTTCTGGATGACGATTTGGGCTTGGCTCGCTATCTTCAATGATGTAATCCGCCAGAGTCGACTTATCAATGGTGCTAAAGCCTAACTTAGTGAAATAATCCGGAATGTAAGTCAGTACAATAATGGTTTCGAGTTCCATCATATGGGCAAACTCCAGCAAGTATTGTGTCAGAGCCTGCCCTTGTCCTTGACCGTGCCAGCTATCATCAACCACGATACTGCGAATTTCAGCCAGCCCCGGTTCATAAATATACAGCGAGGCACAGCCAACTACTTGCCCTTCCACTTCAGCGACAACAAAGTTCTGAATATCGTGAATAATATTTTCGCGAGTACGACTTAAGATTTCACCTTTATCCGCCCAGTAAGCAACTTGTTGGTGAATTTTGTCGATATCTGACATCCGTGCTCGACGGACCGAGAAAGCTTCCGCTTTTTGCGCATTTAAGCGTTGCTGCACTTGTTTAAGCGCCAGCTTAGTTTGTTGTTTACCTGGCGCACCGACCACTTGCTCATTCAGAATATCGGTTTGTACCGTTTGGCCTTTTTGCATTTGAGCAATCGCCTTTTGTACCTGCGAGCGTGAAGTGCCACCCAGCGCTTCACGCTTATCTAGCGTCGATTCAATTGATAAGTGTTGGTAGACATCTTGCTCAATTTTGTCGCTAAATGCTTGTAACTGAGTTAACGTCAGATCTTCCAACGGCACACCTTTATCAATTGCCGCTAATACCACTTCACCAACAATATGATGCGCTTCACGGAATGGAATATCTTTGCTAACCAGATAGTCAGCAAGCTCAGTGGCATTAGCATAACCTTGCTGCGCAGCCGCTAAGGTTCTAGCACTGTTCACTTTTAGCCCTTCAACCACTAGCGTTGCCATTTCCGCGCATTCTTGCCACGTATCTAAGGCATCGAACAAGCCTTCTTTGTCTTCCTGCATATCTTTATTGTACGCAAGAGCCAAGGCTTTCATCGTAGTTAACATGCCCGTGAGTGAGCCAAAGACACGCCCCGCTTTACCACGGATCAGTTCACAGGCATCTGGGTTTTTCTTTTGCGGCATTAAACTTGAGCCTGAGCTAACCAAGTCAGACATTTCAACAAAGCCTGCTTCACCCGAGTTGTAGAAGATTAAGTCTTCGGCGAAGCGCGACAGGTGCATCATGCTAATACTGGCAGTCGACAGCAGCTCAATGACATGGTCACGGTCTGAAACTGCATCCAAGCTGTTTAATGTCGCGGCACGAAAGCCTAAGTTGTGTGCGAGCTTATCGCGGTCAATCGGGTAGGCCGTACCCGCTAGCGCACCTGAGCCCAATGGTGAAACATCTAAACGATAGAGCGAGTCTTTTAAGCGACCAATATCGCGATCGAACATTTCAACATAGGCCAAACACCAGTGACCAAAAGTCACTGGCTGAGCACGTTGTAAATGGGTATAACCCGGCAGTACCGTATTAGATTCGCGCTCGGCGAGGTTCATTAGCGCTTGTTGTAAGTTGACTAAGGCAATAAGTAGCTCACCGCCCGTTTCTTTACACCAAAGCTTTAGATCAGTCGCTACTTGGTCATTACGGCTGCGGCCTGTGTGCAGCTTTTTACCTAAGTCACCGGTTTTTTCAATCAGTTGAACTTCTACCCAACTGTGAATATCTTCCGCGTCAGACAATAAAATCTGTTTCGGATTTTCTTCAACCGATGCTTTAAGCTCCAATAGTGCTGACTCAAGGCGTGCTACTTCGTCATCAGACAACACGCCGACTTGATTGAGCGCCCCAGCCCAAGCAATCGAGCCAACAATATCTTGCACCGCCATGCGGTAATCAACCGGCAATGAGTCGTTAAATTTCTTAAATTGTACGCTCGCCTTTTCTTTAAACCGGCCGCCCCACAATGCCATAGTCTTTCTCCTAACCTTATCTTTAACTGTCGCTGCTACTTATATCTTGTCTAGTTACTTGTCTTTTTGGTTCATGGCAGTAATTCTGCTCGATAAACTAAACAAGCGAATAAAGCCCTCTGCGTGCTGTTGGTCGTAAACCTCGTCAGCACCGAAGGTCGCAAACTCTTCTGAGTATAAGCTGTTTGGTGAACGACGTTGGGTTACCGTCGCGGTGCCTTTGTAAAGTTTCACGACCACATCACCCGTCACTTTTTCGGATAGGGATGCTGCAGCAGCTAGTTGTGCTTTTGCCAGCGGCGTAAACCAGCGACCATCGTAAATCACGTGTGAGAATTCAAGACCAATTGATTCTCTAAACTTCAGCGATTCTTTATCTAGAATCAGGGTTTCCAAGCCTTTGTAAGCGGCCATTAATACCGTACCACCCGGCGTTTCATAACAGCCGCGTGACTTCATACCGACTAAGCGGTTTTCAACGATATCAATACGACCAACACCGTGTGCAGCAGCTTTATCATTTAGGTAAACCAGTGCTTCATACGCTGAAAGGGCTTTGCCATCAACGGCCGTAAGTTCACCTTGGTCAAAGCTTAATTGCACTGTCTCTGGCGTGTCAGGTGCATCCATCGGATCTACCGTCATGGTCCATACTTCTTTTGACGGCTCACACCAAGGGTCTTCTAACTCACCACCTTCGTGTGAAATATGCCATGCATTCGCATCACGGCTGTAGATTTTGGTCAGTGACGCTGAGCATGGAATATCACGCTCATCCAGATAATTAAGCAGGTCTTCACGCGAAACCATGTCCCACTCACGCCATGGCGCAATCACAGTAAGCTCTGGCGCAAGCGCCGCGAAACAAGACTCGAAACGCACTTGGTCATTACCTTTACCGGTACAGCCATGACAAACCGCATCAGCCCCCACTTTTAGCGCCACTTCTACGTGCGCTTTGGCAATGACAGGGCGCGCCATTGATGTGCCTAATAAATATTGGCCTTCGTAAACTGAACCCGTTTTTAAAATTGGGTAGATGTAGTCTTTAACAAACTCTTCTTTGAGATCAACCACGTGACATTCAGAGGCACCTGAGGCAATCGCCTTTTCTTTAATGCCTTCAAGCTCTTCATCACCTTGACCAACATCGGCACAGAAGGCGACGACTTCACAGCCGTCGTAGTTTTCTTTTAACCACGGAATAATTGCCGAGGTGTCTAAGCCACCTGAATATGCTAATACCACTTTTTTGATTTGTTTTTTCTTTGCTAATGCCATGTTCGTTACCTAAAAATTCTTTATTGATCTGTGTTTACTGAATTTGTATTTAATCTGTTCGTCGAAATACTGTGTTACTGGTTCGCAAATAGTGTGACCAACACCGCCATTTGCGCCCACATCCGGTTTTCCGCTTGCTCAAAAACAATCGCGTACTTTTCATCGTCAAATAGCGCAGTGGTGATTTCATGCTCTAAATGTGCAGGTTGGCAATGTAATACCTTAGTTGCACCTGTGGTTTCCATCATGGCGTGATTGACCTGAAACGGCATAAAGCTCGCTTCAATATCGGCAAATTTTGTATCGTCGCCCATAGACACCCAAGTATCAGTATAGATAACATCTTGCGCGCCAATAGCTGAAGCATCGTGGGTTAATACTAGCTTGCTGCCTGATTGCTCAGCGAGTGCTTGTGCCTTGGCAAACATCTCGCTATTTGGGCCATAACCCTCTGGGCAAGCAAGGGTGAAATCAACGCCTAAAATGGCCGCCACGAACATCAAAGAGTTAGAGACATTATTGCCATCCCCCACATAAGCCAGCTTGACCTGAGTCAAATCATCAAACTGTTCGGCTAGCGTGACAAAATCAGCTAGTGCCTGACACGGGTGATATAAATCACACAGCGCGTTAATAACCGGCACGCTAGCATGTTCGGCAAGACCAGTAATTGACTGGTGGGAAAATACGCGTGCAACAATCGCATCGGCGTAACAAGATAGGTTTTTCGCATAGTCACTGACGCGTTCACGCTCACCCAATTTACCGTTTTGCTGGCCCAAATACAGGGCGTGGCCACCGAGCTTGGCAATGCCAATATCGAAACTCACATGGGTACGCAGCGATGGTTTTTCGAAAATCATCGCTACTGATTTGCCCGCTAGCGCTTGGCTGTATTCAGCAGGGTCGCTTTTGATGGTTTTAGCGAGTGCGATTAGATCTAAAATTTGCGACTTGCTTTGCAAATCGTCGGCTAAAAAGTGTGAAATTGTCATCTTAAATTCCTAACGCGGCACTGAGTAAAAGCGCCCTAAAAAAGTATCAAATATTCGTAGTTAGCTGCTGTTTTCTGGCTCGTTTGCCTAGCGGCTAACTGAGTAAGAGGCTGCGATACATTGCTTGGGTAACAGTGTTCTAACTAAGCAGCGTTGCTGGGAATAATGCGGGTACCAATAGCTGCGCCAGAAAGCAAAGTTAAAATCTGCTCTGGTGCTTGCCAGCTGGCGACCGCGATACTTCGTCGTAATTGATTGGCAGCATAGAAAGCCGCATTGACTTTAGCGGTCATACCGCCGGAGATAACCCCAGCTTCAATTAATTTTGAAGCTTGGTTTTCAGTGAGGTCAGCAAGGTAACTACCTGTGTCGTCCATTACGCCATTGACATCGGTTAGTAACAGTAATTCGGCATTGAGTAACTGACAAATGACCACGGCCGCATCGTCGGCATTCACATTGACTAGCTCGCCAGCGTGCGCTTCACTGTCAGCATCGGCATCAGCCGTGCTAATGATACCAATGGAAGAAACGACTGGTAAAAATTCAGCCTTTAATAAGCTGTCTAGCAATTTACTGTGCTGTGCTTTTGGAATTCCGACAGCGCCAAGGCCATCAGGATTTAACGTGCAACTGACCATATTGCCATCAGCAAGTGATAGCCCAACCGCATTGAGGCCAACTTGGCTAGCTGTCGCGACAATTTGTTTATTCACGCTGCCCGCTAAAGCGCCGCTGATAATTGGCATTTGCTCAACTGGCGTCACCCGTAGACCATTTTTCTTTTCGCTGGCAAAGCCTGCTTGCTTGAGCATGTCATCAACCACACAGCCGCCACCGTGCACTAACACAACGGGTGTACTTTGTTGTTGCTGCAATTGGGCGATAACGGTCAGTAGTTGCGTTAGCGCATCGGCTTTTTCTAAAATCGCACCGCCAATTTTTATCACTAGGGGTTTCATGCATTCACTCCCGCTGATTGAGCAACTGTTGATTGAGCAATTAAAGAATAGCCAAGTGGTAAACCAAGTTTAGCATTTAAGCACTGTACCGCTTGTGACGCCGCGCCTTTAAGCAGGTTATCAATTGCCGTGGTCACGACCAGCACTTGCTTGCTTTCATCGTATTGCCAGAAAATATCGGCAAATGGTGTATGCGCAACATCATCAATTTGCGGGCATTGCTTTTTAATGCGCACTAACGGCTGGTCTTGGTAAGCATTAACAAAGGCTTGATCAACCATCTCGGCAGTGACATTGGCATTCAGGGTTAAAGTGACCGTTGCCAATAAGCCACGTTTAAATGGCGCAAGATGCGGGTTGAAAATCACTTGCGCGCCAGCTTCTTGGCTGATTTCCGGCTGATGACGGTGTTTAAGAATATTGTATGGGCGCAAGCTGACTTCATTAAAGCTAGTCGCTAACGAACCATTGCGACCAGCGCCGCTAACGCCACTAATGCCGTTAACAACAATCAAACTATCCTCAAGCTGCAAGTTATTGGTCATCACAGGTTTAAGCGACAGTAAACTCGCCGTTGGGTAACAGCCTGGCACCGCAACTAGCTCACTGTCGGTGAAATTTTCCGGCAACCATTCAGCAAGGCCATATTGCGCCTGCGCTAATGCACGTAAGCTCGTATGAGCGAAACCATAGAATGTCGGGTAATCGGCAGGCTCTTTTAAGCGAAAGCCACCAGAAAGATCGAAGACTTGAACGCCATGTTCAATAAACGATTGTGCCCACTCAACGCTAAATTCGTGAGGGGTAGCAAAAAAGACCGCATCTAGCTCATCAACAGCCGCTTCGAACCATTGCTTTGAAAAAGCCTGGAGGGGTACATCACAGATCCCCAGCCAGCGAGCATGTAACTCTGAAAATAATGATCCATTGGAAGTACTGTTTTCCGATACCACTAAATGCGAGATCGAAACTTTGTCGTGTTGTAGCAATAAACCAACCAGCTCAGCTCCAACATATCCGCTTGCGCCAATAACCGCGACTTTCATATCAAAACACCAAAATTGCAATTGTATTCATTTAACTTACAAAAAACTCAGTACAAAACTAACGCTAAACTTGTTTTCTTGACTACTTGGTACTGCGCAAACAGACAAAACATTCTCAATCTTGCAATGACCAACAGCGATAATTAGGTCATAGCTTGGTGCTTTATCGTCGGAGCTTTGAATACATGTTGATGTTTCCGTAGCCGGCTTCAATCAGGTTATTCACACTGTGACGAGAAAAGTAACACTGTATGAATTTTTATGCAACATTTCAACATAAATATTTTATGAATAATTTATTACTAAATCTGCACTTTGTTTTGCTTATTAATAGTTAACCTCAGCTCTGGATAACTAATGTGCTTCTAGCGGCTATTTATACTGCTACCAGCGTTAAATTTACTTGCAATAGACTAGCTATTGACGCGCAAATTTGCCTTGATATCAGCAAAAATCTCTCGCTAGAAGACAACGATTAACATAAGCATTTGAAATGATTTGTTATTCACTATTTCTTATCCAAACCTGAGGTTAGTTAGCCTAAAGAGATAGGCAATAACACTTAGTGAGCCGAATTTGAGCCCTGCTTAAGGGTGAGAATTTTTTGCTGAATAAAGCGCAGCTAGCAGTAGAAAATTACTATCTAAAGGCCATTTACGTATGAAAAGTTAGCGTTGAACACTCATGGCGAAGGAAAACTATTACCACGTTAATTTTACTGGCGAGCGTTAGCCTTTGTTCAAGCGAACTGTTAAGACGCTTTGTTCCAAAGCTTTTGATTGATGCGAATTGAAAAGTATTCTTTTGGGTGCCAACAACGTGGGATGAGATCGAGATCGGCACGTTCTTGATAATTCGACACGAGGTTTTCCAGTATTTCCTGCAAACGCGCTCGGCTCATATTGGCAAGTCGTTTAGCAGAATTAGCAAAATACAGGTTTTCACTTTTACGGATCAGAATATCCCCGCCATGGCTAATAAACGTGAGCTGTCGAGTGGCGACTCGGCAAATAGGCTCTTCAGGATCTTCAGGATAAAGCTGATTAACGATCGCGTATTCATAGCGTTCAAGGGAATTGCCTGCATCGTCAAGCGCTAGGTAAGTAATACCAAACCCTTGTGGAAACATGCCGGTAATTTTATATAAGCTGTCCACGACTTTTTCGCTACAAACACCGCGCTCAGCATTTTGATATAACGCCTGATAAACCTTGGGGATCAGTTTGTATTTATAGTTCTGCTTGGTTGACAACACAATTGAGCAGTAAATTTGCGGTACTTTAATCACATTCGCCAAGCTTTCTTTCGGATTGATCGCTTGTTTGAGAATGTTTTTGATAAACTTAAGTTTTCTCAACTCTTGGTGATGAAATATCTCGCGGTCTTTTTTTGAGTTACCAAAGTATTCACCAGCACCTAGCCCATCGACGAGAAACTTGATCGACTCTCGATAGTTAATTTGCAGTAACTGCTTGCGATCATCTACCGACAGCGTGCGATAAGGATCGCTATCTCCATCAGGGCCAAACAGAATCTGCTGAGCCTCAGGGTGATAGGTACCAATATCTTGAATCAAAGACGCCTTCATTAAGGGCATTTTTACTTGATCGCGAAAACGTTTATAGCCTTCTTCGTCAAGGCGAGCAAATTGAATAAACTGCTCACCACTGAATTCACCTAGAAATTCTTGAATATAGGCATCTTTGACCGCGCCATCAATAATCAGCCGATCAAGCAGGCGCAACATCAATACGGTTTTATATAAGGGTTTGTATTGCTCGTTTATTTTCGCAATGCCAGTTCCCTCGGTTGGCGTTAACAGTTGTACTGTTCCCAGTAGCTGCGCAGATTTCCGATTAGTTTCTTCATAAGACTCCCCTTCACACAGGTCGAGGATCTCTAGACACAAATTATCGAACCTTTCATGGCGAGCAATACGAGCAGAGCGCACTTGCTGTTGTTGATGTGTCGAATTAGCTTCCTGCTCAGCTCGCCTGCGATCTGATGCTGGACTATGGGCTTGCACCTGTTTGGTGTAGGTCTGTTTGTCTTTTTCTTCAAGTGCCGTGACAGCTTGATTAACCGCATGATCTTGTTCATAAAACTCAAGCGCACCATCTAAGATCGTGTCTTTCAATGGACTGGTTTTAAACATGCGGTCGAGTAAGTTAGTGACCTGAGCAGTTAATATGGATTGATTCGACTTTTTACTCATGCGACAAACGTGGCTGATTCTTGCGGAGCTATGTAGCTTTTCAGCTAACCATAAGTGAAAAGCACCTTAAACTCAAATCATGCTAGCTTAACGCAAAAAGGTTACCTAAATAGTAACCTTTTGTATGTGTTAGCAAATAAATATAAGGAAAAGTAAAAATCTACTTCGGACGAATTCCTAGCGTATGGCAAATTGCATAAGTAAGCTCGGCGCGATTTAGCGTGTAAAAGTGGAAGTCTTTCACCCCTTCTTTTTGCAATACCTTAACTTGCTCCATGGCAATGTTGGCGCCCACTAAGCGACGCGTCGTTTCGTCATCTTCCAAACCTTCGTACATTTTGGGCATCCAACTAGGCACATGAACATTAGTTAAACCAGCGAAGCGCTTTAACGTGTTGTAGTTAGTCACCGGTAATATGCCTGGAATAATTTCGACATCAATACCGACAGACGCGCAACGGTCTCTAAATCTTAGGTAAGACTCAATATCGAAGAAGAACTGGCTAATCGCGCGTGATGCGCCAGCATCTACTTTTCGTTTTAAATTTAACAAATCAAATTGCGGATTTGGCGCTTCTGGGTGCCCTTCAGGGTAAGCTGCCACTGAAATATCGAAATCTGCGACGGATTTTAACAATTCAACTAAATCGGCAGCATACATTGACGGCTTTTCACTGCTATCTGGCAAGTCACCACGTAATGCAACAATATGGCGAACACCACTGTCCCAATAATCTTTGGCAATTTGCACTAGCTCTTCACGGCCAGCATCAATACAGGTTAAGTGCGGCGCCGCCAACAGCGCAGTTTCTTTTTGAATGCGTTTAATTACATCATGCGTGCGGTCGCGCGTGCCGCTTCCAGCACCGTATGTCACTGAGACAAAGCTCGGCTTAAGTGGCGCTAAACGCTCAATCGAATTCCACAAAGTGGTTTCCATTGCAGGGGAATTTGGCGGGAAAAATTCAAATGACACATTAATATCACTGCTGATCTCACTCAAACTTTGATTCAGTGATTCTACTTGTCGCGCATGGCTATAAGTCATTAGTTTATCCCCTTTAATTTTACTTGATGTTGTTTACTCGAAAGCTGTTTACAAGCGTTGGCTAGATCTGAGTGCAAACCGCCTGCGGTGACTTCACGCCCTGCGCCAGGGCCACGAATAATAAGTGGGTTTTCTTGATACCACTCACTTACGATTTTAAAAATATTGTCGCAAGGCGTTAGACTTGCAAATGCATCGCTCAATGGTAGAGCTTCTAGACTCACCTCGGCACGACACTGACCGGCCGTTGCGCCAAACCTTGCCACATATCGAATACACTGACTTTGTTGCTGCGCTGCGTGTAAGCGCTGTGAAAACGGCTCATTTAGCTCTTCTGCTCTCTCGAAAAATTCCGCCAACGAAATACTGCGAAGCGATTCAGGCACCAAATTTTCACAGCTAATATCATCTAACGACAAGCTAAAACCCGCTAATCGCGCAAGAATTAATAGCTTGCGCTGAACATCTCGACCAGATAAATCTTCACGTGGATCTGGTTCAGTAATACCTTGCGCCAGTGCTTCTTTGAGTAAGCTAGCAAAGTCTTGCTTGCCATCATAATGCTCAAACAACCAAGATAACGTACCAGAGAATATCCCTGATATTTCAACAATGCGATCACCGCTTTGTTGTAGATCTTCAATTGCATAGTTAATCGGTAGCCCTGCCCCAACCGTAGTATTGCCTAACCATAAGGCTTGATGTTGCTGTGCCAAATCAAGCATTTCTTGGTAATCAGCAAGCGGTGCTGAGGCCGCCCATTTATTTGCGCCAATCACATGAATACCATGGCTAAACAATTGTGGATACAATTTACTAAACGCTTCGCTCGGCGTGATATCAACCACGATTAACTCATCGTATGGGTGGTTTGCTAGTTGCTCAACAACTTGGTCAAGTTGATATGGCTGCGCTGATTGCTCAAAACAAGTAACCGCCTGTTCAGGTTCAATACCATCTAATTGATATAAGCTTTTACGTGATGACAACAAACCGACCAAGTGCACATTCTCTAGCGCTTTAACACGCTCTAACTGCGTCGGTAAGCCCGCCAAAAATTGCTCACCAATATTGCCTAAACCAGCGACAACTAAGCCGATATGTTTGGCATCTTTAGTAACAGCTTGATGAACGCTATTAAGTAGTTCGCCACTGCACGCTTGTGGCAGCACAGCAACAATACTATCTAAGTGCAAACTATTATAAATCGCTATTGGTTTTTGTTGTTTCAATGCACGTTTAAAGCGCGCTTTAACATTGGCGCGCTTTGATGCTTGATGACCTACAACCGCCATTAGCGACACCGGCGTAAACTTAATTTCAGTACCGTAGCTGGCCAACCATTCACTGACGGCTTTTTGCTGCGATAGCTGGATCACTAATTCGCCAGCGGTAATATCGCCAGTAATGGCATTGAATTGCTCAAATGCCGATTGCCCTTGTTGACCGATTAAGCTTGGCGACTGCACAAGCAACAAATCGTTTAAATACGTCACCGACAACTCGCGCTGCGCAATATGACCAAAATCTCCAACTTCTGTGCCTGGCGTTGCTGGATCAAAGCTACTGGCAACATGCAAGTGGCTGCCAACTCTTTCCAACGGCTGAAGCGTCTTGGCGTGTAATACTGGGTTACCTAAACGACCGAGTTCTTTTGCAACGGTGCGCGGTACACGATGTAGCTTTCTTGATAGCGGTACAACTCTGGGGTCGGCACTATAGATGCCATCAACGTCTGTCCACAAAGTCACATTTTGCGCATCTGTTAATGCAGCCACTATAGTTGCGGAGTAATCGCTACCATTACGACCTAATGTGCAAGGGAAGCCTTGATTATCACGAGCAATATAGCCGGTGATCACCGTTAGTTGCTGACTATTTAATTGGTACTGCAAATTGTCACGGCTAAGCTTGTAATCTACTTGGCAATTAACGTCGTTGTCGACCACGAGAAATTCACGTGCATCTATCGCATAACTCGGGCAGACTCGCTCAGCTAATACTGCTGCAAGCAGCTTTGCCGACCAAACCTCGCCAAAAGCTAATAGTTCAGCTTCATGCGCTCGAATATCCAGCTGTAGCCATTTTGCCAGTAATGTAAAATCTTGCTCAATGGCAGTGGTTAATGGCTCAACACTTGATTCACTCAACAAACCTTGAGCTAAGGCTTGTTGTTTTTGCTTTAACGCGTCAATCGCTTGATGAAGCTGATCGCTGTTTTCAGTGGCAAGCTGAAATATTTCAATAAGATCGTCCGTGGTATCACCAGAAGCTGAGACCACAACGATGTCATCAAGCTGGCAATTGCGCTGAATAATTTCGATAACGCGATTAATACATTCAATAGATGCCAACGAACTACCACCAAACTTATGCACTTCAATAGCGCGTTTGGCTAATTTATTTTGCGGTAAGCTATTCTGCGCAAAGTTATTTTCCGGAAGGCTATCTTGCGGCAAGTGGGCTGGGACTAAAGTACTGCTCATGTTAATGCGCCCAAAGTTAAGCTTGCTGACTAGCGGCAAGGCCAGCGTCCAGATCGGCTAGAATATCGCTGATATCTTCAATGCCAACTGACAAGCGCACTAATGATTGGCTAATACCTGCCGCTTTTTGTGCTTCGATGTCCATTCCCGCATGCGTCATGGTAGATGGGTGACTGATCAAACTTTCAACTCCGCCCAAAGATTGCGCAAGCGTGAACAATGATAGATTATCAAATAGCGCTCGCACTGCTGGCTCACCACCTTTCACTTCAAAGCTTAACATCGCACCAAAGTCTTTTTGCTGACGTTTTGCCAACTCATGCTGAGGGTGGTCTGCCAAGCCAGGGAAGTACACTTGTTCAACTGCAGGATGATTGGCCAAGAAACTAGCAACTTGATTAGCATTTTCTTGATGTGCAGCCATTCTCAGCGGCAAGGTCTTTAAACCACGTAATGCTAGGAAGCTATCAAAGGCTGGGCCTGTAATGCCAATACAGTTTGCCCACCATGCAAGCTCCTCACCGAGAGCCTGTTCTTTAGTCACTAAAACGCCACCAACCACATCGCTATGACCGTTGATGTATTTCGTCGTAGAGTGGAAAACAATATCAGCACCCAGTGATAATGGCTGCTGCAGAACTGGCGATAGGAAAGTGTTGTCAACCGCAACCAGTGCGCCAACGGCTTTACTTGCAGCAGCGATTTTTTCAATATCAACTAAGCGCAATAACGGGTTGCTTGGCGTTTCAATCAGTACCAATTTAGGCTGTTTTGCAAGCGCATCATTGAGTGCCTGCTCGTCGCTTTGATCAACAACAATAACATCAAATTGGCCGCGTTTTGCCAAGTGCACAAACAAGCGATAGCTACCGCCGTAACAGTCGTGTGGAATAACAACTTTATCGCCGACTGACAACAGCTGACAAATCAAGTGAACCGCTGCCATACCTGTGCCCGTGACAATACCTAGAGCACCACCCTCAAGGTCAGCAATAGCCTTACCAAAAGTCGCTCTTGTCGGGTTACCTGTGCGCGAGTAATCAAAATCACGCTTTTCGTTAAAACCCTTGAGTGAATATGTACTTGATAGGTGAATAGGCGCCACCACAGCACCATGATGTTTATCGCTGTTAATACCGGCGCGTGCTGCGATAGTAGCGGTTTTTTGCTTAGTCATACTATTCACCTAGTAATTACTGAGTTTAGCTAGCTTATTCAATTTAGATTTTGAGTAATAAAAATAAGTAAGCCATTAAATGGATGTTTAGACGTCTATAAATCTATCCGTTTTAAATTTTGTGGTCAAGAAGTTTTAGACATCTAAACTTCTACACATATAGGTTGACTGAAATATGCCACCTAGTACAATTTAACGTTAATATCTGGGTTGCATCAAAAAGACATTACAGCGCATTACAAAACGCTGACCATCACCCAACTAATAACAATGTATGAGGTACTTAAATGGCTGATTGGAATGGCGAATATATTAATCCTTACGCAGAGCATGGAAAAAAAAGCGAACAAGTAAAGAAAATCACCGTTTCTATCCCACTTCGGGTACTCAAAGTACTAACTGACGAGCGCACTAGACGCCAAGTTAACAACTTACGTCACGCCACCAATAGTGAACTGCTATGTGAAGCTTTCTTACACGCTTTCACTGGTCAACCCTTGCCTAACGATAACGATCTGGCCAAGGATAATGAGCACCGATTACCAGAAGCCGTTCGTGAAGCCTTGATTGCACAAGGTATTACTGACTTTTCTGAATTCGAAGCAGATGACGAAGAGTAAATCGCTCGAAAAACGCTGCACATAAATTCGAATCAAAAGGCGCAAAATGCGCCTTTTTTAATGCAATTATTGCAATCGCTAATTCATTACTAAATTAGCCACCTTAGCTTGTCATCTTAACTTTTCATATAGTTCTCAGGCAGTGGCAGCGCCGCCACCCCAGACTCAACAGCCGCTTCGGCAACCGCTTTAGCAACTCTTGCTTTCAGGCGACTATCCATAGGTTTAGGAATAATATAATCGCGACCAAAAGTTAAGCTCTTATCACCGCTTGCTTTAAGCACTTCAGCTGGCACTTCTTCTTTCGCCAATTGTCGAATAGCATGTACCGCAGCAACCTTCATTTCATCGTTAATGGCTTTTGCACGCACGTCTAATGCACCACGGAAAATAAACGGGAAACAAAGTACATTGTTCACTTGGTTCGGGTAATCAGAACGCCCTGTGGCAATAATCACATCATCACGCGTTGCTTTAGCCAATTCTGGCTTAATTTCTGGATCTGGGTTTGAACAGGCAAAGACGACAGGGTTAGGTGCCATCAACGCTAAATGATCAGCCGACAATAAATCAGGCCCAGATACGCCAACAAAAACATCAGCGCCTTTGATAGCATCTTCCAATGTACGCTTGTCGGTGTTGTTAGCGAAAAGTTTTTTGTATTCATTTAAATCGTCTCGACGAGTATGAATCACACCCTTGCGATCTAACATGTAGATTTTTTCACGCTGCGCGCCGCATTTGATTAATAGCTCCATACAAGCGATTGCCGCTGCACCTGCGCCCATACACACAATATTCGCCGCTTGAATATCTTTGCCTTGAATATCCAAAGCATTAAGCATACCGGCAGCAGTAACGATCGCAGTACCATGTTGATCATCGTGAAAAACAGGAATACGACAACGCTCGACCAACGCACGTTCAATTTCAAAGCACTCAGGCGCTTTGATATCTTCTAAATTTATGCCGCCGAATGAGTCTGCAATATTGGCGACAGTATTAACAAATTCTTCAACCGTATGGTGTTTGACTTCAATATCAAACGAATCAATGTCAGCAAAGCGTTTAAAAAGTAATGCTTTGCCTTCCATTACGGGTTTTGATGCCATTGGCCCCAAATCACCTAGTCCCAAAATAGCCGTACCATTTGAAATTACCGCTACGGTGTTACCTTTCGCTGTGTATTTATAAACATTGTTTGGATCTTCAGCGATTGCTCGCACGGGTTCTGCGACCCCTGGGCTATAGGCCAATGCCAGATCTTTACTGGTTTCTGCGGGAGTTGTCAGGGCAATACTGATCTTGCCCGGATTTGGCAGCGCATGATAATCCAATGCCTGCTGTTTTAAATCTGTCATCGTCGTTCCTTTGCATGAACATGGTGTTAACTTGATGGATATAACTGTATTTGTAAATCAGATACTTATTATGTTTATTATTATTATAGTTTATATGGTATTTGAATTAAGATGATGCTGACAAGGCTATTTTTTCAAAGAAACTTGCTACAAGTCATATATTTAATGATGCTACGCCTACTCGGATTTTGACTTAAAATCTCGATAATGCGCTAAATTTGCAAAGAAAACTTCATTTTATTGTACAAATTTTGACATAGCTTGAATCTATGCACGGTTCAAAGATTACTATAGCGTTAATGGCGGACTGAACGGGCCTTAGCAATGGATAACTGTTATACCAAATTGAATAATTATTTGATCACTCAGCGAGAATTTAAAGGCTTATAGACAAGGCTTGGCATGCAGAGAATGGTTATTCCCCCTTTTTTGAACGAAAAGCAAACGCCATAACGCAGTATATGAGCCTTTAAAACTCGCCCTTGGGAATGCATAAGCAGCATTATAACTGCACAAAATTCACTTGATGTAGAACGACTATATCGTCATAAATTTCGTTTGTTCTAATACTGCTTATGTCATTCTGAGAGGCTAAATAATTAATCAAATTGGTATTAAGTGCGCTTTTTATAGAGAGGTTAAAGTTAGGAGCTAAGGCGTTAGCGAAAAACCATTATTCTCAGGCACTATTCAAAGGTACTATTCACAAGCACAAAAAAACCAGCCATAAGGCTGGTTTTTAAAACTGTTATACAACAAAACTTAAGACAACGAATTACTCGTCGAATGGATTAACCAAAATCATCGTTTCGTTACGATCAGGGCCTGTTGATACGATATCAATTGGTACACCCGTCACTTCTTCTAAACGTTTGATATAAGCAACAGCGTTTGCTGGTAGCTCATCAAAAGAGGTTGCACCTACCGTTGATTCATCCCAACCTGGCATAGATTCATAAACAGGTGTAATTTGCTCATAACCTTCTGCTGCTGTTGGTGGTACAGTAATCACATCACCATTAGCTGTTTTGTAGCCAGTACAGATTTTTAGCTCTTTTAAGCCATCTAGCACGTCAAGCTTAGTCAAACAGAAGCCTGAAATACTGTTAATTTGCACGGCACGGTGCATAGCTACCGCATCAAACCAACCACAACGGCGCTCACGACCTGTAGTAGCACCAAACTCGTGGCCTACGGTACCTAAATGGTTGCCGATCTCATCGTTTAATTCTGTTGGGAATGGACCTGAACCTACACGTGTGGTGTAAGCCTTTGTAATACCTAATACGTAATCTAGGTAACGCGGACCAAAACCACAACCTGTCGCAACACCGCCCACAGTGGTATTTGAAGACGTTACGTATGGATACGTACCGTGGTCAATATCAAGTAAGGTACCTTGAGCACCTTCAAACATGATTGACTCACCGTTTTTGCGCGCTTGATCAAGAAGCTCTGCAATGTCAGCAACCATACCTTTAATCACATCAGCAACAGCCATTGCGTCTGCTAACACTTCTTCATAGCTAACTGGCTCAGCTTTGTAGTAGTTCACTAATGCGAAGTTATGGTATTCAACGATTTCTTTTAATTTCGCAGCAAAAGAATCAGCACAGAATAGATCGCCAACACGTAAACCACGACGCGCTACTTTGTCTTCGTATGCAGGGCCAATACCGCGACCTGTTGTACCAATTGCTTTGCTACCACGTGCTTTTTCACGTGCTGCATCAAGTGCATTGTGGTACGGAAGAATTAACGGACATGCGTCAGAGATAAGTAAGCGTTCACGCACTGGCACGCCGCGCTCTTCTAACATGGTGATTTCAGCCATCAGGGCTTTTGGACACAGCACAACACCGTTACCAATCAAACATTTTACATTGTCACGTAAAACGCCAGATGGAATAAGATGAAGAACGGTTTTTTCACCATTGATTACTAGTGTGTGGCCTGCGTTATGACCGCCTTGATAACGTACTACGTACTTTGCTTTGTCTGTGAGTAAGTCAACAACTTTACCCTTACCCTCGTCACCCCATTGGGTGCCCAGAACTACAACGTTTTTTCCCATGATTACATGTTGGTAAGAAAATTAGGCGGCGATTCTACCAGAGATCAAAATTGAGTCCAAGTTTTATTGGTTAATTTTACAGCATAAAGGGGAAAGGTTTGCCGCTCAGTACGCACAATACCTAAGCTAATTTTGCAATTAAGCAGCTCAATCAATTAGTTGAGATAAACCATGTGAACTCAACATGGGATAGAAGTTTGTGACCCGCAAGCGCTGACCTGACCATTAATCGAATTATACAACACCCCGAGCTGAGCTGCGGTTCTTCCTGCCGTATCGCCATTTGCTCGGTAGACGAAAGAGCAAGATGTATTGCCACTATGCCGAAAACTTTGAAAGTCTTCAGAAGTATCAGCATCAGCTCTCGAACCATCAATTAATAAATAATTCCACAGCGAATGGCATCCTGCATTACCTCGGCCGATATTATCATTGGCATTTCCTTTGTTAATCCCAATGGGCCAGCCATTAGTACTCATATCCAAAGTGCCATCACCAAAATCTGGCATATTTTGAATGCGCCCAGGTTCACCAGATATTTGCCAGCGCAAATGAGCATCGTCCACCGCTTTTTCAAAGTTGGCTGCAAGCGTACGAATCACCGCTAAATTTGCATCATCCGTTAGGTCAATAAATCGAGGTATTGCCGTTACGGAAATAATGCCAAGAATAACGATAACAACAATAAGCTCAATCAGTGTAAAGCCACTGCTTTTATTACCGTCCATTATTCTACTACTCATATAAATAAATCCTTTTGCGCATAAATTAGGTTAAAGCAATAAGAGCTTGAAGAATACAACCCCCAATTCAGATGATAGCAAAGCTCTTGATGTAATAAGCGACAAGCAATAAAAAAGGCCACATATTTTGTGACCTTTTAGGCAAATTAAGTAACTAACTTATTCGTAAGTTTTAACCTTAAGTTATTTGCCTTGTTTACCATTTTTCAGGTAATTGAAGAAGTCACTGTCAGGTTTAACAACCATGATATCGCTTTTGTTGTTAAAGCTGTTTTCGTAAGCTTCTAAACTACGGAAGAATGAGTAGAACTCTGCGTCTTTGCTGTATGCATCAGCGTAAACTTTTGCTGCAGTCGCATCGCCATCACCGCGAATTTGCTGCGCATTTTTCTGTGCATCAGCCAACATTACCGTGACTTTAGCATCAATTTCAGCACGAATGATTTCTGACTGCTCTTGACCTTTCGAACGGTGTTCTTTGGCTACCGCATTACGTTCAGCACGCATGCGTTCAAAGATTGAGTTACTCACCTCATTAGGTAAGTTAATCGCTTTTACACGTACGTCAATCACTTCAATACCTAAGTCGTCACGGCTGCTCTCAGCACTCTCACGCGCTTTCGCCATCAAGCCGTCACGGTCACCCGAGACAATTTCTTGAATAGTGCGAGTACCAAACTCAGTGCGCAGGCCGTTGTTTACTTTCTGCTTCAAGAGGATAGAAGCTTGATCAAAGCTACCTGAAGTACGTAAGTAAAATCTTGAAAAGTCAACAATGCGCCACTTCACGTATGAATCGACCATCAAATCTTTTTTCTCAGCAGTAACAAAGCGATCTGGCGCTTCATCTAGCGTTTGAATACGAGCATCTAAGCGTTTTACATTTTCAATTAAAGGAATTTTGAAGTGTAAACCGGGCTCGTAAATACGCATTTCGCCAGTAGCAGCGTCTCGCTTAATTTTTGAGAATTGGAAAACAATACCACGTTGGCCTTCAGGCACCACGAACACAGACGACACAACCAAAATAAACAGTAGTGCAATTGCTGTCACAATAAAGTTTTTCATTGCTTAGTTTCTCCCACTGTTGAATCGGTCATTGCGACCAGAGTTACTGGTTGGTGACGAGTTTTTACCCGTATTAGCAGGCACACTGCTTACTGATGACGGAACGATACGTGTGGGTGCGGCTTGCTGCTGCATGATTTTGTCCAGTGGTAGGTACATCATGTTATTACCACCTTCAACATCAACCATTACCTTGCTGGTATTACCGTATACTTTTTCCATACTTGCCAAATACATACGCTGACGAGTCACGTCTGGCGCAGCCTGATATTCAGGTAAAATTTTCTCAAAACGAGCAACAGCACCTTCTGCTTCAAGCACGGTTTGTTCTTTGTACGCAAGCGCCTCTTGCTCCATACGGTTTACACGACCACGCGCTCGTGGCTCGATACTACGCGCATAAGCTTCAGCTTCTTGAATAAAACGTTCTTCGTCGGCTTGTGCCGCAATAGCATCATCAAATGCTTCTTTGACTTCTTCTGGTGGACGCGCATCTTTAAAGTTAACGTCAACCACCAGTAAACCTAAGTTGTATGACTCGATAATACCGTCAAGTTCTTCACGTACTTTCTGACGCACTACTTCACGACCACTGGTTAACACGTCATCCATTTTCGCGTGACCAACAACGTAGCGAAGAGCACTATCAAGCGCGTCACTCAAACTGTTGTCAGCATTAGTTACGCTGAACACGTAATCACGCGGGTTAATGACGCGGTATTGAATTTCCATTTCAACACGTACCACGTTTTCATCCTGCGTCAGCATAAAGCCTTCGGCACGAATATCGCGAGTCGTTTGTACATCCACTGGAATGATGTTTTCAATGAAGGTCCACTTCCAGCTCAAACCTGGCTCAACCACACCAACATATTCACCAAAGCGCAATTTAATGCCACGTTCAGCTTCTTTAATGGTGTAAACACAAGTGAATAGGTAAGCGACTAACGCAATAATTAGCGCTAAGGTGACAGCAATGCCTGAAAAATTATTACCTGCACCGCCAGCGCTAGCTCCGCCGCCTGATTTTCCACCAAACAGGCCATTGAATTTATTGCCTAAGTCTTTAAATAAATCGTCTAAATCTGGTGGCCCTTGGTTGTTACCACCTTTGTTTTTCCAGGGATCTTTATCGTTATTCCCCGGCTCATTCCACGCCATGACGCACTCCGCAACAATGTGACTTTGATATTAAAATTATAAAGAAAGCCAATAATATATCAGCCTGTTAACTTTCGATAAAGCGTTCCACGCTTGCTTTGTCTTGTTTAATCAACCGATTCCACTCTCGCACAGGCAATTTTATATCGACTAAGCAGTTGCCCTGCTCGTCATAATCTTCATGTGAAATACAATTGAGTTGGTACAAGGCACCGAGCAATTTGCCTGCAGTAGGGGGGATTTTGAGACTGTGTTTGACCACTTGGCGTCCCATGCGCTCTGCCAATGCTTCAAATAACAAGTCAACGCCGATATTCGCTTGCGCTGACAACCACACCCTAATTGGCTGACCGTTTTCATCTCTGTCGATACGAGGCTGACAGTCAGTTAGTTTATCTATTTTGTTACAAATTAATAACTGTGGAACATCACCCGCTTCTATTTCATCCAGCACACTTTGCACTTCATGGATGTTCTCAGAGCGCCTTTCATCAGCTATATCGATAACATGCAGTAAAAGTTCAGCTTCTCTGGTTTCGGTTAATGTTGCTTTAAAGGCAGCGACTAAGTCATGGGGTAAATGGCGAATAAAACCAACCGTATCCGCCAAAATCGCACGGCCAACATCTTCGATTTCAATTTTTCGAAGTGTCGGATCAAGCGTGGCAAATAATTGATCAGCAGCGTATACATTAGCTTGAGTGATCAAATTGAACAGAGTGGACTTTCCAGCATTGGTATAGCCAACCAATGATAGTGTTGGAATTTCAGCTCTGACCCGTGAGCGACGGCCTTGCTGACGTTGTTTTTCAACTTTTTCAAGGCGCTTACCAATATTATTCATGCGCTCACGCAATAAACGTCTATCCGTTTCAAGCTGAGTTTCACCCGGGCCACGTAAACCAATACCACCTTTTTGGCGCTCTAAGTGAGTCCAACCGCGGATCAAGCGGGTGCTGATATGTCTGAGTTGAGCAAGCTCAACTTGTAACTTACCCTCATGGGTTCGGGCTCTTTGCGCAAAAATATCGAGAATAAGCGTTGTCCGGTCAATAACGCGACACTGACATAAAGCTTCAATATTTTTTTCTTGGGAAGGTGAGAGTGCATGATTAAACAGCACAACATTTGCTTGATAGAGGTTTACTGCATCAGCAATTTCTTCTGCTTTACCGCTACCAACAAAATATTTCGGGTGAGGCGAATTACGCTTACCAGTAACCACTGATAGCGCATTGACGCCAGCAGATGAGACTAACATTTTGAATTCTTGTAGGTCTTCTCTGCTGCTTTCGTCGGGAAAGTCTACATGAACAAGTATTGCCTGCTCACCTGCTTGATAGCGATCAAACAAATGAGCAACTCCATACAATACCGAATGCAATCATGGAAATTAACTGTCCTGATTAAAGTCAGGCTGCCCTTGAGGTGCTGTATTTACTGCGCGAGCAGGAACTACGGTGGAAATAGCGTGTTTGTATACCATTTGACTCACGGTATTTTTAAGTAAGATAACAAATTGGTCAAACGACTCAACTTGCCCTTGTAATTTAATACCGTTAACTAAGTAAATTGCTACAGGAATGCGATCACGACGAAGCGCATTTAAAAATGGGTCTTGTAAAGATTGCCCCTTTGCCATTCTTTGGCCCCTTTTGTTATTGTTAGATAAATTAAGCTAAAAAGTTTTTATTAATCAAATAGTCAGTAACAAGCTTAGTATAATACAAAGATTAAAGTTTGCTCACTGCCGACAATACTTGTTGTAGGTTAGTACTATCTTCCATGTCTAACCGATGTAAATTTGGCCAACTCCTTAACCAAGTTAGCTGTCTTTTTGCCAGCTGTCTAGTGGCACAGACGCCACGGAACACCATTTCTTCGAAATCGCACTCACCATTAAGATGTTGCCACATTTGACGATACCCTACACATCGAATTGATGGTAAGTCTTCGTGCAAATCTCCCCGAGATTTAAGCTTAACCACTTCTTGCTTGAAATCTTGTTCAATCATTTGATTGAAACGCAGTTCAATACGCTGATGCAAGGCTGCGCGATCTGCAGGCGCTATCGCAAATTGTAAAACATCTCCCTGTAGGGTATCACCTTTTATTGCCGTTAATTGTGTCAAAGTGTTTCCCGTCAAACGGAATACTTCTAATGCACGCGTTAACCGCTGCGGGTCATTAGGGTGAATACGCTCAGCCGAAACAGGATCGACTTGCTTAAGCTCATCATGCAAATATTCCCAACCGTGAATTTGCGCTTGCTGATTAATTTCGGCGCGCACTGCTGGCGATGCCTCTGGCAATGGCGATATGCCATCAATCAGACTTTTAAAGTACATCATAGTTCCACCAACAAGCAGTGGAATTTTACCCTGTGCACGAATATCTGCGATTTCACGTAGTGCATCACGACAAAAATCTGCAGCAGAATAGCTTTCACTCGGATCGATAATATCAATCAAGCGATGCGGGTACTGTGCTTGTTCTTCCGCCGTTGGTTTAGCGGTGCCAATATCCATTCCTTGATAAACTAGCGCCGAATCAACACTAATGATCTCGCACGGTAAGGCATCATAAAGCGCCATTGCAAGTGCCGTTTTGCCAGAAGCCGTGGGGCCCATTAAACAAATTACGGGAGGTTGTTTATCAAGGTTTGTCATATCTTTCTAGTGTAGTTGAGATATCGCAGAAGTAAGGTCAACCGCGACGGATTTCAAGTCACACACTTGATTTAATTGCTCGCCTAGCACGGTTTCTGCTTGCAACCACAATTGCTTGGCACTGGCAGTATTAAAGTTTTTCGGCGTCATCAAAGCGGCAAATTGTTGTCTAAATGCATTGCTAAGCTCTGCGTCTGAAGGGTGGGAGCCGCTTGTGTAATCAAGCATTTGATCGATTAGTGTTTGCATGCAACTGGCAACATCGTGCTCGCGTAACATGGCTGGAAATTGACGAATTTGCACCCTTTTACCCGCCTGAATCTGCACGCCAATACCCGCTTGTTCGATTAATGCCATATGGCTATTCAGCCAACTAACCGCTTGCTCACTCATGTTCAGTACAATTGGCAACAGCAATGGTTGGCTGGTTAGCCCTTGCTGCCACCGTTGCTCCACCAACACTTGGTTAACGGACATGGCGACATCAGCAAGCTTAACCACCGCCAACGCTTGGTTACGATTAATTAAGGCGACTTGCTCATCAACTAGATGCAAAAATTGTGGATGCTCAATTACAGGCTGAGCGCCCGGCGAGTTTTCGGCTGCCTTATGTTCGACGGCTTGATTTTCAATGGCTGTGCTTTCGACAGTTTTAGGCGTCATCAATGCTTGATAACTCTGCGCGGCTTGGCGAATATCTGCACTATGGGATGAATGAGAGGCTTGATGGCCTGATGAATTCGTGTACGAGCTTCCTGATAACTGAGGAGAGGAGTGGGCTGGCTGATAGCCCAACGGCGAAGCTTCACCCACGTGCTCTGCCCGTCTTAGCGGCGCAACATAGTCTCGCGAGCCATCATTCGCACTAGCGCTCTGCTCGTGTGCTGATGGAGTAAAACCTTGCTCTGCATCTGCTTGAATAAAGGTTCCGTCACCAGCTAGAGGTGCTTGCTGCGATAGCGCTTGCTGTAAAGCTTGCTGGCAAACAGTGTAAATAAAATCATGGACATAGCGCCCTTGATGGAAGCGCACTTCGTGTTTGGCTGGGTGAACATTCACGTCCACTTCTTTGTGATCTAAATTTAAGAACAGTACGAATGCTGGATAACTATCGTTAGGGATCCAATCAGAAAATGCTTGGCGAATACCGTGATTAATCAGCTTATCGCGCATCATGCGTCCGTTGACGTAGCTGTAACATAAGTCATTTTGACTTCGATGTTGCTCAGGATGCGCTAGCCAGCCCCACAAGTGCAATCCATCATGCTGGCAATCAACAGTAACCGCTTGCTCGATAAACTTTTGCCCACAAATCATACCAACACGTTTAGCATACTGCGCCGAGTTTTTTATTGCGCGGTATTGGCGAATCATTTTGCCATTGTGAGTGAGCGAGAAGCTCACATCGAAACGCGCTAGCGCGATTCGGCGCAACACTTCATCAATGTGAGTAAACTCGGTTTTTTCGGTCCGCAAAAACTTACGGCGTGCAGGGGTGTTAAAGAATAGATCATTCACTTCAATGGTGGTGCCATTGGGGTGCGCGGCGGGTTGCACCGTCACTGCCATATCTCGGCCAGTTGCGAAAGCTTGCCACGCATTTTCCTGCTCTGCTGGTTTTGAAGTTAAGGTTAAGCGTGCAACTGAGCTAATACTCGCCAGCGCTTCACCGCGAAAGCCAAGGCTTGCAATTGCTTCCAAGTCATCAAGATCTTTAATTTTACTGGTTGCATGACGACTTAAAGCTAACGTCAGCTCGTCTTTCGCAATACCCTTGCCATTGTCTGCAATCCGGATCAGCTTAGCCCCGCCTTTTTCGATGTCGATGGCAATCTTGGTCGCGCCAGCATCCAAGCTATTTTCTATTAACTCTTTAACGACTGATGCCGGACGCTCAACCACTTCACCCGCGGCAATTTGGTTTGCCAAGCGGGCTGGTAAAATCTCAATCGCCATTGTTAAGCTCGAGGAATTTTTAGGGTTTGCCCAATACGTACTGTATTGCTGCTAAGATTATTTGCTGATTTTAGCTGACCAACAGAGACCTTATAACGCTGCGCAAGTACCGACAGCGATTCTCCCTTGGCAACACGGTGCTTTTTATAGCCTGTTGACGCGTATAATGTGCCAGTTGGGGGTGCATCCATAAAGTAATTATGGACCGCGGTTAAAATGGCTTTTGCCAATTTTTGCTGGTGTTTGTCACTATTTAAATTGCGCTCTTCCGCAGGGTTAGAGATAAAGCCCGTTTCAATTAGCACCGAAGGGATGTCTGAAGACTTTAAGACGGCAAGGCTCAAGCCTTCAGGACGCTTCTTATGCATTCTGGTCACTTTCTTCAGCTCTTTAACCGCTTGTTCAGCAAAGTCATAGCTGCTTGCCATGGTGTGCTCTTTTTTCATATCAGCAAGCGTGAGCGCTAAGTTTTTGTCTTTGGTTTTTCTAATGGTATCGCCTGCACCGCCAAGCAGCTCAGACTCTTTCTGGCGATTAGCAATCCACTTGGCAAATTCAGAGTTTGCCCGACGCGGATCTTGCACCAGCACAGATGCGCCTCTTGGCTGCGGTGAAGTAAAGGCGTCAGCGTGAATAGAAATAAGTAAATCAGCTTTGTATTTGCGGGCTAGCTGAGTTTTACGATTATGGTTAATGTAGTAGTCGCCAGTTCGAATAAGCTTAGCGCTCAAGCCTTTTTTACTGTTAATCAGTTTGGCTAACTTTTTTGAGATGCTGAGTGTAACGTGTTTTTCATACGTTCCCCGCGGACCAATTGAGCCGGGATCTTCACCACCATGGCCAGCAACAATGGCAATCACAATGTCGCGCTTCTTCTTGCTTTCAACACGAACCGTGCGCTTTTCTAGTGATTTTTTATCGTATAAATCAACGACAAGACGGTTTCCGTATTGGCCAGCAGGGGCTAATGGAAAAATCGTAGTTTGATAGCTCTGCGCTAATTCCATGACGACGCGAGTGGCGCCTTTATGCTTGGCTTTACTCGTACGTATTTTTAAAATGCGCTTATCATTTTTGGCCAGCTTGCTTAATTCAACGGCATTTGCACTATTTTTAAAGTCGATAACTAAACGGTTAGGGCCCGATAAACTGAAATAGCTGTAATCTGGTTTTTTTGATAAATCAAAAACGACACGGGTATTTTCCGGTGCAGGCCAAACCCGAACACCATTAATTTTGTTACTGGCTAGAACGTTTAAGCTCACTAACCAAAGGGTTAGCAGTAATGCATACATCCAGCTTGAGCGCTGCCCAATCATCTATTCGTCAGTACCTTGTAAATGAGCTGCTAAGGTGGCGAGTACTTGATTGCCCAACTCAGATTGACTAGTTAGGCTAACAGTACGTTGTTCCTCTTGATAAGCTAAATCAATAATAAGATCTGGCCCTGCCAGCAGCCCTTGGCCTTTTTCTGGCCACTCAATAAAACTACAACTATTGTCGCTAAAATAATCTCTTATCCCCATAAACTCAAGTTCTTCAGGGTCAGCTAATCGATAAAGATCAAAGTGATAGACTTGCCAAGGTGATAATTCATAGGGCTCAACTAAGGTGTAAGTCGGGCTTTTAACATTCCCTTGGTGGCCCATACCGCGCACAAAACCTCTGGTTAACGTTGTTTTGCCTGCGCCCAAGTCACCGTTTAAATAAACGGTAATACCTTTTTGGATATCGCGTTTAACGACTTCTGCTAATGCTGTACCTAAGCCTACCGTTGCCGCTTCATCAGCAAGGAAATATTGTTTTTTCATAGAGTTAATATTGGTTTACTAATTGTCTTATCGGCTCAAATAAGTCGCTGGCTAGCAAGCCGCGCATACCGATGTTTTGAGTAACGAGTTCTGCAGCTTGACCATGAATGCTAACCGCAAGCCTTGTTGCGTCCATCATCGAGCCTGTTTGTAATATCAATGCCGCTATTATGCCTGATAATACATCGCCCATGCCACCCGATGCCATACCCGCATTGCCAGTGGTGTTTACAATCACTTTCTGACCATCGCCAATTAAACTACCCGCGCCTTTCAACACGCAAATACCACCATATTTTTGCGCTATAGCGGTTACAGCACCAAAGCGATCTGCTTCAATTGTCGCAATATCACAGTCGAGTAAAAAGGCCGCTTCGCCTGGGTGAGGCGTTAGCACCCAATTATTACTGAAGGCGCGAAGTGATTTCATCGCGAACAAAGCATCTGCATCGACAACCATTGGCTTGTCGGCTTTGAGCGCTGCCTGCATCAGCTGATTTGCCCAAGCATCACGACCCAAACCAGGACCGATCAAAATGACTTTCGCTTTCTCAACAAAAGAAGAGGAGATCAAGCGCTCAGGCTCACTTGGTGCCAGCATTAGCTCCGGTCGTCCTTGAACCACAATCGCTTGGTTTTCTTGATGACAAGCCACGGCTACCAGAGAGGCACCTGTTCTAAGTGATGATTCGGCGGCCATACGTATCGCACCAGGCATTCCTAAGTTTCCGCCCATTGCCAGTACCAAACCAATACTGCCTTTGTGAATGGTTGGACGTCTTGGTGTAATAGCTGGCAGCCCAGATGTTCCTTGAGCAAATGCCTGCGCAGGAATGGTTTGCACAAACTCAGTTTGCACGTCCAAGGTTGCGAGCCATAAATCACCAATATAATTCGCGGCTTTACCTGTGAGTAACCCTTGCTTTAAGACAATAAAGGTCACTGTAAAATCGGCTGCGACAGCCACATTTTCGACATGCCCTGTGGTCGCACAAAGACCTGATGGAATATCGAGACTAATAATTTGGCTGTAGTGCTCATTGATCGTCGTCAGCAGTTGCTGCCATGCGCGAGTAAGTTTCCCCTTTAACCCAATGCCAAAAATGGCATCGACTAGCCAATCTCCTTCAAACGCTGCGATCATCTTGTTCGCTTTCGCCAAATCCGGTTCAAACCTGAGGTTAACACTGTCTGGATCAAGCATTGTCAAGGCTTTAGCTGCATCTCCGGTGATCTTCTCTTCGTCAGCAAGGACTAATAAAGACACCATAAAACCTGCCGCTGCACAATGACGGGCAAGCACATAGCCATCACCACCATTGTTGCCTTTGCCCGCCACAATCAGCACAGAGCTTGCTTGTTCAGCCTGCTGGCTTAACAGCTCAAAAGCTGCTCGCCCTGCCGACTTCATCAATTCAAAGAGTGGAACGCCCTTAGCGTCGGCTGCAGCTGCTTCATTCGAAAGGACCTGATTCGCACTGTAAACTGGCTGTGGTAAACTAGCCGTCAACTTCATTACTTCCATTTTTTACTCGCCATTGATGACTGTCGCTATCAACTATCAAGATCTTGCAGAAAAAATCAAGCTTTGGGGAGAATCATTAGGTTTTGCACAAATAGGCATTGCCGATATTGATCTCAAAGCCCATGAGCCACACTTGCAAGCTTGGCTGGACAATCAATACCATGGTTCGATGGAATACATGGCACGTCATGGCATGATGCGCGCACGCCCGCAAGAGCTTGAGCCGGGCACGGTGCGGGTCATTAGTGCCCGTTTAAACTACCTGCCACCAAATGCAAAATTTGCACAAACCCTTAAAAACAAAAAACTTGGTTATGTAAGTCGATACGCATTAGGGCGTGATTACCACAAGTTAATGCGCAAGCGTTTGCAGCAATTAGGTAAAAAAATTCAAGACTATTGTAGTGAATTCAACTTTCGCCCATTTGTTGATTCTGCGCCAGTGCTAGAACGGCCGCTAGCTGAAAAGGCAGGACTTGGTTGGGTTGGCAAACATAGTTTGTTAATCAACCAACAAGCTGGCTCTTGGTTTTTCTTAGGCGAACTACTGGTGAATTTGCCGTTGCCAGTCGACAGTGCTCGCGAAAATCAATGTGGCAGTTGTGTCGCTTGCATAAAAATATGCCCAACAAACGCGATAGTCGCACCATATGTTGTCGATGCCAAGCGCTGTATTTCCTATTTAACCATTGAAAACCAAGGTGCTATTCCGCTTGAGTTTCGCAAAGCATTGGGGAACCGAATATATGGCTGTGACGACTGCCAATTAATCTGCCCATGGAATAAATTCGGCTCGATTACGCAGGAAGCCGATTTTCATCCTCGCCAGCAACTCGATGCCAGTAAATTAGTGAACCTATTCACTTGGCAAGAGAACGAATTCTTAACGCGCACCGAAGGTAGCCCAATCAGGCGAATAGGTTACCAAAGTTGGTTGCGCAATATAGCGGTAGCACTTGGAAATGCACCTTATGAGGAACAAATCGTTGAAGTACTTGCGGCGAAAAAGCAGCAAGCCGATTTGACTAGTGACACTGAACTTTCGGCAATGGTTATTGAACATATTGACTGGGCACTTGCTGAGCAACTAAGTAAGGCAAAAGCAATTACTGTTGAACTAGCGACTAATGATTCAACCATCACTGATAGTGACAAAAAAACTGATAGTGACAAAAAAGCTCAACGCTTAAATGAGCGCTTAATTCGCTCTATCGAAAAAGGCTTGCCCAGAGACGCATAATAAACAAGGGCAAATACGTATTACAAAGACTTAGCGCTGGTTAACCAGGATCGGCGCTATGCGAATCACTTATATCGCGCGTCGCTAATTGCGCCATAATCGCTTGGCGTTGCTCGTCACTATACGACCGCCAACTAACGATTTCATCAAGATGGCGCTTACACCCCAAGCAATAATCGACCTGATTCAAACAACAATTGCGCACACAAGGGCTAGCCATCTCGTAATTAGTCACGTTATGTGCCTCGCTATCAATAGCTTCGCCACTGGCTTTTTCACTGATTTTATTCGTAGGCTTGGTAAGCATAGACAATTTACTATATCGCCTCTGCATTTTGTTTTATCAGCAAGATCTCTTGCTTCATTTGTTCGAGCAATCGCTTGGTATTGGCACTGATAATGCCACTTGTAGAAGCAATCGCGTTATTTTTTAACACATGTTCGAATTGCAAGGCTAATTGGCTTAACCCTTGAGCTGACATTATGTTGGCGACCACACCAACCTCTTTCAACGTCCCCAATATCGCTTGCTCATCTGCATACTTCAATTGTTCAGTAAGCATACGAGCGTGGCCTATGAGTTCATTAACATAATCATCCAACATAAAGGCTGCAAGCTCAGCCGAACCTTGATTTTTTGCATAGACGTCAATATCAAAAGCAGCAGGTAATAGCTCATTAAATTGGCTAGTAGAAGCTAATGCTGAAAAGAATAAATGCTGACTTGCCCCTACTTTGCTCGACACCAACCAAGGTGACAGCCTTTGTAGCCATGCTTCCAGCTCAAATACAGCAGGCACCGTATTAACTTGCCAAGCGCTGATATGCTGTGGCGCTTCGCCTTCGTTTTGACAAGTACCTTTTGGAGTGTTCGTTTCATCCTGATCGCTTAGTTCACCTTTAATACTAAAAATACCGCGGCTAATACCTTTGCCGGCGAGCAATTCAATGACTGGCGAAGCACTAAATTCATTGATAAGCACTAAAAATCGCCCTAAACGCCATTGATTAAGCATTGAAGTTGCATCAACTACCACAGTAACTTTAAAGCCAAGCCAATGAAGTAGACTTAGCAATGCATGATGCTGGTCAACTTGCTTTACTGCCAAGAGTAACTCAACACTGGTGTGCGTAAATTGGTACTGGCTTATCGCATTAGATGAGACAAACTGATTGCTACTTTGTTTTTGCTTAAGACCTTTGCTGATAGCATGAACAAGCGAATCTCTTGTCAACCAAGCATCCGCTAGAGAAAACAAGCCGATTTTAGCTAAATCGTCTTGCTGCTTGTGGATCATGGTTAATGTCGGACGCCTTTTGTCAGGTAACAGGGCAAGGGAGTTTTGAATTGCGTGATGATGCGCGGAAAAATCGCCACCAACGACTACCGCATCAATCGCTTTTTGCTTAATTGCAGACTCACTGCACTGCGCTTTAAGCGTATCAATATTATCAACCAAACGACACTCAGCTTTAGCTGATGTTAAGTACTGAGCAATACGTTCCCCTTGAGCAAAGCTTGAAGTTAATACCAGTACCTGAGTATGGGAAAGGCTAGCATCAACTTGGTGTTTAGTTGCATTTTCGATGATGGCAACAGGAAAGCTTAACACCAATTCCAACGCAGGCTTGCTGGCCTTAATCGTTTTGCTAATGCTCTTAGTAGGGTCTGGATCTGCACTCTGCATTTGGCCTTGATTAATCGCCACTAACCGGCCATGTAGAGCACGCAAAAGCTTCTGACAATACGCAGTGTCATGGCTGTTTTCGCTAGCAAGGTCTTCCATTAATTCAGCAATAGGTGATTGATCAAAATTGGCGTGTTCAGTGCCAAAACCATCAAAATCGAGTAGTGAAAAACTCAATTGCCAGGTTTGTTGGCCTCTTGCTTGATCGGCAATGCCCAACGCAATAAATAGCTCTTGCTTATGAAGACCAGCCAACATTAAGTTGCAAAAACCTTCAATTAGGCGGCTGTAAAGGCCGGTATCAAGGTGAACCTTGTGCCAAACATTAGTCGTTTGACAAATCACCACGGTATTTTTACGTGCAGCATTTTCGCGCGCTAAATTACCATTAATTGCTGCATTTAGCTGAGAAATGTTGATATCTTGAGGCACCCTTACCCGTTGCTCGGTGGCTAACTGTGCCATGATTTGCAATTCGTTTAGCCGCTTCAAAGCACGGTTTATGGCTTTATCGTATGATGGCAGGTGCGGTGGCTGGTGTGACGTTTGGTGCTGAGGGAGAGGATGAACGTGAGTTTCACTCAGCATACTATTTTGTGATTGCAGTAGCCCTTGAATAAGCATTTTGCTTAATACCTGATAATCGCTGTGTGAGCCTTTAAGCGTAGAGCTTCGCTGTTGTTCCAGTGATTGCTTTTGCACACTTATTTGAGCTCTAAGCTGGTTTATTTCACGCTGCACTGTCGAGCAATCGGTGCACGTACCTGACCACTTGCCGCTTTCTTTACATATGGCGACATCAACAAAAAGCTCTTCGCCAAAGGTCAGCAATACATTTTCAACTGGACTTACCTGGTTTTGCTCATTTACTTCTTGCGATTCAATCTTTCTTACTGATGAGGCAAGAGCATGAAAATTTTGTTTACCAACTAAACGGCGTAAAGCAAACTTAGATAACGAGTGTTCAGGAATAATTTCTGAAGCAAACAGCGCTGCACTATCTATGTGCTCTGATATCGAGATAAGCCCATTTTCAAAAGACCATTGCCAAGTCGCAGCGCATTGCGCTAGTTCTCGCCATTGCTTTTGCTGCGCAGTTATCAGGTTTTCAACAAATGGTGCAGAGTAGGTGTTATTCAGCCTTGCGGTAATGGCTTTTGCCACTTCCTGCTGCCGCTCTGATACTGCGTTGTGCTTGCTTTCTTCTATCGCTCTTTGTAAATAGGTACCGTCGTTATCAGCAAGCACTTTCGTGGTAAAACTCACCAGTTGATCTAACCTAGCGTGGTGACGACGATGGAGGCGATAAAGCAACAAGGTAGCAGTGACGAAAAATAACAATGCAGCCGTCATCAACCACACAACCAACTCTGGCTGTGACGGTATTGAAACTGAATACCCCGCCACAGAAAAAGTCATACTATTGCTGTTGTTAACGCTTTTCATCGTCAATGCTGCTTGTTTGGTTAGCTGCGCTTGGTATTGATTAAGCTCGACTATTGCAGCATCTACTTGCTGTTGGAATAGTGAATAAAGCCGCTGTTGACCCTGCCATTTACCCAACAACGCATGCTCTGTAGTAAAGATGCCGACCACCAATTTCACGGCATTCGTTAACAATTCATCTGAACTACTCGTTTGATTCTCTGTTTGCAGGAAAAGCCATTGGGATAGCTGTTCAACTTGCGCCTTAATTGAGCTCTGCGTAGCAGGAAAAGATTGATCAATAGTGTCTTGCAG
Source organism: Thalassotalea montiporae (assembly GCF_053485855.1). Classification (NCBI taxonomy): domain Bacteria; kingdom Pseudomonadati; phylum Pseudomonadota; class Gammaproteobacteria; order Alteromonadales; family Colwelliaceae; genus Thalassotalea; species Thalassotalea montiporae. The sequence goes on from NZ_JBQRUO010000002.1 coordinate 630,240, forward strand.
CGATGCTTTTAATAGCAACAAAGCAGAATTAAGCGCCATGTTGGGTTGCAATGTTCGATTCGCAAGCATGGTCAAGGCAACATCTATTCGCTCTGTTGCCAATTGGGTGAGTTTAATATTGCGGTTGGCATTGTCAGTTAATCGAGTAAGCGTCGCTTTTTCATAATTGACTAATGCGCTCAGCTTTGGAAATTTTTGACCACTTTGCAGCAACGACTTCATTGCTGGCTCTGCAACAGTCAACCACGCTTGATGCTGCTCTACAATTTGGGAAGATGGACTGTGGCGATTGAGCGAATTGAAAGCAACTAACAGCTGGTTTGAAATGATTAATTGATCGTTTGTTCGATATACGTTGGGTAAATGCTGCTCACGCAGTTGGTCTGAGCTATGCTGATGAATAACAAATGACGCTGCGATTAGCCCTATACTTAACAGCACAAAAAACAACGCGATTAGCCAAAGTGAATTGAGTTTTTTAGCAGTGATTGGCTTCGTATAAGCTATTTCAGTCATGTTAATTAACCCAATCATCCCTTACTTATTGTTACGGCCATTGCTGCTACTTTGCTTTAGTTTTAGTTTTAGTTTTTGCTAGCGCTGTAAAATAAAGCCTCACACATAAACTACTGGCTCACAGACACTGTTAGACGAACAGTACGCGAGTAGGTTTTAGTGTAAGGCAAATTCACTTAGCCATAATCATGCAAGATGCAGGAATTCGTGTAAAGAGCCTAGGCTCTTTACCGCATATAAAGGATGGTTTACTTGCGCTTTTTAGGTACCCAAGCCCAATTCATTAAACACTCAATAGGCTCTTGTCCTGACTCATCCGTAATAGTCACTGGTACCAGCATGTCACCTTTCTCTTCACTATTAATGGTTGCTATTTGCGCTTCACTCAGCTGAGCTTTAGCGGTCAGCCCACCTTGCATGCGGCGATTGTAATTGACCGTCATGGATTTCAATAAAGGTAAGTGGCTGTCTGGCACATTCATACCAAATAAGGTACCCGTTGCCGACTCAGCCAATAACGAAGCAGCAATTGCGTGAACACCGCCAATATGATTCTGCACGCGCTTAATGTTAGCAATCGTCAGTACCACTTCCTGATTAGAAACTTTTTGCAGTTTAATGCGTGAAGTACCTGCATATTTTACTTGTGTGCAGAATAGTTTGGTGAGCAAGTAACCATGACAAAACTCAGGTAACTTGTATATTGCCGCTACCGCTTTACTAAATTTATTTGCCATCTGTTATCCTTGTTATTGTCATTTTATCGCGTAAATGAATATTAAAAACTTATTGTTGTTGATACTGGTCAGACCTGCAAGTTTTTTTCTTAAGCCACTTTTATTGTTTGTTCACTAAATAGACACATTTTTGTCAAGCAACGGTCATATTAGCCATCTAGATTAGCGGTATGACGGTATTAAACGACATGTATCAATACGATTTACGCATCTTACGTTGGTGTGTTAAATCGCGTTACCATCAAAAGTTTATTAGCTGTGTTCGCGCCGTATCGCGCACAGGTGATGGCTATATGCAGGTTTTACTGCCTGTTTTTATTGCCATTGGCAGTCAAAGCCTAAACTTCTTTTTATTAGCGCTATTTGCGTTTGCTATTGAGCGTCCTATTTACTTTATTTTAAAGAATATTCTCAAGCGCCGCCGTCCACCAGATATCGTGCCAAACTTTTCGTGTTTAGTACAACCATCAGACAAGTTCAGCTTTCCGTCAGGCCATACCATGGCGGCATTTTTGCTGGCAGGGCTGGTGGTTTCAGAACTTGGTTTAATTGCCTTACCTATATACTTTTGGGCCAGTGCGGTTGGCGCTTCACGGGTTATTTTAGGCGTTCACTTTCCATCGGATATTCTAGCCGGAGCAACGTTAGGCTCGGTCATTTTACTCGGAGTAATTTAAGTCGTATGAAAATACTGTTCGGTATTCAAGGAACAGGTAATGGTCACATCTCAAGAGCAAGAATCTTAGCAAAATACCTCACAGAACATGGTGTCGACGTTACCTATCTCACCTCAGGTCGAGAAAGAGAAAAGCTGTTTGATATGGAAGTCTTTGGTGACTTTATGCACCGCAAAGGGCTCACCTTTATTACCAAGAACGGTAAAATTGACTATGTCAGTACCTTTTTGGAAAACAGTTTATTGGGTTTTTATCGTGATATCCGCGCCCTTTCACTTGCAGAATATGATTTAGTGATCACCGATTTTGAGCCGGTCACCGCTTGGGCAGGAAAATTACAAGGCAAACCCGTTCTAGGTATTGGCCATCAATATGCATTTGGCGAAAATACGCCTCTGGCTGGCGAGTCCATGATGGCTAAGTGGATCATGCGTAACTTTGCGCCCGCAACTAACGCTATTGGCTTACACTGGCATCCATACAGTGACAATGTACTGCCACCGATCATCGATACCACATTACAAGCAACAGACGATAGCGATCATATCGTCGTCTATCTGCCATTTGAAAATCAGCAACAAGTCAGCGCGGTACTCAATCAACTGCCATATTATCGGTTTGTGCAATATTCACCAGAGCTTGAAAACGGTGAGCAAGGCAATGTTAGCCTGAGAAAAACGAGCTATCAGGCGTTTAAGCAAGATTTAGCCGGTGCTAAAGCCGTCATTTGCAATAGTGGGTTCGAACTAATTAGTGAGTGCTTACACCTGGGAAAGCCCATACTAACCAAACCGCTTAATGGCCAAATGGAACAACACTCCAATGCGCTAGCACTTGAACAATTAAATTATGCGACGGTAATAGATAAAATCACCACCACCAAAGTTGGTGACTGGTTAGCTATAGCTAAGCAAAATGAAGCAAAGCCATTACCCAATGTCGCTAAACATATTGTCGAATGGCTTTTAAAAGGAGACTGGCAGCAGCACCAGCAACTTGGTAAAGCGCTTTGGGCTAATGGCTCTAAATCTTAAAAGGCTAAGGTTTAGACGGCCAATTTTTGAAGGCACCGACGCCCAATTAGCAATCAATAGCTAAAGAAAAAGCGACGTGAGCCAGTTTCTCCCTGGCATAAGTCGCTTTTTTGAATTTTTCTGCGCTACTTGGTCGCGTATTAATTGGATGCGCAATAATTAGGTAAGTTTAGCGATTAAAGCTTAAAGAAATTTGCTTTATAAACTTTTAGCTCTTCAATAGATTCGCGAATATCATCAAGTGCTAAATGCGCCCCTGTTTTCTCAACCTTATCCAACACTTCAGGTTTCCAGCGACGTGCTAGCTCTTTTACGGTACTGACATCTAAGTTGCGGTAGTGGAAGTAATCTTCAAACTCCGGCATGTACTTGTTAATAAAGCGACGATCTTGGCCAATGCTGTTACCACACATCGGCGATTTGCCTTTAGGTACATATTGGCTAATAAATTCAATGGTTGCGGCACTTGCTGTCGCCAAATCAGTCGTACTTTGGCGACAGCGCTCGGTTAAACCAGATTTGCCGTGATGCTCAATACACCACTCGCTCATATTATCGAGCACATCATCACTTTGATGGATCGCAAATACTGGCCCTTCCGCTAATACATTGAGCTGGCTGTCGGTCACTATGGTGGCAATTTCTAAAATTACGTCATGCTCAGGCTCAAGCCCTGTCATTTCCAGATCCAACCACACTAAATTCGTTTCATTTACGCTCATCAAAGTCTCTTTTTTGTCATTCGCTAACAGGGCGTTATTAATCACAACGCTTATGTATTAGTGCCATGATTGCCCAAAGATTAGCTGATTAGCCGATAAGTCAGTATAATACGTGACAATTACCGATATTGAAAAGCTGATGTGAAGACCATGGCTTTAATAACAGCGAAATAACGTGGCAAAAGCAAAAAAACTGACCAAAGGGCAAGCGCGCCGAATTCGAGCCAATCAGGCAAAAAAACTTCGCAATAAAGCGGAAGAAGTACAGTGGCAAGATGAAGAACTAGGCGCACCAGAGCAAGGCGTTGTGATCAGTCGTTTTGGCCAACACGCTGATATTGAAAATAGCGAGGGCAATACCTTTCGCTGCAATATACGTCGCGGCGTTGATTCATTAGTGTGTGGCGATAAAGTGATGTTTCGTCAAGGTAAATCATCAGAGCATACCGTCTCTGGCGTGATTGAAGCGGTGCATGAGCGTAGCTCCGCGCTCAGCCGCCCCGATGTTTACGATGGCTTAAAACCCGTCGCTGCCAATATCAGCCAAATCATTATTGTCACCACGGTGCTGCCTGCGTTTAATCCAGATATTATCGATCGCTACATCGTGGCTTGTGTGCAAACCGGCATCAAACCCGTTATTTTGATGAATAAAGCCGATCTTATTGACGAAGAGTTAGCGGAAATCGTTGAAGATCAGCTCGATATTTATCGCGCGATTGGCTACCAAGTGTTATATGCCAGCAGTGAATCCGGTGATGGCATCAAAGAACTTAGAGCCCAGTTGGTCGATGAAACCAGTATATTTGTTGGCCAGTCTGGCGTTGGCAAATCCACCTTGGTTAACACCTTAATGCCAGAGCTTGGCTTATTAACACAGCAAGTGTCGGAAAACTCAGGACTCGGTCAACATACGACAACAGTTGCCCGCCTTTATCACTTTGAGCAGGGGGGCGATTTAATTGACTCGCCCGGCATCCGTGAGTTTGGCCTATGGCATTTAAGTCCAGAGCAAGTGGCAGATGGTTTTATTGAATTTGACGACTATTTAGGCACCTGCAAATTCCGTGACTGCAAGCATGTTAACGATCCCGGCTGTGCCCTGATTGCCGCCGTTGAAAGTGGCGAAATTCACCCCGAGCGATTGGCGAGCTTCCAGCGCATTGTCGAAAGTTTATCGAGCAATACGCTAACGACCCGTTTTAAAAACTAAGCTTAGCCGAACGAACATCAACAGCATTAACATTAACGAATAAATAAGAAGTAACGAGGAAGACTCAGTGATAGACAAAATCAAAATTGCCTTTCAATACCTGCTACCTAAGCATGGCATTTCACGCTTAGTCGGCAAATTTGCCGCAGCAGAAGCTGGCTGGTTCACCACACAGGCAATTAAGCACTTTATTAAGGCTTATGACATTAATATGGAAGAGGCCAAGCTAAAGCGCCCTGAAGATTTTGCCACCTTTAACGACTTCTTCACCCGCGAGTTAGAAGATGGCGCACGTACCATTGACGACAACCCGATGACACTATGTTATCCCGTTGACGGCACCATTAGCCAACAGGGTGATATTGAGCAGGGCCAGCTTATTCAAGCAAAAGGCTTTAATTACAGCCTACAATCGCTACTTGGCGGCGATGAAAAAACAGCTGCGCCTTTTCAAAATGGTAAATTTAGCTGTATCTACTTAGCGCCAAAAGACTACCACCGCATTCACATGCCAATGGATGCCACCTTGCGTGAAATGATTTATGTGCCAGGCGAGCTATTTTCTGTAAACCCGTTAACGGCCAACAATGTGCCTAACTTATTTGCTCGCAATGAGCGCGTGGTAACGATTTTTGATACCCCGCATGGCTCACTTGCCATGGTATTGGTAGGTGCAACTATTGTTGCGAGTATCGAAACCACATGGGCGGGCACCATTACGCCACCTGCAGGCAAAGATATTTTTAGATGGCAGTATCCAGCGGATGGCGCTGGCGCCATTAAATTTAAAAAAGGTGACGAAATGGGCCGCTTTAAGCTGGGTTCAACCGTTGTTTCAACCTTCTCACCTAATATGGTGGAGTTTAACAGCCAAGCTCATTCGGGCATGACAACACGTTTAGGTAAGCACTACGCTGATGTGGTTGCTCAACTAGAAGAAGCAGTTAAATAACGTGTAGCAGGAAACTCAACTATGCTGGTTATCGCGCATCGAGGTGCTAGTGGTGAATACCCTGAAAATACCAAAACCGCCTTTGAGCAGGCGATAGCCCAGCAAGCTGATGGCATAGAATTAGACATTCAGTTTCACGCCGAAACTGGCACTTGGTGGTTAATGCACGACCTTTACGTGGACAAAACCACCAATGGCCAAGGTCAATTACAAACTCTACCAGATGAGCAATTAGCTGAGCTGCGCACCCAAGATAACCAGCCCGTATTGCAATTAGCGCAGGCGCTCAAAATCATTAATGGTGCTTGTGTTGTGAATATCGAAGTAAAGATCGCTAATGGCAACGCCACAGAACTATCGAAAATTACAAAGCACTTAATTGATGAATTACACCTTGTTGTAAAACAAGGGTTTTGTGATTGGTCAAAACTCTTAATATCGTCATTTAATCACGGCTTCTTGGCTGCTTTAAAGCAACAACAGCAGACGCTAGCAATTGGTGCTTTAATTGCTCATTGCCCATATGACCTTGCCGCTAGCGCCCAATTACTTAACGCTAAAAGTATTAACCCAAGTATTGATTGCCTCAACAAAGAGCTGGTTGATGACGCTCACCAGCGTGGCTTAGCCGTTTGGGTATATACCGTCGACCGCCCGCAAGATATAGCATTTTGTGCCCAAATAGGTGTTGATGCTATTTTTACTAATTATCCCGCAAGAACTCAGCAGTATTTGCAAAGCCTGAACTACTAGTATAAATACCAATTTCAATAAATACTTGATCATTATGCCTGGTTAAAATGCTCATTAACTGCGTTGTTATTTTTGAAATTAGTAAGTTCGACCAAGCTGACCTTTCATAAACACTATTTATGAAAATAATTTGCTCATTTATTCGGCAGAGGATACGATTAATCTCGTACGTGTACTTAATATACAAAATGGAAGGAAGTTTACATGGCGAGAGATAAGTCTAGTATCAAGCCGACTGAAGCTGAGCTCACATTGCTCAATGTGTTATGGAAAATAGGCCCAGCAACCGTTCGACAAATACATGAAGCAGTGAGCGAAACGCAAAAAACTGGCTACACGACTGTACTCAAAATTTTGCAAATCATGCACGAAAAAGCATTGGTGATTCGCGACGAAAGTAATCGTGCTCATGTTTATGCTGCCGCGAACAGCGAAACCCAAACACAATCATCGTTGATCAAAGACCTGATCAGTAAAGCTTTTGGTGGTTCAACATCAAAGCTGGTAATGCGTGCCTTAAACGAATCAACCAGCAAACAAGAAATTGAAGATATCCGTCAGCTGTTAGACACTTTAGATAAATAACACAAAAAGTTAAAATAACAGCAATACTTAATAAGTAATGCTTGATATGTACTACTTTTAAGCGAACGGGCACACAACAATATCGTTAATACAAATTAAAAAATATTGCGAATTAGAGCAACATGATATCAACACTGATCACTAACAGTCCTGAGGTTCAAGCGTTTACACAGGCGCTGACCATGACATTGCTGCACTTTCTGTGGCAAGGGCTAGTGATAGCTGGTGTGCTAAAAATTGCATTGTCACTGATTTCAGTGCAGCGCTCTAGATTGCGATACGGGTTAAGTTGTTTAGCCATGGGGGTAAACTTATTACTTCCCGTTGCGACTTTTAACTATTTGTTCCAGCCATTGAATAGCTCGATCCTCAGTCCAACAAACTCTATGCCCATCGCGCAATTTCAACATGTATTGCAACAACAGCATGGGGTGACTTGGTACAGCCAAAGCCTTGACTATGTGCCGTATCTATCCGTCGCTTGGTTTGTTTGTGTGCTGTTCTTAACCAGCAAGCTGTTAATTGAAGTAACGACTACGGGGCGGTTAGCACGTAATCAAACAATACCAACAGATCCGAAACTTTTAGCGAGACTTAGTGAGCTCGCAGCGCAAATTGGGTTAAACCATACCCCACGTTTAGTTATTTCACTGAAAGCACAAGTACCAATGGCTATCGGCTGGCTAAAACCTGTTGTATTGATGCCGGCACAAATGCTAATGGGGCTAAACCAAGCGCAGTTAGAAATGCTACTACTGCATGAACTGGCCCATATTCGCCGTTATGATTACCTTGTTAACTTCCTGCAAACACTGATCGAAATATTATTATTCTTCCATCCCGCGGTGATCTGGGTGTCTAAGCAAATGCGCCAAGAACGTGAATATTGTACTGATGACATTGCAGTGTCGCATTGCGGCAATGCTGTAGCTTATGCTCACACCTTGGCCGACACAGCATCATTGTGCCAAAGCCACCATTGTCAGAACCGTCGCCATGAGACTATTCCAGCGATGGCCGTGGCGGCATCTGGCGGCGATTTAAAAGCACGCGTGGTTCGTTTAGTTGACCATTCTTGTACTAACGAACAAGCCCCAGGGCGATTGCTTGCTGCACTGGTCATAATTGGCTCGCTGCTAGTGTTAAGCATTAAGCAGCTAGTGAATTCACCCTTGCTAGAAATATCAGGTCTAAAAGTGGCTGCTTTTTCAGATAGCTATGGCCAATCTTCAGGTTATAACAGCCACCAACAAAGCTTTAACGACGCTTCGCTGCAACAAGACTCTATTGCTGGTCACTTATTGGCAGATCATTTATTGGCGCTGCCGAGCTGGTCGGCAAAAACAGAATTGAACTTGCGCAAAGACACAAGCCTAGAGCAGTCGGAGCTCGCTTTTGTTCCCAAAATGGAAAAAGAGCAGCAAAGCAAGGATACAAGGACTTCTCATGTAAGCGATCACGCACAAAGCGAAATTGCCTTGGCATCGCCAAGGAAAGAACAAAAATTACCTGCTAGCGAAGAGCTGCCTAGCGCTACGCAAAATGTTAAAACCGCAGCAACTCATTTAAACATCGACGCTAACACTAACATCGACGTAAACGCTATCGCATATAACAAACAGAAAGTTGGAAACTCTGAGATAAATAAATCGAGCGCACCAGCGACAGAACTGTTAGCGTCAACAAGCAATAGTTCAGACGGTGAGCAAAACCTAGCAGCTCAGTCTTCATTCATTAATGAAAATGATAGCATCGGTACAACTGAAAATAGCTTAGCCAATGATGATAGTGAACACGTTACGCTAGCCAAAATCGTACCTACATTGAGCAGTCCGCATCAGTCACTGTTTGAAGCTCCGGTATCAAAAGTAAGCTTATTTGAACAACGTTACCAGCGTACTCCTACCCCACAATCGAATGTCATTCAAAACTTGGCACCAGCTAAATTGATGAATGCCATTGACCCACGTTATCCATCAGTCGCTAAACGCAAAGGAATTGAGCTTGATGTGCAAGTCAACTTCACCATCGATGAATTTGGTCGGGTGACTAATATTGAATTTGAGCAGCAAAGCAAGCTCAGCTACTTCCGCTCGGCAATTATTAGCGCAATCGAGCAATGGCGTTTTGAGCCAGCTCGCGCAAATGGCGAACCAGTAGACAGTAAAATGTCAAAAATTTTCTCATTTAGTATGAGTTAAATTTGGCGAATTTGATTGAGCTAGCACTGCCCTCAGCTAGCTCAACCTGCTCTCATTAGAGAGTGATCTAACCTCTATTAGCTTCGCTCTGAACTTCTACGAGCTTTACGTTTTTCCTGAAATGCTTGCCATTTCGTTTGTTGCTCTGGCGTTAACACTTGAAAAATAGCATGACGAGTTTTCGCTTTTTGCAGTGCAAGTTGTGCAAAAGTCTCCTGATATTGCAGGTAAGTAGCGCTGAAAGCCGTCTCATCAAATTCACTACCCGATTGCTGATTTTTAACCTCTGTTTTAAACGCCTTCATGGCCGTGCGCAGTGGTTCGTTTTCTGTTTTGCTTTGGCGGCGAATTTCTTTAATTTGAGCAACCTGCTCATCGCTCAAATCTAGATAACGCGCCATTTTCCTCAACATCTTTACACCGTGTTGCCCTTGTTTCATGCGATGACCGCTATGTGCCTTTTTATGCTGATGCTCATAGCCTTGTTGATGCTCATCACTAAACGCAGCGGGAGCTGCCAGTAAACCTAACGCTGTAAATAACGCAGCTGCCTTAACGGTTGTTTTTCTCATTGCTGTTGTCATGTTATGCCTCACAATTTGCTTCAAGTAATAATTCAAGTTCAGTATAAAAACTGCAATGCAAAGATGCGCAAAGCCAGTGTAAAACTGTGTAAAGATAACAATCGTTGGATTAATAAACTGATAAAATGATGGCTATCAACCATAGGGTAATACCAAAACGTTATGACAAAGCATATCTTGATTATTGATGACGATATTGAATTAAGTGAGCTACTTACCAGTTATTTATCTGCAGAAGGCTTCACTATTACTTGCCGTCACGATGGCGCCAGTGGTTTGGCAAAAGCCTTTGACCAGAATATCGACTTGATTTTGCTCGATGTCATGATGCCTAAGTTAAATGGCTTTGATGTCTTAAAAGCCCTAGGCGGTAAACACCATATCCCCATTCTAATGCTGACCGCCAAAGGGGATGACAGTGATCGTATTCTCGGTCTTGAATTAGGGGCCGACGACTACCTACCTAAGCCTTTTCACCATCAAGAGTTGCTCGCCCGAATCAAGGCGATATTTAGACGCATTGATATCACTCAGCAACAAACAGGAACAGGGCATGTACTGAACGTCAATGGTGTACTCATTGACAATGCGACACGTCAAGTTAAGTGTGAAGAACAACTTATTGAACTAACTGGCACGGAATTCGAGATTCTATTCGAGTTGATGACGCAAAACAGCGTGATTGTCAGTAAAGAGCAACTTTCGGAGCAAGTACTTGGGCGAAAACTTAGTCCATTTGACCGCAGTATTGACATGCATGTCAGCAATATTCGCCGCAAGTTAAGCCAATATACGAGTGACGATAAGATTAAAACCGTACGCGGCTCAGGTTATATATTTTTAGCAGGAGAGTCGCTTGTATAACCTTACCAAGACGAATGCGATTGGCAGTATTCGCCGCCACTTGAGCTCCATCAAAGTAAAGCTGTTTCTCTGGTTTTGGATTGTCACCATTTGTGCAATTGCCGCCACGCGATTCGTTTCTATTCAATTGAGCCAGCAGTATGTAGAAATTGATACAGATAAAGGTGATTTGCGCCGGCTAACGCGAATATCTGATGTCATACATCAAGCTCAGCCCAGAAATTTGGCAAAGTTTATCCACAACAATCGTCACCGTCGAACCAAGCGCAGTTTTAAGCATTTAATGGTTAAGCCGCTGAGTAACAATCAACCTGTCATAGGCGGTCATCCTGAGCATCCGTACGTAAACCAGTTTATTCAGGCAAATGTATTTGATAACACCACGACTTGGATATTTCCACATTCACAAATCACGGGGCCTGTAAAACTCGAGGTACGCGGCCAACAGTATTTAGCCTTTTACAAACGCCACACCAGCCGTATTCGCACCATAGGCTTTTTTATGCAGCAATTGCCTTATTGGGCAAGAATTGGTACGCCAGTCATTGTCAGTTTCGCGCTATGTTGGCTGCTCGCCCGCTCACTTAGCAGGCCACTGTCAAACATCACCAAAGTGGCTGACCGTTTTGGTCAAGGAGACCTAGCCGTTCGAGTAGAAAATGACGATAAACGCAGTGATGAATTGGGCACACTCGCTAAAGCCTTTAATCAAATGGCGGATAAGCTATCTGACAACGTTTCAGCGCATCAACGTTTGCTCGGCGATGTCTCTCACGAGTTACGCTCGCCATTAACCCGATTACAAATGGCATTAGCACTTGCGCAAAAACACAAGGACGATCACGAAACCTTAGAGCAATACATTGCGCGCAGCGAACGTGAAGTCGCTCGCTTGGATGAAATGATCGAACATGTACTTACCTTATCTCGCCTTGAAAATAGTGCTCAAGCAATAAGTAAACAGCCATGCTACCTTAAGCCTTTACTCGATCATTTAGTCGATGACGGTAACTTCCTTGGCCAAGATAAGCAGGTTCAAGTCAACCTTAATGCGGCAGGCAATCCGCAATTAAACCTTGATGAAGCCCTTATTGCGAGTGCCGTAGGAAACATTATTTGTAATGCTATCAAGTACTCACCATCAGCAAGTATCGTGCTAGTTGAACTAACCGAAACTGCCGAGCACGTTGTGATCAGCGTCAGCGATCAAGGTAATGGCGTGCCTGATTTAGTACTTAGTAAGTTGTTTGAGCCTTTCTATCGAGTCGCTTCTGCCCGCGATAGGTTAACAGGTGGTACAGGATTAGGATTAGCGATTGCCAAGCAAGCAGTGCTGGCTCACCGCGGTGAAATTTCCGCAAAAAATAATAGTGAAGGCGGCCTAACGGTCACTATCAGCTTACCTAAGGTTTAGTTAGGGCGTGTTGACCATATAATGACCTTTGAATAAAACCGAATAGATCGGCAAATAGCTCATTGAGGTGTGCGTAAATGGGAACGTAAATTTAACAGGCTGCAATGCTGGTTTTTTCAACAAAATTGCGTAACATAATGCAGGCATTTCACAATATTAATAACAATATGAAAGATTTACTGGCAGGATTACTCGCAATTTCTATGACGCTAATATCAGTAACGGCATCAGCCATGAGCTCACCTTGGTCGATTACCTCAGAGCAAGAGCTTACCACTCGCTACGAGCGGGAAATAAAAAGCTTTTGGCAAACGGGCCAATTTAGCCAATTTAGCGGTGTTGACGACATTAATATTCGTTATGCGCAATTTGTATCGCCTGATCGCGACAAATGTTTAGTACTAGTGCCAGGGCGCTCTGAAGGTTATTTGAAGTACCAAGAACTCGCTTTTGATCTTACCAATGCGGGCTACAACTTATTTATCATCGATCACCGTGGCCAAGGGTTATCTGGGCGCATGCAAGCAGATCAACACAAAGGCTATGTCGCTATGTTTGATCACTACAGCGACGACCTCCACTACTTCGTGAGTAACATCGTTCAGACACAATGCCAACAAGATATCTATTTGCTTGCTCACTCCATGGGTGGAGCAATCAGCGCGCGTTATATGCAGCGCTACCAAACGCCAATTAAAGCCGCAGTATTAGCTTCGCCAATGATTGCAATAAACAGTGGCGGCATCCCCAATTGGCTCGGCGAATTTATTATTAGCGGCGGTGATACCTTATCTAAATGGTTGAGCAATGACTCTTGGTATTTTCTTGGCCAAGATGGTTACAGCAGCAGGCCGTTTGCCGACAATGCGTTGATGCAATCTTCTGTGCGCTATGAAATTTTTACTAACCTATACCAATCGACGCCTGAGTTGCAGTTGGGTGGTGTCACCTTCCGCTGGTTGGATGAAGCCGTCAAAGCGAATAAAGACATATTTGCCGATATCAATAAACTAACCACGCCGACCCTAGTACTTCAAGCTGGCAGTGATACGGTTGTTGATAACGGTGCTCAGGATGACTTTTGCCGCGCATTGCATGCAGCTCACCCACAGTCATGCCCCAATGGCAAACCAGAGGTCATTGCTGGCGCTCGCCATGAAATCTTTTTTGAGCTAGATGAATACCGTGTTGATGGTATTGTTAAAACCCTTAACTGGTTCGAACAAGCAAACAACTAATACCGATTTGCTATAACACACGCTAAATAGAGCCATGCCATTAACTTAAGCGGCGGATTAACGATATAATGCGTCGCAGTATTCGCTTATTGATTATTTGTTATGTTAGATGTTGTGCTGTTTCAGCCAGAGATTCCACCAAACACTGGTAATATTATTCGCCTATGTGCCAATTCAGGGTTCCGTTTGCACTTAATTGAGCCACTAGGCTTTTCAATAGAAGACAAGCGACTAAAGCGTGCTGGGCTTGATTACCATGAATTTGCGAACCTGAAGCGCCATGAAAACTTTGATGCATTTCTCGCTAGCGAACAGCCCCAAAATTTATACGCCATTACCACTAAGGCAACACGTTACCATCATCAAGTTTCCTTTGAACAAGGTGACTATGTAATGTTTGGCTCAGAAACTAAAGGTTTACCTGATGTCGTGCGCGATCAAATTCCTGACGAGCACAAAATTCGCATTCCTATGGTCACTGGCAGTCGCAGTATGAATTTATCTAATTCAGCGGCAGTGATTATTTATGAAGCGTGGCGTCAGCTTGATTTTGATAATGGGATCTAGTCAGCTTCAAATAACTAAATGTGGTTGAAGATACGAAAAGCTGAATGAAAGAGTTAGTAAGATAAAGAGAAGTAACAGCAAACGCTGTTACTCAAATTTCTTTTCGCGAGATAGTAAATCAGAAGCTGCTTTTAAGGCGGGTTTACCTTGATAAAGCACTTGGTAAACTTGCTCAACAATTGGCATTTCAACCCCTTGTCGCTCAGCCAGCATAAAAACTTCTTTGGTATTGCGATAGCCTTCAACTACTTGGCCAATATCAGCCATCGCAGTATCCACATCTTTACCCTGTCCCAACGCTAAACCAAAACGACGGTTGCGCGATTGGTTATCAGTGCAGGTTAACACCAAGTCACCTAAGCCAGCCATGCCCATAAAGGTAGCAGGCTCGGCTCCCAATGTTGCCCCTAACCGCGTCATTTCAGCAAGACCACGTGTGATAAGCGCTGTTCGAGCATTAGCGCCAAAGCCAATGCCATCAGCCATGCCAGCACCAATGGCAATCACATTCTTGACTGCGCCACCGAGCTGAACACCAATGAAGTCGTTATTGCTATAAACTCGAAATGCCTTTTCACAATGCAGCAATTCAGAAAGCTCAGTAACAAAACTATCGTCAGTTGATGACAACGAAATAGCTGTTGGTAAGCCCGCAGCCATTTCTTTGGCAAAAGTTGGCCCAGATAACACACCAAGGCTAATATCATCACCGAGAATATCGCGCGCCACTTCTTGCAATAAATGGCCAGAGTCAGGATCTAACCCTTTAGTTGCCCATGCTAGCTTAGCGTTGTCGTTCAGGTGGGGCTTAACTTGGCGTAGCATATCGCCAAAAACATGGCTTGGCACCACCACTAAAACAATATCGCTGGCCTTTACCACACTGGCAAAGTCAGGCTCGATAATTAAGCTTTCAGGAAACTTGCTGCCAGGCAAATACTTTTCGTTACTGCGAGAAGATGCCATTGCTTGCATTTGCGCTTGATCTCGCCCCCACAACACCGTTGGGTGGCCATTTCGGGCAAAACATATAGCAAGGGCAGAGCCGTAAGACCCTGCCCCTATCACAGAAATTTTGGCTGTTTGCACAGTCATCGCCTCAACTAGTGAGCTTCTGTGCTCGCCGCTTCTTGTTGTGCTTGACGCTGTTGCAAGTAAGAAGCAAATAATGCATCGAAGTTAACTGGTGCTAAGTTAAGTTGTGGGAATGAACCACGGTTAACTAGGTTAGCAATCGTTTCACGAGCATATGGGAATAAGGTATTCGGGCAGAACGCACCAATCATATGCGCTAATTGGCCTTCGTCAATATTACCAATAGTGAAAATACCCGCTTGTTGAACTTCCGCTAAAAACGCTGTTTGACCTTCAACAGTTGCCGTTACGGTTACTGCTAAAACCACTTCATAAGTTTCATCATGTAACTTGTTTGAGCGAGTGTCGATGTCTAACTTAACTTCTGGTTTCCATTCTTTTTGGAAAATAGCAGGAGAGTTAGGCGTTTCAAAAGAAATGTCTTTAGTGTAAACACGTTGAATCGCGAACTGTGGTGCCGCTTGCTCTGCTGGGTTTTGATGTTCATCAGCCATTTGAAATATTCCTATAATTTACTGCACGGCAAGGTTCACTGTGCGTTTTCTAACTAAAATCTGTTTTGGTATTAGACAAGCTTACTTTTCAAGTAAAGCGTCCAATTTCTTCGCGTACTCTAATGCTACCAAGTCATCACAGCCGCCAATATGCTTGTCGTTAATGAAAATTTGAGGGACAGTGCTACCACCGTCAGCACGCTTGATCATCACATCACGCAATTCGCGTTGCTTATCAATGCGAAATTCTGTGTATTCTACTTCTTTGTAATCAAGCAATGATTTAGCTCGGCTACAGTAAGGACAATAACCTTTCGTGTAAATTTCAATTTTTACTGCCATAACGACCTCTTAAAATATTCGCCTACTTCTTGGTTACTGGCAGGCCAGCACCAACCCAGGCATTCATGCCACCTTTTAGCAAACTTACTTGTGAGAAACCCGCTTTAAGTAACTGATTTGCCACTTTAGTTGCCGTTAAGCCAGCAGTACATACGACAATAATGGGTTTGTCTTTATGTTTTTCAAGGGCAGCAAAGTCATTTTTATTAGCTTTTTCTTGAGACAGGTGCAGCGCATCAATAATACGGCTTGTTTTGAATTCTTTGTCTGTGCGGATATCAACAACAACACCATTTTCTTTGTTCACCTGAAAGGTTAACTCTTGCGGTGATACCTGTTTTACCGGCGACATTTTAATCATCACTGTAATAACAATAATCGCAACCACAAGCGCAACCCAAGCGGTGCTTAACAATGGGTGATTTGCGGCAAAAACCATTAATTGATCCATAAATACGTACCATGGTGGAATGAAATTTTAAAACGGGCACAGTATACAGACTTCATTAACCAAACCCAAATGACAACAGGATGTTCAAATGTACACCAATAAATTTGAGGGCTTGGCTAGTGCTATTCGCCGCTAACTGTGTAAAATAATCTCAGTTTTTCGCCAATCTAGATTTAGGAAATTTCGAATGCCAACTAAGAAGCCAATGGTTCTGCTTATTCTTGACGGTTGGGGCTATCGTGAGCACCAAGAGTCAAACGCCATTTTTCACGCAAAAACTCCGGTGTTAGATGACTTAAAGGCACGTTTTCCTAATATGCTAATTGGCACCTCAGGAATGGCCGTTGGTCTTCCTGAAGGTCAAATGGGTAACTCAGAAGTCGGTCATGTTAACTTAGGTGCTGGCCGTATTGTTTACCAAGACTTCACCCGCATCACCAAAGCAATCGACGATCAAACCTTTAGCCAAAACGCTGCGCTTTGCAATGCCGTAGATAAAGCACAGCAAGCCGGCAAGGCGCTCCATATTTTTGGCTTAATGTCTCCAGGTGGTGTGCATAGCCACGAAGATCATATTTTTGCGATGATGAAATTAGCAAAAGCTCGCGGCGCTGAAAAGGTATACCTGCATGCATTTCTAGACGGTCGTGATACTCCGCCACGTAGCGCTCACGAATCATTGCTTAAAGCCCAAGAAAAATTTAACGAGCTTGGCAATGGCCAAGTAGCTTCAGTGGTAGGGCGATACTACGCAATGGACAGAGATCAGCGCTGGGAGCGTGTTGAAGCGGCATATAACTTAATGGTTAGCGGCCAAGCACAATACCAATTTGGCTCAGCCGTTGACGCGCTAGCGGCAGCTTATGAGCGCGATGAAAATGATGAATTCGTGCAGCCAAGCGTGATCACTGACGCGCAAGGCCAAGCAATCACCATTGAAGATGGCGACGCCTTGGTATTTATGAATTTTAGAGCAGATCGCGCACGTCAATTTACACGTGCTTTTGTTGATTCTGACTTTAATGGCTTTGAGCGCAGTAAAGTGCCTGCCATCAGTGATTTTGTCATGCTAACCGAATATGCCGCCGACATTCATACGAGCTGTGCCTTCCCACCTGAGCCACTGAATAATGTTATGGGTGAATGGTTAGCGAAACATAACAAAACACAACTACGTATTTCAGAAACAGAAAAGTACGCACACGTAACTTTCTTCTTTAGTGGCGGCAAAGAAGATGAATTTGACGGTGAACAGCGTATTTTGGTGCCATCACCACAAGTAGCAACCTATGACTTGCAGCCAGAGATGAATGCACCCTTACTTACCGACAAACTTGTTGCTGCAATTGAAAGTGGTGAGCATGATTTCATCGTTTGTAATTACCCCAATGGCGATATGGTTGGCCATACTGGTAAATTTGAAGCAGCAGTAAAAGCTTGTGAAGCTGTAGATACCGCCATTGGACGTGTAGTTGACGCACTACAACAGGTAGGCGGAGAGTGTTTAATTACTGCCGACCACGGTAACGCTGAGCAAATGGTCAACCCAGAGTCAGGCCAAGCGCACACTGCCCATACTTGCGAGCCTGTACCTTTGATTTATGTTGGTCGCCAAGCGACGCCAGTTAACGATGGTGCGCTTAGTGATATTTCACCAACACTGTTAAGTTTAATGGGGCTTGAACAACCAGCTGAGATGACTGGCAAGGTCTTAATGCAGTTAAACTAAACCCTGTCGTGCGTTTTTTAAAAAAACTAACAACCACTGTGCAATGTCTAGCGTGGCTAGTCATTGCCAGTGCGTTTACTCTCGTATCTGCACAAGCTCAATCTGCATCATCAGAAGACGCAAAAAAACAGCGTTCAAGTGAGCAGTTATCAACGGTCAAAAGCGAAATTGCCAAGCAAAAATCGGCAATCGTGCAAGTAAGTAAAAAACGCCGTCAACTCAATGCCCAGCTGAAAAAAGATGATTTTGCCATTGCGAAGGTGGCAAAAGCGATGAACAACACGCGCAATTCGCTCAAAGCAACCCAAGATAAACTCACCAGCCTCGCAAAAGAAAAAGCACAACTCAATCGAGATAAAGTACAACAAGAAAATGCATTAGCGCATCAACTGAGAACGGCTTACACCACTGGGCAGCACGACTACCTAAAAATGCTGCTTAACCAAGAAGAGTCAAGCCAAGTTCAGCGCTCGCTCACCTATTACCAATATTTAAGTAAAGCGCGAATAGCTGAAATTGAAGCGTTTCAGGCGACCATTGCGCGACTGTCTGAGGTAGAGGTAGAGCAACAGCAAAAAGCTAAACAATTAACCCAACTTCAGCAAACTCAACAATCACAACGCGCTGCACTAGAGAAAAATAAAGCGCAGCGCAAGAAAACCTTAACAGCATTACGCAAAGAACTGCTTTCAAACAAGCAACAATTAGCAAAGCTAGAACAAGAAGAAGCAAACTTAGTTGCAGAACTTGAACGCTTGGCACGCCAAAGCGCATTGGCAAAAAATTTACCTGGCCTAGATAAGCTAAAACGAAAGCTGCGCTGGCCAGTTTCAGGTCGCATTAAGCACTCATTCGGCACCCGAAAACAAGGCTATTTACGCTGGAAAGGGGTATTACTTTCGGCGGCTGTTGGTAGGCAAGTCACCAGCATCTATTCCGGCAAAGTACTATTTTCAGATTGGTTAAAAGGTTATGGCTTAGTCACAGTGATCGATCATGGCAAGGGCTATATGAGCTTGTACGGCCATAACCAAGCTTTATTAAAAAATGTTGGCGATACCGTTGAACCGGGTGAAGCAATAGCCATTGTTGGTCAAAGTGGTGGGCAAAGCGAGCCTGGCCTCTATTTTGAAATTCGCCATCACGGCAAAGCAGTTAATCCGAAGCTTTGGTGTAGATAGCCAACTGTCTGCATTAATAATGCGTCGACCTGTTTCGGTAAAGCTGCTAGGCTAGTCTTACAAAAATAAAAAATAACTACATCCGTGATTCGTTTTCTCTCATTTTTATTGTTTATTACAGGCTCTGCTGCGTTTGCTAACGCCGCACAGGTTGCCATTGTAATTGATGACATCGGTTATCGCATGACCGATAAACAAGTGCTCACTATTCCCGGCAATATCACCTATGCTGTACTACCAAAAACCCCTTATGGTAAACGTATTGCCGAGGCAGCTAACCGTCGCAACCAAGACGTCATCTTGCATATTCCAATGGAATCAAGCCAAGGTAAAAAGCTTGGTCCTGGTGCGTTGACTGCTGATATGAGTGAAGCGGCAATTAAAGCCAGTTTGAATGAATCACTGCAAGAAATTCCCTTTGCTGTCGGCATTAATAATCACATGGGCAGTCATCTCACAACGTTGGCTAAGCCAATGTTGTGGACGATGAAATTTCTTAAAGAACGCGAGCTGTTGTTTCTAGATAGTGTGACAAGTTCCAAAACACTAGGAAGAACCATCGCTGATCGTATGGGCGTACCTGCAATGAGCCGCCATGTATTTCTCGATAACCAGCTCTCTCACCAATATATCGAAGGCCAATTTAAGCAACTGATTAGCAAAGCGAAACGCCAACAAACAGCAATCGCGATTGCTCACCCTCACCCTGAAACCGTGGCAGCATTGACGAAGCTTATTCCGCAACTAAAACAACATAATATCGACTTAGTACCATTGTCAGCACTTTACCAAAAGCCCAGCTTTAGTGAGCCATTAACCGCGAGTACCGAGTAGCGACTCGCTTATCAACACGCCCTAGTATTCAGGTACCTGATTATCACGCATTAATTTGCGTAGGTGGCGCACGGGAATGGCATAGGTAATACCGCTCGGATTAGAAATCACCGCCTCTTTGGTGCTTTGTACAAAAACCTTGTTAATCACCCCTATAACCTTGCCCGTTTCATCATAAAGTGCGCTACCACTGTTGCCTGGATAAGCCGTTCCATCTAATTGATAAACCATGTAGGGATCGCGTAATCGCTTCAACATGGCTATCGACATTTGCCGTGTATCTTTCACCGGAATCACCACGGGCGTAATACTCGCTAACATGGCCTTATGGGTTACTGGAAACAACCCTAAAATCGCGCCAATTGGAAAGCCGGTAAAGCCAACTTCACTGCCTTCTGGATAAAATTCATCCCCAGCTAATGGCATAGCAGGTAACTTGTCACCTTCAACCTTGAGAATCGCCAAATCGTGATAGCGAGAGGAGGCAACAATTTTAGCTTTGCGTGCCTTGGCTTTTTTACCAACCCCAACAAATACCACCATTTCCTGTAAACGTTCAGTATCAAGTACCTCAGGCAAAACATGGTGATTGGTCGCCACGTATTGACCATTACTGATCACAAACCCCGTTCCACGCAATTCATTTTTAGGTTGTCCAAGTGGCGTATAAACACCAATACCCACCACAGATGGCTTGACCTTCTTTACTAGGCTAACCATGTCGTGTCCATAAGCTGTTTTTACAATAAAAATTAATGCAAGCAGTGCAGCAAAAAGGCGCATAAACCTTCCTTGTGTCGTTTTTCGTTCAGTTGTAAGTCTGTCAATTTTAGGCAAGTTTTCCAACTATAAACCATAATATTTGTAATTGTTGGCGAGGTAGAGTTATGACAACAAAAATTATTCCCATCATGGCCGGTGGTGGCACACGTTTGCCTGCTCATATCGGTATTTTAAAAGCGCTCGAGCAACTGGGCGTAGAATTTGGTGATATTGTCGGAGTATCTGGTGGCAGCATTGTCGCCAGCCTATATGCAGCCGGTCACTCATTGGAAACAATGAAGCAAATAGCGATTGAAACCGATTACAATCAGTTTAGAGAATTCTCGTTGTTAAAATTGCTCCGCAATGGCGGCTTAAGTTCTGGGGACGTTTTCGAGCGCTGGGTAGATAACCTCTTGGACGGGAAAACTTTCGCACAAATGGACAAGTCACTACACATTGTTGCTACCGACGTAAAAAGCGGCCAGCCCGTTGTTTTCGATCGAGAAACTTCTCCCGACATGAAAGTGTCTCTAGCCGTACGATTTTCGATGTCGATACCTCTAGTCTTTAGTTTCAAGCCATTTGGTAAACGTATTATGGTTGATGGCAGTATTCTTTCCGAAGATGCGTTACACCGTGATTGGGATGGCCAGGCGACGCCAGTACTTTGCTTTAGGCTGCGCGGTGAACACGAATACCAAGATCTAAAGGTAACGGGTTTCTTGCCCATTTTTAATTACATTACGCTGTTAATTCGCACCTTTATGACCACCCTTTCACGCGAGTATATCAATGAGGCTTTTTGGCACAGCACAATTGTTGTTAATACTGGAGAGTGCTCAGCTGTCGACTTCAATTTGACCAGCGAGCAAAAAAATCAACTGTTTGAAACGGGTTACCATACGGCAATGGACATCATCCCCATCAAAACTAAAATTAAAACGGCGCCATTGCAACACTTATCAGGTATTAATGGCTAATTTAACCTCAGCTCTGGACAACTAATGTGCTTCTAGCGGCTATTTTTGATGCTACCAGCGTTAGATTTAGTTGCAATAGGCCAGCTATTGACGCGCAAATTTGCCTTGATATCAGAAAAAACTTCTCGCTAGAAGATAGAGTTGAGCATAACCACTTGAATTGATTTGCTATTCACTATTTTTTATCCAAATCTAAGGTTAATTTAGCAGCGTCAAAGCCTTGTTAATAGCCTGTGAACATGGTCATAATAATAGGTGAAAGTGCGAGTTAATGCGCTTTGACTGACATTGTTTTCAGGATGAAGAATGACCAAACTATTACACGAACTGATTGAGCTAAGTGCTAAGAAAACACCAGAATCGATTGCACTGCACCTTAAAAATCAGCAACTGACATACAAAGAACTCGCGCACGAAATAAAGCATATCGCAAAGTGCTACCAATCATTAGGGCTAACTCGATACGGCCGCGTTGGCATTTATCTTCCCAAAAGCCTAGAAACAGTTTCCGCTTTGTTCGCCTGTTCTGCAGCCGCAGGGGTTTTTGTACCAATTAACCCTGTACTCAAAGCACCACAAGTAAGTCATATAGTGGCTGATTGTGACATTCAAATATTAGTCACTAATAAAGCAAGATTATCGCCTTTAATCGAAAATTTAGCGTCACTGCCCAGCCTAAAATACATAGTACTTGTTGACGGAAAGCCAAATGACGAACGCCAATTAGCGCAGGCTCAGGTCATTAGCTGGGATAATTTCTATGCTGACGCGGCAAAGCAATTATCAGTACCTGCACAAACATCTAACGATATGGCTGCCATTCTATATACCTCTGGCAGCACTGGAAAGCCGAAGGGTGTTGTGCTCTCTCACAGTAATATGGTTATTGGCGCACACTCAGTGGCAGAGTACCTAGAAAATACCGCTGACGACGTTATTCTCGCGGTATTACCACTGAGCTTTGATTATGGCTTGAGCCAGTTAACGACAAGTTTCTCTGTCGGTGCCACCTGTGTGCTGTTGGATTATTTATTGCCTCGGGATGTGCTCAGTGCCGTTGATAAATATCAAGTTACGGGCCTCGCCGCGGTCCCCCCTTTATACAGTCAATTATGTAGTTTGCAATGGCCTGAAAACAGCGGTCAATCCATTCGATATTTTACCAATAGTGGTGGCGCGCTAACCCAAGCCAATTTAACAACCCTGCGAGAAAAGCTACCGCAAGCAAAGCCTTATCTAATGTATGGTTTGACCGAAGCTTTTCGCTCAACTTATTTACCGCCAGCGCAAGTGGCTCAAAAGCCAGGTTCGATGGGCAAAGCAATCCCAAATGCCGAAGTAGTCGTTGTCCGTCCTGATGGCAGCTATTGCGAGCCGGAGGAACCAGGCGAACTTGTTCATATGGGGCCACTGGTAAGCTTAGGCTATTGGAATGCACCGGAAAAAACCGCAGCACGCTTTAAACCAGCACCGGGAAAGCCAGCGGGAATTATGCTGCAAGAAATGGCGGTGTGGTCAGGTGACACGGTAAAACAAGATAAAGACGGTTTTTTGTATTTTGTTGCACGAGCTGATGAAATGATCAAAAGCTCAGGTTATCGCGTCAGCCCTATGGAAGTAGAAGAGATACTCTATCAGTATCCAAGCATATCCGAGGCAGCGGTCATCGGCGCACCACACCCAGAACTTGGTCAAGCTATTGTTGCCTTGATCTTGGCAAGTGATACTGAAGGCACTGAAGACCAAGAAACTTTAACTAAGTCAGTGACTAAGCACTGTCAAAAACACTTAGCAAATTACATGATACCCAAACAAGTTATCGTGCTCGACAGCATGCCTCACAACGCCAACGGTAAGATAGACCGTGCTGCACTTAACCGAGATTACCAAGGACTTTTTACGGATTAACTTTATGAAAGCACATGACACGCTAACCCCGTTCGAGCAAGAAGAGCATCAATTAAAAATTGGCAATAAAACGCTTTCACAGATTGAAATGTTAGTCGGCAGCACCCCTTATTACGCTTACGATCGCTCAATTCTTTCAAAGACCGTTAGTTCACTTAAAGAAACATTACCAGAGCAAATTTCACTGCACTACGCAATTAAGGCGAACCCTTACCCACCACTGGTAAATTTTATGCGCCCGCTAGTGAGTGGCTTTGATGTTGCCTCAGCCAAAGAGATGCTGTTAGCTATTCAATCAGGTATGCCACCCAGCGATATTAGTTTTGCTGGCCCAGGAAAGACCGAAGATGATATTCGCGCAGCAATTGTTGCCGGTATTACCTTGCATGCTGAGTCGACAACAGAAATTCAACGGGCAGTAGATATTGGTAAACAGCTTTCGATTAAGCCCAATATTGCGATTCGCATTAATCCCGCATTCGAGCTAAAAGCATCAGGCATGAAAATGGCAGGTGGTGCCAAGCCATTTGGAATAGACGAGGAACAAATACCAAGCATTCTGGCAGAGCTAGACTACCAAATGCTGAACTTTCGTGGTTTTCATATTTATGCCGGTTCACAAAACCTCAAAATTGAAGCCATTATCGAAATGCATCAAAAAACCTTTGCACTAGCGGAGCGGCTCGTTTCCATTACCCCAGTTCAAATTGATTACATTAATATTGGTGGTGGTTTAGGCATTCCATATTTTGCTGGTGAAACACGACTCAATCTTGCCCCTGTTGCCGATAATCTAGCCACACTAATAGCTCAACATTCATCACTGTGTGATATTGAGCTCATTATGGAATTAGGGCGTTACCTAGTTGGTGAAGCAGGTGTGTATGTGAGTAAAGTCGTCGATATAAAAGCCTCTCGAGAAACGACCTACGCAGTTTGCGACGGCGGCTTACATCATCACTTAGCAAACTCTGGCAACTTCGGCCAAGTGATCCGGAAAAATTACCCAGTCGCGGTTGGCAACAAAATGGACTTACAAAACGCTGATACGGAAACCGTCACTGTTGTTGGCCCACTTTGCACACCGCTAGACATTATTGCTGATAAAGTTCAATTACCAGCACTCGAAATTGGTGACTATATCGCCGTTTATCAATCTGGAGCATACGGCGCATCAGCAAGCCCACAAAGCTTTCTAAGCCAACCAGAATTGAGTGAAATTTTACTCTAATATCATTAGCTTAGGCTGTTGTAAAATTTTCAGACATTTGCAGATTAATGGGTGAAATATCAAAATAACTTGTTATAGTTAAACAAAGGCGTACAAATAAGCGTCAATTTTCGAAGTAACAAAAGTGGGAAAAGTATGGCCGGATATTCATTAGCAGAAAATTTCGCCCAATATTTTCAGGTAAAGTTCGCAAATACTAAAGCGTTACGCCAAGAAGCTTTCAAAATTAGGTATGGTGTTTACGCAGCTGAACTTGGATGGGAACCGGAAAACGACAGTCATATGGAAACAGATGACTGTGACGATTACGCTTTCCACTGTTTACTCGAACACAAAAGAACTGGCGTTCACGCAGGTTGCGTAAGATTAGTGATTCCTCCAGCCAATGAACCTGATAAAGAACTCCCGTTTGAAGCTCATTGCCTAGAGAGTGCGCGTAAAGACGTTATAGATTCGACTCAACTGCCACGCGGTAGTTTCGGTGAAATATCAAGGTTAGCTGTGCTTTCTAGCTTTAGACGCCGTGAAAATGAGAAAAATGTTCCATTCGTATTGAATAGCATCAACCCGAAAACTGTTTACTCTGAAGAAGAACGCCGCAATTTCCCGAATATCGCAATGGGCTTGTATCTTGCTGCGGTTGCCCTTTCCGATATCTGCAACCACAAAGGCATGTTCGTGATGATGGAGCCAAGACTCAACCGTCGCCTAACACGTTTTGGCTTGCCCTTTGTTCAATGCGGAGAGGAGATGGATTACCACGGTATTCGCGCTATGTTCTACCTCGAGCGTGCTGGTTTTAATTCCGAACTAAGCCCCGAAATATTAGAGTTTTACAACTTGATATACCAACAGCTAGTAGATCAGATTTTCCTTACCCCTTTCACAAATCCTTTAGACAAATAATTTGGAAGCTTTATGAGCCATATGTTTGATTACGATGTCGCCTTTTCTCGCAATATTGGTTGGGTTACAGAAGAAGAGCAGCAAATCATAAAGAGCAAACGTATTGCGATTGCTGGTATGGGCGGTGTCGGTGGCGACCATGTATTAACACTAGCGCGTCTCGGGATCACCAAGTTTAATCTTTCCGACTTTGACGAATTTGGCTGTGAAAATACCAATCGACAAGTAGGTGCCACTGTTGATACCTATGGTCAGAAAAAACTCGATACCATGATAGCAATGGCGAAAGCCATTAATCCGGAGATTGAGTTCAAAACCTTTCCTGAGGGAATAAACGAAGAAAATACCGAAGAATTTTTAAAAGATGTAGACTGCTATGTCGACTCACTCGATTTTTTTGCACTCGAAGCGCGTAAACGCGTATTTCGACTTTGTGCAGAGAAAAATATCCCTGCGACAACAGCCGCCCCAATAGGTATGGGCACCGCCTACCTCAACTTTTTGCCTGGCGGAATGACATTTGAAGAGTACTTTCGCTTAGATGGTTATAGTGAAAACGAGCAATATCTACGCTTTTTCCTTGGCCTTACGCCCGCTGCATTGCAGCAAGCCTACCTAGTTGATCCAACCAAGCTAGATCTCGCTAACAAAAAAGGGCCTTCTACCACAATTGGCTGTAAGTTAGCCGCTGGCGTCACGGGTGCTAATGTTGCCAAGATTCTTCTAAACCGCGGCGACGTTATACCAATACCTCACGGCTTGCACTTTGATGCCTACACTAACCAATATAAGAAAACTTGGCGACCGGGCGGGAATAACAACCTAATCCAAAAGCTGGCATTTAAGGTTGCTAAAAAGCGCTTACTAGCTCCACAATCAAATCAGGAGGCAGCGTCTAGCGCTGAGCCGACTATGTCCATAGTTGAGAAAGTTTTAGATTACGCAAGATGGGCTCCTAGTGGAGATAACACACAATGCTGGCGTTTCAAAATAACTGGTGACAACAGCTTTACTATAATTGCTAACGATACTCGCTCGCATGTTGTTTATGACTTGGACGGCCATTCAAGTCATCTAGCGCACGGTATTTTAATCGAAACTATCTCTATTGCTGCCACTCAGTTTGGGCTAAAAGCTACTTATACAGAAGACCTAAGCAACCCTGAGCAACTATTGTTTGATTTTACATTAGAAAAAGATAACGCAAACATAGTTAGCCCACTTGTTCCCTATATAAAAACTCGTTGTGTGCAACGACGTGCAATGGGAACGCGCTCGCTGTCGGCTGCAGAAAAACGAGAGCTGGAAGACAGCTTACCTAAAGACTATTCAATTCAATGGTTCGAGAGTAAACAAGATAAGAAGTCTATTGCAAAGCTTAATTTTTGTAATGCGAAAACCCGCCTAACAATGGAAGAAGCGTTTTATGTTCATCGTGAAATAATAGAGTGGCATACGCAATATAGTAAAACTAAAATCCCTGAACAAGCACTGGGTGTTGACTGGCTAACAGCGAGAATAATGCAATGGATGTTTAAAAGCTGGTCTAGAGTTAAATTCGCCAATAAGTTTTTGGCTGGGACTTACGCACCAAGAATAGCGCTAGATTATATACCCAGCCTAAAAAGCTGTGCTCACTTTGCAATTAGAGCAGATAAAGAGCCTCAATGTATTGAGGACTATATAGATGCAGGTAGAGCAATTCAGCGCTTTTGGTTAACGTCAGCCAAACTTGGATTCGGCTTCCAACCAGAGCAGACTCCAGTCATTTTCGCTAAATACCTAAGAAATAATATTAAGTTCACAGCTCAGCAAGAAGTAATTGACAATGCCCAACAGGGAATGAAAATGTTCAATTCTATTGTCGACAAACCAGAGCAAGTGCACTTTTTGGGGCGATTAGGCCGTACACAACTTCCGAGATCCCGATCAACACGAATGGATTTAAAAGATCTTATCATCGAGTAGCTATGTTTGAGTTTTTGCTAATAAATGAGGGAACTCAGACAACGTGTTAAACGCATGGGTGGGTGTATACTCGTGCTTGGATAAGACAAATTAACACCTAGATAATCTTGTAGCAGTATTTTCACACAACCTAGAGAGTATCTTTACTCTCCAGTATACTATCTATTGCGATACAGCTTTATCGCAATGTTAAATTACCATAGTGTTGCAAAAGAGCTGACATAATTAAGCTTAATGCAACAGATATTCAAACAGTATTATTCATACGAACACTTTAGTATTCAGGAGTGCACATAGATCCTTTGGGCTAGCTGGGTCATTCTAAAAAACTGTCATACAAGACTCCAGCAGCGTGACATCGCGTTAGTTAACAACAAAATAAAAGCAACGAATATATAGCTATAATTGGCAATCCAAAAACCTGATTAAATTCAGTATTAAAAGTAGGCAACTTGGTTTATTGCTCTTAAACCACAACTAGCTTTAAGATGATTCAGATGTTAAAGAGATTAAAGAGCTCTAAATTATCTTAGTTCTCCAATCTATCAACTAAAAGTTATTTAAGTAGATAATAGCCAAGAACGAATTCTTACAATGAACTATCAATAAAAAAGCCGATAACTACAGAGTTATCGGCTTAATCTTTATATTCGACTTTAATAATCTGTTATTTATGATTTACGACGTAAACCTGCAACACCAAGTAGGCCCAATGCCATGATTGCAATTGAAGCCGGCTCAGGTACAACTTGTGCAATAACCGTTGTACCATTGTCTTTTGTAAATATAGTTAAGAATGGAGTCGCATCGCCAAGGTTAGCTGTATCAAAAGTACCATTTGGACCAGCAGAACCAGTTAACTGAAGTGTGAAGTTTGTAGGGTCAATTAAATCACCTCCATCTTGGCGCCAAACATTGTCAAGGGTTGCTTGATTTGCAAGCACCCATGCTTCATCAAAAGCAAACTCAAATACAAATGCAGAGTTTGTGTTTGAACCATCTAATGTTACAACAGGAGTATTTACTTGCTCTACCAAGTCAAATTCACCTATAACACTGCCCAACCAAGAGACAGTAAGCGCAACATTTGCGTTAGCAGAGCTTAAATCGAAATTAGTTTCAAACGAAGTTGCTGCCAGATCGGTGAATAAATCTGCGTCACCGAGAGTTGGAATGCCAGCACCATACATTACGTTTTCAATCGTGCCTTCCAAGTTCAACGAGAACTCTAACGCATTTAATGGAAAAATGACGTCTGGGCTACCCGTGTTGTTATTATTGTTGTATGTGAATGACTCTGTAAACCTATCACCAGAGTCTAATTGTGTATCATCTGCACCGCCATCAAAAAACTGTTGCACTGATACAGGATCATTTGGGAATAAGCCTAAAGTCAATACTTCAGAATCCAAAAAAGTACCGTCTTGATCGGGGTCAAACTCAAATGTAATGGCAGAGGCATTAAACGCCGTCGCACTCGCTAGCAATAATGCTGTTGTTAATTTTTTCATTTCCATTCCCTTCTTTATGAAAGTTGTCTGTTATGAAGTCTAAGCAATTTATTTTCGAATCCGAGTAAACAAAAGCAAAGACAATACCAGCTCAAAAAAAACCATAAAATACAATGCAATAAAATGAAAATCCGTTAATTTACTGTCTTAACAAATAAAAATTGTAAAAAATATAGACAATTAGCTTACTAATAGGTTAATCGCCCTATTAGCCCTTATTTATTAATTCAAAGTGCGACCTTATTTCTTTGTTGTTTGGCGCGAGTTTTTTAGCTTTTGCAGACGAAGTTTTTGCTAGCTGAAGGTTCCCTTTTTTAAAATAAATCATTGCTAGAGTATCTAATATAATTGCTTTATTGGGCGCTAAATCATTAGCTTTCTCAGCATACTTCAGCGCTTTGTCAAAATTATTTAATCGATACTCAAGCCAAGCTAAATTATTTAAAAAAACAAAATTACTTGGAAATTCGCTAACAAGTGACTGATATAGCATGCGAGCCTTAGCTTCATTTCTGCTCAGCAAATATTCGGCGTAGAAAGCGGTTGTTACAGTATCTCTAGGAAACACTTTTAAGTGACTTTCAATAAAAGATAGACTTTCTTCTATTCGACCTAACTTAAATAAAGATGTATAGATAAAGCCTGCTCGGCGGAAATTAGGTCGATACTTGTAATAAGCTTCTAGCTTAGGAAGGGCTTCTTCATAATTACCTTCAGAGAACATTACCTCAGCTTTCATTCCCTCAATAAAGACAGCAGGAAAAAGACTAGTATCAAGTTCACTTAGGCTCTTTTTGGCAGCTTGAAACTCTTTATTTAGCAACTGATAGTAAGGTAAAAAAACTGCCAATTTCGGTCTGTGAGGCAAAACAGTAAGCATCTCTTTTACAGCTGCGACTGTACCAGCTGTATTTCGTGAATTTTCTAGGATAGACAAGTGGTTGACCCAAGCCATTGAATCTACCGGATACTTTTCAATCCATTGTTGACTGACTTCAAGCGCATCAGAGTACCGTTCGATGCTAGTTAAACTGCCTACCAATAACACATAATAGCGTCTAGGCGGCTCAACTCTGTTAACCTCCCAAGTTCTTAATACCTTCTCAGCCTGCTCAAAGCTTTTATTCATAAATAGGACACTAGCATAAAACAACTTAACGACATGGTTAGTCGATTGCCGCTGATATGCTTTTGATATTAATTCAAGCGCTTGTGTAGTATCTTTTTGCGCCAGCTCCATTTTGAAAAATAAACCAAGTAAACCAATATGGTCAGGAAACTCTACCAACAATCTGTTTAATTGAATTCCTGCTTGTTCGTATTCACCAGTGTTAATGTGTTTACCAATAAAGTATTGGTGAGCGTATAAGTTTTTGCTATCTAACTTAAGTGATTCACTAAGCACTTGATCTGCTTCATTAATTTGTTTGTTCTTTATAAGTAATTTAGCCAGCATATTTACAGCAGTTATACTTGTTGGAAAGTCTACGATCCACTGCTTAGCGAACTCTATACCTTTCTGCAATTCATCAGCGTTGTAATACGCACTAGCAAGCGCTATTCGCGCTTGCTCTGAGGATGAATCAAGCTCAACTGCCTTTATAAGCAAATCAAAACTTGCTTCTTTATCAATGCCAGCTTTTAACAACCCCAATTGGCTCATTTGCTCAGCAGGGCTTTTCGAAACTACTTCTTCATCAGAAAGTATCTTCTCTACTTCAGCAATCAAACCTGCACGCGCTAAACCATAACTGTCAGAAACTAATTGCTGAGCTTCTTCCTTAGTTAGCTGCAATCCATCTTCTTCAGTAAAGTAGCCTAATTTGATTTTTACAAAATTAGTAATACTACTAAGTGGGCTATTTTCTGCCAAATGAGGTTCTAACATGCTCAAGTGCGCAAACGCCTGCTCATATTTTTCTAGATGGAAGGCACTTAAACCAGCAACACTTCTTGCCATGATCATATTTTCACTAGACTGAAGCGACTTCTCTGCAAACTCTTGAGCAAACGCATAATTTTTCTTCTGAAACTCGGATCTGGCACGATAATAAAGGGCAATCGCAGAGTTAGGTTGCCTAGCTAAATATCGATCAATATATGTTTCAGCATCACTAAAGTTTTCGTCAGACCATAAGCTATTTATAAGAAAAAGTAAGAATTGGTTGTCTACTGGAGCTTTTTGATGAACAACCTTAAAAGCTTCAGATGCCTCTAGAAATTTCTTATCAGCAAATAATAGATGCCCCTTTGCAAGCATTGCTTCAAAATAAAAGCCACTTTCATCTGATACCAGTGAAGCCTCTTCTAATCCGAGCTCATATTCTCCCTGCGCGTAGTGTTGATAAGCTTTGGCTAATTTAACGACATCATACTTAGAATCAAAGACACTAGCTTGCGCCAAAAGATCTGACGCACGTTCTAACTCGTTGTTGTTGTATGCGGCAATGGCTGCATAAAACAATATCGTTAAATATTGCTCATCTTCTAAAGAAACGCCTTGCTCCAGAAATGCATAGAGTTTTTTAGTGTTACTTTGTCGAGAGTATAACTGCGAA
Organism: Thalassotalea montiporae; assembly: GCF_053485855.1. Lineage (NCBI taxonomy): Bacteria > Pseudomonadati > Pseudomonadota > Gammaproteobacteria > Alteromonadales > Colwelliaceae > Thalassotalea > Thalassotalea montiporae. Next base: position 662,250 of record NZ_JBQRUO010000002.1, read on the forward strand.
AGCTCACCGGACAACTCGGAAAAGTCAATCCCCAAACTTTGAGCACGTTCTAACTCTTTTTCTGCGCTTACATAATTGCCAATCTTTAGATAGAGCTTCCCAAGCGATAATCTTACCGCTGCATTCTTTGGCTCCATTTTTATTGCATTTTTCAGCTCTATAATTGCAGTGTCAAACTTATTACTTGCAGCTAATTTTTCAGCAGCGGCTACATATTGTTCCGCTGTCTTATGCTCACTACAAGCTGTCAACGACAATGCAACAGCAATAGCGATTGCAGATATTGAAACCTTATTCATAGCTAAGTCCCTCTATGATGAAATTTGTTTTTCCAGTACTGCTATTTTTTCTTTTTGTATTTGCTCTTGTGCATTAATAGAAGCAATAACCTTGCGCGCTTGATTGAAACGGTTATTGGCAATTAAAGACTCAACATAGTTTATTGCTATATCTGTATCACTAGCATTGGTAAGTTCGTAAGCTTTTTGAGCTTGAACTAGTGCTTTGCGAATTTGACCAGACTTCAATAGAACTTTGCCATAAGTATCAATAACACTTGCCACTTCAGGTGCAAGAGCAACCGCTTTCTCAGCATACGTAAGTGCTTGCTCTAGCTGGCCTTGTTCCATAAAAAGCCACGCAGTATTGTTAAGAGCAATGACATTACCCGGCTCTTTGTCTGCCATTTGCTGGTAAACGTTTAACGCATCTGTCGATAGACCTGACTCTAACATTAAGCTACCAAGCAATGAGCCAACCCGAGAATCGTAAGCATTTTCAGCCAAGTAAGATTCTAATATAGCAATTGCCTGTGGCTTTTGCTTCGCTCCAGTATGAGCACCAGCTAGCAATAACGCATTTCTAGCACTTGGTTGAACTTTATAAAATTGAGATAAATGCAATTCAGCGGTTGTAAAATCACGCTCGAGTAGCGCTAGTCGACCGTATAAACCATGTCTAATTTGGCGATTAGCAATATCCTCTTCCAGCTCAGCAAGTAATTCGCGAGCCTCCCTAGCCTTGCGCGCATTAATTAACACTTCTGTCTTAATTAACTTCAACGGTAAACTTTCAGGCTGTTTTATCAAGCCGCTTTCAATTGTGCGAAGAGCACCGTCAAAGTCTTTTTCCAGCACATACACTTCAGCCAAATAAATATAAGGTTCTATGTGATATGGATTGACCTTTCGCCATTCATTTAACGTTGTCTTTACTAAACTGCTGTTTTGGCTATAACGATACCCAGCAACTTTTAACTGCCAATAGAACTTAGGCGTCTGGATATTGGGTGTAATTGTGTTTAGTTGGGTTAACGCGACTTCAATCTGTTCTTTTCTATATAGCGCTTCTGCATAGACAAGAATCAAGTTAGTGTTTTCAGCACTTTGGTTTATCTTTGCTTTTATCTCATTCAGCGTAGCATCAGTTTGGTCTAGCTGAAGAAGCGAACGTAAAACTCTAATGTTATCAGGAGAAATAGTATTTGCTTGTTGCAGCAACTCTAGTGCTTTTGCTTGATTTTGTTCAATTAACGAAAGTTGAGCTAATTGCAATAAGGCATAAACGTTGGGCTCTACCGTTATTGCCTGCTCTAAGAGCGCTTTACCCACTTTACCCTTGCCCTGTTTTAAAGCGATGGCTGCGGATAGGTTTAACCCGTCCGGTTTGTCAGGGTAAACTTTTTGCCATTTATTAGCGATGCTCTCTGCTTTAGCGAAGTCACCAGCATTTAACGCCATATAGGCGATAGCTAATTCTGCTTTTACCAACTCAGGGTCAAGCTCAACGGCACGCTCTAATGAGGCAAGGGCTTTTTCATCATTCACCATTAGCTTTAGCATGCCATCTTTAAGTAGCTGCTGTGGCGAGTTCTCGTCAATATTGACCGCTTCAATAATTGCTTTGGCTTCTTGTTGCGCGCCCGCTTGCAGCAATTTAAAGCTTAACGCTGAATAAAAATCTGCCCCAGTTACTGCGTTTTCATCAACGCTGCCAAGCGTTGCCGCAACACCTTCAATGATACCGAGCTCAACTTGACTCACTACCAGCATTTTTCGCGCAAAATGATCTTCAGGGAGGTATTTGACTAACGGCTTGATGTAAAGCATTACTTGTTCATATTTATTTAAGTAAAAAGCACTAACACCTGCTACTAACCTCAAATTGGCTTGGTTCAAATTGTTATTAATTGCCTTTTCAGCATGTTGCAGCGCTAATTCGTAGTCTTGATCTTGTACTCTAACCATAGCTTTAACATAATTTGCCAGTGGTTGGTTAGGTAAAGCTTTTAACATGCGATCTGCGTAATTCTCGGCTTGCTCAAACTTTTCAGCCTTTAAAAATGCATTGGCAACGAGTAACTCTACTACTCGCTGGTGAGGTTGAAGTTCTAAATATTTAAGAAAATTTTCACTCGCGAGTACGTAATTTTCGTTAGCTGCTGCAATGTTACCAAGCAGTAAGATAGCCTCTGGCTGACCAGGTACTTTTGATAATGCCCCTAGCGCTTCTTGCTCTGCTTGCGCTAAGTCTTGCTGTTCGTAATGGATAAATGCATTGGCCAGAGCGGTGTAGCCATTTGCTTCGTTGGCCTGCTGCATTTCTTGCTGTACTGAAGTTGCTTGCTCTAAGTTACCCTGTCGAATAAAGGTTAGTAATTTATAAAAATGGGTGGTTAATAAAGCGTCAGGGGTCAGTGACGACTGAGGTAATGCTGAAACCGCTTCAAAATCTTCAACTAAATAATAGCTTCTCGCGATGAGAGGGCTAACTAAATTAGCGTCATACTTGGCCTTTTGTGCACGTTCAAATTCTTTGGTCGCGTTGATTGCGTTGCCCTGACTCAAATAAAGTTGGCCAAGAAGAAAACGTGCCTCGCCATTATTAGGCTCAAGTTTAATCGCATTCTTTAAAGCAATTATTGCGTTACTCGGTTGCAGGTTTTGCTTGGCAGCTTTAGCTTGTTCAAGGTAACTAGCCGCATTCTCCTGTTCGCTGCAACCTGCTGCTAATACCCCAGCAACGGCTAAGGCAATAATTGTACGTTTATTCATTATTATTTATTTCCATATACTCTCTTATACAAAAAAGCTCATCATGTGATGAGCTTCTTAAAATTTTATGTCATTAAGACCTAGTATTGATTAAATACGAGTCAACTTGCAACTCTCTGTAGTCAGAATGATCTGTCACAAGAATTAATACATCTGCCCAACTATCGAGTTGTGAAAGTTCTGTTTCACGCTCGCATAGCCATTCTGGTACATAAGGGTCATGATATTTCACTTCTATACTTGCTTGATTAAAGTAATGCAGAATAGGTTCCGCGGGTGTTTCACGACAATCATCAACGTCTGCCTTATATGCAACACCAAGTATACCTATCTTAGTCTGTCCAGGTTGGAGCCTCTCAATAGCTTGCTGAGCGACTAATGCTGGTCTTGCGTCATTGATAGCTCGAGCTTTGCGTACTAGCTCACCAGATTTCGTATTTTCGACCAAGAACCAAGGATCAATTGGGATACAATGACCACCAACACCTGGGCCAGGATTCAGCACATTTACCCTTGGGTGACGGTTCGCTAGTTTGATAACTTCGTAAACATCGACGTTTAACTCCTGACATATCTCCGCCAACTCGTTCGCAAAGGCGATGCCAACATCTCGTGACGTGTTTTCAACCAATTTCACACACTCTGCCGTGGTCAAATCGGTCAAGAAGACTTCACCTTTTACGAAGCTTTGGTAAATACCCTTAACTTTTTGTTGAGCTTGGCTGCTAGTCGCGCCAATAATGCGATCATTATTGACCAGTTCATGCAATGTTTGCCCTGGTATTGCACGTTCTGGACAGTGAACAAGATCAACTGATAAACCAGCAGATTTAAACCTATCTGCCGCGGCCAAACTGGTTTGCGGCGAGATCGTCGACTCAATAATAACCGTTTGGCCATTGCTTGCGACTTTCGCAATTGCATCAACCGCACTAAATACATATGAACGGTCGCACGCATTTCCCTTATGTGGAGTAGGAACAGCAACTAAATAAGTATTACTGTTCACCACTTGGGTTGATGCCTTTAATAAGCCTTGGCTAACAACTTTATCTAATAATTCAGGTAAACCAACCTCATCAAATGGGCAAGTTGCACTATTAATAGCTGCCACTTTTTCTGCATTTAAATCAACACCTGTGACTTGATAACCAGCCTGCGCTAGTAAACAAGCAATAGGTAAGCCCATATACCCCATGCCAACGACGGTTATCGACTCTCCATTGCGAACAATTTCTGTTTGTTCGTTACTTGCTGTTGCCGTATCTCCTAAGCAAATATCAATAATGCGCTTAGCAACATGCCCGTCACCAAATGGATTTTCCCAGCTAACACTGCCCTCTGTATTTAACCACTTAGCGGCCGCAGCAAGCGCTTTATCAGCATCACGGCCAACTAAAACATTAGCGCCGACTTCAATCGACTCTGGACGTTCCGTATTTTCTCTCAGTGTAATACAAGGAACACCCAGTAAACATGCTTCTTCTTGAATACCGCCTGAGTCAGTCAAAATAAGCTGAGCATTTTGCTGAAGCTGAATAAAATCGAGATAGCCAATTGGTGGGCTTAACTTAAGATAGTTGGGAACTGGAATACCAAATTCCGTTAGTTTAGCTTGAGTACGCGGATGAATTGGCCACACGATAGGTTGCTCATACTTCTCATGCAAGCGTTCAAATAGAACTAAAAGCTCTCTTAAGTGAGCAGGAATATCGACATTAGACGCACGATGCGCCGTCACTAAGAAGTAATCCTTTTCAGTTAAACTAAGGTCGTCTAGGATTTCGCTTTTATCAGCAGCAATTTCAAGATGTTGGAAGAGCGAATCAGAAACGGTATTGCCAACCGTATGAATCTTGTCTGCTAAGATACCTTCTTGATTTAAGATCTGCTCTTGATTTGGGCCAACGGCAAATAAGAACTCGCTCATATGATCAGTAAGAATACGGTTTGTTTCTTCTGGCATCATACGATCATAGCTTCTTAGGCCAGCTTCAATATGACCTACTTTGATATTAAGCTTTGACGCAGCAAGAGCACCTGCAAGAACCGTATTCGTGTCACCTTGAACTAGCACTATATCTGGCTGCTCATCAAGCAAAATAGGCTCCATTTTGATCAAAATATTGCCTGTTTGATTACTGTGCTGCCCTGAGCCTACACCTAAATTGTAGTCCGACGCTGGTAGCTCTAATTCATCAAAGAAAATGCTATCCATCTCCTCAGAATAATGCTGATTAGAGTGAATAATAAAGAACGATATCGAACGCCTTTGGCACTCACGAATTACAGGTGCCATTTTAATTATTTCTGGTCGCGTACCGACAATAATCCCAATTTTCATCTAAATTTCCTTTTGAATTTGTAACCCTATTCTTAACTTTACACTTTAAAGCCTTTTTATAGACGTTTATCAAGACTTCATTAATAAATTTAACACTTCTTGTGTTTTTTCTTTCATCAGCCCAATATCGCCTTTTGACTCAACATTTAAGCGCACAACGGGCTCGGTATTACTGCTGCGAAGATTAAAACGCCATTTGGGAAATACCATGCTGATGCCATCAGTTTCGTCAGCGCCTATAGCCATTGGCTGATAAAATGCTTTCACTCGTTGAATGGCTTGAGGAGCGTCTTCAACCCGATTGTTAATCTCACCAGAAGAAGGGAACATCGCAATTCGTTCGTCAACTAACTCAGATAGCCGTTTACCTTTAACACTGACTAACTCGGCTATCAAGAGCCAAGGAATCATGCCGCTATCACAATAGAAAAAATCTCTAAAATAATGGTGGGCGCTCATTTCACCGCCATAGACAGCGTTTTCCTTGCGCATACGCTCTTTGATAAAGGCATGGCCTGTTTTACTTTGAATAGGGTGGCCACCAGCATTACTGACAATATCAATCGTATTCCAAGTCAGCCTAGGGTCGTGAATTACCGCCGCTTGAGCATTCTTGGCAAGAAAGTTCTCTGCCAGCAAACCCACAATGTAATAACCTTCAATAAATTGCCCATGCTCATCAAACAGAAAACACCGATCAAAATCTCCATCCCAAGCGATACCAAAATCGGCTTGATGCTCAATCACTGCTTGTTGTGTTGAATCTCTATTCTCGGGCAGCAATGGATTAGGAATGCCATTAGGGAAAGTACCATCTGGTTGGTGATGCACTTTGATAAATTCGACTGGTACTTGGTGAGAGTGAAAATACTGTTCAATAAAATCTAACGTTGGTCCTGCAGCGCCGTTGCCCGCATTAACGACAATTTTCAAAGGAGAAAGCTGCCCTGAATCAATATAGGTCATCAGGTGCTCAGTAAATGCCGCATCAATGTTCAATTCGCGTTTAGTACCAAGGCGTTCAGGCTTTTTAAATTTATTGGCTTCTGCTAGCGCTTTAATATCAAACAGTCCAGAATCGCCGCTTATTGGCTTACTTTCACTGCGCACTAGCTTCATACCATTGTAATCAATTGGGTTATGGCTCGCTGTCACGCATATGCCACCATCGCAGTTTAGGTGAGAAGTCGCAAAATAAATATGTTCAGTCCCGCACAGGCCTAAATCAATAACATTAGCCCCACCATCCATTAACCCTTCTGCAAGCGCTGCCTTAAGCGATTCTGTACTCAGGCGAACATCCCCCCCGATAACAACTGAGCGAGCAGCTAAGTGTTGTGCAAATGCTCGCCCAACACGGTAAGCAACATCTTCATTGAGTTCATCGCCGAGTTTGCCGCGAATATCATATGCTTTAAAACAGGTCAGTGCGGACACTAGTTTTGCTCCTGTTCACGGCCGTATCGATCTTCCAAGCGCACTATATCGTCCTCTCCCAAATAGCTTCCCGATTGCACTTCAATCATCTCTAAAGGCAACTTGCCTGGGTTTTCCAAAGCATGAACAGCGCCCACTGGAATATAAGTTGATTCATTCTCAGTCATCAAAAAGGTGTCGTCATTAATTGTCACCTTTGCCGTGCCAGAAACGACAATCCAATGCTCTGCACGATGATGATGCATTTGTACAGACAACTTAGCGCCAGGTTTGACGACAATTCGTTTCACCTGAAAGCGGGATCCGTTGTCGATTGAGTCATAACTACCCCAAGGTCGATATACCTGACGATGATGATCAACCTCACTGCGTTGCTTCAGTTTGAGTTCATTGACAATATGCTTTACTTGTTGAACCTGAGACTTCTCAGCCACTAGCACCGCATCTGAGGTATCAATCACAACTAAATTGTCGATACCAACAGTTGCTATCAGCTTGTTGTCACTGTGCAAATAACTGTTGGAGGTTTCGTGGGTCAGCACATCACCTTTGCAAACATTACCATCTCCATCTTGCTCACTAACTTCCCAAAGTGCGCTGTATGAGCCGACATCGCTCCAACCTGCATCTAACGGCACGACCACAGCTTGTTCGGTATGCTCCATCACAGCATAGTCAATTGATTCATCAGGACACTGTTCAAACGCCGTTTTATTCGGGCGAATGAAGTCTAAATCCGTGACACAATCAGACATGGCCGCTTGACAGGCCTGGTAGATATTCGGTCGATATCTATTCAATTCCGCTAAATAGCGACTTGCTTTGAACATAAACATGCCGCTATTCCAAAGATACTGACCGCTAGCTAAATAGGCTTGGGCAGTAGCTAGGTCGGGCTTTTCAACAAAGGTATCAACATCAGCGATTCCCTGATCCAGCACGCCATGTTTAATATAGCCATAGCCCGTTTCGGGCTTGGTAGGCACAATGCCGAATGTTACCAATTTGCCTGCTTCAGCAGCTGCTTGTGCCTGTACAACAGTATTTTGAAAGGCAAGCTGGTCATGAATAACATGATCCGCCGCTAAAACGAGTAAAACTGCATCGTCATCTTCGGCAATTGCTTTAAATGCAGCTAACGCTACCGCAGGTGCTGTATTTTTTCCTTGTGGCTCTAATAAAATACTACCTTTGTTATCAACAGCATTAATTTGCTCAGCAACCGTAAATCGGTGGGCCTCGTTACAGATAAAGATTGGCTGCTGACAGCCGCTAGGTAGTCGCCCTAAAGTATCTTGCAGCATAGTCGTTTGATTGACTAGCGCTATGAACTGCTTAGGCAGTAATCGACGTGACAATGGCCACAAACGGGTTCCGCTGCCGCCACACATAATCGCAGGGTAGATTTTCATAGAACTTTAACTCCTTATTCCTGCCAGCAATGTAAAAAGCTTAGCCATGCAAGTTCAAGCCATATTTTTCAATTAAGCTATATAAGGTCGGGCGAGTAATGCCCAGTAATGCAGATGCTTTAGACATATTCCCGTCAGTTAATGCGTAGGCTTTTTGAATTGCAATGGTTTCAGCCTGTTCGCGTACAGTGCGTAAATTCAACGACAGCTCATAGTTATCGTCACCTGAATTTAATAACCCTAAATCTATCGCACTGACTTGGTTGCCTGCCGCCATAATGACTGAAGATTTGACCTTGTTTTGCAGCTCGCGAATATTTCCTGGCCAGCGATGCTGTTTGAGCGCTTGTATTGCATCATCGGCAAACCCTTTGATGTTGCGCTTATATTCAGCCGCATATTGTTGAAGGAAAAACTGGGCAAGAATTATCACATCCTCCTCACGATCACGCAGTGGTGGGATATTAATCGTAATTTCGCTGATGCGATAAAACAAATCTTCTCGAAACTCTTTATTAGCAACCATTTCTTGGAGGTTTTGATTGGTTGCACACACCACTCTGACATCGACAGGAATTTCCTGCCGCCCGCCAATACGTTCAATTACTTTTTCCTGTAAAAAACGTAATAGTTTGGCCTGCAAATTAAATGGCATATCCCCAATTTCATCTAGAAATAACGTACCACCCTGTGCACACTCTATTTTTCCCTTTGTGGTGCGATGGGCGCCAGTAAATGCCCCTTTTTCAAAACCAAATAATTCACTTTCTAATAAAGTTTCAGGAATGGATGCACAATTAATCGCAATAAAAGGTTTTTTAGCGCGATCGCTCACACTATGCACAGCTTTTGCGGTGACTTCTTTACCTGTGCCACTTTCACCCAATAACAGAACAGAAATTTCTGTTGGTGCAACCCGTAAAATCATTTCTCGCATGCGATCTATCAAGGTGCTATTGCCGATAATCCCTGTTTCAGCACCGGCAAATTGCTTCATCGTGCGATTTTCTTTCTCCAAGTTCGCGAGTGACATCGCACGAGAAACAATGACATTAATCACATCGGAATCAATAGGTTTTTGATAAAAGTCATATGCGCCAAGCGCAATAGCTTGCAGTGCAACATCGTGATTATCGTTACCTGTTATCACGATAATTTTGGTATGTGGCGCTATTGCCAAAATCTCTTGCAAAGCAGCTAGTCCCTCGCTCGCATTGGCTGGATCTGGCGGCAGCCCTAAATCTAACGTAATTACGCTAGGCTCAAAGCGTCGAACGGCGGCAATCGCTTTCTCACGATTTTCTGCAAACACCACATCGTAATCCGATAAGCTCCATTTTAGTTGCTTTTGAATACCGGTATCGTCATCAACTATTAGTAATTTTTCCATAAATATTGTTTTGCCTTATTCAATCACGCACATGGTATGTTCAAGATAAAGGTACTTCCCTTGTGTTCTTCACTCGTCACCGAAATTGTTCCACCTTGAGACTCTACGAATTGCTTCGCCTCAAACACGCCAATCCCCATGCCAGCGTTACCTTTAGTTGTATCGAAGGGCTTAAACAAACGGTGCTTGATAAATGACTCACTCATACCTATGCCACTATCGCTAACAATGATCTCTACTTTATTATTTTTAGAAGCGATCTGCACTTTCACCCAACCCTCATCGTCTGTCGCCTCCTGCGCGTTTTGCACAATATGGTTTAGAACAGGGCTAAGCTCTTCATTTACTTCGATGTTTAATTCTCCATCAATTTGAACGTCAACACTAGGTTTATTTATATTTCTTTGTGCAAGCACTTTATCGACCAAAGACGACAATAAAACATTTTGATTTCTATGTTCAGAGTGTTGTTTATTGCGCAGTTGTTGAAGCACTTTATCAAGCCGCTCTGTGGCGGATAACACAGTTTCAAACACATCATCAACAAAAGCAGGGTTATCACGATGTTTCGAAACATTGCTGTTAATCAAAGCTAGTTGGCCCTGAATATTCTTAAGATCATGTACCAAGAATGCCGACATTCGATGAAAAGCTTCAAACTGTTTTGATTCTGCAAGCTCGCTGTTCGCTTCATTCAGCGAGATAAAATTGCTTAATTGTTTAGTGACCGCAAACAGCAAGTCGCGATCTTCCCAATTGAGGAATGTTTGATTTTTTCCTCTCGCCAACATGAACAGTCCCCATATCTCATTGTTATGAATTACAGGAATAATCAAATCAACATTGGCTTCACGCAATGCAGTTAACTCAAGTGATAATCCTTGGTACGCATCCTCAACAAACAGATATTCTTGCACATCGATGATCCAGCCAGACTGATGGCAAAAATCAGCAATAGTCGTCAAATTTTTATGCACTTTTTCATCAACTGACATATCCATATTGATGGTACTAACTACTTTAAAGTGGTGATCCGCGCTTTTTTTAACTAAACAGCCGCCAGGTGCATCAATCGATGAACAAATAACTTTTAAAGCCGTTTGATAGCTGTCTTCACTTTTACTTGCTTCAATTTGCTCAATTGAGCGAAGCCACTCAATGCGATAATCATACTTATTGGCAAAAAAATGTTTAGTAATAAAGACTTTAACTTCTCGACGTAACTTCTCAGTTAGTAGCAAGGCTGCCAGTACAGCCATTCCAAGTGCCGCAAAAGAGATACTGAGCACATCGCCCCATTCACCACCAAACAGTTTCAACGCGTAGCCTGCGAATGACAACGTAAGTAAGTAGCCACCGGCGATTAATATCATTGAGCTGTAAAAAACGACTTCGCGCGAGACAAAAACATCAACAGACCAGTCTTTAATGCGCCGAGCACTAACCAAGAAAAATGGCATGCCTAGCGCAATAACATACCCGCGTGCATACCAAAAATTGAAATCAAGCTGGTCGAGCATTGAGGCTTGCGCAAAGATAATAAAATCAACCACAGTAATTACACCAAGCGAAATCACTAATGGCCAAAGCATCCATTTTTCTCGTGATTCGGCGTTACGATAAAGTTGCTCTAGGAGCACAATGACAAATAGATTTAAGACGAGAAATAACAAAAAGAGTGAGTTACTGCCAAGTTCTGTGTGATGAGCAAGCCCCCAAGTAGCTGCGGATAATACAATTAGACTCACTACATACTTGAGCAACCAAGTTTGCTGTAGTAACTGTGACCATGCAGTTAACCTAGCACGAGCCGCAAACAAAAATATGATTAAGCTTAATAATTTAACATTTTCTGCAAGCAAAACCGGCTTCAGCGAGTCACTAAAATAAACTTGAACCAAACCAGCTACGGTGGCGATCAAAGTAAAGAATACGCTGCTGGCAATCAACACCGCGATGAATGACTTCTTTCGAATAACAATAAGTAAAAAGAAAAAGACTAAATAAGCAAGCGACGCCGCGCCATAGCCAGTAATAGCAACCCAATTCATATTATTCCCTATACGTTATAGGCTAACTACAATGATATAGTTGCCTCATCTTTCTTCTTAAATACTCCAGCAAATGCTTTATATGTTAAGTGTGGCAGCAAGATATTGATCGGCATCTTTAACCAATGAGAGCGTACAAATAAGCACAGTGACGCCCATTTGTATTTAAAGCTTTGCCTCACTTTTAGATCAGGGTTCAACACGGTAGTAAATGCGTTAACTATTCGATTAGCAATAGTTTTTGATGGCAACCCTGACTCTAGATTTTTCATAACGAATGCATCCACTTGAAATGAAAAAAAGGCTTGTTGCAACCTAAGAGAGTAATACAGAAGAAAGCTAACATTCAGCGCTTCAGCACGTCGACAAAGTCGCATTTGAAAATCATCATCGCTTTGTTGAAATTCAATTAGCATCAGATAGATATCATGAATATCACGAAAGCCATGATTAAACTCACCATCAAGTAACAAGTGAATTATGCTATGAAGTACTTTATCCTCATTACACAATGTGTTGGTGCTATGCTTATTTTCGGTGTCAATTTCCAATAGCTTATCTGAGTTAAATGAAACTCGGCTAACAATTGGTAATAAATGATGATGAAGGTCTAATGTCATACCCGTTTTGGTGTTCACCATCGGCGGTAACTCATGCATCCAATCTCGGTAGTACTTTTGGTCATGCTCATCAAGTGACTTGACTTGCCAACCATTCCAACCAAATATTTCCTCTGCCGCTTTGAGCTCTTCTTTTTTAACAAATACATCGATATCAGAAAACAATCGACCTTCACTACAAGTGAGCTTTTCCAGCAAATACGCACTGCCCTTTAAATAAACAGGTGTGATGCCTACCATACCTAACGTATTGTTAATTTTTTCAACCTCCCTTATCGCATCGTCGCGATGAGCAATGAAGACCTTATTCGCTGACTCAAAGTGCCATTTCATTTCATCCGGCACATGACAGAACAATTGTTGCTTAATAAGCATGGCATATACTCGAGCTAGCATGCCCGTATAATAGCTTTGCTCAATCAATTGTTGCCACTGTTCAGGTCGCCAAGCTTCCACTTCAGTGGGAGTGCTAAGAAATTTAATCAGAGGAGTTATCGGTATACTCATTCCACCAAAGAGTCCATTACACTAATCGCATACTCTAAATTACCGTCATAGTGAAAACTATAACACTCCACTCGGTCGTGGAGTTTGCCTAAGGCACAAAATCCATCGTTAGCTAACACATTATAATTGAAAGAATTCTCAGCTAGTCTCATAAAGCTCTCACCTTTAGAGAGTTCGTTTAGGCTATTTTCAATGTTACGTTGAAACTTTGGGTAAACAATAATTGACGGAATCGCCAATTCACTTTTTGCTTTAAGACTTTCAGAAGGAGCCCTGATATGGGCAACTGAGCCTTTTATAGTATCTTTAACTACGGCAGAAAAATGATCATTGCCAATATAAGATTTAATCAAATCAATAGACTGATTTTTTAGACTGATTGGTCTGGGGTTGGGGTGAATATATGAATCATTTATATTTACCATTGTGAGTTCATCAGATAATAAGCGCCAGCCGCCTAATTCGACTAAGGCAGCGCACAATGTGCTTTTTCCTGCTCCAGGACTGCCAGGAAGAATCAACGCCTTACCATTTTTTTCGACGACAGCGGCATGAATAATCAAATATCGATGATCATGACTCGTCACACACCAATTAAGCCCCCATTCAAATAGCGGGAAGGCTTGAGTGCATGGTAATGGGCTAAAAGGCTCTATTCCATTAAAGCTGAATTGAACTTGTGGCTTTAGAAGCTTACGAATACCTGACGATCGTTGCAAAGAAACATTAAAATCAACTATTCCATCAACAATGGCGGCATTGCGATAAAGCTTTTTAATACCTCGCGCAACACTTACTATGTTCGACGAAAGTTTAACCGCGTAAGATCCTGCTTCGAATCTCAATCCAGTTGTTGTTAATTGATAAATTAACTCTTTCTCAGATAAATCTTTGATAATCACTCAATACGCTCAATCAACTGCAATCGCTCCAGTGTATCAAGAGATTGTGACAAAGAATCCAGTTCAAACCTTTGATGATTTTCTAACGACATCAGTAACTGCTCTAGAGTCAACAAACGCTCATCTTCCAATGCAAAAAAAACCGCTGTTTCAATTGCTGGCAGCAATATAGTTTCTTTAGATAGCGTATCAAATAACACCAATTCAGGGGGGCAAGCATAGGATAAAAGCTGTCTATGCTTGGTTTTTGTAACTCTCAAAATACTGATTAATGGTATAACTGAGCAAAGAACTTTTGTAGATCGAGTGTATCTAAGTTCAACACAGCACCAGTTGTTGTTGTGTAGGTTTGTTGCATTGAAGTGTAAGCCATGTAGACACCACGAATATCAATGGCATTGATTTTACCGTCGCCGTTACCCCAATTATAGTAATTGGCATTAAGGAAATTAGAAATCATATGGAATTCTAAAGTGCCAGGGTTTTTTAATAATACGTCGTGCAATGTATCTGAAGGGTCTACATACACACTAGGCGTTGCACCACTAAAGGCTTCCCATGCATAAAACAAAGTACCATCGGGATCGTCGGGATATATACCTTTCTTAGTATTGTAGCTTAACGAACCAGCTTTTCGTGGATTAGGGTAAAAACCAGCCTTAATCCAATTATCTCTGCTGCCATCTTGGTTTCCAGTCTTGTAACCATTTTCTTTCCAACCACCAGGGCTGATTCCACCACAACCAACATTATGGCGAGCAACCCCCGAAGGATTAACAGATTGGAACCCGGAAAGGCTGCAGACGGCACCATAAGCTGGGCGACTAGCTAGCGTAATAGCCAAAGGCGTACCAATCACAGCCTTTTTGAAAAGGCTTCTACGCCCTTTCTGTTTCTGTGATGCTGAATTCACTTCCGCTGTAGACTTTTTAACGCTCATATACCTTCTCAACTCTAAATGCCGCTAATGACTATTGGGGGCAACGACTTTTACAAAATTCAAGCAAAAAACAAACCATGTCATGAATAACGCATAACTACAGCGCTTCAACAACTATAACGATTTTTAGAATCCCTAAATTGTCAAAATTACTGACACTAAATGTAGTTAATTCACTGACTTTTAGTATAGTAATCTCATTAATAAGAGCTATCAATAAATAACATTTATTGCAGTAACCGCCTAGACACATGGCTTCATTATCTATACTATTTCGCCCGCTGCACCCATAGCTCAGCTGGATAGAGCGCTGCCCTCCGGAGGCAGAGGCCGCAGGTTCGACTCCTGCTGGGTGCGCCATCGCTCTATTATTCTCTTCTTGCTTAGCTTTCATAAATTCTTCAATGATTCCATTCGTCACTAACTCGTAAGTAAACCGTAAGCATTTGTTTAAAAAAACGTCACAACTCTGACATAAAGCACTTCTAGCATAGCCCCCGTAAGTTCGGTTATCGGCAATACGACACCAGCAAAATTTACCGACAGCATTATTTTCCAACGGCATTGAGCAGAGCGCACTATGAGGCAACATCATCGCACGGTTTGGTTATCTGATATTCATTTGGGCTGCAAAGATTGCAAAGCAGACTTGCTGCTCGACTTTCTTCAATATAACACCATGGACACACTCTACCTAGTGGGTGATATTGTTGATTTTTGGGCATTAAAGCGTCAGTTTATGTGGCCAGAAAGCCACAACCGTTTACTTCACGTCTTGTATCAAAAGTCGCTTGATGGCACACATGTGGTCTACTTACCAGGCAACCACGACGAAATCATTAAGCCATATGCCAATATGCTATTCGGCAAT
Source organism: Thalassotalea montiporae (assembly GCF_053485855.1). Classification (NCBI taxonomy): domain Bacteria; kingdom Pseudomonadati; phylum Pseudomonadota; class Gammaproteobacteria; order Alteromonadales; family Colwelliaceae; genus Thalassotalea; species Thalassotalea montiporae. The sequence continues at coordinate 677,777 of NZ_JBQRUO010000002.1, forward strand.
ATCGAAATTAAAAAACGCCTTGTGCACACTACAGCACAAGGTAAGAAACTATTGGTATTACACGGTGATGACTTTGATGGCGAAGTTTGTTTGGGCAAATGGCAAGCTTGGCTTGGCGACAAACTATATGATGTGCTGCTCTGGCTAAACCGCAATCTCGATCATTATCGCAGAATGCGTGGCTTTCATTATTGGTCACTGGCCGCTTACATTAAAAAACGCATCAAAAAAGCAAACGAAGCCATCGCCCGCTATCGTGACGCAACACTTAAGGAAGTTGCCCGAAATAATTTAGATGGCGTGGTATGTGGTCATATCCACCACCCCGAAATTGTTGAGCAAAATGGCTTGCTATATTGCAATGACGGTGACTGGATTGAAAGCTGCAGCGCCCTTACTGAAAATGCACATGGTGAGCTTAATTTATGCTACTGGACCACAATGCAACCTAAGCTGACCGTTGTCTCTATGGCGAGTTAATCGTTACGCTAAGAATTTTAGCTTAAAGCTCGTTAAGCACTTTTTAGGCATAACTAACAGCCCCTTTAGAGTCTCACTAACAATGGTCATAAAAGCATCATCTAGCTGTCACCTTTTATTCATCTGCTTCACTTAACGTGCACAAAAGCTTGCCACAGAGCGAGTATTTCAGGTGTAAGGAAAGAATATGTTTCGAGTTGATGATGTAGTTGCACAAAACCTACCCACACTTAATGATAAGCCTTGGTTAGCCAAACCAGTAAAAGCGGCTTTAAGAGGCTTGTTGCACGAAAAAGAGTTCTTAGATTTCGAACAAAGATATCCTCACCTCACCGGCTTAGACTTTGTCGAACAAGTGCTGAACATGTTCAATACCAGCTATTCAGTGCGTGATTCAGAACGTGAAAATATCCCCTCAACAGGACGCGTCGTTATCATTGCAAATCATCCTATTGGCTCGCTCGACGGCCTTGCGCTAATCAAAATGGTTGCCGATATTCGCCGTGACGTCAAAGTAGTAGTTAACAGCTTGTTGATGAACATCAAACCGCTCAGCCCGATGTTATTACCGGTTAATAATATGGGCGGCAAAACTCCCAAAGAAAACTTGCAAGCTATTCACGAGCACCTAGCGCAAGACAGCGCTATTATTGTGTTTCCAGCTGGCGAAGTGTCGCGTATTCGCCCAACTGGTGTTAGAGATACCAAGTGGCACTCAGGCTTTCTAAAATTTGCACAAGCGGCGAAGGCTCCCATCGTACCTGTTTATATCAAGGCGAAAAATTCCGCGGCCTTTTATGGCGTTTCTATGATGTATAAACCGGCATCAACTTTGCTCCTAGTCAGCGAGATGTTTAAACAACAGCAAAAAGACATCCCGATGCGCATTGGGAAGCAAATTCCATTTGATAGCTACCACGGTATGCCGCTTGATATTAAAACCAAAACTAAGCTGTTTAAGAAGCATCTTTATCGCCTGAAAACTAATAAGGCCGACATATTCCAAACACAAAGCGCAATTGCCCCGATTGAAGATCGAAAAGTGCTGAAAAAAGCTATTAAGCAATGTGAATACCTAGGCACCACTCAAGATGGCAAAGGAATCTACTTACATCGCGCAGTTGAGAATGACCCGATCATGCGAGAAGTCGGTGTGCTGCGTGAAATTGCCTTTCGTATGGTCGGCGAAGGTAGCAACTTACGACGTGATATCGACAAATACGACAGCCACTATTTCCACTTAATTTTGTGGGACAACGAGGAGCTAGAGATCGTAGGCGCCTATCGCCTAGCTGACACGCAAGCGGTACTTGAACAGCAAGGATTATCCGGTTTATACACTCATTCGCTCTTCGAACTAACAGAACAAATGTCACCTTATTTAACACAAGGTTTAGAGCTTGGTCGCAGCTTTGTGCAACCTAAGTACTGGGGTAAGCGCAGCCTAGATTATTTATGGTATGGCATCGGGGCTTTCTTACAAAAGTACCCGCATTATCGCTATTTGTTTGGACCAGTAACCATGAGTAATGCACTGCCGCAATCGGCCAAAGAACTGCTAGTGTATTTCTATCAATTGTACTTTGGTGCAGACCGCGATATCGCGCCATCGCGATCTCCATTTACTTTAAACCAGCCAGCGATGGAACAGCTAAAGTCACAATTTGTCGGCGATGATTACAAAGCGGACTTCGCCAAACTTAAGCACCTACTTGCCAATATGGGAACATGCGTGCCAACACTTTATAAACAATACAGTGAATTGACTGAAGCTGGCGGAGTGAAATTTATCGACTTTGGCGTCGACAAAGACTTTAACGACTGTATTGACGGTTTAGTATTGCTCGATATCACTCAACTTAAACGAAAAAAACGCGAGCGCTATCTCGGTGAAAACGAATAAAGCGTCACAAAGGTTTACTTAATAGCACCGATTGATTGACAGTATTTCAGGTGCAGTTTAAGTGCTGTCATATAGCTGCCGTAAATCTTTCACAAAGTAAATACAGGGCACTTTTCGTCTATTAATCAATGCCCATCAAGCGTACCAATAACGTTTGATAGATTGCTTGTAGTTGTTGCAGGTCAGAAATTTTTACACGCTCGTTAACTTGATGAATTGTGCAATTTGGCACACCTAATTCAACAACCTGACAACCAGTCTGAGCGATAAAGCGCCCGTCAGAAGTACCACCTGAAGTCGATAACCTTGGAAAACGCTTGGTTACTTGATAAATCGCTTGTTCGACCTCGCCAATTAAGTTCTGCTTATTATCCACCACTTCAGTCAAATAAGGACGGCAAGGGCGCAACCATTCAATCGCGACCGTTTTTTGAATTTGACGTAAGCCATCCTCTATTCGTTGCACTATGGTTTGTTCGCTGTAAACATGGCTATAGCGAATGTTGAAACACAATTTACTTTGGCCAGGAATGATATTGTCAGTCCAACGACCAGTATCAATAGCGGTAATTTGCAAACTTGTACCTGGAAAATCATCACTCCCCTCATCCCAAGATAAATGATTCAACCAAGAGGCAATATCCGCCACCGTATGTGCTGCATTGTCGGCGAATTGGGGGTAAGCAGCATGACCTTGTCTGCCACTAATAGTCAATTCGGCAGAAATTGCGCCACGCCGCCCAACTTTGATCACATCACCCGTTTTCTGGCTGGCCGTAGGTTCGCCGACAACACAGTAATCAGGCAATAAATCATGTGCCGCTAAGTGATTCACTATCGATTTTGTGCCAAATTCAGCTTCACCTTCTTCATCGCTAGTGATCAATACTAAAAACGTGAATTTTTGTGTATTAATGCGATTAATTTTGGTTGCTATGGCTGCAAGCATCGCGGCGACTCCACCTTTCATATCGGCTATACCGCGACCAATAATCTCATCACCTATTAAGGTTGCAACAAAAGGGTCAGTGAGCCAGTTATCTTCATCGCCAGCAGGCACCACATCGGTATGACCAGAGAAAGCAATTTTCGTATCACCTTCGCCTATTGTCCCAACTAAATTAGCAACACCGTTATCGGTAAATTGATGTGTTTTAAAACCAAGCCTACGCAAAACCTCACCAATGTAGTCCTGACAACCGGCATCCATAGGCGTTATCGAGGGGCGATTGACTAAATTTTCAATGTGTTCGAACAGTAGATAGTGTTCAGACGAAGAAAATTTTAGTGATGAAAGAGACATAACAACTCATACACTTTGCCAATTTTATCGTCAGCTTAGAAGACGTTATTGACAGTTCGGTGACAGTTCGGTGTCAATGGTATGAAACACTGACAAACCTCACTTTGTAGTAATTTGTATCAAGGCTTTTAAAGCACCTTTTAGGTGAGTAGAATGCCGTCAACTACAACAGGATCAATAGAAGTATTTAAGCTATGTCTGCAGAAACTTTCGCTGAAAACAGTGCCCTACAAAATACCGCAACCTATGCCGAGATTACTGGCTGGGGTAAATGTGTACCACCAGCTGAATTAACTAATGATGATTTAGCTACATTTGTTGATACCAGCGATGAGTGGATCACCACACGTACCGGCATTAAAGCGCGTCGAATTTCCCACGTAAATACGGCTGAATTAGCAGCGCTTGCCGCAAAGCGTGCTATGGCAGCGGCCGGCATTAGCCCAGAAGAAGTTGACTTAGTTGCGCTAGCTACCTCTTGTCCAGACACCATAGTGCCGAATACAGCTTCTAAAGTGCAGCAATTGATTGGCGCTAAAAACGCCGCAGCGTTTGATTTAAACTCAGCATGTACTGGCTTCCTTTACGCCCTGCAAAATGCGACTGCACAAGTACGCTCTGGCATGATCAAAAAAGCAGTTGTTATTGGTGCCGAACGTATGAGTTGGTGGGTAAACTGGGCGCTACGTGAAACCGCAGTTTTATTCGGTGATGGTGCAGGCGCAGTCGTGATTGAAGCTAGCGATAAACCAGCAGGATTAGTCCACGCTAAGCTCGGCTGTGATTCAGAAGCTAGAGATATTCTTGAAATTCGCGGTTTTGGTACTGATATGGATCGTTACGAAAACCCACCTTCAGCCTTAGATGTACACTTTATGGGGCCTGACATTTTTAAACGTGCTGTACGTGCAATGGGGCAAGGCTCTGAAACCGTGCTTAAACAAGCACAGCTTAATGTTGAAGATATCGACCTGTTAGTCCCGCACCAAGCAAACTTGCGCATCATTGCATCCCTACAAAAACAGTTTAAGCTAACTGATGATCAGGTCATGGTAAATATCCACAACTACGGCAACACATCGGCGGCTACGGTGCCAATTGCACTTTGTGAAGCCGTTGAATCTGGTCGTGTAAAACCTGGCGCGAATATTATGACAGCTGCATTTGGTGCGGGTTTAACATGGGGTGCAGGTTATATTAAGTGGGGCGAGCGCGTGACACCAGTGAGCACCTGTGATGAAGAGCTGCCAGCCAACGATAAGTCAGCGAAAGAGTTACTGTCGATTGCAATTAAGCACTGCCTTAACCAATAAAACAATTAACCGTCTAATATCAATTAATTAATTCAATTGGTATGAAACTATGTTTTAATTAAAAAGCCGTAACCACGGCTTTTTTTGTTTGTGTTGAAGAGCTAAAACCTATGTCTAGATCTCGCCATCAGTTATGTCAGGTAACCTTACTGGGCAACCTGGTCGCTAAGCCTGAAATTCGCTATCAAGCGAATCCCGTACTTGCTGTTACAGAGTTAACACTGGCGACAACTCATCGATGGCAAGACAAGCAGCAACAAACCAAAGAGTGGACCAGCTACCACCAAATCAAAGTTGTTGGTAATGCCGTTGAAGAGGCGCTCGCACAGGCTAATAAAGGAGACTTGCTACTCGTCAGTGGTTACTTAGCAACAAATTCAATCAACCGCAGTGAGATTGTTCACGCAACAACTGTTGAGCACTTTGCGAAAGGCTTTACTCCAAATATTAACCAAGTATTTTGCAGTGCAGAACTTGTCTCAAACGTAGAATTGGTCACCAGCGAACGTGGTCAACCCCTCGCACATTTTGATGTCGCCATCTCGCACCAAGCCTATAGCGAACAAAAGCAACAACTTATAGATCACAAAATCACTCGAACAGTACAAGTTTGGGGGCACACCGCTAGCCAGCTTCATCAACAAGCGAGTTTGGGTGCAAACTTAGTAATTGAAGGGCGACTCACTTATGCTAACGACGCTGAAAAAACACAGCAAATTACCGCCAAGAGCGTTCACGTGTTACTCAAATAAACCTTTAGAAACTGTTGATTTTTCGGTCATTAACAACGATTATTAGAGGATAATAACAAGCTACCAACAAGATCAGTTCAAGTAGATTGCAGTCGGTTGAGGTGCCAATTTTAAGACCAAATGTAGGTTAACTTTACGACACTGTAAGTATGAATACACTTCGTATTATAATTTTTTTAGCCTTTTACTTTTTGCTAGTCGCTTGGAGTTCAAGCGCAGAATTAAGCTTCAAACCTTTTGCTACCTTGCCGAAGCATATTGCCGAGCAGGTGATCGCTATATATCCCACTTCGAAATACGATCAACATTTCATAGTCGCTAGCGCATCTGGAGAGTTATTTATTCTTAATGCGAGTAAAGGTCAGCCTGAACTGACACCGCTGAACCATAACTTACTCACTGAAAAAGATAACTCAAGACTTCTTGCCATTGCACTACATCCTAATTTCGACACACGCGAGCAAAACGGCTACCACAAGTTTTATAGTGCTCATCAGGTCGCAATTGATCAAGCCAACACTAAAGCCAGTCGAATTGTAGGTCGGCAATTCAACAAAGACTCTCTGGAGCAAGATATTGTGCTTAAAGAATGGCAATTAAGTGACAGCATTGATCTAGAAGAGGTCACTGTACGAGAGGTACTGAGAATTGGGTTACCAACATCGACCACTGCAAAAGTACAACTGGCATTCAATCCGTACCATAGAGCGTGGGATGATAATTTTGGTCTACTCTATGTAGGCCTAAGTGCAATTAAAGGTTTCGCAACTTCACCACTTTATTCGGGCAGCATATTGCGTATCAAACCCGAACAATTTGGTTTAAAACCTTACACTGTTCCTCCAACTAATCCCTATGTGGAAAACGCAGAGATTAACCAAGAAATTTTTAGGTTCAAACTGTCACAACTCGGTCATTTCACTTGGCCCGATAGAGTCAATGAAACACTTTGGATTGATCATCAAGACGAACAAACACACAAGATCAGCCGGGCTTCTAACCCTTTATCCACCGTGTTTCGTTACAAAAACTTTGAGATCAGTGACTTTCAAATACTTCCCTATTACGGGAACCAAGCAGACCAGCTTTTTGGCTCAACCCTAGTGGTAAGTATGCATCAAGACCAACCATATCTAGTAAGCCTAACCAAGCATGCCAGTAGCAATGACTATCAATTAACACCAATTATACCGCTCGGCGTTGAGCTACCAGTAAAATTGTTTCACGATGCCGTTGGCGGCGTGCTGATGTATCAACCTTCGACAGGCATATTATCTCGTTTAGTCAATAACCTTGCCGATTCAAAAGAAACATTAGTAACAGACTCCAATACTGGGTTAGATAAATTAATCGTTTTTCTGATAATGCTATCGCTGACAAGCTGGGGATTATGGCATACCTATCGCCGAATTAATAAGCGTAGATTCTCTGTTACCACATTTTACCAACAACAGTTTAATCACCTAGAACTATCCAGTGATCACAGCGTAATCCATCTGTTTAAACCGCACCAATCCGTCCCTAGTAAAAGCTTAGCAATTGGAAACCTTGCAGGGATTAAACTGCTTATCAACAATATCAGCGTGGTTGAGTTGTCCCATCAACAAGGCATGACCAATGACTTTGATAATATTTGGCGTCAGACATGTAATGTCGAGAAGCGAGAGAAAATGACTGACGGAAAGTTAAGGCATATTCAATTAGCTATAACTGACAGTGAGCGGCAAATATATTTAGTTAGTCTTTATCTGCGCAAAGGTGACAATCGTATTTCAAAAGCGAGCTATCAGGCAGCTTTGATCAATGCAGTTGACTGGGCATGGCGTTTGTCTGCATTAGTTGCACCTGAAACGACGGAGCAAAGGGAAACGTCATCGGATGTAATTATCGATAAATCAAGACCTATAAAAACGCGAAAGACGTTTTTAAACTGCTCTGCACTCGCAAATACAAAGGCAAGTAGTCCGCTCTATAGCGAAAACACCGTAAACAATTCAGACAACGAGAATGAAGAAAAGTGTGTAGAAGAAAGTAAAGTGGAAGCCAAAACAGAGCAAATAGCAGACACTACCCATGCTCAAAAAGCTGATGTTGATGATTTCCATTTACTTTCAACAACGAATACAACTGAAGAGTCTGGAGCCCTTGCCGAAAACAATGAACTAACCCGTGGCCAAACTGACGCGCAAATCATTTTAGCGCTGGAAAAGTTGGTCAGCCTAAAAAAACAAAATTACCTGACTGAAGAAGAGTTTGAACAAGCAAAAGCTAAGTTACTTAACGGCTTGATGTAAGCGTGTAAGTAATAAATCTAAATCCTGAAGCTTGCACTTAGCGGGCTCCCTTAATGCCCCTGCTTTGTGTTTTAACGGCCGCCTCTTATAATGCCAACACTGCCATTTACACCACGAAAAGTAGTAGAGCGCCAATATCGACAGCCTAAGCCAATTTATCACGAGTAGTACTTGGTTCACCGCCACGCCATCAGGCTTTTTATTTTGCTATCTTATCTTAAGTTTAGCGACTGGGGTGGGGTTACCACGGCAAGTAGCGGCGTTATCTACAGGGATGCTGTTTGGCGCGAAGGCAGGTTTCCTGGTGGCTACAGCCGCCACAATTTCTGGCTGTATGCTAACGTTTTTAGCCAGCCGATATTTATTCGCCCGCTGGGTCTACCAGCGTTTTCCACACAAATCTTCGGTTATACATCGCTTTTTATCCATTAATACTTTTACAAAAGCACTGATCATTCGAATTTTACCGCTGGGTAGTAACTTCATCACTAATATTGTCGCAGGTGCGACAAAAATACCTTTTGCTCCCTATGTTGCCGGCTCTGCGCTGGGCTTTATTCCACAAATGGTGATTTTCTCACTGGCAGGCGCAGGCATTAAATTAGCAGCAGAAACTCAACAGCAAATAAGCGTCGCACTAGCTGGGTTAGCGCTAGGGTTAATGCTCATGCTCTATATAAAGCATAAATACAAATTACAGGCGAAAAAAAAGCTTAGCCAAGGCTAAGCTTTTCGAAATCATCATTTTAGCTATGAGCGCTATTAGCCCTCTAGCGTAGACAAATACTTCACAATGTTAATGTAGTCTTGTTCGAAGTTATTGCGGTCTAACTTATCAGCATTGATACGGTATTTACCGTTTACAACGACTGTTGGAACGCCCGTTAGTGCGCGTTTTTTCACTAAGTCGTTTTGCATTTTCTTCATCAACTTAGCTTTGCTATTCACTGAAAAGCTTTTAAATGCTTTGTCGAATGCCGCACCATCTACACCGTTTAATACGAAGATGTTGCGAATATCTTTTTCTTCGGTAATAGCACCGCGTTGTACTTGAATGTAGTTAAAAATCGCCGCTGAAATTTTGTCTTCAACTTTTAATTGTTGTGCAGTGGCTAACGCTTTAGTGACCATAAATTGGATTTCAGGCGTTGTAAAGCGTAAGAAATCAACGTGGTTACGTTCAAAAGACACACCTTCTGGCAGGTTCTTTTTCACGTTTGCAAAGAAAGGTTCAAAACGTAAACAATGTGGGCAATAAAAAGAAAAGTACTCACGAACTTCAGGCTTTTTCGATAACTGGTCACTCACTTTAGTGTACTGGTTACCTTCTTGGTAATTCGCGGCTTGTGCGGCAAATGGCAACAACATAACCATTAACAAACTAGCAAAAATTTTTTTCATCTCTGTTCCTTTACGGTAATAAGCTTAGCGGTGCCTGCGTTAAGGCAGCGTGTTGCTCTTTCAACACTAACACCTGTTGTTCCCAGTATTTATCGGTATTAAACCACGGGAAGTTACGCGGAAACGCTGGGTCTTGCCAACGTTTGCTTAGCCAAGCAATGTAATTGACTAATCGCATTGTACGCAAAGATTCTATCAAGACAAGCTCGCGCGCATCAAATGAAAAGAACTCTTCGTAACCGCTTAACATGGTGTCTAATTGTAACAGTTGTTGCGATCTGTCACCGGACAACATCATCCATAAATCTTGGATTGCTGGGCCTTGTCGACAATCATCTAAGTCAACAAAGTGTGGCCCTTGCTCGTCACGCCACAAAATATTACCAGCATGGCAATCGCCATGTAAGCGTATGCTCGATTTTGGTTGGTACTGACTTAACGCCAGCTGAATCACTTGATCGAGTACTGTAAAAAAAGCATTTTCGATATGCATTGGCACAAAGCCACTATTGGCGATAGTCTCGCGTGCCTCAAGCAAAAATTCATTGGTGTTAAATGATGGGCGGTGCGCAAACGCTTGCTTGCTACCTACGGCATGAATGCGGCCAACAAATCGCCCCATCCATTCCAATTGATCTAAGTTGTCTACTTCAAAGATTCGCCCGCCACGACATGGATAAAGCGCAAAGTGATAGCCTTGGTGTTCAAATAGACTCTCGCCATCAAGCACAATCGGCGCAATTACTGGAATTTCTTGTTCAGCTAACTCCAGCGCAAAATCATGTTCTTCTTGAATTTGCGCCAGCTGCCAGCGCTGCGGCCGGTAGAACTTAGTGACCCAGCGCTCACCGTGTTCATCCTGAAACTGATAAACACGATTTTCATAGCTATTAAGTGCTAATAAACCCGATTCAGCATAAACGCCAATGCTTTCTAAGCCGTCTAGAATGAGATCGGGCGACAGTGAAGAAAAATCAAAAACCGCCATTAGCGCTTCTTAAAGAAGCGACTATCGTGAGCTAAACGCACATCACTATCTTGCTCGGCAAGTTCAACAACAAAGGTAATATCAGTCATATAGTCTTTCAATTCGTATGGGTCAACGGCAATACTAATTGGCAGAGTATATACTGATGCCGCCTTAACAAACACCTCGCTTTCACCAATCCACTTGGCACCGTCAATGCCTTCAACAGACAAGCGATAAGTGTTGTCTTGCTGCGACTTATTCAGAATTTTCAGGGTGTAAACGTTTTCCACTTCACCGTTAAAATTCTCGCGAGCTAACTCATTGCGGTCGCGAATAATGTCCATCGAAACGGGGACGCGAGTGGCAATTTCATAACCCAACAATGAGGTCATAATGATCATCAAGGTTGCATAGCCAACTAATTTGCCACGCAAGATATGGACTTTTTTGCCTTTAAGCTCATGTTCTGTAGTGTAACGAATCAAGCCAGGTTCGTAGTTCATTCGCTCCATTACGCCATTACAGGCATCGACACAAGCGCCACAGTTAATGCACTCGTATTGTAAGCCGTTGCGAATATCTATGCCGGTTGGGCAGACCTGAACACATAAATTGCAGTCAATACAATCACCCAAACCTAAAGCTTTAGGGTCTTGTTTACGGCCACGTGCACCGCGATTTTCTCCGCGATTGTAATCATATGAAACCGTCAATGTGTCTTTATCAAACATTGCTGATTGGAAGCGTGCATAAGGGCACATATGCAAACACATAATCTCTCGCATCCAACCGGCGTTACCGTATGTACAAAAGGCAAAAAACCAAACAAAGCCCGCTGCCATCAGCGAGGTTTCGAGTGTGAAAAAGTCGATAAACAGTTGACGAACAGGAGTGAAATAGCCGACGAAAGTGAGCGCGGTCAGCACGGAGAAAAAGAGCCAACAGAAATGTTTTAGCGCCTTTTTGCGCAGCTTAGTGGCATCCATTTTTTGCGCATCGAGCTTTTTACGCTGATTGGCGGTACCCTCAATTTTTTCTTCAAACCAGATAAAAATAAAGGTCCATACGGTTTGCGGACACATGTAGCCACACCACACACGCCCTAAAAAGGTAGTGACAAAGAACAGTAAAAAAGCGCTTAAAATAAATAGCCATGCCAGCAAGGTTAAATCTTGCGGCCACAAGGTTAGGCCCCAAATATTAAAGCGTTGCTCGCCAATATCGAAGAGTACCGCTTGTTGGCCATTAAAGTTCACCCAAGGAATAGCTGCAAACATAAACAAAAAGACGAAATTCATCTTTTGTCGCAACTGTTGATAGAAGCCAGTGACTTTGCGCACATAAATTTGGTCGCGCGGCTTATAGTGCTCTTGGCTTCCACTTTTAGGTTGATGAATTTCTACATTCTTGACGGGAATTGCTGATTTGCCGCCTAGCTCTTTCTTGTTGTCACTCACTCTAAACCCTAGCCCCCTGGGATGATTGAATTTCGTTATGCAATAGCGTGCAATGTAATCGCTATTTGGAATTTATTCTTTGATGAATTTTGATTATGCTACTGCCACTTCACCATTATATGATAAGCCATGAAAAATATATTGATCTTAATCGTCTTCGCCGCTGTTTTTCTTCACTTTTACCCGCAACCTGAGGTAACCGCTTGGTATGAAGAAAAAAAAGAAGCGATGCTTGAGATGTTCTCAGACGCCACAGACACCAAAGTGCGCCTAAAAGCCGATCGCGTTTTTAAAGATATTGAACCTAAATTCAATCAATTCAGACCCAGCGAAATTAAGCACGTGGAACAAATTACCAGCTCACGTAAAGCCATCGTTAGCTATTACAATGAATATTGCACCAATAAACGCGACACTAAGTTATACGCAAAGAATCAGGCACTTGTTTGCCAAACCATGTCAAAGTATTCGAGTTTCTTCTAAGTTTGGTTGATGTGGCGTGATCACAATGGCGATCGATTTTGAGGTTGGCGTAAAGCTTTGCTGACCAACACTGGCAAGCGGTACTAGCGCGTTAGCCTCAGGAAAATACGCAGCAGTATTGCCCGCTGGCATATCATTAGGAATTAAACGAAAACCCGTGACCTTACGCGTGATTTCATCTGGCCAAAGCGACTCAATATCCACTAATTGCTCCGCGCACATGCCTAGTGCCTTAATGTCGTCTGGATTTATCAGCAATACCTTACGATCACCGGAAATACCGCGATACCTGTCTTCAAAGCCATATACCGTAGTGTTGTACTGATCATGCGAGCGCAGTGTTTGTAAGGTAAACACGCGATCGCTAGATAATGCCCGCACCGACGCAGGCACTATCGCTTCAGGCAATGAATGAGACAAAAATTGTGCTTTTTGTTGCGATGTTTGCCATAAACGTTCTGCAGCACTATTCCCCAAATAGAAGCCACCTGGCGCAGCCAATCGTTGATTCATGTTGTAAAACCCAGGAATGACTTGGCTGATCAGGTCTCGAATGTTGCGGTAATCTGTAATCAACTCCTGCCAGTTAACGGGTGAATTGCCTAACGTCGCCTGTGCGATACCCGCGACAATTGCCGGCTCTGAGCGCATCTCTCCCACCTCACTTGCTACTACACCAGCCGAGGCATGAACCATTGAAAACGAGTCTTCCACCGTAACTTGCTGTGGCCCACTCGCTTGATGATCTATATCTGTGCGCCCTAAACAAGGCAATATTAATGACTGTTTACCGGGCGTTACATGGGTGCGATTAAGCTTGGTGGCAATATGAACGGTTAGTTGGCAATTCGCCATCGCCTGTTTGCTTAATTCGGTATCGGGTGTTGCCGCCACAAAGTTACCACCAAGACCGACAAAAACTCGACTGTGACCTGACAGCATAGCTTCAATGGCTTGCACGGTATTGTGACCATGGGCTCTTGGGGGTTCAAAGTCAAAAACCGCCGCTAATTTTTCTAAAAATGCAGGTTCTGGCTTTTCGTTAATCCCCATGGTGCGATCTCCTTGCACATTCGAGTGCCCACGTACCGGACACAACCCCGCACCGCGCTTGCCAATTTGACCAAATAGCAGCTGTAGGTTGGCCATTTCCTGAATAGTTGCCACTGAATGCTTGTGCTGCGTAATGCCCATTGCCCAAGTGAAAATCACGTTGTCGGCATTTTGATAGAGCGTTGCCGCTTGTGCTAGCTGCGACCGACTTAACCCAGATTGCTGCTCGATATGCTGCCAATCGGTGGCGTCAACTGCAGCTAGATAATCTGCCATTCCTTCAGTGTGCGCCGCAGTAAAGTCGAGATCGAATACTGAAGCGCCTTTTGCTAGCGCCTGTTGATGACGTTCAGCTAGCACTTTCACTATGCCGCGCACCGCCGCCATATCACCACCAAGGTTCGGCTGAAAGTAATGACTGGATATTTGGGTGGCACCACCTGTAAGCATTTCGGTGGTTGATTGCGGATTCGTAAAGCGCTCTAAACCTCGCTCTTTTAACGGATTAAAACTGACTATCGTAGCGCCTCGGCGTGATGCCTGACTTAACGTATCCAACATACGCGGGTGGTTCGTACCCGGGTTTTGCCCAAAAATGAATATCGCATCAGCGTGTTCAAAATCGGTTAAGGTGACAGTTCCTTTGCCAACACCAATTGCTTGTTTTAGCGCTACACCACTCGCTTCATGGCACATGTTGGAGCAATCAGGAAAATTGTTCGTACCATAAGCGCGCACAAATAACTGATATAAAAATGCCGCTTCGTTGCTGGTACGTCCGGAAGTATAAAATTCTGCCTGATTTGGGTTTTCTAGCTGTGTTAAATGCTCGGCAACTAGGGAAAATGCCTCATCCCAGCTAATCGCTTGGTATTTGTCTATGGCGCTGTCATAGCTTAGCGGCTGCGCCAGCCGCCCTTGATCTTCTAAAAAGAAATCGCTTTGTTTTGCCAACCAAGCCACCGTATGCTGAGCAAAAAACTGCTCACCTACGCGACGCCCGGTTGCTTCCCAGTTCACAGCTTTTGCGCCATTTTCACAAAAGCGAAAACGCCCAGGCTCATCCTTTTCACCCCAAGCGCAACCTGGGCAATCAAAGCCATGAGTTTGATTGGTTTTTAGTAGGTTTTTAATGTTTTTAGCAACATTATCACTACGCAACAAATGCTTGGCCGTGCTTGCCAGTGCCCCCCAGCCGCCAGCACTGCCTTGGTACTGGCTATAAATATTTTTTTGATTGGCATTCGATTTATCTGACATAGCTAATTTTCCAACGCCAACTGAGATTGGCCGCAATAAACATTGGCTTGTTGCGCCTTTGTAAAACCAATGAGTGCAATATTAAAATGTTTAGCTGTTGTTATCGCTAAATCAGAGGGTGCGCCGACCGCGACAATAACAGGAATACGTGCAGCTACTGCCTTTTGCACTAGCTCGAAACTGATACGGCCACTGAGTACCAACGCGCTTTGTGCTAACGATAGATTATGCTGATAGGCATGCCCCAGCAATTTGTCGACGGCATTATGACGACCAACATCCTCTGCAACAACCAGATCATTTGCTGTATCAGCCTGCCAAAGCCCTGCACCATGACTGCCGCCGGTTTGCAGAAAGAGCGATTGTCGCTCTCGAAGCTCACTAGGCAGTGAAAGCAACTGTTCTGGCTTTAACCAGCTACGCTTAGAGTTAAGCGGCTCAAACAATAACGCCAACTGCTTTAATTGGCTTTGTCCACAAACACCACAACCAGACTGACTGACAAATACCCGCTCAAAACGCTGCCAGTCAACCTCAATATGCTGCTTCAGCTTCACTTCCGCTAAGTTATCTTCTTCAAGTATTAACGCCTCAACTTCTGCCAAGGTGTTAACTACGCCTTGTGAAACCAAGTAACCGAAGACTAATGCCTTATCATCGCTAGGTGTGCGCATGATGACGGCTAGCGAACGACGTTGCCACCGCCCCTGCTGGTAATAGTTCAGCATGATTTGCAGGGCTTGTTCGCTTGCCACACTATCGCTCATTGGTGCTAAATTTACTTGTCCATTACCAATATGCTCAGCGCCAGATTGCTCGGAGCTTGGAGCCGAGATCACTAGCTGGGCTTTATTGATAACAGTCGCTTGCTTCGTTGATTCCACGTTGGGCAATTAATTTCTCTATCTATATCATTGGTTCTAGATTAACGGTTAACGTTCAGCGCTTTAATCGTGCCAGTAACGCGCTAAATTTCTCGTGTGTTGCTTGCTCGTTAGGGTGCTTGCCATCAGTCACGACCCATTGGCCATTCACCATAACGTCTGCAATAGCATTGGCGTGTGTGGCAAACACTAAGCTATCAAGGCAATATTTTGCGCCACTGGCATATACTGAAAGTTTAGCTTCATCTAAAACAAGTAAATCAGCTTGTTTACCGACCGCCAACTCACCCGTATTAGACGAGGTACTTTGCGCGCCGCCTTTAGCTGCCGCTTGCCATAAATATTGACCTACTGACGGTGTCTGAGAAGTAGCCAATACTGCGCGCTGCTGCTTCGTTAAACGCTGGGCATACTCTAACCAACGTAATTCTTCCACTGGGCTAACTGAAATATGGCTGTCAGAGCCTATTGCCCAACTCCCGTGCTCGTTAATAAATTCCGTGGTCGGGAATATTCCATCACCTAGATTAGCCTCTGTTGTTGGACAAATGCCAGCAATGGCACCACTGGCAACAATACCTTGTCGTTCCTTAGCATCAATATGAGTAGCGTGAATTAAACACCAATGCTGATCGAGTTCAGCATTATCTAACAACCACTGCACAGGGCGTTTTTCATAATGTGCCAAGCAATCATTCACTTCTTTTTGCTGCTCGGCAATATGAATATGAATAGGTGCGTGTTTATCTTTGCTTCGCACATATGAAACCGCTTCAAGCAAGGAAGATTTGTCAACCGCACGCAGCGAGTGAGGCGCAATACCTACATTGCTGTTAGGCTGGCGCTCAGCAAGTGCAAAGCAATCATCAACCAAAGCATTAAACGCATTCATTGAGTGGATAAATCGCTTTTGGCCATCATTTGGCGTCTGCTCGCCAAAACCACTAAAGCGATAAAGCACTGGCAACATTGTCAGACCAATGCCACTGACCTTTGCCGCATTAAAAATAGCTTCAGCCATTGCCGCAGGTTTTGCATGTACATGCCCCTGGGGATCGTGATGCAAATAGTGAAATTCAGCAACGCGGGTGTAGCCTTGTTTGACCATCTCAATATATAGCTGTTCGGCAATCAACTTTGCATCGTCAACCGTTAGTTGTTCAAGGAACTGGTACATAATATTGCGCCAAGTCCAAAAGCTATCTTTCATATCGCCTTGGCTGTTTTCACTGCCTTGCTCACTGAAGCCAGCAAATGCGCGTTGAAATGCGTGAGAGTGGCAGTTCACCATACCCGGAATCACAATACCTTTAATGACATCGGCGCCAGATTCACAGCCTTCAACCATTGCGGTGATCAAGCCATTTTCGATAGTGATAATTTGGTTTTCCTGCCAACCCTTGCTGGTTAACACTTGTTTAGCAAAAAGTTTCATTGCAACACCACGCTATTTATTACGGCTAATTTGGGCACCAAATGCGATTAAGGCGCTCACTAAAGATTTGAGTTTAGGCTGCACTTGCTCAGCTCGACTTGATGAGTAGCTTAAGCTTTGTTCGTCCATATAAGTAATTTGTGACAACTCTAGCTGCAGTGCATGGATATTTTGCTCGGGATTGCCATATGCTCGGGTAATATAGCCGCCTTTGAATCGGCCGTTGGTTACTTGGCTATACGGCGCGAAACTGATTGCTTCAACTTGTTCGATTAATGCCGGTGCACAGCTTTTGCCATCAGCACTACCAAAGTTGAAATCCGGCAAACGGCCATCAAAAAAACGCGGCACATGTGACAATATTGAATGAGCTTCTAATAATACCGCGCCACCAAATTTTTGCTTAATCGCCGCCAGCTCGTTAGCAAGCGCTTGATGATAAGGTTGCCAGTAAAGCTCGACACGGCGCTCAATTTCAGCGGAAGACGGCACTTTTCCTTCGACATAAAGTGGCGATAAATCAAACGCACTGGTCGGGCACAGCTCGGTGCTATTCGCGCCTGGGTATAGGTTTACCCCCTTTGGATCACGGTTTAAATCAATCACATAACGATTGTATTTAGGCGCAATTATACTTGCTCCCATAGCCTCGGCAAAATCATAAAGTTTATTTAAGTGCCAATCGGTGTCGCGAACCGCTAGGCCATCGGCTGTCATATTGGCAGCGATATCGTCAGGAATGGCTTGACCATTGTGCGGCATGCTGATCAAGAGTGGCGTCGAACCTTGGTGTAGCGAATAGCTTTCAGTCATCACATGAAATTGTATATACAAGTTGTATTATTAATTTACCATGCCGCTCTGAAGCAACGCAACTTACGCTAATAACCTTACCTGTATGCAACAACAAAAACACCGAACTTTCGGCATAGTGAAAAGTTCGGCGCTTGTTCGGGAGTAACTTGGGGGTGTTGAACTTTAGTTAATCTTGCTTAAAGCGTGCGATTGTCTGGCCTTGTTGATCAATAAATTCTAAAAATTGCTCACTAAATCGATAGGTAGACACTTGCGTTATCGCTTTAGCAAACTTAGCTTCAAGCTCCATCCCTTGCTGACAAAACATTTTCGTCATAGCTAAATGACCAAAGTTCAGCGCATCTTGCTTAATGGTGTAAGCCCCAAAGTAACGGTTACAACCGGCAAAACCACTGACTTGCTGTTTTTGTGGTTCAAAGCGAAGGCTAACGGGTTTACCACCTTTGCCATTAAGCGCTTCAGTTCCAGCCAATTGCACGAGTTGCCATTGGCGTTGATATAAACGTGCGAGCCCAGACTCATCGCTAACTTGTCCAGTCTGTTGTTGGCTATTGGTGGATTTAGGGGTTTGAGACACTGAGTTAACAGGGGCTTGATAACTACATGCGCTTAACGATAGTAAGCTGGTTGCGATAACGCAAACTAGAGTTGTTCCTTTGGTCATATACCTTTCCTTTTACAGATAATGATTTTGTATACCCAAACCACTTCAAGATACATGTTTCAGCGCTATCACAGGAGCTTAGTATCAAGGCGCAGCTAGCGGGAATAGTTACTCCCTTGCAATTAGCTGTAACGATGAGAGTAAGTTCCTGTGAAGCGCCCGAAGGGTTGATTTAAAAACGATTTATGCCGCGTTATTGATCTTAACAAGGGAACAACCATTCTTGGCAATCAATGCCTTGCCTAAATCGTTTTTAATTTCAACTGAAACGAGCATTTTGAAGTGGCTTGGGTATATATGACCTTAGTGTAACCAGCTCATCGATAACAATCGACCTGCTGATTACAAGTTTTTAACAATGCCTATCAATTGACTGATAGGCATCGTTAAAGCAGTAAGTAACTACTTACTTCACCAGTTTTGCAGCAGCTAGCAGGATTTCAGGTTGTAAGCGAACTCTAAAGTTCGGGTTAACATAGCTAAACTGTACTAAACCTTTGCCGTCAATCACGTAAATCGCTGGTACTGGCAATACTAGGCGCTCTTCACCATCAGCATTTTTTTGAAGCGGGTTAGACAATTTCATCGCAGCTAAATAACGCTCTGTGGTTTTTTGTGATGTGAAAAAGGCTAAACCAAATGCTTGGCTTATCGTTGAGTTGTAGTCTGAAAGCAGTTGGTATTCTAAAGACATGCTATCAACACTTTTCTTTAAGTCTGCTGGCGCGTCAGTTGAAACACCAATAAGCTGAAAACCTGCTTTTTTAAGCTCAGGCTCTAACTGCTTTAGCTGACCCATTTGCGTGTTACAGAATGGGCACCAGCCACCGCGATAGAAAAACAAAATTGTCTTTTTGCCAGCTAGTACGTCTTTTAAAGGCTTGCTTTTACCGTCAATCGTTACCGCATCAACATTAGGTACCATTTGACCATTCAATAGTGGGCTTACCCACTCAGCACTTTCAGCAACAGGCTTGGTTTTCATGGTCTTGGTCTCGGCCATACTGGCAGAAGTAAATAACATCGACAAGGCAATTACCGCAGGAACAAATAACTTCATCATAAAATTTCTCTTTTAGTTCTAATCAGCGCAATTGACCTTGGTAGATGCAAAAATATTTCACAAGATGACTAGGGCGTGTTGATCTTTCAGGATTGTTTTTGCAGCAGTCTGTTTGGGTTTTATACAAGGCGGCACTTGTGCAGTATAGTCATTCTCCATAAATAAGTGCCAACATAGTAGAAAATTCAAACAGACGCTGCCCTGCGGGTTCATCTAAAAGCTTCCTGCTCATTGTTGCTCGATTTTTACATACGACTGCATGGATGCAGGAGGTAGAGCGACTCAGGAGACAAAGCCGAGAACGACTATGCGACAAAGCGAGCGCCGCGATCAGAAAGCGTTTAGATTGAACAAAATTCAATCTCGAAAGATCAACACGCCCTAGATATACGTCGAAAATTTACACGACTTTCGCTGAACTATTGCTTTGAACCGCCTTACCTTGCGCTGCGATGAGTAAACGCCTTACACCTTAAATTGGCGCACTAACTGGTTAAGATCATCAAACACCGATTGCAGTTCATCACAGGCATGCTGAGTTTGTTGCAAATTGCCAACGCCTTCCTGATTTAAATTCATTAGCTGTAAAATGTCTTCATCAATACTTTGAATTACATTGACTTGTTGCTCTGTCGCCACTGCTACCGAATGATTTTCTCGCTCAACATCCGCCAACGCGCCAATCACTTGCTGCATTTTGTCACCCGCAACATTGGCTAACGCAACGCTATTACTGCTGTTCGTTTGGCTTTCGGCCATCGTATCAACTACCGCCGACGAGCCTTGTTGCAAGCTAGCAATCATCACTTCAATTTCGGTTGTTGCCACCTGTGTGCGTTGCGCTAGCTGTCTCACTTCATCGGCAACAACAGCAAAGCCGCGCCCTGCTTCCCCTGCACGAGCCGCTTCAATGGCCGCATTAAGGGCAAGTAGGTTAGTTTGTTCACTAACACCTTTGATAACGTCTAGGATGTTGCCAATATTCTGAGTTTCTTGGCTGAGTTTTGTGATTTCATCACTTGAGCCCGCCATCATATTGCTCAGTGTGTTGATCGCAACAATGTTGTCGCTGATAGCATCAACCCCCTGTTGAGATTGATTGTGCATGGCAGACGTTAGCGATGACGCCGTTGCTGCATTGCTGGAAATTTCTTGCGCCGAGCTATTAAGCTCAGTTACCGCGGCAGAAACGTTCGTGCCTCGACTTAATTGTTGCTCAGCCATATTGATACCCGTTGCGGTACTGCTGCGAACTTGCCCAATTTGGCTGTTTAGCGTTGTGGCAACGGTATGTACTTGGCTCATGGATTGATGGATGGTATCAATAAAGCCATTGAAATCATGTGACAATTTACCAATTTCATCTTGGCTTTTAACCGCTAAACGCTTGGTCAGATCGCCGTCGCCTTCAGAGATGTCTTTGATCGCATACGATAATTGCTGAATAGGTTTAAGCAAATGACTGAGCAATAGGTTTAACAACACAACGGTCACCACAACACTCACAACACCAAAAACAATAGCACTGTTTCTAGCACTTGCTAACGGTGCATAGGCTTTTTCCTGGTCAAGCACAACGCCCAAATACCAGTTTACCGATGAAATCCCTTTAACGGGCATAAAGGCAACAATCTGGTTTTGCTCATCAACATCAACAAGCTCACTATTGAGTGGCGCCTTATAACCCAATAAATCGCTAATATTTTTATCAATATACTGAGCTTCTGGGTGACTTAGGATCTTGCCTTGCTCGGTAACTAAGTAAGCGTAGCCGAGCCCTAGAAACTCGATGCTGTTGATAATATCGGCCACTTTATCAAGCAAGATGTCGCCGCCAGCAACACCAATAAACTGCCCTTGCTGCTCAATCGGCGTTACCGCAGAAATAAGTAACTGATTAATCGTGGCGTCAACATAAGGTTCGGTAAACGATGGCGTGCGCTCTTGCTTAACCTGCTGATACCAAGGGCGTTGCCTTGCATCAAAATCTGCAGGCAGCTGAATATTGGGGTCGTCGAGAATAAATTCACCGGATTGTTCAACAGCGATATATGCGTTTTTAAAGTCACCCGCATTGTCTGCTTGCTTGGTAATGTTAAACATCTCAGCGCTGCTCGTGTCAGCGGTGGTTGCTGTCGCCACAGCTTCAACAATCGCGAGTTTGCCATTGAGCCAATTAGCGATATTGCCAGACACTGACGATGCAATTTCGGTAATACTTTGCTGCAATTGGTGGTGAATTTCTTCATTCGCCGCAGTGTAGTTTCGAACCGTCAGTACCGATAACGCAAGCACAATCAATACGGCTGCAATTAAATTGATTTTATGGGCAAACTTTAATTTCGCGAACATATACATCTCAACTATGTCTAACTAAATGTCTAACGAAATGTTTTTCTGAATGTCTTTCTAAGTGTTTTTCTGAGTTTTCTTTGACGTCTAACGCTGAGCAGTGTGTTTCTTTAGGGTTTAAATAGCTTTAAATCTATTTGTCGCTCAGACACGCGCAGCTTCTTATAACACGATAAAAGTCGCTAGGCTACGGCAGTAATGTCCAGCGCAATTCCACCAAATATCGCCATATTTCAGCAAAGCAGTACTTATATTTTTTTCTACTAGCTTTATCAGCAAGAATACTGGCAAGATACGGCTTTTGCAGTTAGGAAGTGTTTATGCAGTCTCATCATCATTATGTTCTTACTTGGCAGTGCCCTGATACCTCTGGGGTATTGGCAAAAATCACCCAAAACTTGTATGAACACGGCGCATTTATTACTGAAACTGCACAGTATAGTGATCCTTACAGCGACACCTTTTTCTCACGCATTGCCTTTGATGACAGGTCGCTAACGGTTCCCATTGAAGAATTTATCGCTGGTATCGAAACACTGGCTAAGCCACTGAATATGCAGTATCAACTACGCAGTAGAGATTTATTGCCGAAAGTGGTGATAGCGGTATCAAAAGACGATCATTGTTTAGTGTCATTGCTAACCAAGTGGAAAGCGGGTGTGCTACCAATCGATATCGTTGCGGTGGTATCTAACCATACCGACTGCCAAGCGTTAACCCAGTGGCACGGTATTCCATTTCATCACCTACCGATTACCGCTGACACCAAGGCCGAACAGGAAGCGCAAATGCTGAAGCTGTTCAATGATTATGAAGCGGAATTGCTTGTTCTCGCTCGATATATGCAGATTTTGTCTGACGATTTATGTGAGAAGTTACGAGGTAAAGCGATAAACATTCATCACTCTTTCTTGCCAAGCTTTAAGGGCGCAAGACCATACCATCAAGCCCATGCTCGCGGCGTTAAAGTGATTGGCGCAACCGCGCACTATGTCACCGCTGATCTTGATGAAGGGCCGATTATTGTGCAAGAAGTAAAACCCATCAACCATACCTTTACGATCGAACAAATGGTGCATATGGGCCACGATCTTGAAGCCACGGCACTATCGCACGCAGTAAAAATGCACGCCGAACAGCGTATTTGTTTAAATGGTGATAAAACGGTTATTTTAGCCTAGCTCAGCGCTAGGAACCACACATCGACATACGCTGGCTGAATACGCCAGCGTTGTTAGCGGTAAACGTCAGACTGCCACTTTCACTGAAAAACCTAAAAACCTTAAACCTTAGTTTAGGTTCAGTGAAGCTCCTGCTAGCTAATAGCATTTCACCTCTTTTATACCCAAACTCACTCCCCCAAAAAAAGATAATTGAGTAAATATTCCACTACAAATGATCGATTTTGGTTCAAAACAAAGCCAATACGTACTACAAAAGCCATTATTTTTGTAAGACATTTGCCATTTAATTAATTTTTTTGATTTCGTTAACACAAAATTACATTTTAATTACACATTCAATACAAGCACTTAGCAACAAAGACACAAAATGCTCAAAAAAAGTGCAAAAATATAACTTGCTGTTATGGGATAACAGCGTAAAGTAATGACCAGCTACTACGTTAGTGGCGCTGTTAGCGCATAACGATAATTAGCCAATATTAAGAATAAGGACACTAGCTCAGCTAGACTTGCACAGGAAGCAAGATGTCATTCACCACTAGCAATTGACCCCAGCGTCAGTAACTCAGGTGAAGACCTTATCTAAAACACGGATGGTTAACTTGGTTATCAGGATGATACGATTATTAGTCCAGGAGGGCTCGTAAGGATAGCTAAAAAAGCGTTAGGACGACCGAAAAAAACAAAATACGTACGGAAACAACAAAAATAAGACAGGATATAGTTGAATTACAGGGACTGTGCTAATTAGGTAGGATACCAATTCAGGATCGGAAAAGATATTGATGGCACTAGCCACAGTGACTCTCCAAAAGCGATGCAATTGCATCGCTTTTTTCTTTTTCAAGAGCTAGCAGTTTGTCTTCGCTTAGCTCAACTAGGTCAAACTGGTTTAGTTAACAAGTTAGATCAGCCAGATGTTTTCCATATCTGCTGAATTCCCGTAAAATAACCACCATTAATCCCGCTCAAGTTAAATTTCATGACACGTAAAAAGAAATCAAGAAAGCCTGGCGTAGGCTCTAGTGGCATTCGCAAAACTGACACAACAAACAGTTCAGTCGTTGTTTCTGATAAAAAGCCAAAGAAAAAAACAGGTAAAGCCGCCGGTAGTCGCCAAATCGAAGGGACAAAATCCAAAAAAGCTGGCAACACAAACAAGCCGGCTAAAGATCCACGCATTGGCAGTAAAAAACCTATTGAGTTGGGTACCTTAGCCTCAACCAAAACAGCGACACCAGCAGTAAAACACAAGCCAAATAAACCTCGTATCGCAAACGTTCGTGTCATTGATGCAGCGCCAAGCCTTGCCCAGCAACTTGCAGCGATTGAAAACGACGAGCGGCTCCAGCTTATTCTTGCCAAGCAAGAACAAGAAGAGGCGTTGAGCAGTGAAGAAGTCGATCTTTACAATGAACTAATGGACGAGTACGAACGTTTATCTGCACAGTTAGCTGAGCAAGACGATACGACATCGGCACCTTCGAATACGCCGGATGGCGCGTTAGATGACGATGACTTGTGGGATAAGCTCGACACCTCAGATTTCTCAGACTATTCAGACGAAAGCTAAGACCAAGACTAAAACCAAGATTAGACACAAGAGTAACCATCAATGACCGAAAACATATGGCTTGTATTAGCCGTTGTTGGCGCACTGATCATTTTTGCCCTAGCAATTTACGCAGGTAAGTTGTTAATGCAACTAAAGCAGCAAAATGTCGCCCAAGCTAAAGCCGAGCAAGAGCGCCAAGCGCAATTGCAAAAGCATGATCGCAAAGTGCTCGACAGTTTATTGATCATCGTCAAAGCGATGAAAGAAGAGCAATGTGAATATAGTGAAGGCGCATGGCGATTAACTGTGCTGATGGACTCATTGAAATTAACGCCCACTATGTCGGCAGAATTTCCTGCTATAGTTGAGTTATACGAGAGTATTAAACATCACTCAATACTCGCCGAGCGCAAAAAATTGCCCAAACAGCAACGCATGAAACAAGATGTCGAGCGCATGCAAGCCGAGGCAAAGCTAACGGAGCAAATTTCATTGGAACTCGACACCCTATATGAAACCGCAACCGCACAACGAGCCAGTATAAGCGAATCTTCATAACGATTATTCGCTCATGCTAAGGAGCGAATAATGTCAGAGCAGTTAAAACAACAATTTACCGAGCGTATCGTTGAGCTACAACAACGCATTGACTCTATCCACCAAGACTTTGCCGACGGGCGTCATGCCGATTGGTCTGAGCAAGCGGGTGAGCGTGAAAACGACGAAGTGCTTAACGCGTTAGAGTCAGAAGCAAAAGTTGAGATACAACAACTTTCTAACGCCATTACCCTTATCGACAACGGCAACTATGGCTATTGCCAAAAGTGCGGCGAACAAATAAATCCTAAGCGTTTAGCCGTCCAGCCCGCAGCTATCAAGTGCATCAACTGCGCTGACTAAACAGCGAACCATTCATCTCAGGCTTTGCGCTTGATCAACTTTTACCATGATGTCTTCTGATAAAATACTTCGGTTAACATTCGGGAGATATCATGCAAATTGCACAGTTATTCGATAAAAAACTCTTAGCTAAATACAATACCAGTGGCCCAAGGTATACCTCTTACCCGACGGCACTAGAGTTTCACGACGAATTTAACGATCAAGCCTTTATTGACGCCGTTGCTGGCTCAGACACGCGTGATTTGTCTATTTATGTGCACATTCCATTTTGCCACAGTCTTTGTTACTACTGCGGCTGTAATAAAATTGTGACCCGTCATCGCGACAAAGCCGATATCTACCTAGACTACCTTGCCAAAGAAATCATCCAACGTGCGCCTTTGTTTAACGAGTATCAAGTCAAACAAATTCACTGGGGTGGCGGTACGCCAAGCTTTTTAACCAAAACGCAAATTACCCATTTGGTGAACTTGCTCAAGCAACACTTCAAATTTGCTGAGCAATTGGAGATGAGCATTGAAGTTGACCCACGTGAAATCGAGCTAGATTTAGCAGATCATTTATACGAGCTAGGCTTTAATCGCATGAGCATCGGCGTACAAGATATTGATGAACAAGTGCAAAAAGCGATTAACCGTGAGCAATCTACCGAGTTTATTACCGACTTCACGCATCATGCAAAAGCCGTGGGCTTCCAGTCCATTAATATCGATTTAATTTACGGGCTACCGCACCAAACACTTGATACCTTTGGTCGCACACTCGCCAGTGTTGAAGAAATGGCCGTTGATCGCATTTCGCTGTTCAGCTACGCCCATTTGCCATCACGCTTTGCCGCACAGCGTAAACTCAAAGACGAATGGTTACCGAATGCCAATGAAAAGCTTGCACTCATGCAACTAGCGATAGAAACCCTATGTCAGCAAGGTTTTGACTTTATCGGCATGGATCATTTTGCCAAACCCGATGACGAATTAGCAATAGCGCAGCGCACGGGCAACTTGCATCGCAACTTCCAAGGTTACACTACGCAAGGCGACTGTGATTTGCTTGGCTTAGGGGTTTCTTCAATCAGCGCGGTTGGCCGCTGTTACAGCCAAAACAACAAGGAGCTGAAACAGTATTACCAGATGATTGACAAGCATAGCCATGCCGTTGAAAAAGGCGTAACGCTGAACACCGACGATGTATTGCGCAGTAAAGTTATCCGCTCATTAATGTGTAACATGTCGCTCGACAAACGCGCAATTGAACAAGAGTTTAATATTGTATTTGACGACTACTTCGCTGATGAATTGGTCTCCCTAGAAACCTTTATTGAAGACAACTTAGTGACTAATCGCGAGCATGAAATTGTCGTTCATGCCAAAGCTAGACTGCTTATTCGTAACATTTGTATGAGCTTTGATGCTTATATGAAGCAACACATTAACCAACAACGCTTCTCACGCGTTATCTAGGGCGTGTTGATCTTTCAGGGTTGTTTTTGCAGCAGTCTGTTTGGGTTTTATACAAGGCGGCAATTGTGCAGTGTAGTCATTCTCCATAAATAAGTGCCAACACAGTAGAAAATTCAAACAGACGCTGCCCTGTGGGTTCATCTAAACGCTTCCTGCTCATTGTTGCTCGCTTCTTGCGTAGAACGACTATGCGACAAAGCGAGCGCCTCGATCAGAAAGCGTTTAGATTGAACAAAATTCAATCTCGAAAGATCAACACGCCCTAGTTAATGCCAACTTCAATTTTAGACCAATAGGGCGTTTTAATAACGCCCTATTTCATATCCTCGCCCTTGGCTGTGCATAAATAGGCTAGTGCTATCATCACTTGCAACCTCTTTCGCCGCCTCAACCCATTGATAATAAACATTGCGATGTACTTTCGCCTCTAAATTGCGGCGCACCGTAATGTAAATATTGCCCTCGCTATCTAATCGAAGTGGGTGCTGCTCGTTTAACACAAACTCATCACCTAAATTGGTCGCGAGTAACAGCTCAGAATGAGGCTGTTCATCTTTCCATTCCCAGCGCGTAATGAGAAACGGGCTGTCTTCCACTTGAATTTTTACTTTCTCTACAGGAGTGACTAAAAAGTACTCACTATCTTCTTTTTTCAGCACCGATGCGAACAGTTTAACCAAAGACAAACGTTTAAATGGCGTGCCCATATAAAACCAATCACCGTTTTGCTTAATCTGTAAATCAATTTCGCCACAATACGCTGGGTTCCACAAATCAACCGGTGGCCCTTTTTTCTCTTCGCCACAAAGATGCCCATCAAGCTGCGCAAACAAATTATCTAATGACATAGTGACGCCTTTTTCACCACTTTATTCAGCTAATAGTATTAATTTTACTGGTATTGAAAGAAATTACGAGTTGATGCTTGTCAAAGCCCAGTAAACTGATATAGAATCCGCGCACTGATTCGCACAGGCGGGTTAGATTTCCTTGATGGTGGCATTAGCTCAGTTGGTAGAGCCCTGGATTGTGATTCCAGTTGTCGTGGGTTCAAGTCCCATATGCCACCCCACTCTTTTCTCATTTTATTCCTTTAAGATTTTTAATAAAAAGCGCGGCTTTGTTGTGCCTACCTTTCTATTATCCAGTTTTATTTATATTTTATATGGCATAAAAAACGCCGTAACTCAGTACGACGTTTTTAAAGTAACTGTTGTTATTGAAACTACAAAGCAATTAACTGGCTTGTGCTGGCTCTCGCTGATAATAGCGGTAAATACCAACTAACGATGCCGCAATCCAGAAAATTTCAATCACAAAGCTAGCCAAATTGAAATTAATACACAGGCTGATCAGTAGTAAAATAGCACCGGTTAAGTTTAACAAGTTGTACGCCATGCCTTTTGGGCTAAGCTTTTCTAACTGAATTAAAAAGAAAGCAAGCACCACTAAAAACGTGCCCGACATACCGATGATATCGGCAAATAAACTAAGAGACATTCTTACTCCTAAACGATGTAATTACCTGGCGCGGTTCCTTGGAGACTAGACCATGTTAGCGACTCAAAGTCGTTAACTTCCTTCTGGCAGAATTTAATGATTCGAAAACGCACAATGGGCGCCGAAATTTAAACCGGCGGGTATTCTAGTGATCTAGCGTCAAGAATCAATAGCGAATTAGCCCCTGTTGGTGATTATTTCAGTCGCGCTAGCATTCACCGTAAAGTCGCGTGATAAAAATGCTAGTATTAGCATTAACTTGGCAGATAAGAAGCAGCTATGTGTGGCCGATTAAACATTATTGACGATCCAATCGCACAGTTTATTAACGATGTGTTAGGAATCGAATTTAATACCCAAACCAACCCTGATTTACGCCCTTCGCAGGATATTGCCGCTATTATTCGCCCTAGTGGCCAATTCCAACAGCTTAATGCCACATGGGGCATTCAACCTGAGTGGTCGAATCGGTTATTAATTAATGCACAAGCGGAAACGGTTAACACCAAACCCACATTCAAAGCCGCATTTGGTCATAGCCGCTGCTTAGTGCCTTGCTCTGGTTGGTACGAATGGAAAACAGAGCATAATCAAAAAGCCAAATACGCTTTTACCCATGCTAGTGAACAGCCTTTTTTAATGGCGGGCATACTCTATGATCTTGCTGCCCCTAAACTTGTCACACTCACCACCAGCCCGAACGAAAAATGTAGCGAGATTCACAAACGTATGCCTGTGCTAATTCAGCCAGAGCATATCGACTACTGGTTTAATGCTCAGCCGAATGAGCTAGACCCTTTGATGGACGCAATTAGTGGTGACTGTATTCTCATACAGAAGGCTTAATCCATACCAGTATTAGCGTTTCATTGCACTCAAACACCTAATTATCGCTGCGCAAAAGTCACTTAACCTAATGATCTACATCAAGATATAGCACACAATACTTGTTAATTTCACCGGAGTTTAATAGGGTGTCTGTTCGCTAAAATCTTCAAATAGCGATATCCACCCTCGGTAAATAGTGAATATTAGTGAAGTTTGTTGCCCTTGAACCTTATCAGTTCGAATTTCCAGCAATTCAAAATCAAGTTTGCCATACTAGTCTTCGTCATTGATAAGACTTGAGGTAGGGCAAGCGTCGAGTATGTTCGTCGATATGCCCACAAAACACTCACTAATAACAACATGGAAAACAAGGAAGCGTGTGCTTTATGAAAACCTTTACCCAACAACTGACTAAGCTCAGTACTGCAATTGTGCTATCTAGCGCAGCACTTAGTGCCTATGCAGGCACAGTCAACAAAAGCCCAAATGACCCGCGTGAATATCACACCTTCACCTTAGGTAATCAACTGGAAGTTATCACGGTATCTGACCCCAACTTGAAACAGTCAGCTGCCACTTTGTCTGTCGGAGTCGGCCAATATCAAGATCCAGCGCAATTTCAGGGTTTAGCGCATTTTCTTGAGCATATGATTTTTATGGGCTCAGAAAAATATCCTACCCCTGATGAGTTTATGGCATTCGTTAGTGAAAACGGCGGTCGCACCAATGCTTATACAGCGCAGCAACAAACTACCTACTTGTTTTCAATCGACAGCAAGCAGTTTGCGCCAGCACTCGATCGATTAAGCAGCGCCATCAAGCAGCCATTATTCGATGAAAGCATGGTGCAAAAGGAAATCAACGCAGTAAATTCCGAATGGCTTACTCATCGCCAATCAGATCAATTTGTACAGCAACGCGCTGCAGCTCGCACAGGTAACTTAGCGCACCCAAGAGTGCAACTAGGTGTTGGTAATCTAGAAACGCTCAACAAAGACAAAGCGGCACTATTGGCTGAGCTAGGTAACTTCCACCAAGATTTTTACTCCGCCAATATTATGAAGTTGGTACTGGTTGGTAACCAAACACCTAAGCAGCTAAAGAAGTTAGCGAAAAAATACTTTTCGAATATTAAGAATAAGAAAGTCGAGCGCCCAGTCACACTATTACCGGCCTACCAAACAGAGCATTTAGGCCAACACATTTATGTGCAAAGTAAGGTTAAAGTGCCGCTACTGGCAGTAGAGTTTGCGATCCCCAACAATATGTCGCAATGGCAAAGCCAAGCTAACGCTTATGTGCAAAAACTTATTGCTTCACAAGAAGAAGGCTCGCTGCTTGCCACGTTAACCGAGCAAGGGTTAATTCAATTTGGCAATGTAATGTTTATGCCAAATGCATGGGGTAACAATGGCAGCGCCTTTATTCAATTTGTTTTAACCGAAAAAGGACAGGCCCAGCAAGATACAATTCTGGCGAGTACCTTTAGCTACCTAGAGCAAATTAAAAGCCAAGGGATCAGCCAAGCACACTTTGACGAGCTAAAAGGTCTACTTAACCTGCAATATGAAGACTATCGCGCGCCAGCAGCCTTACCATTGGCTATGCAATTAGCACAGCCTATTTTTGATGTACCAAGTGAACATTTAATTGATCACAACTTTGTTGCCAAGAAGTTTAATGCCAAACAAATTGGCAATCTTGTCGATCAATTAACGCCAGAACGCGCACGTATTTACCACATTAACCCTGAAGAAAAAGTCGATACTGATTTGACTTACGCTGAAGGTGGCTATCGCGTTGCAGCAATCACCGAGCAAGAGTTGGCGAAATGGCAAAGCTCGCCACTAGCGGTGAAATTGCCAGCGGCGCAAGTTATTGAGCAAGAAGAAGCTGTAGAAGTTGTGCTAGACGGTGATTACTCTTCACCAAAGAAAATTTTTAGTGAAGCGGGCACTCAGGTGTTTTACTCACAAAGTACTCACCATAAGGGTAAAGAGGGAGTGCTAAACCTTGCACTAACCTCAACTGCCCCATCTGAAAATATTGACAATGCAGTCAGCGCATCACTACTTAACGTCATTTTTATTAAAGAAAATCAACGTTTGTTACAACGCGCTCAGCAACGTAATGGTGTAATGATTAGCCCTGCGCCAAACAATGCCAATAACACGGTATTTCGTTTGTTTGGTCGTAGCAGCAAGCAATTTAAGTTAGCCACTCAGCTTGTCGAAGAGTTCAAAGAATTAGAAATTACTGAACGTGACTTCAAATCAGCCTTGAAGCTTGTGAATGACTCACTAGAAAGTATGCAAGAGTTGAAAATTTCCGATCAGTTGTCATTCCATGCAATGAACTTAACTCGCCGTAGCCCTTATCAATATTCGGTCAAGGCAACGCGCAAAGCCCTTGCCAATGCTTCTTTAGAAAAAGTACAGGCGATGCATCAGCAAATTCTCAACAACAACTTTGTTGATATTTATGCCCATGGTAATTTTGCACCAGACAAGCTGATTGAATTTGCGAAACAAACACGTGAATTATTGGGTAAAAGTGAAATGCAGCCTTGGTATATAGCTTCGGAGTTTTCCGTTAAACAAGGTAGCGCAGTAGTAAAAAAAGTGTCGGTAAAACAAGACGGCGTTGGTCTAGTTGATACTTACATTTACCCAGAGCAATCGGCAAAAGTGCTAGCTCAGCTACATTTGCTTAATCGCTTGTCATCAACACCACTATTTAAGGAGTTGAGAACCAATCAACAAGTTGGCTATGTGGTCAGAAGTTATGAAGAAAATATTCACGACTATCCGGCATTATCGGTGATGATTGTTAGTGACAATACAAACTTGCAACAGCTAAAAGAAAGAATCGAATCTTTCCAAATTGGCTTTTACAACGCACTGGAGCAAGTAGATGAAAAAGCGATAACTCAACTGGCTAACTCAGTCGCTGATG
The DNA here is from genome assembly GCF_053485855.1 of Thalassotalea montiporae. Taxonomy (NCBI): domain Bacteria; kingdom Pseudomonadati; phylum Pseudomonadota; class Gammaproteobacteria; order Alteromonadales; family Colwelliaceae; genus Thalassotalea; species Thalassotalea montiporae. The sequence continues at coordinate 710,045 of NZ_JBQRUO010000002.1, forward strand.
AACTCAGTAAAAAGCCGGAAAATATCTTTGTTGAAGTAGGCCACTATATTCAAGATTGGGAGCAAAATAAGCACTCTTTTAGCACCAAAGCACAGCAAATTCGCGATATTAAAGCGACCACGAAAGCTGACTTGCTTACGCTTTATAAAGATATGTTTATTCAAGGTAAATTTATGAATGCCTTAACCCAATTAAAAGGCGAAGACTTTAAAGATACGGGCTACTACAGCTGGTCAGCCGCGGGGGAGTAGAATCGCACGCTAGATACTGACCTTAAACAAATAGCTGATATTACCTAAAGTATTAATATTTAGCGTGATATCAGCTTTTTACAGGCAATCGTTTTTAACGAAAAAAACCACTGAAAAACATCATCATCACCCATTCTCAACTAACCAAAATAACAGCCCTTTCAAGAAAATTTTTGTAACATCTCCGCCTTTGGACACCACGACAAAACCAACTAGCATTGACTAATATCTCGCCAGCTTGAATACCAAGAAAAAGGAAGGGAAAGCCTGTGAACAAGTCAAACTATCAGTGCCCAATACGTGCACTTTTTATCGCCATAGCGCTAACTGCAACCAGTGCTACCGCTATTGCGACACAAACAGACTCAACAGAAAACGCCAATATTCGCGCATTTGAACACGGTTTGATTGATTATATGAAGCGTGGCCAAGAAGATAAAAAGCCGCAGTCAATAAATAAGCGCATGTTAGCATACCAAGTGCCTGGGGTAAGTGTGGCAATTATCAAAAACGGCAAACTACTCAGGTCAACTGGCTATGGGACACGCCTCAACGGTAAAACATTACCAGTAGATGCTGACACCGTTTTCTCAGTCGGCTCTGTCAGTAAGATAATTAACGCCGCACTTATTCTACGCTTAGTGGCAGCAGGTAAGCTGGATTTAGACAAAAATATCGATGATTATCTGACCTCGTGGCAAGTACCCAACAGTTCCTTTACACATGCTCATCCTGTGACCTTGCGCCAAATTCTGGCACACACGGCAGGTTTTAACCAGCACGGCTTTGCCGACTTTCAACCAGGTGAGCGTTTACCAACAACGTTACAAACCTTGAATGGGCAAAGCCCTGCAAAACACGGCGCAATCAAGCTAATGTTTGCGCCAGGTTCAAAAATGGATTACTCAGGCGGTGGCATTACCGTTAGTCAACTAATAGTTGAAGAAATTACTGGCTTAACATACCCCAAAGCCGCTGAAAAATATGTCTTTAAGCCATTAAGCATGCAGCGAAGTACTTTTCAAAATCCGCTTCCTGAAAATTACGGCAACATTGCTTATGCCCACGATGATAAAGGCAGACCAGCTGCACAGCCGCGTGGTTACGAAGCCATGCCTGAGATGGCAGCATCTGGTCTATGGACAAGTGCTAACGATCTAGCCAAATTTGTTATTGCACTGCTAAACAGCTCGATGAGTGAAAATGGCTTTCTACCCAAACCTATTGCCGCCGACATGATGACCAGAGTAACCAATAGCTGGCACGGCCTTGGCCCACGCTTAAACGGCAAAGGTAAAACACGGGTATTTCATCACGGCGGCGCGAATCAAAGTTATCGCGCTTGGATAGAGGGACACTTGGCCAGCGGTGATGGCATTGTAGTACTTACCAATGGCACCAATGGCCATTGGATTTATCGAGAACTGCGTAAGTCAGCGGAAGATGCCTTTGCTTGGCCAGTAAGAGATGATGGAGGTCTGGAAGAACCCGAATTTACCCAGTAAATACTATAATGCACCGCTATCCACTGATTAGTGGATAAACATACGCTCTAATGAATAGGCTCATACAGACTAACAAACTCTAACGTATGAGCCAAACTTTGCGTTATGGTCTAACTTGGCCATCCCCTAAAACCACAAATTTTTCTGTAGTTAGTGCCTCTAACCCCATTGGCCCATAAGCGTGCAGCTTACTGGTTGAAATACCAATTTCAGAACCGAGCCCCAATTGGCCACCATCAGAAAAACGCGAAGACACATTCGCCATCACCACCGATGAATTGATCTGGCGGATAAACTGCTGACAACGCGAGGTGTCTTGGCTAACTATCACTTCAGTGTGATCTGAGGTGTATTGGTTAATATGAGTAATCGCGGCGTCGTAATCCGCGACTATTTTCACTGCAATTTCTTGCGCCAAATACTCTGCTTGGAAGTCGTCTTCACTGGCCAGTTCCGCACCTTCGAAATATGGCTGAGATTGCGCACAAGCGTGAATTTTGACGTCAAATTCTGCTAATGCTTGAGCCGCTTTCGGTAAGTACTGCTCGGCAATCGATTGGTGTACAAGTAAGGTTTCCAGTGCATTACAAGCGCTTGGGCGCTGCGTTTTACCATTGACGAGCAGATCAATCGCTTTGTTTACATCAGCAAACTCATCCACGTACTGATGACAAACCCCTTTAAAATGCTGAATAACAGGGATTTGACTGTTTTCAGTCACGTAACGAATTAGCCCTTCACCACCGCGTGGAATTACCAAATCAATCGAATCACGTTGTTTTAAAAGTTGTTCGATTACTTCACGGCTGGTATCAGGAATAACGGAAACCATGTAAGGATTTAGCTGATGTGTCGCTAACACTTGGTGCAAACAATTAGCTAGCGCAAGGTTGCTGTGAATCGCTTCTGAGCCACCACGCAGCACCACCGCGTTACCTGCCTTGATGCAAAGCGCTGCCGACTCTGCGGTCACATTTGGGCGTGATTCATAAATCATCGACACAACACCAAGCGGAATGCGCATTTTACCTACTTGCATACCATTTGGGCGAAGCTGCATATTCGCAATATTGCCAATCGGATCAGGCAGGTTAACAATGTCGATAATGGCGGCGGCAATGTCATCAATTCGCTCAGGTGTCAGCGTTAGCCTGTCTAACATGGCTGACGATAAACCTTTGTCGCGCCCTGCCACTAAGTCTTTTTCATTTTCAACAATTATTACAGCGCTGGCAGCGCGAATGGCCTGCGCCATATCGGTGAGTAACTGGTTCTTTTGTGTTGTGGTTAGTTGCGCCACTTCACGGCTTGCCGCTTTGGCTTGTTGTGCCATGTATTGCATATCAAAGTTTGTAGAATTCATGTGCGTTCCTTTACTACTAAGTGTTGTCGCTGCTGGTATTGGTTTGATTACCGACATCACTGCTATTCGTTTTTAGCATCACCATATCATCACGGTGCACTGCGACTTTACTTGGGCAATAGCCTAAAATGGCGGCAATTTGATTACTGTTTTGCCCAATAATCTTCGCCAAATCACGATGGCTATACTGGCTAATACCTTTGGCAACGGGCGATTGATTTACCGCATCAATAATGTCGATAGAGTCACCGGCAGCAAAACTACCTTCAACGCCTGCAATGCCGGAAGGCAACAAAGAGGCGCCTTTATTGGTCACCGCATGAATCGCGCCGGCATCGAGCAATACTCGCCCAGTACTTTTTAACGTGTGTTTTAGCCAGTGTTTTTTCGCTTTAAATGGTGCTTGCTGGGCATGAAAATGCGTGCCGGCATTAATACCTTGTCCGAATTGTTCAAGCGCATTGGCATCTTCGCCACTGAGAATAAAGGTCGCGATTCCATTTTCTGTCGCTTTTTCTGCCGCCTGAATCTTGGTTTGCATACCACCTGTCGCAATGTGGTTATCGGTACCTGAAGCCATCTGGTATATCGCTGGGGTAATCGCGCTTACATCACTGAGTTTTTCAGCGTCAGGGTTATGCTTTGGGTTTTCACGATATAAACCATCAACATCGCTGAGAATTAACAAGCAATCAGCTTCACTGACCAGCGCTACTTGTGCTGCCAAGTTATCGTTATCGCCAACTTTTAATTCATCGGTTGCGACCGTATCGTTTTCATTAACAATCGGGATCACGCCATTGGCGAGTAAAATGCGAATAGTATTTTTGATATTAATATAGCGCTGGCGATCTTTTAAATCACCATGGGTGATCAGTAGTTGGCTGCATGGCACATCGAAAAAGCGCTGCCAATTTGCCATCATTTTCATTTGCCCCACTGCCGCCATCGCTTGTTTAGTGGGGATAGAGGGGTTTGGAGAGCCATGTCGTATTAATGCGCGGCCAGCAGCAACACTGCCAGACGAAACTAAAATCACTTCTTTCCCTGCCTGTTGGCATTGGGTAATAAAGCGCGCTATCGACAGCAGATATTGCCCGCTACAACCCTGTTTATCAGGGGCAACTAAGGCACTGCCGACTTTAATCACAACACGTTGAAAATTCATTACTCCTCCTCAATTACTACCAGCCTAGCATGACGTGAAAAAGGCTTAAATAGCAATCACCTTTTGCGACTTTTATCAACGAAAAGAATCTTTTTAATAGGTTTAAAGCATATGGCTACACTAGCCTTTATTTTTACCCATTAAATGTTAATAAAATGTATATTTTTAAATGGCTAACTAAAAATGTGTTTATTTTGTCACCTTGGTTGACAACCTATTCAATACCACTGTTTTTCATAGTAAAAATCCGCACTTTTGTGGTGCAATCTAGTATCAAAAAGCGGCTCTTTTCTAAAAATACATAGTTAAACGTAATTTGTGATAGCTCGTCATATAAGTTCAGCTTACAAGTGTTCACTTTCGCTAGTTATCATCAAGTCCAGTGATTTTTACGATGTAAAAACTGGTTATCTGGTGATAGAAAAAACCGTGTTCAAACACTTTTTAAACCCTTACAATCTAAAAATCGTCAACCTTAAAAGCAAATTTTTGTCAGTTAAGTTCATTATTATGTTGAGTTTTCTACCTAGACCTTTGATCGGATTTTTGTCTTTAGTTTGTTACACCATCAACACATTATTGTGGGTGTTACCTGTTGTTGTTAGCTCTCTATTAAAAGCTTTAGTACCACTTAAAGGCTGGCAAAAGCTCTTTAGTTATTTGCTCGATCGCATGGCAAGTAATTGGGTCACCTGTAATACTGGCATTCAAAACTTATTCACCAAGGTCAATTACCAAGTCACCGGCTTAGATAAACTCACCACTAAAGACTGGTACTTAGTGCTGAGTAACCACCAAAGCTGGGTAGACATTCTGGTGCTGCAACGGTTATTAAACGGCAAGATCCCATTTTTAAAATTCTTTTTGAAAAAAGAGCTTATCTATGTGCCTTTTCTCGGTATTGCCTGGTGGGCATTAGACTTTCCATTTATGAAGCGCTATAGCCAATCGTTTTTGAAAAGAAATCCACATTTAATTGGCAAAGATATTGAAACAACACGAAAAGCGTGTGAAAAATTTAAACATAAACCTGTGAGCGTAATGAACTTTATTGAAGGAACACGCTATACGCAGGCCAAGCACGAAAAACAAAAATCGCCGTTTAAGCACTTATTAAGACCGAAAGCCGGTGGTATCGCCTTTGTGCTAGATGCCATGGGTCAACACCTCAATAAAATTGTTAACGTGACTATCTATTATCCGAATGGCATTCCAAGTTTTCAGCAGTTTATTTCAGGCGATGTCAGCGAGATCCACGTAAACGTTGAAACTATCGATATTCCAAACGAAATTATTGGCGATTACTTCAATGACAAGACGTTTAAACAAAACTTCCAGCAATGGGTTAATCAGCTGTGGCGCGATAAAGATCAGACAATGGCGGAAATGGAATTGGCTGACCATCAGTCTTAACAACAATTGAAGTCGCGACTTAGTTATTTAGCGACTATCAAAAGCTTGAAAGATTCAATATCAAGTCGTTGATTGAGTTGGCACTAATAAGAATGATAGAGGAGTAAACCCGTGCAGCAATGGATTTCTGATCAGTTGATCTTACTTGGTTTACCAAACCAATATTTGGAATTGGGCACGAGTGTTGCGGGCATTGTTTTATTACTATTGCTTGCCAGTGCCAGCCACTACTTAGTTAAACACCGTCTATTGGTGTTGGTACAAAAACTTGTTCAGCGAACCAAAAACACCTGGGATGACTTGTTTGTTACCCACCAAGTATTTACCAAAATTAGTTTACTGGTTCCGTTTTTTCTAATTATTGCGCTAACGCCTATTTTCTTGCCTGAAGAGTCACTTAAGGCAACGATTCTAGTGGCGATTGCACGTGTCGCGGTGATCTTTCAAATAGCCCGAGTATTGTCGGCACTGCTTGACGTAATTAAAGCCATCTACCAAGCAAAAGCAAAAACCCGTTACATGCCGCTAAATGCGACAATTCAGTTGATCAAACTGGCTATCTATTTAGTTGCAACCATCTTGTCTGTTGCTGTCATTATCGACCGGTCGCCCATATTCCTGTTGAGCGGTTTAGGTGCACTAACAGCCGTGCTATTACTTATTTTCCAAGACACCATTAAAGGGCTAGTCGCCAGCATCCAAATTGCGGCGAATAAAATGGTTGCTCCGGGAGATTGGGTTGAACTGCCACAATATGGTGCCGATGGTGATGTTCTTGAAATTGGCCTAAATACAGTAAAAATTCAAAACTTTGATCGCACTGTAACCACAGTGCCTACCTATGCGTTGATCAGCGGCTCCTTCAAGAACTGGCGAGATATGTTCAACTCTGGTGGCCGACGCATCAAACGGGCGATTTATATTGATGCCGCCAGTGTGCGCTTTTACCAAGCTGAAGAAATCACAGAACTCACCAGTATTAGCTTGCTCGCTGACTATTTAGCACAAAAACAAACGGAACTGGCACAAAACCAACACCAACTGGGCAGTGCAGCGACCGACAAGCGCAATCAACGCCAGTTAACCAATATTGGTACATTCCGCGCTTACATTACCGCTTACTTGCAAAATCATCCGAAAGTTCATCAACAAATGACCTGTATGGTGAGGCAGCTAGCCCCAACAGCAACGGGGATTCCATTAGAGCTATACCTATTTAGTAATGACCAAGACTGGGTAAATTATGAGGGTATACAAGCAGATATCTTTGACCATATTTATGCCATTGCGCCAGAGTTTGGCCTGCGTATTTTCCAACATCCTACAGGCCACGATTGGCAGCGTTTCGCCAACTAAACGTACTAGCGAGCGCGGATCACACCTTCTTGCATTGTTGAGGCAACTAGTTCGCCTTGGCGATTGAAAATTTGGCCTTTCACTAAGCCACGTCCGCCGGTGGCTGATGGACTATCAACGGCATACAGCAACCAGTCATCAAAGCGAAATGGACGATGAAACCACATGGTATGGTCAATCGTGGCGATCTGGAAATTTGGATCCCAATGGCTTTTACCGTGCGGAAACAGTGACGTAGGCAAGAAATGAAAGTCTGACGCATAAGCCAGCATATAGGTGTGCACACGTAAATCATCAGGTAAATCACCGTTAGTTTTAATCCACATATGGGCTTTAGCGGGCACTTTTTCTGGTGACACCCAGTTATATTGCTCAACCGAGCGCAATTCAATCGGTTTTTCAGCGAGGAAAATTTTGCGGATATGCTCAGGGAAAACTGACTGATTTGCGCGAATAAAATCTTGGTATGAGGGAACCCCTTCAGGGCCAGGGACATCTGGCATTTGATCTTGATGTTCAAAGCCTTGCTCTAGCTGTTGAAACGAAGCTGTCATATAGAAAATTGGCTGACCATTTTGGATAGCCTTGACGCGCCGAGCACTAAAGCTGCCGCCATCACGCAATACTTCAACGTCATATACAACGGGTTTAGTTGCATCACCGGCGCGTAAAAAGTAGGAATGTAATGAATGAACATGGCGCTTTTCATCTACTGTTTCTTGCGCAGCCGACAGCGCCTGACCTAATACTTGGCCACCAAATAAAGCTTTAAAACCAAGGTCTTGGCTTTGACCACGGTAAATGCCCTGTTCAATTGTTTCTAGTGTTAACAGTGATGATAAGTCGTCTAACACCTGACTCATACTCGCCTCTTTGCTTCTTGTTGTTTTCGGTTATTATACTCGAGCCAAACATTCAGGGTAGACTCGCCCGCCAAAATCCACAGCATTTGCGTTCGTTATATTGTGTTCAGCTGCTCAGCTAACACTAAGATTACGTTAAATTTTTATAAAATATACACATTTACTTGTTGAAATATTAAACAATATTCTATAGTGTCACGTAATAGTTATTTGCAGTTTAAATAGTTAATGTGAGGCTAGGATGCAGGCGGTTTCAAAACGTGAAATGCTGTTAGAGCGAAGGCAACACGACCAAATTCAATCAACGCTGTGGGAAAAATTAACCTTAGCGCAGAAATTTGCAGCCAGCAGTCTGACTCAGTTTGGGTACGATCTAGCATTTATTAGAGCCAGTGCAGGCAGTAGTTTAGCCATACTATTATGCGATGGAAAAGTAGCAACTATCGCATGGGATGGTGAAATAAACACTCAACCTGAGATTACAATTCGCAACTAGTAGCAAGCATTAAAAGATAGTTAAACAGCGCTTTATAGCGCTGTTTTTGTTTGTATTAATCTAGCTTCTTGGCATTAGCTGAATTTATGAAATTCGATATTTTCTTCAGGCGATTCTTCTTTTTTCACAAGTTTTATTTTAGCCAATGCTTGTTGCTGCTCAGTCAACAAGCTTTCCATCAGCGACATAAAGCCGCTTAAATTGTTGCTGCTCCACATTCGCGCAACATGCTTCTCACGACCCGAAATATAGGTAAGAAAGTCTTTATAAGCACCTGGTTTGTGATTTTCAAAATAGGTTTGCGCGGTCGGTTTAAGTTGCTCTTTACCGCCAGCACAAGCATTGAAGATTGCCGCATAGTTAGTCACTAGTGGCGATATACGTTTGACATCGCTTAATATGGCTGGTGATTTTCGCTCTGCTTCTTCTTTTACTTTATTGTAGCGAAAAGTAAAAAATTCTTGCTGTTTTGCTCCGATTGAAGCCACCGTATCAGCTAGCTGCTTATGACTTTTTCGCGTTTGTGCTGTATCGCGTTTTTGTTGAACCAAATCGTGCTGTAAGCGTTCCGAACGAAAATAGAAATAAACACTAACGGCAACAAAAATGGCAATAACAACTAACGCAAAAAACATAAACCTACTGAATACCCTTCAAAAATTTAAGACACGTCACTCAAGCGCGATAAGAAGATATAAGGATCGATATCCTGCACTGCGGGTGTATCTAAAGAAAACCTAATATTAACCGAAAATTCGCCTAAATTGGCAAAAAAACGTACCTTGAGTGCATCAATTAGCTTTTCAAACTTAGCTTTGGCTTGGCTTTGTGACTGATGCGGAAAAAGCACAATATACTCACCATCATTAATCTGCCCACTCTGATCAAACTCCCCCATATGCTCATTAATCAATGTGGCCAATGTTTTGTTCACTTCGGCAATAACCCGCTTGTTAAAGCTAAACGTTAAGTCTTGCCAATTGCTAATGGTTAAATAACCTATGGTGAGCGGGTATTCATACTTGCGTGCTTTCTTGAATGCGCGATGGTAGATATATTTGGTTTGTGCGGGATTAGGCACTAAATACGTCGGGCGCTCTAACTGCTCATACACATCGTGCTGTTTGCGAGAGCGGTAGGTAAGCCATTGAATCGTCAAAACCACAAGCAAAAACAAACTCAATGTTGTTAAACCGATAATATAGTGTTGCTGCATCCTCACTTGTTCTGAGAATTCAGTGTGTGCGTCATATGCTTCGGCTAAATCTAGCGCAAGCGCTTTGTTGCTATCTTCGACCGCAAGCCGACTAGGCGCACGAATAACTCTGGCTTTCGCATCTTTGAAAAACTGATGTTGCAATTCTACGTAACGATTAAGCATTGCTAGTGCTTTGTCTTTATCACCTTCAATCTGGTAACGATTAGCGAGTAGTAGGTATAAATCAACTTGATCGCCTGCCACTTCGACGATTTCAGCAAGCTCTTCAGCAAGTACCAGCAATTGCAATGCAAAAGCCTGACGATCGGTTGCAAAGCTCGCCTTAGCTAGCGCAATTAACGTGCTCAAATAAGGCTTATTCAAATTCTGCCCTTTAAATGAATGCTCTGCTTCAACGAGGGCGAGATAAGCAGATTGATACTCACGCTGATCCAATAACACTTGGCCAATACCAAGTTCGGCGTAAGCGCGTTTTATTGGCCAAACGCGCTGCTCAGCAATTTGCTTTACCTGCCAAAACGCATTGTATGCATCGTCTAATCGTTCGAGCTCTCGATACGCGGATGCTAAGTTATAATAGGTTCCTTCAATGCCATTTTTGCGATTAAGTGCAAAGCGCAGTTTTAGAATACGCTCGTGTATCTCCATCGCAGTTTGGTAATCCCCTAAATAGTGATACGAGATCGCAATCACTTCCAATAACTGTAAATGCTCTGCATATTGGAGGTTTTGCTCAACCAACTCTTTCACCATATGGAGATCGTCAGCCGCTTTTTGATTTTCACCAATTAGGGCATTTGCCATTGCGCGATAGCCCAAAGCCAGTAGTTGGTACTTTACTAAGCCTTCTTGCGTGGCGCGCTCCCAGACTTGATCAACAAAGTGGAAGACATTGTGATATTTACTTTTTACAAAGTAACCTTCCGCCAATTTGATTTCTAAATTAAGCTGCAGCTCAGCAGGTAGTGGCTTGTAAGTTAAACCGTCAATCGCAAATTGAAAGGCACGTGCAGCATCACCTTTACTCGCTGCGACTTCGGCAAGTAAGACGTAAGCTTTAGCAATAACGTCTTTCGGGTATTGATGACGATACTGAACAATTTCAGTCGCCAAAGAAACTATTTCATCGTAGGGAAGTGCTTCCTTATCTGCCTGATAAAAACCACTGACTCGTTCGATATTGGCGGTAACAACTTCTCTTGGCAACTGTGCTTGTGCATTGGCAACTTGACTTAGTAAACAAGTCATCACCAATGTCAGTACCAACCAAATCTGTTTCAACAAGTGTAAACCTTAAACGATAGCTTTTTCAGAGCAGGCATTTTAACGAATCGTATGAATTAGCGCCAACTTTCGACTAACCTTAGTCATCAAATTGGATTTAGTATTTACTCTACGCAAATATTGACTATAATATCGCCGAGCGACTAAAGCTCGTTAAAGGCAAATCTAGTGAAAGCTAGAGACGCAAAGTTACCGGTCTAAGGGGAAACCTAGGACAGCGGGACTGCCAAATTTAGATATAGTGGGGGCTTATCTATTTTAGCTATTCAGCTAACCTTCTACTCCTACGGTATACTTTGCGTGTCTTTCCCTTTTTTCTTTTTAATCCTGTTAGTATCTAGCAGCTTTACTGCTAAGTAGCACACCAGTAATAACGACACCAAGCCGCTGATCAATTCAATATTGAATACTCAATCAGCATGCTATTGGCGCCATTCAACGTTTAGCTTTTTAGCTCTTCTCAGCTATTGCTTTTTCTGTTGCTGTTCTTTCTGCTGCTCTATGTATTGTGTAATCACAACCTCCAACATAGACAAAGGCATTGAACCATTTGCTAGCAATTGATCGTGGAAGTCACGCAAATCAAAGTCAGCGCCTAGCGCTTGCTCAGCCTGTTTGCGCAAACGCTTAATCGTCAACTCGCCAATTTTGTATGATAGTGCCTGACCTGGCCAAGAAATATAGCGGTCTATTTCAGTTTTAACATTGTGCAGTGACAACGCGGTATTGCTGGCTAAAAAGTCCATTGCTTGCGCACGTGACCAACCTTTGACATGCATCCCTGTATCAACCACTAGTCGACACGCGCGCCACATTTCATAAGTTAAACGGCCAAAATCACTGTAAGGGTCGGGATACATACCAGCTTCAATACCTAAGTATTCAGCATATAGGCCCCAACCTTCACCAAATGCCGAAATATAAGTTTCATTTCTGAACTCTGGTACGTTTTTCATTTCACGAGCAATAGAGCCTTGTAAGTGATGACCAGGCACGGCTTCGTGTAAGGTTAACGCTGGTAGCACATAGAGCGGGCGGCGATCTAAGCGATAAGTATTGACCCAATAGTTACCCGGTTGATCATCTCGCGATGGTCCAGAGTAACGGCCCGTTGTATACTTAGGCGCAATATTGGCGGGAACTTCAATTACCCCATACGGTGTACGTGGCAAAGTTTTAAACAAGCTTGGTAACTTAGCATCCATTTGCTTAGCAAGAAAAGAGGCTTCTTTGATCAGCTGCTCTGGCGTAGTTGCATAAAACTGAGAGTCTGTTCGCAAAAACTCAACAAAATCAGCAAAAGAACCTTCAAAGCCTAGCCTTGCAATAATGGCATTCATTTCAGCGCGTATTCGCTTCACTTCTGCCAAGCCAATTTGATGCACTTCATCGGCGGTCATATCTAATGTCGTGAAATGCTTCACGCGATTGGCGTAAAACGCTGCACCATTTGGCAAACTACTTGCCGCGATATTTTGTCGAGCATTGGGTTGATATTCACCCACCATAAAATCGTAAAAAGCTTGGTAACTGGGGAATACTTGCTCTTTAATGACGCTTGTTGCTTGCGTTCGTAACGATGCTTGTTGTGCCGTTGTTAAATGCTTTGGCATTGACTTAAACGGCTGATAGTAAACACTTTCGGTCACATCTTCTTTGATAAAAGCACTAATTGACTCTTCAAAGCCTTTCAATACTACTTGTGGTTGACTGTAGCCAGCAGCTAACCCTTCACGCATCCAAGTCATTTGCTGCTCAAAATAACGTGGCATTTGTGCCAAGCGGCTAAGGTAATCAAGATAGTCTTGTTCGGTTTTAAAACTCACCATACGGCCAATAAAACTGATATGTGCATGGAATCCAGATTCCGCAGTAATTGGCATGAGGTGTTCTTTATTTAGGTAATTATCTACCTGATTTTGAATTCGATATTGCAGTACCGACCAGTTAATTTGGTTAGCAGTACTAAGTGACTCGACATCAATAGCATTCACTTTGGCTAAAATATCCGTCAGTTGTTGATGGTTTTCAGCTAATGTCTCGGCACTTAAATCTGGCAATTGTGCATTAGTTTTGCCTGGCTCTGGGTTATTGAATGGACTACTTTGCTGCTCATAGTCGTGATAGGTTTCAATCACGTTGGCTAGTTGTTGATCGGCATTGGGCTTACTTTTTAGCGCAGTTTGGCTACACGCTGTCAGCATGAACAACATGAGTATAATGGGGTATTTCATTAGCTTATTGCTTCCGTAATCGAGCTTTATTAAGCGGTTATTGTGCATTTATTTTACCTTGGCGATACGCCCTTGCAACTTAAGGCTAACACAAAGCTATTTCGATTCGCACAACAGCCTTTCTGCATAAATAACACGCATTCATTAAACTATTTGCTCTATTAATCGATAAAAGTTGTTTGTAAGGCTAGAAGTTTTCAGCATTTTTCGCCAGAATGGCTGAGTAGTTAGATTTTTTGGGGTGAATCATTGAAGCATCATGATTCCTTAGCACAAGCACAAGTTAAAATGGCAAAAACACTTAAGCTGTTAGCACAGTGGAAGTTGCCTGCAACCCCAATAAACTACGCAATTGGTTACGAATACATTTGCGAAAAAAACACACCGCTTATCACTAAGATAGACCAACATTTATTTGCCAATAATCACCTCGATAACTTTCTTATTGAGCAGCTTTATCAAGACCATGTACTTGGTCAAAGTATCTTGCGCGACGATATTTTTGATGATGCTAAGCAATTAACTGCCCAGCTCAGTGAAACTTGTCATAACGCTAATGCGCAAGGTAGTAAATTGCTGTCTGCACTCGACACTAATGTTGCATCAGTGCGAGATGGCGATAAAGAGCAAGCAGCGCATGCCCTATCACGATTATCGCAGACAGTTGAACTACTTAAGCAGCAACAAGCGTCATTGTTGAAGCAACTGGCGAAAACCGAGCAGCAAGCAGATAACTTGTATCAAGAATTTAGTGCGGCACGCAAAGAAATCTACCTAGATCCAGTGACTCGGTTATACAACCGAAAGGCGCTGAGCAAGCATTTTGATACATGGGTGAGTGAATCACCGGACCGTCAAATCGCAGCTTTGGTCGTTAGTGTTGACGACTTTAATCTGTTTAGTAATAAATTCGGTTCGCTAATTGGCGATGTTATTTTGTCTAAGATTGCCAACAAGGTAAGTAACTACGTGGGTGAAAGTGGCTTACCTGTGCGCACAGGGAATGAGGAGTTTCTTATTCTGCTGCCTGATGTTGAAATGGGAATCGCAAGCGAAATTGCCGAGAAAATTCGCCAAGGTGTAGAGAAAATACGCTTTATCAGCAGTAAATCTGGTATTCGTTTGCCACAAATGACAATCTCACTTGGCGTTAGTGAGTTCAAGCAAAAAGAAACATTAAATAGCTTACTTAGCCGCACCCAAAAAGCACTATCGAATGCTCAGCAAAAAGGCCTAAACCAAGTATCTATGCTTCCTGCTTAGCTGCCGCTTAACTTTTTTACTCACTTCGCAGTAAAAACTCTCTAACAGCAAACAGTATCAGCTTTGCTAATTGCCCGTTAATGACCCACAAATAACTTCCAGCAAAGGTTGCTCATCAATAGACTCTGGTTCTAACCAGCATGACTGGCTATACACTTCAAAATTTAAGACAAAATAACCAAAATGTTCCGCCACTTGTGCACGGAATCTGACATTATGGCGATCGGCACCAGGGATCTTTTCCAAGATACTAACCTGTGCCAACTTACTCAATACCACCTCGGTCGCGATATCGAAATCTTCTTCGTCAAATTCGCTATCAAAACGAATATCGAGATGATCATCACGCAAAAATACTGCTGAAACTAAAAATGATGGTGGTTGCGTTAACTGCTGCATGATATTTCCAAATGCTTGCCCCACTCTGGCGCTGGCAGTGCATATTGCTCTGCTTCGGCCTGCTCATCAAATGGTGTTTGTAAAACGCCTTGTAGGCGCTCAATTTCAGTGTAATCACCCTGCTCTGCTTGCCTAATCGCTTGCTGAGCTAAGTAATTACGTAAGATAAATTTCGCGTTATGCTGATTTTGAATTTGATGGCGGGCACTATCTGACATGTCATCGTCCGCTAATCGCTGCCGATACTTATTCAGCCACTCAATAACAGCTTGTTGATCATTAAAATGTGCTAACAACTTTTGGCATTGCTGATTATTAACATCATCGACAAACACTTGATTAAGCAGCCTGAAACTTAGAGTGTAATCTGCTTTTTGCTTGGCTAGTAGCGTTAACCACTCCCCTAACAACGCCTGATCTTCATCTTGCCATGTTGCCAGCCCAAGCTTTCGCTGTATTAATGAAATGTAGTGCTGCACGAATATTGGCTCATACTGGCTCAACTCAGTGCGAATTTCTTCGGTCGATAACCAGTCAGAGAAAGTAATAGCCAGCGCATTTAAATTCCACAAACCAATGCTTGGCTGCTGGTCAAACGCATAGCGACCGGTATGATCGGAATGATTGCAGATAAAGCTAGGTTGATAGTCATCAAGAAAGCCAAATGGGCCGTAATCTATGGTCAGGCCAAGAATCGACATATTGTCGGTATTCATGACCCCATGCGCAAAACCATGTACTTGCCACTTAGCAATTAGTGTCGCGGTTGATTGTACAATCGCCGCCAGCATGGCTTTGTGTGGGTTTTCCTGCCTTAAACACTCAGGAAAGTATTCAGCTAAACAATAATCCGCGAGCTGATTGAGTTCATCTTTTTTCCCTTGATGAAACCAATATTCAAAGTGACCAAAACGAATATAACTCGGCGACGTTCGCGTCATGATAGCGCCCTTTTCGACGCGCTCGCGATAAACATCGTGTTCACTACCAATAATGCATAGCGCTCGTGTGGTGGGAATATCAAGCGCCGCCATCGCCTCACTAGCGAGGAATTCGCGAATACAAGAGCGCAGTACTGCCCTGCCATCGCCCATGCGAGAAAACGGCGTTTCCCCTGCCCCTTTGAGTTGAACATCTAACCGCTGGCCAGACTTCGCAATAATTTCGCCGAAGCTAATGGCTCGCCCGTCACCTAGTTGCGGCACGTATTGGCCAAATTGGTGACCGCTATACACTTGCGCATGAAAATAGCCACCTTTAGGTAATACCTTGCCAGCAAAAACATCAACAAAATTAGTTTG
Source organism: Thalassotalea montiporae (assembly GCF_053485855.1). NCBI lineage: Bacteria > Pseudomonadati > Pseudomonadota > Gammaproteobacteria > Alteromonadales > Colwelliaceae > Thalassotalea > Thalassotalea montiporae. The sequence goes on from NZ_JBQRUO010000002.1 coordinate 726,160, forward strand.
ATGTAAATCATCTTTTGCAATGCCAAGCTCTGCTAGCATAGCGTCACTGGTCGCCACCAAATGCGAATTCACTAAAGGAGTCGGCGATACAGGTCGATAAATAAAAGGTAAATGCTTTACAAGTCGATTGTCGAAATTAAACGCAATTGGCTCGGACATCGTAATTACTTCAGTCATAGTAAGTGTTTACATAATACTAAAAAATCTAGGACAACTTAGGTCTTTTTCCATATAATCGACTAAGGCTCAGAAAAATCTAATCATTAAGAGAGACAGACATTATGAAAAAAATGACTCTTGCTATTGCAACTGCAGCAATGATGGTAGCTCCAGCATTCGCGGGCGACGTTGCAGCGGGTAAAGCAAAATCAGCAATGTGTGCAGCTTGTCACGGCGCAGAAGGTATTTCTGCTATTCCAATGTACCCTAACCTTGCTGGCCAAAAAGAAGCTTACATTGCGAAGCAATTAAAAGATTTCAAATCTGGCGCACGTAAAGATCCAGTAATGGCTCCTATGGCGATGGGCCTAACTGATGCAGACGTAGCTAACTTAGCTGCGTACTACGCTAGCCTTAAGTAATTTATTACTGTGGGCTTAGCAAAAGCGCTCATTTGAGCGCTTTTTGTTTTTCTAGCGCCTGACAAATTTCTTATCCACCGCCTACTCAATCAAAAGCTGCGCAATATAGTAGTTTTTGTCCCACTGAATACCTGTCGCACCCTGCGGTAGTTCAAAGGTTTGCCAATCGGTTGTCAGCACAAAATTTTGCTGATCAGATGCCACACCACCAGTAAACTTCGCCGGAATTGCCATCGCAAAACCATCCACCACATGACGCCAACGAGCTTTAAATTCGCCGTCCATTAGTCGATATTCCAACACGGGAATACGGCTGTCGCGCAGATACTGATCAAAAAATTTATTCAGTACAAGACCAGATTGTTCAGCGATATAGTCCTCAATTTGCTGGGTAGTAACAGTTTGATGGTAAAAAACCTTGTTTAAACCACGCAAAATCTCACGCCATTTGCCGTCGTCATTAATGAGTTGGCGAAGCGTGTGCAGCATATTCGCACCTTTGGGGTAAATATCGTACGAACCCACTTGGTGTTGGTGATAAGTCCCTATCATCGGCTTATCGTTGCGAATATTCTGACGTTGCCCTCGCAAGTACTCTGCCCCTGCCGCTTTGCCGTAGTGATACTCAACAAACAAACCTTCAGCGTAGGTGGTAAAGCTCTCTTGTATCCATAAATCAGCAATATCCTTAGCGGTAATACTGTTAGCAAACCATTCGTGTGCGGTTTCGTGAATAATCAAGAAATCCCACTTTAAGCCCCAACCTGTCTCGCTGAGATCACGTCCTTTGTAGCCTAGTTGATATTTGTTGCCATACGTGACTGAGCTTTGATGCTCCATGCCAAGATACGGAGCTTCAACCAGCTTGTAGCTGTCTTGATAAAACGGATATGGGCCAAACCAATGCTCTAAAGCTTCGATGGTTCGCTTCGCATCACCAAAATGCACGCGCGCTTTTTCTTCGTTAGCACGTAGCACGTAATAGTCCATATCTAATACGCCTTTTTCACCTTGATACTGCTCGGCAAAATTGACGTAATCAGCAATATTGATATTCACACCGTAATTGTTAATTGGGTTGATCACCCGCCAGTGGAAAACTCGGCTATCACCTTGATCTTCAATGTTAATTAAACGGCCATTAGAGACATTGAACAAAGGTCTTGGCACTTCAATCAACATATCAATTCCGCGATCGGGTTCGTCGTAGCCGTGATCTTTATTCGGCCACCAAATACTGGCACCGATCCCTTGGTTTGACGAGGCAATAAAAGGCATGCCATCTTCATCTTCCGACCAAGTGATACCGCCATCCCAAGGGGCATTTTTCGCTTCATGAGGTTGACCCGAAAAGGTTAAGGTTAAGTGATATTCCTGACCTATTTGCTGTAGCTCGTTTGGCGAAATAAAGTAACTGTAACCTTCTTGACGAATCGCCAAGGATTGCCCTGCTTGCACAGCAGCTTCAAGCTTCATGGGTGCTTGTAGTTCAATTTGTAATTCTTTTGCATTATCAATTACTTGATAAGTTATGATGTTTTCGCCAGCAAAAGATCGGTCACCAATATCGACAGCCATCGATAGCTGGTAGTGTTTGACATCCCACCAAGCGCGTTCAGCGGTAATTGCACCGCGCAAATACTGTTGTCTTTGTTCGCTAATGTCAGGCGTATTTAGCTTAGCTCTCTTAATTTCGTTTTTAGTTTCGCTCTTAATTTCGCCTTTAGCTTCGCTAGGCTGCTGGGCACTAACTTGATGACTGGTCAGCACGAATAACGCACTAACTGCTGTTGATAACCATTTGTTAGGCATCATTTTTTAACTCTTCGCTCTGAGAATATGAGCAATATTGTGCGTTGCTAGCAAGTTGAAGGCAAGCCATAGACAAAGTGGGTTTGTCACCAACCTTATGAATCTGGCGCTTGCGTAAATTAAAAATTCTTGTAAGACTAAAAAGCATCTGAGCAAGTGAATTCAAATTAATTTGCTCAGCGAACTTGTCGGAGTGCCATAGGGCTGAGATCGCGAAAGCGGGATCCGTAGAACCTGATCAGCGTAATTGCTGCGAAGGGAACAAGCGCAATACAAACTCAATATAATGATTAGCAGTAGGCAATTTTAGGCTACTGTTCTTGATGACATTGGGTTTGTGTTGTTCTCGTCATACCTAGTCAACTCCGCCGAATATAATTCATTATTATCTAGGTGAGAGCTATGAGTTCATTATCGCGACGTGAGCGTCGTCAGCAGGCGGAAGCCTTTATCAACAATGTGTCGGGACAAAGTTACCCGAATTCCAGCAAGATTTATGTACCGGGCAAGCTGCACAATATCCAAGTAGCCATGCGAGAGATTGCCGTTGGCGATACTTTTGTCGGCGGCACCGAAGAAAACCCCATTTTTGAGCCTAACGAACCAATTCGTGTGTACGACAGCTCTGGCGTTTACACCGATCCAAACGTTAGCGTTAATGTTCATGAGGGTTTACCTAAACTGCGCAGTGAATGGATCGCCAAGCGCGCAGATACTGAAGAGCTTACGGGCGCAACTTCAGGTTATAGCCAGCAGCGTTTGGCTGATGAAGGGTTAGACCATATTCGCTTTGAGAACCTGCCAAAAGTGCGCCGAGCTAAAACAGGGAAAAACGTCACCCAGTTACATTATGCACGCCAAGGTATTATCACGCCGGAAATGGAATACATCGCCATTCGCGAGAATACCAAACGGGCAGAAATGAAAGACGAAATACTCAGCCAGCGTCACGAAGGGCAGGGCTTTGGAGCCAAGTTTACCGAAGCTGGTCACGCTAACATTCCCGAGCAAATTACCCCTGAGTTTGTGCGCCAAGAAGTGGCCGCAGGGCGCGCCATTATTCCCGCTAACATCAATCACCCAGAGTCTGAGCCAATGATTATTGGCCGTAATTTTTTGATCAAGGTGAACGCCAATATCGGTAACTCGGCGGTTACCTCATCCATTGAAGAAGAAGTGGAAAAGCTGGTGTGGTCAACCAAGTGGGGCGCTGATACTGTGATGGACTTATCCACTGGCCGCTATATTCACGAAACGCGCGAGTGGATTGTGCGTAACTCGCCAGTGCCAATTGGTACAGTACCGATTTATCAAGCGCTCGAAAAAGTAAACGGCATTGCGGAAGACTTAACATGGGAAGTATTTCGTGACACCTTAATTGAACAAGCAGAGCAGGGCGTGGACTACTTTACTATTCACGCCGGTGTACTGTTGCGCTTTGTGCCGATGACGGCAAAACGCGTGACCGGTATCGTCTCGCGCGGCGGTTCCATTATGGCAAAATGGTGTTTAGCGCATCATCAAGAAAACTTCCTTTACACCCACTTTGAAGATATTTGCGAAATCTGTAAACAGTACGATGTTGCCTTTTCATTAGGCGACGGCCTGCGTCCAGGTTCTATTGCCGATGCCAACGACGAAGCACAATTCGCTGAGCTTCACACCTTAGGAGAGCTGACCAAAATCGCTTGGCAGCACGATGTACAAGTGATGATTGAAGGCCCAGGTCATGTGCCGCTGCATATGATTAAGGCCAATATGGACGAGCAACTGGAACATTGTCACGAAGCGCCATTTTATACGTTAGGGCCACTGACGACAGATATCGCTCCTGGTTATGATCACATCACATCGGGGATTGGTGCCACAAATATTGGTTGGTACGGCTGCGCCATGCTGTGCTATGTGACGCCAAAAGAGCACTTGGGCTTGCCTAACAAGGAAGATGTAAAAGAAGGCTTAATCACCTACAAAATTGCCGCGCATGCAGGCGACTTAGCAAAAGGGCACCCGTGTTCACAAATTCGCGACAATGCATTGTCAAAAGCGCGCTTCGAATTTCGCTGGCACGACCAATTTAATCTTGGTTTAGACCCTGAGCGCGCCCGTGAATATCACGACGAAACCTTGCCGCAAGAGTCAGGCAAAATCGCTCATTTTTGCTCAATGTGTGGCCCTAAATTCTGCTCGATGAAAATCACCCAAGATGTGCGCGACTATGCGGCCAAATTGGATGCTGAAAAACTAACGGCTGAGCAACGCATCGAAATCAAGCTGGCAGACGAAACCGTCAGCGTTAGTCGTGATGTCATTGATAAAACGCTTGCCCAAGGTATGGCGGAGAAGTCGGCTGAATTTAAAGCAACTGGCTCTGAAATTTATCATCAAGCAAGGTAAATACCGTGGCCAATATCGCAATTGTTGGCGCCGGGTTGCTAGGTCGTTTAATGGCCTGGCAGCTAAGCCAAGCATGTAACGCGCACAATAAAACACACCAGATCAGCCTATACGACAAAGACGCCATTGATGGTCGGCAAAGTGCTGCCTATACGGCAGCGGGTCTGCTCACCCCTTATGGCGAGTCGTTGAGCTGTGAACCTGAGATTGTCGCCATGGGCGAGGCAGCACTGACCATGTGGCCAGAGTTACTCGACGAACTTAACGGCCCAGTTGATTTTCAAGCGAATGGTTCTATTTGCGTTAGCCATCGCGTGGACCAAGGTGACTACGAGCGCTTTACACGCCATATCAGCCAGCATTATCCGCAAGCTCAGCTTCAATTGCTGAGCAAAAGCGAACTTGCCCAGCAGGTACCCGCATTAGCAGAGCGCTTTGAAAACGGTGCATATCTGCAAGGTGAAGGCAGTATTGATAATCATCAACTGCTAAGCGCATTGGCGAGTGCACTGCAAGAAAATGCAGCAGTCAACTGGCTTGCGCAAACGCAAGTGCTGGCGGTATCTCCTTATCAAGTTCGCACCAACTCAGGTATTAAGCAATTTGATTTGGTGATTGATTGCCGCGGCATCGGCGCAAGTGCCTTACATACGCGAGCCGATGCCAATATCGAAGATCAGGGAGCACTGCCGATGTTAAGGCCAGTGCGCGGAGAGGTCATCAGGGTGTATGCGCCAGACGTCGAATTTTCACTGCCAGTGCGTTTAATGCACCCAAGATATAAGCTTTATATTGCCCCGAAAGCCAATCATGAATACGTGATTGGTGCGACGGAAATAGAGAGTGGGGCAACGGGTAAAGTTACAGTGCAATCGGCACTAGAGCTACTTTCTGCCTTGTATAGCCTGCACCCAGGCTTTGCGGAAGCGCAGATTATTGAGCAGCTTGGTCACAGCCGCCCAGCATTTGCCGACAACCTCCCACAAGCAAGAAGCCGAGCAGGACTGATCCAACTCAACGGCCTATATCGCCACGGTTATTTACTCGCGCCAGTGATGCTAGCAACGGGCTTACACTTGGCTGCTCAGCAAATTAATACGACTAAGAGTAGCAAGTCCTCTAACCCAATGCCGCCAGCATTTTTTGAATGGCTATACGTTGACGGTAAAAACAATCTCAGAGCAAAACAATGACAAATACCTATCCTGCTAATGCCAACATGGCTCATACCTACATAATCAATGGTGAAGCTTTCACCCTTGATCAAGCTGTTTACCAAGAGGCTGAACACCAAGATACAGATATCTCAGTGAGCCAGTTACTTGATGCGTATTTTTCAGTGCACCCAGAGCCTAAGTTATTTGCAGTAGCAGTCGATCAAACCTTTGTTGCGAAAACAGACTACAAGACAACATCGCTCAGCAGCGGCGCAAGTGTTGAACTATTTTCACCGATCCAAGGAGGTTAGCGATGACACTCTCTATCTATGGCACTGAGCTTGATACCCGATTGCTGATTGGTACGGCACTTTACCCAAGTCCAGCCATTATGCAACAAGCGGTAATCGCCAGCGGCGCTAAGGTAATGACTTTATCACTTAAGCGCCAATCACCAGCAGAGCAGGGTGGGCAGATGATCTGGCAGTATTTGCAGCAACTTGCCAATGACCACCAAATTGAGCTACTGCCCAATACCGCAGGCTGTAAAACTGCCAATGAAGCCATCACCCTAGCACACATGTCGCGTGAGTTATTTCAAACCCACTGGCTTAAATTAGAAGTGATAGGTGACGACTACAACTTGCAACCCGACCCAATTGAGTTGCTCAAGGCAACTAAAGCATTAGTTAATGATGGCTTTCAAATATTGCCGTATTGCACGGATGACTTGGTGTTATGTCAGCGTCTTTACGACTTAGGTTGCGAGGTGATCATGCCATGGGCATCGCCGATTGGCACAGGTAAAGGTTTGATGAATCCCTACAACCTCGCCACGATTCGCAGCCGCTTACCCCAAGCAACTTTGATTGTTGATGCCGGTATTGGAAAACCTTCAGATGCGGTGCAAGCACTAGAGCTAGGTTATGACGGCGTACTACTTAATAGTGCGGTTGCGCTAGCAAGTGATCCTGTTGCTATGGCGAAAGCTTTTGCCTATGCGATGGAGGCAGGGCAGTTGGCTCAGCAGGCCGGCATTATGCCTGAGCGCCAGACGGCAAAGCCAAGTACGCCAACACTCGATACCCCATTTTGGCACCAAACTTAACCAGCAGAACATTACAAACTAGGTAAAGACGAAAGAGTAGTAAGAGTTTCTTATGAGCACACCGCGTTCACACCATCCAGCACCAGATAAAGCACTTGATACACAAAAGTCTAAACCAATTGTTTGGACAATTTCCGGCAGTGACTGCTCTGGCGGTGCGGGTATCGCAGCGGATATTAAAACCATGCATAGCCTTGCCCTTGGCCTTTCACCTGGCCTTAGTCTCGGCCAAGGCCTAGATAATGTCGAAATTTGTACGCTGATCACCGCCAATACCAGTCAAAACTCAGAGCGATTAGTAGCGGTAAATCCAGTCGCGACGGAAGTACTTGAAGCGCAAGCCCAATTGCTTATCAATGACAAACCACCAAGTGCTATCAAAATAGGTTTGTTGGCAAACGATTACCAAGTCAATTGGCTGATCACGCTATTGGCAAGGCTCAAACAGCAAGATCCCGCACTGATCACTGTCTACGATCCCGTCGCCAGCGCCAGTGTTGGCGGTAAGTTCAGCCAACTCGATCCCGTAGCGATCCAAAAGTTATTACCATACCTTGATGTGATCACGCCTAACTTGCCTGAGCTTGAAGCGCTTGCTTGTGTAGAAAAAACAACTGATCAAGCTGCTTTGCAATTGCTTAACCAAGGTGTTCAAACGGTTGTGGTAAAAGGTGGTCACAGCAACGATATTGATACTTGTTTAGACAGTGCTTATTCACTAGTTGCGAATTGTGACCCAGCTAGCAAAACTCAGCTACACACATTAAAAGTTACCAGTGCACGAATTAATACGAGTTACAGCCATGGCTCAGGTTGCGCCTTTGCATCGGCACTCACCGTATTATTAGCGCAAGGTTATTTATTACGTGACGCACTCACCTTAACTAAGGCATTTATTAATCAGGGGCTAAGTCAGAATGTAGGAAAAGCTGGCTACTATGGCGCTTTTGCTGTTAGCGCATTCCCCACGGATGATAAATATTTTCCTTACATAGTTAACAACAGTGCAAATTTACCTAACTCTGGCTTTCCTTCACTAGGGTTAAACAATAGTTCCGGCAAAGAAAAACTAGGACTTTATCCCGTGATTGACTCGCTCGACTGGCTAAAGAAACTGCTGCCGCTTGAGCTAAATATTATCCAACTCAGGCTGAAAGACTTACCACTTGATGAAATCGACAGGCAAATTGCCCAAGCAGTAAAGCTAACGAGCAACACAGCTACTCGGTTGTTTATCAATGATTACTGGCAACTGGTGATAAAACACGGTGCCTATGGCGTGCACTTAGGACAAGAAGATCTCGCCGATGCCGACTTAAAGGCTATTGCTAATGCAGGATTACGGCTTGGGATCAGCACCCATGGCTGCTATGAGCTTTTATTAGCTCGGCAATTAAAACCCAGCTATTTAGCCATTGGTGCAATTTTCCCAACCGTGACCAAAGATATGACAGGACAAATACAGGGCATCGAAAATTTGCAGCACTTGTTAGCGCTCAAGCAAAATATTCCTATTGTTGCGATTGGCGGCATTAACCTTGAGCGGGCGAAAGTCGTTGCCAACACTGGGGTTGATAGCATTGCCGTAGTCACCGCGATTACCCGCGCAGATGATTACCGCCAAGCTGTTAAAGCGCTAAAAGCCATTTGTCAGTAGTCGCTTTATAGAGTTAATTCGCTAATTGAATTTTCGGAGCCCAACTGCGCCATTTGGGCTCAGGGCTTTGCTTTAAGGTAAAGCTGTGCCCTTGGCTAACTACTGTCTCCCCTGTGGCAGAGTCTGGTGTCGCAAATGCGATACCACCGGCAATGATGGTTTCGATTGATTCAGCATCAACTGAAACGCCTGAGAATAATCCGGCATCCATGCTAAAGCCGCTGGTATTCCAGAACTGACTGGCAGGCGATACTAATTTGGCAAAACGCTGTTCAATATTAATAAAAATATGCACTTGATCAGCGGTAGGCGCTAAGTCCACACCAATAACTTCACCTACTTTCACCTGACGGTAAAGAACAGGGTTGCCAACTCGAACTGAGCCAAGTTGCTGGGCAGTTAACTGCAAATTTAAGCCAAACGGCAGTTGTGTAACCGCTGGCGCATAATCTTCCGCGATAAATTCAGTTTGCTGCGCTGCTTTACCGTTAACGTGGGCAGCAGGTAAGGTATTGATAAAGCCACCAGTGATCAAAGCCCCCACATTTTTAGAGCCCACTAAGCCCACTTCCGGCTCAGCAAACCAGAACTTGGTACCAGCCGCTGCAAACTTGCGACCTGAATGATTTAAATACGCAAACGCCGTTGCGCCGTGTGCGCTCTCATTAAAAACAACGCGCTCCACCATACCAATTTCTTGCCCCTGATATTGGATAGGCAAATTAGCCTTAAGTCCTGCAACGTGGTTAAACGCGATACGAATAGCGACGCCCGCATTTTCCGCATGGCGTAAATCATTAAACAAGGTATATTGCGCAGTTTCTTGGGCAGGCTGCGGGTTAACCACGCCGTCTGGGTTGTAAAAGCTAAGACCGCCAGTTAGCACTGTATCTGCCGACTCCGTTTTAACCACAAAATCGGTTAAGTTGCCCGTAATGGTAAAGCCACTGGCATGATAAAAACGCGTGTAATCGTGCACTAAATGGCGGTATTGCTCATCAATAGAGATATTAATTGCAACTTTTTCACCGTCACTGGCAAGCTCAATATTGTCGACCTGACCAACTACAATACCGCGATAACTAATGGGGCTTCCTGGGCTAACTTCACTGCCGTTTTCGCTAATAACGGTAAGCTGTAAGCCTTCTGCTGATGCGTGTTTAGCCGGAGCTTTATCAAGGGCAACAAACTGTCGGCGCTCAGTGCTTGTATCACTTGTATTGCCCGCATCAACGTTAAAATAATTGCCGCCAAACAGGGCTTCAGTATCGGTTAGGCCAGAGAGCGAGAGCTTGGTTTTTACTAACCAGAACTGAGTACCGTCTTTTAAAAGCCAACGAAATTCAGGCAGAATACCCACGTTTAAACGGGCGCTGTCATCAACATAACGAATTGTATGCACCGCGCCAATTTGCTCACCGCGATACATAATTCGTGTGCCTTTGCGCACATCTTTCGCGCTGGCAAGTGCCAGTTCAATGGCAACACGTTGCTTGGCGATATCAATGTTTTCATGCAAAACAAAAGTATCACCGTTGCTTGGCGATTGTTGAGCATCATCGACGCCCTTATCCGTATCCTTACTTATGCCCTTATCAAAGGCGATACCGCCTGCAAGGATGGCTTGCATTGACTGACTTTGAATATCTAACTGCTGAATGTTGCCAGCAATTCTTAACCCGCTAGCGTTCCAGAATCGACTATCTGAGCTCACATAGCTTTGGTATTCCGGTTGGATATGAATATGTACATTGAAAGCGCTTGGTCCGGTGTTTTCAATTGCCTGAATATTACCAACCACTTGCTGTTTGTAAAAAACACTGGTGCCCACTTTTAGCGAATTAACATCACTAGTGGTTAACACTAAGTGCAAGCCGGGCTCTGTGTATCGATAAGCAGGTTTTTGACTGTAAACTCTGAAAGTATCGGTAACGTCGCCGTCTAATGATGGGCGCATGCCAATTTGAGCACCAGCAATAACGTTGTGCAAGTTAGTAACCCCGCCTAAGTCTAACTCAGGTGCCATTAGGTAGAATTCGGTGCTGGAATTAAGGTACGCGGCAATGCGCGGGTTAACCTTGGCAAGCGCGGTGATTTCACGCGTTTGTGGATTGATATAGGTAAAACTTTCCAATCGCCCTAGCGTAATGCCTTGATAGACAATCGCGGCACCGACATCGAGCTGGCTATTCCAATCAAGCTGTAAGTTAATGGCGTAGCCCATTTCGGCATCTTGAAAATGTTGGTGTAACTTAAAACGTGTACCATTTTTACTGTTAAGGGCTTCACCTTCGACATCGGGAGTATCAAAAGCAATACCGCCTGAGATTATCGACGCCAGTGAATCAGTATCAACATGCACGCCTGTGGTTAATGAGCCAGATACTGTTAAGCCACTGGCGTTCCAAAAACGTGAATGTTGTTTAACAAGGTGAGCAAATTCAGGTTTGATATACACGTTGATATCAACTTGATTGCGTCTGTCATCGTAACGATAACTCGCCACATGACCAACCATAATTTGTTTGAAGGTAACCGGCGAGTCTTTAACAATCGAACCAAGCGTATCGGAAGAAAGCACAATATGCAGACCTGGTGCCGATTCGTCGACCTCAGGCTCTTCTTTTAGGCCGATAAAATGGCGCTGTGACTTGCCACTGGCGTCAATATCAGGGCGAACGTTAATATAGCTACCAGAAAGTAGGGTATCTAACCCCTTTACTCCGCTCAAAGAGACATCGGCAGTCACATACCAAAACAGCGTTTCATCGGTCAGAGTATCCTTCGCATCGCTGATCACTTCCGCCTCAACAATAACACTTTGCAGATCACTAGAAGTTTCAATATCGCGCACAACACCAACCGTTAAGCCTTTGTAGCGAATTTCAGTCTTACCCGCGACAATCCCTGTTGCGTTGTCAAACTCAATAGTGATAAATACGCCGCGATCACCAACCGCTTTAACCACTAACCAAGCGCCAAAAATCAAGGCAACAATAGGCACCAACCAAATAGCAGAAATACCTGATTTTGCTTCAACAATTGGCTCTGGATGTGATTCTGTGCTCATCGTGCTTCTCTTTTGTCTGCTTTATTCGTGATTATTTGTGTTGGCGCTAGACAGCTTAACGCGATTCTGCTTGGTTGAGCTGACTTTGGTTATCATCAGTTTTTGGCTTCTGGTCTTGTGCATCCCATAGCAATCGGGCGTCAAAACTCTCGGCGGCTAGCATGGTAAACACCACCATTAAACCAAAATAGGTGATCCCCTTTGCCGCTTCAATAGAACTTAGAAAACCCAAATTGACCACCGCCGCCATAATAGCGACGACAAAAACATCTAACATTGACCAAGGGCCTAAGAATTCGACTATGTGGTACAACTGCCCTTGCTGCTTAACCGTTAGCTTACTCGCGCGCTTGGCGTGATACATCAGGATAAACAAGCCAATAATTTTCGCCAGCGGCACAACAAAACTGGCGATAAAAATCACAATCGCCACTGGATACATACCAAACTGAATAAAGGTTGCTATCCCTTCTAAAATGGTAGATGCCTCTGGTTGCCCAAGGGTGTAGTAGATCATCATGGGGTATAAATTGGCAGGTACCAGCATCACTAGTGCGGCAATTGTCCACGCAAAGGTATGCGATAAACTATTGATTTTGCGTACGCTGAAACTGCGATGGCAGCGTGGGCATTGCTGAGTTTCAGCCTGCATTTTCACCACTTTATGGCAGCAAGGGCAGCAGCCCAACCCCATCGCTTTCGCATTAGTCTTCAAGCGCTTGCTCCATTTTCTCCCAAACGTAGTGATGATCTAAGGTCACCGATACCAGCGTTGAGCAAATAAGCAATAACACAAAGCTCATTAAGCCGCCGCCAACAGTGAGCTCAGCAAGATCAACAATCTTGTAGATGGAAACAACAACACCAAGGAAGAACACATGCAGCATTGTCCAGCTGTCTAGCACGTGATAACTGCGAAAAAACACCAGCAACGACTGGCTAATTTTATTGAAATGGACTGCAACAGCAATATAAAACGCCGCCAACAAGTGAACAATGGGAATGGCAATGGTGAACAAAAACACGATAAACGCGACGATGTGGTAGTCGGTGTTAAGCAAAATGATGATGCAATCAATTAATGATGCTTCATTGTGCGTACCTGCGGCACTTACCCCTATCATGGGTAATAAAATTGCAGGAAAGAAAAGTAATAGCCCCGCCAGCGACACCGCCATAGTGCGCTCCATGGGGTTTTTCTTTAGCTCGTACAGCAGGGCGCTGCAACCAGGGCAGGTGGCTTTTTGACCCGGTTCAATTTTAGGTTTAGATAACACCGCATCACAGCGACGACAAACCACAATATTGTTAAGCGATGCAGCTGGTTTTGCCAAGGTAACCTACTGAAAGAGGAGCGTTTAACTGCAAGTTTAAGTCAATATCTAACGCTAGCCAACCTGTCTACGACAAAAATCACCTGCATATTGTAGACATAAAAAAAGCAGCCTACTGGCTGCTTTCTCTAATTTAGCAATAGCTTAAAGCGATTGGATAAACGCTGTAAGGTTAACAATATCATCGTCTGATAGCTTGATCGCGATGTTACGCATCATAGCGTTAGCATCGTTACCACGTGCACCAGAGCGGAATTGCTCTAACTGTGCTTTCACGTAATCACCGTGCTGGTTAAGTAGTGCAGGGAATTTTGCGTGCTGCATACCTTCACCACTTGGGCTGTGACATGCCGCACAAGCCGTAATACCACGTGCTGAGTCACCACCGAAGTATAACTTGCGGCCCGCTTCGTTTGCAGTTTCCGGCTTCACAACTTTAGACGTTGTTTGGCTTGCAAAGTAAGCTGCTAAGTTCTTCATATCTTCGTCAGAAAGTGCTGCAACCATACCAGCCATAATGCCGTTGTTACGTGCGCCAGATTTGAATTCTTGTAACTGCTTCAACAAGTAACCTTCGTGCTGACCCGCAATTTTCGGGTAGATTGCTACTTGAGCGTTGCCATCAGCACCGTGACAGGCAACACAAGTTGCTGATTTTGCTTTACCAAGCTCAATGTCACCCATAACAGCAACAGCGGCTTTAGTTTTCTTCGGTGCCACATTAGCAACAGCCGCTGGGTCTTTGAAGTAAGCGCCTAAGTCAGCAATTTCTTGCTCTGTTAAAGGACCTGCAAATTGACCCATTGCGTAGTTGTTAGCGCGGTCGCCTGATTTGAAGCTGTTTAATTGCTTTTCAATGTACTCAGGGTGTTGCTTCGCTAGATTTGGGTAAATTAATACCTTGCTCTCGCCGTCTTTACCGTGACAGCCAACACAAGCACCGATAGCACGAGACTCGTCGCCGTTTTCGTATAAGTATTTACCTGCTGCTGCATCACCAACAATAGCTGCTGTCGCAACGGCTGCTGGAGCTGCTGCATCGCCTGCTGATGCCGAAGCTGATGCTGCGGTAAGTGGCTGGCTCGCAAAGTAAGCACCTAGGTCTTGCATATCTTGCTCAGACAAACCTGCTGCCATTGGCGCCATTACAGGATCGTTACGGGTTGAACCGTCTTTAAATGCTTTTAATTGCTTAACAATGTAATCAGCGTGCTGACCCGCTAGGTTAGGGTAGGTATCTACAGCGCTATGCCCAGTAGCACCATGACATGCTGCACAAGTTGCGGCTTTCGCTTTCCCCGCTTCAGCGTCGCCTTGCGCATTTGCATTCGCTAGCACACCCAAGCCCAATAGAAGTGATACGATAACTTTTTTCATCGAATGCTCTCTGCTTGTTGATCTTCATACTCAGCGCTTGTGATATTTAACTTAGCCCACACGCACACTGAATCCCAATATGATTAGTCGCGACATTTTACACGAATATTCTTTTTGTGTAACAGGCTAGTGCATAAAAACCTATAAAAATTCCGGTTATTTAACCGTTTTCTTCAATTAATCCTCATAATTGCACAAAGCCATAGGCAAACTAAGCGTTAAGTAAATCACTCTAAATAGGCTTAACACAATGTTTTTACTAAATATAAATACGATTTATAGCAAATAGCGCTGCAATGAATTTCCGGTAAAAACCGACCGCAAAGCTATTTATTGTCAGCAACAATGAAAAAAACGCTATAATAGCGCCACTTCAAAAGAGGAATGTCTGCTGTGTCTGAGCAAGTTATCAATTTAAACAACGCAAAATTTACCATTAGTGCCCCCGATATCCGCCGTTTACCTGAAGATACAGGTATCGAAGTTGCCTTTGCTGGCCGCTCTAACGCAGGTAAATCTAGTGCGCTTAACACACTGACTCGCCAAAAAAGCTTAGCTCGCACGAGTAAAACACCAGGGCGCACTCAATTGATTAACGTTTTTGAAATTGCGGAAAACAAGCGTTTGATTGACCTTCCTGGCTATGGCTTTGCCAAAGTGCCAATGGAGATGAAGAAAAAATGGCAAAAAGCCCTTGGTGAATACTTAGAAAAACGCGATTGCTTAAAAGGTTTAGTGGTATTAATGGATATTCGCCACCCGCTAAAAGACCTAGATCACAATTTGATTGAATGGGCCGTAGACAGTGACTTACCTGTGTTATGTCTACTCACTAAGTCAGACAAACTATCGCAAGGTAAAGCATCGGCAGAAGTGTTAAAAGTGAAGAAAACACTGTCTGAGCTGAACGGTAATATCAAAGTACAAGCGTTCTCATCACTTAAAAAATCAGGTATGCCACAAGCAACGCAAGTGATTAGTGACTGGTTTGCTCAAGAAGATTTAGAGCAAGAAAGTTCAAACGAAGACGCTATAGACTAGGACACTTTAGACTAGACAATTTAGGCTAAACAACTGCGAGAACAGTTAGCTGTTTAAATCCATTGTAAGCTCTATCTTAAAAAAGTTAGAGCTTAGCACCCACTCCCTCAATACTAATTCCAAAGACTTCTTTCACGCTTACTCGCCTAATCAATTCGCTATAAAGAATCGATAGATCCAATGTGAAACAAGCATACCAGTATCAATTTGGCTGACCCTCCAAGCGCATGACGCTCCAAGCGCAGATAGTACTCTAGGTTAACCAATCCTTTAATTTAATTGGTAGTTCACTGAAATTTGGACAAAAAAAACCGGCAATGCAAGCATTGCCGGGTATTTAGCTATGGGGAAAGCTAGAATATACAAAATTATTACAACAGGCGTTCACAAGGAACGATTGGAAGTATAGAGCATGTACTCTACAAAAGTAAAGTACTTACTCTAAATTAATTAAAAAATATTCATTCGGCTGTATTTTTAGGCTCGTACGCTCAAAACGTGAACCATAATTTTATATATTTTTAGCAATCAATTCGGCTTTCAATAACCCACCTTAAGTTAATAACTTGACTGGAAATTTGGGATAAGGCATTAATTCAAACTGGAGAAAGGCTATCGAAGCGAGCTACACACTCGGCCTTTTTTTACGTTTCTTGAAGATTCGCCGGCCGCTAATGTTCGGCATTTTCGGCAGCAACCTTGAAAACCATCGGGATTGGCAGAAGTTACATCTGCAGAGGGCATGCCAAAATCATAGGGATATTGGTGAAACACATGCTCGCTACCATGGGTAGCAGAGCAATGTGGGCATGATTTGTAAGTATGACCTGACTCGGCATCAACGCGTATTACGGTTCCACTACTTAATTCGAAGCCACAACACTGGCACGTCATAAAAAAACTCCTAAATAATTTATTGAACGCGTTCACGGCACAACGGGAAATCTAGACAACGACCAAATTTTTCGAGTTCGCTTGGCTTGTTATCGACTTTTGCCAATGTTGATGCTTTATTGGAGGTGAATTCAGTGTTACTTGCTAAGGTGAAAGTAACGGCGGCGATAGTGATTACAGTAAGTGTTTTTAAAGTTTTCATTTTCGGCATTCCTCTTGGTTGAAACACCGATTCAAGTTATTGAAACTACTGTTACGAGACTTTATAAAAAGCTTATAATGTTATGATATTTTTCATATAAATTAGGCAGTTTGCTGGCTTTATGGTTAGTTCGGGCGTTTATTACACAATCAATAATAGACTGCAGTTTTTCTATAAAAGCGGTTGTTTAGTGCTTGACCAACAAGAGGTCAAATTAGACCCACTAGAGTCACTCGTACTGGAAGAATTAACCAAGCAACCCAAAGAAATTATTGCCACAGATACTTTGCTTGATCTTTGGCCGACTAGCGCAACTAGCCCAAATTCGCTGACAAGAGTTATTTCAACGTTAAGAAAGAAGCTAAGAACACTAGATGATTTCCATGTTGAAATTAAGAATTACCCCAAAAAAGGTTATGCATTAATTGCTGAGGTTGATCACTTATCAGCCCAAACACCTAAGGTACAATTAGAAAACAGGCACACTAAACCGACTAGATTGACAGCTAAGACGCCAATAATAGGGATACTATTCATTGCTGTTGTGCTGCTCATCAATTATGCCGCCACCTTTGTTTTTGAAAAAACCGAAGATTCAGTGTCACCTGTGCTTGATAAAGCGATACAGCTTGTCGATGATCAATTTGAAAAAGTCGATTTGTCGGTAAACGACACACATACGCAAGTGGTTTATGCAACTCGTGATAACGAGCAGGCCAATTGGCAGTTGAAAGTATTGGACACCTATTCGCTAGAAAGTAGGGTGATATCAGAGGCTGGTGTTAATTTAAGATCCCCAGACTGGCTCAATAACGATACTTTGATTTATCGAGCATACGGGGATAATAGTTGCGCGATTAAAAAGCTTGATTTGTTGCACAGTGATGCGCATCCGATCGCCATGTTTCCCTGCAATGAATTAACCACAGGCAAAGGGCTTTCTGTATTAAGTGCTGACACCATATTATTTACTGACGCGGCTCATGATATTGCACCGGCATCTCTTTACAAAGGGAATATACGAACAGGAAAAGTCACTAAAATTCCTGGTTTTGATAGCAGTGGTGTTGGTGCTTACAACATTCAATCAAAAGCGGGCTCAAATTTAGTTGCGGTACTAACTAGCACGGATTGGAGTACCAGCAATATTCACTTAGTAGATACGCAAGACAACTGGCGCTCAATTTGGCAAACCAACACACCAAAAGCCAAACATTCAGTAAGTTGGGATGGTCAGTCTTTGTTCCACGCCAACGAAAGTGGTGGCGTAACCGCTCATTTATTCGATGCTAGTCGCTATGTGAAAAGCATCGAGATGTCAGGTTTTAGCAAGCTTTACAATTTTGTCGGTAATAATGGCTCAGTCGCTTTTATACAAGGCAATATGTATCGCACTGATATTTTGATGTCGCCTATCCACGAACCCAAAAGCACAGCAACCTTGCTTGTTGATTCACGTGCATCCAACAAACTTGCCCAATTTATTGACGAAAATACCGTACTGTACGTTTCAGACGTTACAGGGATTGAGCAGCTTTGGTTAGTCGATATCAAAACGCAAACGAAGAAACAGTTATCAATGTTTGCAAAAGCCCAGAAAATTGATCACATTGCTTACAGTGTACAAAAGGGGCTAGTTGCCATTGAGGCAGATAAAACAATAAGCCTATACACGCTAGCTGGCGGTAAAGTAAGTGGTGAAGGTTATCAGCAATTCGCAGGTACCAAACCATTATTTTTTGAAGACAACTTGCTATTTAGCACTCATGACGATTCAGACAACTATCGTATTGATGCCTTAAACCTTGAAAATCAAACACTGAAGAATAGTTTTTTGATTGGTGCGCACGACGTCAAGGTAAGCAATGATCGTTTGTACTACACCAAGTACTATCAACCAGGCTTATGGCAATACCACGAACAAAAAGATGATGACTTAATCTCCGCGATGAGTCAGGACGTCAGTTATTGGTTTGTCGACGGTCAACAGCTGTTATTCAAGGCTCAAGACGATATGCCAACACTGGTTGACTTGACCAATAACCAGTTCACTCAATTGAACGAGTCAACTTGTCAGTTTATTACAGACTACCAATTCAGCCATTGCTTAGGGCAAGCCTATAAGCCTAACAATACACAATTAATGTTGGCGGAAACCAACCGCTAGGATTCCACTCATTACGCACACTACTGGCGAGTATTGAAACTGAACGCCGCTTGATTATTTAGGCTGAAAAAAAACGCTTTAATATCTTGAATTTCTTGCGCTGTTAGACGAATACCCAGCTGATGTTTAGCGGTGTCGATAATAGCTTGTTCAATGGTAGTGGCAGCACCGTCATGGAAATAGGGAGCGGTATTCAGCACGTTACGCATGGAGGGCACTTTAAAAAAGAACTTATCTCCCGCATTACCAGTGACTTGCGCTCGGCCAAGGTCAACTTTGTTGGGGTAAGGCTCCACAATGCCCATTTTCATCAACAGTTGTCCGCCCATCGCAGGGCCGTTATGGCAAGCCACACAGCCTTTCTCGATAAATAGCTTTAAACCTGCTTTTTCCTGCGTGTTTAGCGCAGCTTCGTCACCTTTTAAATAATGATCGAAGCGATCTTGGGAAATTAATGTCCGCTGAAAGTCGGCCAGCGCGATCGCTAAATTTTCCATCGTGATCGGGTTAGTAGTATCAGCGCTTGCCGGAAACGCCTGCTCAAAAAGCTTGGTATAACCTTTAGTTTCCAACCTAAGAATAACTTGCTCTGGTGAAGTCATCGCCATTTCTAACGGGTTGAATATCGGCAAGGTCGCTTGCTCAACAAGCGTTTTAGCTCTCGCATCCCAAAATTGGGCAAAGTGCAAGCTTGAATTCCAAGTGCTCGGCGCATTGCGAGCACCTAGCTTGCCCAGTGCGCCGATTGATGTTTTCAAATTATCAACGCCAGCACCGCCATTACCGAGTAGATTGTCGAGTCGATGGCAGGTATTACATGACTGGCTATTGTTAATAGAGAGGGCAGTTTCGAAATAGAGTTTTTTACCTAAGGCGATACGTGCTTGAGTATTTTGAGTTTGCGCTAAAAGTGGCTTTGGAAGTGGGGAAAAATAAGTGCGAGCAGTGTCTAACAAATTTGCGTTTTCAGTTGCAGCAATTGCCACGCTTGTTACGAACACGAAATGAAGGAACAGAGAAAAAAGGAGCTTGCTCATCGCTTACCTAACTGGTTATGGCCGTTTCGACTGATAATGTTTCAGCAAATAATTCTTGCCTAACAATACTTGCCTAATAATAAGGCTAAGTTTAAACCACTATTAAAGGCGCTAGAATAACATGCCTCTAACCTCAAGCTATTAGTAATAGCCTTATCGCCTTTCACTCATGCAAAGAGCATTAGCTTTGTAGTGGCCAAATCAGTTCGACTTTCGCTCCCTTATTCGCATGCTCTTGATTACCAACTTTCGCATCGGAATCAGCCATATTGGAAAGCCTGACAATGCCGCCGTGTTTGTTCAACACAGTTTCAACAAAGGCTAAGCCGATCCCTGCACCATTGGCCTTAGTCGTAAATAGTGGCGTAATGGCATTATCGATATTAGAAAAGCCGGTGCCATTATCTATCACACTCAAATACTGCTGATTATCTTGCTGGTAATAATTCACCTTAATAGCTACAGCCTTAGTGTCTTTTGACTCAACCGCATTTTTAACCAAATTCATCAGCACTTGCGCCATCAGTTGTGAGTCGGCGTAACAGATATGTTGACCGGTAAACGTCAGTGAATCTTTTTCGGTTAATAGCACTTTGGTTTGCTCAACCAAGGCAGGTAATTCAAAACGCTCTTTATTGGGCTCTGGAATTTTTGCCACTTCCGCAAAGCGTTCGACAAAGTTCAGCAAGCCGTCCGAGCGGGTTTTAACACGCTCAAGCACTTTTCGCGTTTGCACTGTATCCAAGGCTTGCATCGACAATAAGGTTTCTGCCATTGACGACATCGGCGTTAGCGTATTTCTCAGCTCATGACTCAGCACGCGCACTAAATTTGCCTGCACCGCCTGCTCGCTTTGTTTGAGTTCGCTGGCAATATCAATCGCGGTAAACAAATGGATGGGTTGTTGCTGAAAGTTAATCAGGCTGGACTGACAACGCCAGTTTGACGCCAGCGCTGAATGATTTAGCTGCTTATTTTGCTCGACAAAGCCTAACGCTTTAGCACTCACGCCTTGTAATAAGCTGATTTCAGCAATGTCGTATGCCGCTCGGTTGGCATAGCTTAGCGTGTAGTCTTGCTCGAATATCACCACGGCTATAGGCAAGTCTTCAAAAAGCTGACCAAACAACATGTCCAGTGAAGCGTTTGCTCCTCTGTTCTCTGTGGACTGTTGATAAAACTGCGTGATCTCATCACTCAAATCATCGAGCAGTGCCGATTTACCGCGCTGAGCAAGTGAGACACCAGACTCTCCCATCGCTAGACTTTGCGTGTAAGTAGTTAAACGCATAATCGAAGACGACCAAAACTGCCAAGTGCGCCACGCCAACCAACAAAGGGGGTAACTCAATAAAAACAACGAGGTTACCGTGGCAAGCATGGACCAGCCCCACGCAGACGTTAACAGCACGACTAAGGTAAGAAAAGCGAGTACAAAGCAGGTCAGAGCGAATTTGATCTTGAATTCCACTGAGCGAAACCTGCTACTCAAGGTCAAATTCCTCTTTATCGAGTTGGTATTTTTCCATTCGGCGATACAGCGCATTGCGGGAAATACCCAGTGCCGCAGCCGCTTTACTGATATGGCCTTGATATTTTTTCAGCGCTTTTCGGATCATCTCAAATTCAATGTCATCAAGCGGGCGAAGTTCTCTATCATTAACTTCATTGCTAGCATGCTCTGATGACAGAGGCTCGGACAGCATAATATGTGCACTTAAAATTTCTGTCTCGCGACACAAAATCACCGCTCGCTCTATCACATGGCTCAATTCGCGAATATTACCCGGCCATGAATACGCGTTCAGCATCGCTATAACATCTTTGCTTAATGTTAGCGTTGGCTTGTTGTATTTGGCTGAAAACTTTTCGATCAAGCTATCACACAGCGGCACAATATCTTCTTTACGATCTCTAAGCGGTGGTAGTGTGAGCACAAAGGTATTTAAGCGAAATTTAAGATCGCGTCGAAACGCACCCGTCTCCACTAACTGATCCAAATCGGCATTGGTGGCGCTGATCACTCTTACATCCGCATGCAAGGTTTGGCTGGCACCAACCGGTTCAAATTCGCCGCTTTCTAGTACCCGCAACATTTTGGGCTGCACACTAGCGGGCAGGGTGCCAATTTCGTCTAAAAACAAGGTACCATGCTGCGCTAATTCAAAGCGCCCTTGGCGATTTTCACGCGCATCTGTAAAAGCACCTTTTTTGTGACCAAATAGTTCACTTTCGAATAAATTTTCTGGGATTGCGCCCATATTCACCGAGACAAAAGGGGCTAAGTGTCGGCCAGATAGTTGGTGAATGCGCTGAGCAAGCAGTGATTTTCCTGTGCCATTTTCACCTAAAATCAAAACGCTGGCTTGCGTGTCAGCCACTTGGCTGATCACAGCTTCAAGCTGTTGCATAGCTTCAGATTCCGCAATCCAGCTGATGTTCTTGCTATCAGCATCAATATGACTTTTTCGGTTAGCAGCTTTCTTTTGGGAGGGCTCATTATCAATAGGTATTTTAGCTATTTGCTTATCAACAATGCCCAACAGTTTTTGGTTATCCCAAGGCTTTTCAATAAAATCAGCGGCACCTAATTGCATACCTTTAACCGCTAATTCGATATTACCCCAAGCTGTCATCAGCACCGTTGTGATATGTTGCTGCGCTAACTGCGACAGTACTTCCAACCCTTCATTGCCACTGGTGGTATCACGACTGAAATTCATATCTAGTAGCACTAATTTAGGTTTAACACGGGCAGTGATACTCGCTAATTCGGCAGGTGAATCTGCTTCCATCACCTGATAACCCTCATTGGTTAGCAGCATAGACAAGGCCAATCGAATATCTTCATCGTCATCCACAACAACGATCAGCCCTTTGTTCTTTTGCACAATGCTCCTTAACATAATGCTCCTTAAATTAACGGCCTCGAACTGCTATGTTCGAGGCCGATACTGCATCCAAAATTGATAAATAGTTTGTGAAACTATTTGTTAAATTAAAGTTCTCTTAGCACCCGCATGGGATCTTTACGGATAACCAACCAGCCCGGTAGCGCCACCGATATTATCATCACTATCGCAAGCGCCAAGTTAATCAGCGATGTTACCATCCAGTCAAATACTGGCGCACTGTTAAAGAAGGTCAGTAAATACTGGTAGCTAGTCACCGCTGCCAATACGCCTAGTCCTAATCCAAACGCTAACATCCAAATAGAATCTTGAAGCAACAAGCGTAGCAAGCGACTTTGTTTAGCCCCCGTTGCCATGCGAACCGCCAATTCATAGCGTTTTTGGCTCGCGGTCATTTGACTCAAACCGGAAACACCTATCGCAGCTAACGCTAATGTGAGTGCCGCCAGCCCCATCACCACGTACATATTTAAGCGAGTGGCTGCCGTCACCGTATTCCAGCGCTGTTGCATTGACTCAACTTGCACATCACTCAAGCGTGAATCCATACCGACAAGTAGCTGCTCAACCTCTTCTCGCTGCAACTCTTGCGCGTCAGGCATAATCACCACGGCAGACAAGCGATTTAACGCAATGCGCGATGGATTACTATAGTAGACTTCCGGGGCATCAATGTTCAAGGTGCCGCCCGGCAGTGGAATCGTATCTTCCACTATACCCACGACCTTGAAAATATCTTCTGCATCGCTTCCCATTTTAAGCTCTTTACCAATCATTGCTTGCCATGGTTCATTGCCAGCACGATCGATGGCAAACGAACGAGAAATCAATACATGTGGTAAGTCGATATCTGCTTCGTTCAAGTCTCTGCCGGCTAGCAGCTCAATATCAAACTTAGCCAATAGCCCCTTGGCCCACATTTGTGGTCGTATCATCACGGAATCACCAGTATCGGGATCAGGAAATGCACTCATCGAGACATTGTTTGTCAGTGGCAGGGCATTAATATCAATAACATCACCGCCTAAATTAGACAGGCGTTCAACTAAATTAGCTCTCAGTTGTTGCCATTCACTGCCGCGATACTGTTCGTATTCAGCCAGTGATGTTTGCCAAGTTTCATCGCCTATCGCCATGCTCACTTCAAAAGCATTGGGCATACTGTAACCAAGGTTGGCGTAAGCGCTACGGTAACTGTCTTTGACGGAAATACTCGCACCAGTGAGTAACACACAAGCCAAGGTTAATTGCACTATCATCAGCGCTTTACTGACCAATTGATTTTGCTGGGCTGGGGTGCCTTTACCACTGGAATTTAAACTGTCGGTCAATGCGGTTTTATCCACATAAATCAGCGCGATCATGGCGAACACAAAATTGATCATGCCAATCAAAACTAGGGCAATAATGACGCTGCTACCACTTAATGATATTTGCTCCATTAAGGGTAAGCTATCACCTGCTAAGGTAGGTAAACTTTCGATCAACCAACCTGCTGCAATTAGTCCAAGTATGGTTGCCAGCAAAAACATCGGCAGATTTTCAGTGAAAATTAAGCCACGTAGTCGGCCGACACTTGAACCCATGCACATTTGGATAGCAAACTCTTTGTTTCTGCTTTGGTAGTGGGCAATAAACATATTGAGCAAGTTTAAGCTCGCCATTACCAATAAACTAAACATGGCGAACATCAATACAAATACCAGCTGACGACTATCACCAATAAAGGAGTCTCGGTAGCTTACGACTTCACCGGTGACTGCCTTGCTGAGCAGAAAATCACGAGCGCGATCATTGCTGATCTCCGCATTCACGTAATCAACAAACCACTTTTCCAGATCTGCAGGCGTTGGAAGCGCACTTTTATCCCCTCGAACAAAGGTAATGGGCCCTAAGTTAAGTACAACTGCATCAGGTGATTCTAAGGCTGATTGCAAGTTTTGAAACTGCCAGATTTGTTCGCTTGGCTGCTCACTCAGATTCACCGAATTAAGGCTGATTAAGTTGTCAAAAACCCCAAAAATAGGATACTCAGTGCCATCTAGGCGTAGCATTTGCTGCGACAGATCTTCAGCGCTGCCAAACATTGATTGCCATAAAGCCTTAGAAATCCAAACACCTGCTTCGACATTATCAATATCACTGCCTTGGCCGTTCAGCAGCGATAAACCAAGCACTTCTGGTGAGCCTGCTGTAGCATTAAAACGCGTTACTTGAACTTCATTACCATCAAGCTCGATAGATACAGTGTCTGAGGCAATATTGCCCCAAGCCAGATCGTCGCCATAGAGCTTTTTAATTGCTGCGATGCGTCTTGGCTCACTGAAAAACGGTACGGTTAAATCTTCATTAAATGCCAAATTCACTTCAATGCGATACAGATCACTTTCATCGACATCCGCTAACGGTTTGTATAGCAGCGTATTGGCCACCGCGATCACGGTTAGTACAGCCGCTAATGTTAACCCTAAGGTAGTGATCAGGGGCAAACTTAACCGTGGCAGGGTAAAGATGCGGGCAATTCCCTGTTGAAAAGCCTTGCTGTAAAGTCTCATGCCACTTCCTTTTCACTCTTAGTTTGTAGTTTATCGCTTTGCAAATTATTCGTTTGCAATTTATCGCTTTGCAACTGTTTCTCACCAACTATTTTGCCATCTAATAGTTGAATTTGGCGATCCGCCAAACCACTGTAACGGCTGTCATGCGTGACCATGACAATGGTTGAGCCTTGCTTGTTAAGCTCAATCAATAGCTTCATTACCGCATCACCATTTTTGGTATCTAAGTTACCGGTTGGCTCATCCACTAAAATAAGATCTGGGTTGCCCACCAAGGCTCTAGCGATTGCCACCCGTTGCTGCTGACCACCTGAAATTTGATTCGGCTTATAGTTTACTCGGTGCTGCATTCCCACTTTTGTTAGCGCAGCTAGCACTTCTTGCTTAATCACCTCAGGTTTTTCACCTCTGTGCTCTAACGGCAGCGCGACATTGTCGTATACCGACATTGAATCAATTAGGTTAAATGATTGAAAAACATAACTAATATGCTGGTTTCTAACATGAGTGCGCTGATCAACTTTTAATCCTGTGGTATCAATGCCACTCAGTTGGTAGCTACCGTCACTCGCGCTATCCAGCAAACCCATAATGGTTAATAGTGTTGATTTACCGCAGCCCGATGGGCCGGTAATAGCGACGAACTCGCCTTGGTAAATGGTCAGTGACACCCCTTGCAAAGCGTGCGTTTCAATTTCAGTACCGACGTATTTTTTATGAATGTTTTCCATGCTGACGACAGTGTTATTAGTCATTGTTTACCCCTGTTGATCGATATTGATAGTTTGATATGCCGACCATGTGTCAGGCATTTGTGAAATAAATTGCTCGTCTGCACTAATGCCAGACTCGATAATGAGTTTGCCCTTAGTTAAATCGCCCAATTGAATGTTTCTTTTCGTTGCTGTTGTGGTGCTATCTGAGGTTAGTACAAAGCGCTCTAGCTGAGACATTGGACGCAAGCCTGCCACTTGTTTGATATACAGGGCATTTTCTTTGGTGTGCATAAATATTTGCCCGGTAACCGGTGCTAATGGTCTAGCATCGGCAGGTAACTCGCTAGCGAGTGCCACTTCTGCCAGTACATTACCGTTGGTCACTAAAGATTCGATACGGGCGATTGTGCCACTAATACTTCCCTTGCGCGTGGCTAGTTCGACAGGCGCACCAATGATAATTTGATCCGCTTGATGTTGCGGTACTCGAAGCCTTGCTAATAAAGAGTCCACTGAACCGACACGTCCTAATATGGCACCTTGTGGTAAAGACTCACCCGTTTCAACCGCTAAACTTTGCAAAGTGCCATGAATCCCCGCTTTCACTTGTAAATCATCCAGTTGCTGTTGTAATAATGCGACTTCTTGGCTTTGCTGCTCCAATGCAATTTGACGTTGTTTTAACTGAAACGCCTGCACTTTGAGAAAGTGTTGGTATTTTTGTTTTTCAAATGCGAGCTTTTTCCCTTGCTGATTAACCGACAATTCCGCTCTAATGATATCCAATTTGGCAGACACACCGCGCTCGGAAAGTTCATTGTTCACTCTCAGTTCCAACTGGGCTCTTTCCAGTGCTGACTCGATATCGACAATGCGGCCTTGGTAATCTAGGCGTTCATTTTCTTGTTCTAATTCAAACGACTCTAACTGCGCTTTGCTAGCATCTAAATTCCCCACTGCTGACTGATAAGCCAAATTCAGCTCTGGGTTTGCCAACGACAAAATCACCGTTTCTGGCGTAACGATTGCGCCGGGTTTAACGTGAATAGTTGCCACTTTGCCTGACGCTTGCGACGTTAACATGCGCTCTTGTGCAGAATACAATTCACCAAATGCTTGGCTAAATAAGTCCACTTGCCCTTGTTCAACTTTCAGTAACGTCAATTTATCGCTAGCCACTGTCGGCACACTATCCACCTGATAAAAATATAAAATACAGGCAATTAAGCCCACAAACGTGGCGGCTGCATATTTGAGTTTCATGGACTTCTTACGCGGTATCTGAATTTCCACAATGGCTCCCTTCTCGATTTTTAATTCATTATGCTAGGGGTAATGAAAAATCTGCGCCAAGTTTATTAATCATAAATATCAATAAGTTAAATTGGTAGGCATTGAGGTGTTCGGATTTGAATGTATGTTTTCAAACAATTGTGTTCGATTTCGAACAATCATTATTTAAGTATTCGCTGGGTGAAAAACGCTAGAAATCTATTAGCTACTTAGCTAGTTAAGAAGAAAGCAGAGCAAGTTAAAGCTAGAAAGATGAAAGGCCGAAATAAAAAGAGCCGCAGATGCGGCTCTTTATGTGGGGTTGTGTGAATACAGATAAATACTCACACATTTTTCTTTTGATACTCGTATTACTTTTAACGACTTATCTTTAAAGGTTTGTCTTTAAAGGATTAGTTTTTTAAATCAAAGCGGTCAAGTTGCATAACTTTAACCCAAGCAGCAATGAAGTCATCGTAGAACTTCTGCTTGGCATCAGCTGACGCATAAACTTCGGCAATTGCACGTAGCTCTGAGTTCGAACCAAAGATTAAGTCAACCGGTGTTGCTGTCCACATCGCTTTACCTGACTTACGCTCTTTACCTTGGTAAATACCTTCTTGGTTGGTTTTGCTCCACGTGTAGCGCATATCCAATAAGTTAGTAAAGAAGTCGTTGTTCAACGTACCCGGCTTATCAGTGAATACACCGTGCTCGCTGCCATCGTAGTTGATGTTAATGCTACGTAAGCCACCTAATAATACCGTCATTTCTGGTACTGTTAGACCAAGCATGTTGGCTTTATCAACCATCATTTCAGTTGGGCCGAAATATGAAGCGTCAGTGAAGTAGTTACGGAACGCATCAGCTTTAGGCTCTAAGTGGGCAAATGAAGGTACTTCAGTTTGTGCTTGAGAGGCGTCAACACGGCCCGCAGCAAATGGTACAGACACTTTCATGCCAGCATCTTTCGCCGCTTGCTCGATACCGGCAGCACCAGCTAAGACAATAACGTCAGCAAGTGATACATCACGGCGAGACTTCTTGTTCCACGCCTTTTGTACACCTTCTAGCTTAGCTAATGCTTTGCTTAG
This sequence comes from Thalassotalea montiporae, assembly GCF_053485855.1. Taxonomy (NCBI): domain Bacteria; kingdom Pseudomonadati; phylum Pseudomonadota; class Gammaproteobacteria; order Alteromonadales; family Colwelliaceae; genus Thalassotalea; species Thalassotalea montiporae. The sequence continues at coordinate 754,546 of NZ_JBQRUO010000002.1, forward strand.
TGCTTTCGGGTTGTTAACTGCCCAGCTTGCTTGTGGTTCTAAACGAACACGTGCACCGTTAGCACCACCACGCATATCGGTTACACGGTGACTTGCCGCTGATGCCCATGCAGTGCGCACTAGCTCAGACGTTGTTAAACCCGTTTTCAAGATTTGCTTTTTAAGTTTCGCAGCATCTTTTTCACTAATTTGCTTACCTTTAGCTTCTGGTAATGGGTCTTGCCATAACAAAACTTCTGCTGGTACATCAGCACCAACGTAACGAGCACGAGGGCCCATATCACGGTGCGTTAGCTTGAACCATGCTTTAGCGAAAGCTAAATCAAACTCTTTTGGATCAGCTCTGAAACGTTCAACAATTTTGCGGAATGCAGGGTCTTCTTTTAACGCAATATCCGTAGTGAACATGATAGGTGCATTACGCTTACCTGGAATGTGTGCATCTGGCACTAGGTTCGCTGCTGCTGGGTTATCTGGGATCCACTGCTTAGCACCTGCTGGGCTTTTCGTTAATACCCAGTTGAAGTTCATTAGGTTATCTAAGTAGTTTGAAGACCACTGTGTTGGTGTTACTGTCCACGCACCTTCTAGACCACTGGTGGTGGCATCAGCACCTTTACCAGTACCACAACTGTTTTTCCAACCTAAACCTTGTTGTTCGATTGGCGCAGCTGCAGGCTCTTTACCAATACAGTCGCTTGGCTTTTTCGCACCGTGCGCTTTACCTAAGGTGTGACCACCCGCAATTAGGGCAACAATTTCTTCGTCGTTCATTGCCATACGGCCAAATGACATACGAATGTCGTTAGCAGCTAATAGTGGATCTGGTTTACCGTGTGGGCCTTCTGGGTTAACGTAAATTAAGCCCATTTCAACCGCCGCCATTGGGCCTTTTAATTTGCCAAATTTGTCGCGACGCTTGTCTTTTAGGAAAGCTTTTTCTGGGCCCCAGTAAACTAAATCAGGCTCCCAATCGTCTGAACGGCCACCAGCAAAACCAAAGGTTTCAAAGCCCATTGATTCAAGTGCAACATTACCCGCAAGTACCATTAAGTCAGCCCATGAAAGGCTTGCACCGTACTTTTGCTTAACAGGCCACAATAGACGACGTGCTTTGTCTAAGTTGGCGTTATCTGGCCAGCTGTTTAAAGGCGCTAAACGATGTTGACCACCCGCTGCCCCGCCACGACCGTCGGCAACGCGGTAAACACCAGCGCTGTGCCATGCCATACGAATCATTAATGGGCCATAGTGACCCCAATCAGCCGGCCACCAGTCTTGAGAGTCAGTTAAGGTCGTTTCAATATCTTTTTTGACTGTTGCTAAGTCTAGCTTGGCAAATGCTTTTGCGTAATTGAAATCAGCACCGTAAGGGTTAGATTCTGGGCTGTGCTGACGAAGTGGGGCTAAGTTTAGTTGCTCAGGCCACCAAAATTGATTGGTTTTTGCTTCACCTACTGACGCAGATACTGACATTGATGCCGTGCCGAACATCATGCCAGCAGCGACTGCAGCAGATAAGATCTTATTAAATTTCATTTGTTCCCCCTAGAAGGATAGTTAGGTGTAACTACTCTGTTCAGCGAAAGTATAGGAGATTCCCAAGCAATCGAAATTTGATTAAAATGAACGTTATATTCGATTTATTAGAACAACAAGATGATTTCTCTTAAGCAAATCAATTACGCGCTAGCGGTTGGTAAAACCTTGCACTTTAAAAAAGCCGCAGAAATGTGCAACGTGTCGCAGTCAGCATTGAGCTCTGCCATTAATGAAATGGAAACTCAGCTTGGCCTCAAAGTATTCGAACGTAATAACAAGCACGTTTTTATTACTGATATCGGTCAGCAAGTGTTAGCAAAGGCTCAACAAGTTAAGTTGGAACTTGAAGAACTTATGCAGCTGTCACAGATGGATAAATCACCGCTGAGTACCCCAATGACGCTTGGCATTATTCCAACCATTGGCCCTTACTTATTACCGAAAGTGCTACCGGAAGTACGCAAAAACTACCCAGATTTTCGCTTAAAAATTGTTGAAGCACAGTCGCACGAGTTAGTTGATCGAGTGCGCACAGGTGATTTAGACGCGGCAATTTTAGCACTACCTTATGCGATTGATGGCTTGATGAGTTTCGAATTTTGGCAAGAAGACTTTTATATGGTTTGCCACCACGAAGAATGCCCTGCTAACACTAAAGAAATCAGCACGCAAGAAATGGCAATGGACAAGCTCATGTTGCTCAAGGAAGGACATTGCTTAAAAGATCACGCCCTTGCTGCTTGCCAACATAAAAGCGTAGAGAAAGACTCAACCTTTGATGCCACTAGCTTACATACAATAGTCCAGATGGTAGCAGGTAAACTAGGCACCACGTTAGTACCAGAGATGGCACTACAACAATTGCTACATAACGAAAGTGAACTGCGCGCATTGCATTTAAATGAGCCGGGCCCGCACCGTAGCATTGCCTTTATTATTCGTCCTAACTACGTTAAAACCAATGACATTGAAGTGTTGATGAAGCTATTTCGCCAGCAACTTAAGTTACTATGTACTAAGCCAAAATAGTTGCCGAAAACTACTGCCAATTAAACAAAATTAAACGCAATCATCAAAATAAATCGTGTAATCGTTGAGCCTATGCTACTGAGAAAGGCTCAACGGTTTGCTTGTTAAAACGGCTTGCTTGTTAAAACGGCTTGCTTGTCAAAGCCGACTACTGAACGATCCAACTTTCATCTCACTTTCTATTTCACTGTTGTACTTTTCCTGCGCTTTTCTTGTGCTTTTACTCGCTCTGACTCTCAGGTTTGTTGTTTCACTTAGCTGCTATGTGTTGGTTAGTAATATGTGTTGACGAGTTGAATGCAGGCATAAAACCATTATGTTCGAAAAAACTGATTGTAATAACAATTTTAATTAATTTTTATAATTAACACCTTGGCCGCATACTAGCTTCATCAAACAAACACAGGCACTTGTTATTTCGCTCTACGGGCATTGATAGCAAGCACAAGCAAGATAAGGCTAACCATTATGAAAAATGTTATTCAATCAGTTATTCGCCAGTTCAACCGCAATCATTCCGTTAAAGCGGAGGCTGTTAAAAGCAAAGCAAACGAATGTAACTACAAAAACAATTACTACGGCGATCAACTGTGCAAAGTGAAGTTGGGTTAAACCCTGCTCCCATAAAACGTTAGCAATTATTAAGCACTAGGTAATTAATTCAGCTTTAACTGGGCAGAGCAACCAAAATAGGAAACCAACAATGGCTAAAACAACGACCTTCGCAATTACGCATTTTTCTGTGGCCTTTGGCGTCACTTATGCCATTACTGGTGATTTTGTACTAGGTGGCTTAGTCGCTATTGTTGAGCCAGCGATTAATACCGTTGCCTACTTTTTTCATGAAAAGATTTGGGATAAAGCAAAAGCATCGAATGCCAGTCGCTCCCTCAGCAGATCCGCAGCGTATAGCTAATTTAATCACTAGAAGAAATTAATCGCTGAATTCACACCAGCAAAGACCCAAGGAATAATGATGAGCGCAAATACAATCAATATCGGAATTAATGAAGCAGACCGTATTAACGTAGCGGAGCAATTAAAGCACTTACTCGCAGACTCATACACGCTTTACCTACAAACACATAATTTTCACTGGAATGTCACTGGTCGCCAATTCCGTGAACTGCATTTAATGTTTGAAGAGCACTACACTGAATTGGCCGATGCGGTTGATGAAATTGCCGAACGCATTCGTACACTTGGCGTTGCCGCACCTGGCACGTACAAAGCATTTGCAGCATTGAGCTCAATTGAAGAAGTGGAAGGTGTGCCAAGTGCCAATGAAATGATTGAAATTTTAACCCGAGCTCATGAAACTGTCGTTCGTACTTGCCGCGGAGCACTTAAAGTGGCTCAAGATGCTGACGACGAGTCTTCTGCAGCACTAGCTTCAGACCGCATGCGTGTACATGAGAAAACAGCATGGATGTTAAGAGCACTGCTAGACTAACCTCAGCAACCTTGCTTGCAGCAATATGATAACGACAAAGCAGCACCTAAAGCTTTAGGTGCTGCTTTTTAGATACTGCTCCTTTCGCTGACTAAGCAAAATCGGCGCTGTTGAAGCCTGCCAAACATCACTAAATAAAATTCATTGTCTTATTCATCGGTAGCTCGCGAATGCGTTTACCTGTTGCAGCAAAAATCGCATTAGCAAGAGCAGGGGCAGCCGGTGGTACGCCCGGTTCGCCAATCCCTTTGATGGACTGGTTGTTCTCCAGTACTTTTATGTGAAATATCGGTACTTGGTTTAAACGCATTCCTTGGTATTGGTGGTAGTTTGTTTGCTGAGGCGCGTAATTATCATAAGTTAGCTCACAATTGATGCCGTGGCCTAACCCCCAAATCGCAGCGCCAAACAGTTGCGCCTCAACATTAACCGGATCTAGCACCAGGCCAACATCAGCCACAATATAAACCTTGTCGATACGAATTCCAGCTGGTGTGTTCGTCACATCAACCACATAAGCACAGGCAACGCCAAACGAGCGAGTCATAGCCACTCCGCGCCCACGGTTTTTACTTGGCTTACTCCCTTGCCAGTTAGCAAGTTCAGCTAAGGTTGCCAAGACTTGATCGGCAACAGGGTCGTTACACAGGCGAATGCGTTCAGCCATTGGATCTGCGCCAGCTTGCACAATAAGCTCATCTAAAAATGATTCATGGTAGAAGCCATTTTGTGAAGCGCCAACCGAGCGCCAAGAGCTGATCGGCACCATTTCTGGTGCTTTGTAGCCAGTGACTCGATAGTGTTCAATACCATAAGGCTGATCGTCGGCACCTGTGGTGATGGTGGCATCTGGCCCTGGTAGTGCGTTATCAATTCGTCCAAACCAAGAGGCCATCAGTGAAGCGCTGACCAATTGCATATCCATGGCGACAACATGTCCGTTACTGACTCGGCCTTTTGCTTTTGCAAGTGTCATTGGCCTTGGGTAGTCATGACTCATGTCTTCTTCGCGCGACCATGTCATTTTTACGGGTGTGCCTTTCATTGCCATAGCAATTTCAACCGCTTGTAACACGTAAGTATCTTCTAAACGGCGACCAAAACTGCCGCCCATTGGCAGCACGTGCAAGTGAATATTCGCTTTGGCATAGCCTGTTAGCTGAGCAACATGATTTTCTATAAAACGAGGAATTTGAGTGCCAGTCCAAATGTCGATGCGGGTATCGGTTATCAACACTGTCGCATTCATTGGTTCTAATGGTGCATGGGCTAAATAGGGGGTGCGATATTCGGCACTGACTAGCTCTGTTGGTGCGCCACCAGCTAACACTTGTTCAACACGCCCGTTATCAAGGCGCTGAATATTCTCAAACTCTGGTTGAATATGGTTTTCAAGTACTTGCCACATTTGCGCTGAATTCGCTGGGTAGGGGGCTGGTTGCCATTCAATTTCAATCGCATTTACCGCTTTAAAAGCTCGCCACGTATTGTCTGCGACCACCGCAACACCATTGGTAATCGGCATAACCCGTTTAACACCGCGCATTTTTTTTGCATTACTGGCATTGAAAGACTTTACTGGTGCGCCCAAACCAGGGTTGGCGCGAACACTGGCATAAACCATGTTATCGGCTCGCATATCAATGCCGTAATTTTGTGTTCCCGTTGATTTGGCTAGAGTATCAAGTCGTTGATGTGGCTTGCCTAAATATCGCCATTGGCTGGCAGGACGCAGTGTCACCTCATTTTGAGGTGCTATATTGGCAGCGCTTGGTGCGAGTTCCTGATAACTAATTGCTCGCTCATCAGGCAAAATCACAAAGCCATTTTCTGTTGTTAATTCCTCAACCGGCACATTGTAGACAACAGACGCCGCCATTTTTAGCGTTTCACGAGCGACCGCGCCGGCCATACGCAAACGCTGATACAAATCTGGTACCGTTGAACTACCGCCAGTAATTTGAAAACCCAACAACTTACCGATGACGTCGCCAAAACCAGGCATAGCTTCATCCATGACCGCGCCATTATAGTAAGCCAAACTTGGCTTACCTGGGCTAAGGGTCACTTGGTAGGGGTCAACATCAAGCTCTTCTGCAAGCAACATTGCCTGAAGTGAATACACCCCTTGGCCTTTGTCAGCACGCGGGGTAATTAAGGTCACGCCATTGGCGTCAATTTTCACAAACGGGGTTAATGCAGCCTCACCTTCTTTTAACCCATCGAGCAACGGGTTGTCTGCAGGCGTTAGATATTTATAGGTACCAAAGGCAATACCACCAGCAATTGCCGCAGAGCCGATTAAGAAAGTGCGACGGGTGAATGTGCCAAGCTTACTCATCAGCAGCCCCTTGGCGCAAAAGCTTACTAGCGCTATAAATCGCTTGTTTGATACGAGGGTAACTGCCACAACGACATAAGTTGCCCGACATGGCGGCATCAATATCACTGTCGCTTGGGGTAGGATTAAACGCCAATAGGGCTGCGGCTTGCATCATCTGCCCAGACTGACAATAACCACATTGCGCTACTTGGTGCTCGGCCCACGCTTGCTGCACCGCATGCATCGCTTGAGGTGTTCCTAGTCCTTCAATGGTGGTAATTTTTTGGCCGTCTACCATTTGCGCTTGTAACTGGCATGAGCGCATCGCAGTGCCATTAAAGTGGACGGTGCAGGCACCACATTGAGCTAGGCCACAACCAAACTTAGTGCCCGTTAACCCCAATTCATCGCGTAGTACCCAAAGTAGTGGCATATCATCCTCGACATCAACCTCTACGGCGCTACCGTTTAATTCAAATTTCATGATTCCATTCCATTAGTTATCAGCCAGCTAACAAGCAATAGCTTTTTTATTGAGTCTTGTCAGTAGCATACAATTTAGCATGAAGATGCTCAAACTTTGTACTAACGTTAATAGGCAGAGTTACGATGTGTTGCGCGCTTTAGATTCATTACGTCTGTCCTCCATACTCAATGCGGCCGAAAGGCAATGTTAACTAGATTAACCACAAAGGACGTGCACATGAGACATTGGCGACCATCGCTTGATACCCGTAATCAAAGCAAAGTAAATGAGTTTTGGGTGTTATTCGACACGATTATCAACGAAGCCATTTCACTAGAACCGCTTAAAAGTGCCCAGCAAAAAAATGGCGAAGTCTTTCCCTACTATATTCAACGGCGCTCTTATTTTTCAGCAGAAACGCTCGAGAAGCTGAAAAGTAAAATCAGTATAAAATTCAAGCACTATCAATTAGGTGAACAGGAAATTGATTTAATTGGCATGTTGACCAATTACAGTGGTAGAAGACAAATTGCGATAGTGGGTCATCGTGGGGTCGGCAAATCGTCATTTATCAATTATGTTAGCTGGGTTATCCAACAGTCTGGAGTCAACGAAGGCTCACAATTCCTCAATATTGATTGTCGCGCCATTATCGAAAGCGAAGGAAAAATCAGCTTGTGTCAGCTTTTCTACGACGCAGTTGAAGCACTACCTAGCGAAGTTTTTGGTCGAGAGTTACTTAAAAAAGTTAAAGCAATTCTCAAAGAAGACAAAACCGAGAGTATTACTGGCGCCCTCACACATTTGAGCCGGCAGTTACAAAAGCCAAAAAAAGACAAGTTGGTCGTGGTTTTTGATAATTTAGATCATCTGCATTGCGACTTCATTGCCAAAGCAACCGCGTTATCACGGCAAATTAGCATTCAAACCGACTTGCCAACTATTGTATGTATTCGTCCCAACAGTATGCAGCGCCTTGCATTGCGGGGAAATTCCCGAGCTATGTTTGGTTATCGACTTAATTTGTCACCACCTGATTTTACCGTTTGGTTTAACATGCTGGGCGAGCGTGTGGTCAACACCTTTATGAAGCATCGCAGCAGCAATAAAACCACCTATAAGCTCTACAATCGTACGGTCACCAAAACTAATTTACTGAACTTTTTTTCAAGCGTGAATCACCTACTGCGTGGTCGCCAACCCGATGATGATGTATTTAAGCTGATGGAAACCATTAGCTCTGATGACACTCGCCATTTAGCCTTAATTATTATGCGCTTATTTTGTCATCATGGATTTCCGGTTTACCCGTTGTTCTTGCAAAAAACAATAGAAGGGCATTTGCATCATCCTTTGCACTATTTGATGCGTGCTGAACACGATATCTATCGCAGTGACACGGCGTTGATCACTATTCCAAACCTGCTATATGTCGAGTGTGGTAATGAAGAATCTTATTTATTGCCATATCGTACTTTATCGCTGATTGCCGATGGTGTGATCATCTACAAAAACATAGTCGCTTGTTTAAGTTTGATGGGCTATTCCGAACGGTTAGTGCAGCAGACCTTAAACAAACTGATGTTGACTCTGTTAATTCGCGGCACGACCTCAGTTTCGATTGATCGCGTAGGCGAGCCTGAAGCCTTTTATCTGACGCAGTCAGGGCATTATTACGTGGAATCGTTTATCAGCACACCAGATTACCTTACCAATGTGATTCTTGACGTGAAAGCCGAACACAAGTCCTTCTACACATATTGCAATAGCCGCAAAAGCGATACAGAGTTTACACCTAGGCTTATCGACCTACTTGATTCAATTGAAGAGTACTTAAAAAAGGCATTTGAATTAGAAAAGTCAGCATTAACTAAGTTGACGTCAAAACCGAAAAGTGAACCTTTATATCAATTGACTAAGTCAATTCATAACTTTGGTTTTCTCACCGATCGTATTTGGGAAGGATTAACATCGCTACTTAAGCGCATTGATGGCAGCAAATTTAAGCGTTTAGCTGAGATCGAATTAATGGCACAAGAAGTGATTGATGAGGTGCACTCATTTCGCGAACACCGATTTCAAGAACTCCTTAACAAGTGCACTAACGAACACAATTTTGAACACTGTGAGTTGGACTTCAATATTCAAGAAACCAATGTTCAACTGCTGCTCGACAACGGTATGGGGGGCACCAATATCAAAGTAGCAGTAGACGCCAATGGCTCCTATACCAGAGATTCGACTTACCTTATCGCATTAGCGGCTAACGATGATAATGGTGAAGTTTATTATGCAACGAAAGCAACCGGCTATTTTAATTCTGCGCACCAAAAATCTCAGTACATTAGGAATTATCAAACCTTTCCAAGCTTGAATTTGCCATTTGAAAAAGCCTGTGAAAAAAAGCGCTATAACGTCAAACTAACGCAAGTCACCCCAAGTCGCGAGGATATCGTGCGTTCGAATCTGGCGATCATCAATACTTATCTGAATCAAAACACCCTAAAAATTGTCTTGTCGATTGTTGGCGGCGACGACTGCAGCGAACACATCATCGGCTCACATGCTGATTTTCCGGCGCTTCAAAGCTTAGTTGATGAACAAGTGTCGAGCATTAGTGCCTTAGCAAGCCAAGGAAAGTTAACCCACGCCGCACTTGATGTTGCAGGTTCTACACTGGCGTCGAATATTCTTACCCCTGAAGGGGAATCACTACTAGCGACCCATTTGCATATGGTGAATAAAGCCGTGTTGTGCATCAACCGTGAGCTACTAGGCATCCCTTGGGAGTGGATAAGACCGCGTCCGAAACCAGGTGCCCAAACCTTAGCATTAGGTCAGGCATGGCACCTTTATCGCAACGTGTTGGATGACAGTAATTTTGTCAAAATCGACTTCACCGCATTTGATTATCAGCTATCGACTGATAAATATTTAGCATTCGGCATTCAATCTGCAGAAGAAATTGAGCAAACAGTAAATACGCCAAGTTCACTACCAGAACTTTACCAGCATTTAGAGCCCAGTAGCATTATTCACTTGGTTGGGCATCATGACGAAAGCAATGCCAACATAGTGTTAGGCGAAAGTAGTATCGGTAGTATTGACGACCACACGCTTACGATTAATTACGCAGAAGCAGACGCATATAGCTTTGAGGGTAAAGATAGCCTGCTAGTGCTATCGTCTTGTGGCGTATCACTATCACCTTATCACAACAATATCGCGATCAAACTGTGTGAGCGAAACGGCTGCGAAGTTTGGTCGCCCCTAATCATTATTCCTTACCAATACGCCCAACAATTACATCATCATTTCGCACAGCTTCACCAGCAAGAACAAGAAATGTCGATTGCTGCGGTATGGGAGCATGTTATGAAATGCGACACAACAATCGCAGAGCGTATATACACTCGCTATTTAAACATGGAGTAGCTAATGGATTCATTTGAACTAGAAATTAACGAGCAAGATTTACCCATTGACGTAAAAAACAAATTAGAAATCGCTAATGCCGAGCAAGAAAATTTAGGTGTGGTGGATAACGTTAAAGAAGTACTGTCAGCAAACTTCGGTAAAATAGTGCTATCAAAAGTATCTTCGATTATTCCTGATGCCTATGAAATCAACGAGCTCAGCTTTTCCGTATCACTAAAAGGAGAGTTGTTTGGCAATGGCTTTAATACGCAAGTAACCGTTAAAGTGAAGCCGGTAAAATGACTCAAAATAACAGAAGCGAGCTCTTACTTATTCAGGTCTAGTTAAACCTAAACCGCTTAAGCAAGTATCAACCACAACTTCCAGTTCATTTGCTTCTACGCCTGAGCGAGCCATTGCGGCTGTGCCTTTAAGCATAGTGTATAAGGTAAGCGCAATTTGCTCGGCTTGATTCGCAAGGTTTAATGAAACAGCTTCACGATCGTGTTGAAATAGCTCAGTAAATACTTGCTTGGGTATAGACTCAGCTGTCGCCAACACAGCACTAGCTTGTGCAGGTAGATCTCCCCCGACAATTTCCGACTGGCACTGCACTAGGTAGCAACCTTTAGGAGAGTTAACACAGCATTGTTGATTAATAATCGACATTAAATATTGTTTAAGGCGATCAAACAACGATAGTGAAGGGTTATTAAGGATTTCCAAGTGTGGCTTCATTTTGCTATTGATGTATAGCTGTGTAGCCTTGATAAACAATGATTCTTTATTGCCAAATGCACTGTATAAACTGGGCTTGTTAATGCCCATTCGGCTGGTTAAATCGCTAAGCGAGGTACCGCTATAGCCTTTTTGCCAAAACACTTCCATCGCAGCTTGTAGCGCAACTTGTTCATCAAATTCTCGTTTTCGACCACTTACCACGTACTTTTCCTAAGGCTACTTATACCAATTTAATTAAAAAATTGCTCAATTCAGAGCGCTGTCAGCGGTGGGAGAATTAGCCAAATTTGTGCAGATATAGTTGCTCTACATCGAATAAATTTGGCGAAATTATCGCGCCGCTGAAACGCTCCCAAGGGCGAGTTTAAAAGGCTTATATGCGGCGTTATTGGTTTTAAAAAGGGAATAACCATTCTTTGCAATCAATGCCTTGCCTACATGGCTGTAGGTACTTAGGTTACGCGTGGAGCATGTAACCTGTGCCTCTAAGCCTTTTAACTCTCGCTGAATGACTAATTCTTTATTTGAATTGGTATAATCATTCACATCTCGCTAATGAATATTTTACGCCGCCATGCTCGTATCCGCAATCTGATGTTTAGGGCGCAGGCACTAAACACCAGATAGGCAGATGATTACGCGAATTGCTTAAATGGAGCATCTAATTCTGTCTCAGCAATGTGATTAGTGTAGTTACTGATCACTTTTTGCGATAGACCTAAGATGATTTCAAGTACTTGCTGATCACCATAACCAGCAGCGAAGAAACGCTCTAATTCAACACCATCAATGTGACCGCGATTGCGAACAATCGCTAATGTCGTATCGCGAAGTACTTCTAACTTATCTGTTGGTAGCGGAGTTTTGTTGCGCAGCGCATTAATGATCTCTTCGCTAACTTTCATTGAGTGGGCAATACCTGTATGCGCTGGCACACAGTAGCCGCATTCGTGTTCAACATTAATGGTTTGCCACACAACCGTAAGTTCATCAGCATCAAATGATGAGTTAGAAAATAGTTCGTGTAAAACTTGGTAAGCTTTTAACGTCTCTGGTGAACTTGCCAATACTGCGTGTAAGTTAGGCACCATACCAAATGCTTTTAACGAGTTGTCTAGTAGTGGTTTACTTGCTTCAGGTGCACTGTCTACTGTGTGTGTTTTTAATTTAGTCATCTGCTTATTCCTCTCTTATTGCCGCGCTAATTGGGCGACTTCATTAAGTTTTCGTCAAATTTGTACCGATAGGTATGAAATTAATTATAGTGACAATTGGTTAGATGGCTAATATTTGTTTGTTACAAAGTGTAGGGCGATAAATTGACCAAATACTCTGATTAGCGATAGCGGCTAACAATACTAGTTAACGATCGCAATTGAACATCTACGCAAATTACTGGCGAGCTTGGCAGATTATTTATGTATGAATAGAAATGCGTAGTTAGGGCACAAGCAGCTAAGGCTAAGTAAAATAAGAAGTGTGAAATTGACTAATGGTTGGAAGCAATCTTTTAGTAAGGTGGTTGTTGTTTATATTCAAGTAAGTGAAATTAAATTACAGGCATAAAAAAACCGGTGATAACAAAATCACCGGCGTATTAGCTTATGGGGAAAGCTAGAATATACAATTATTACAACAAGCGTTCACGTCGAGGAACAGGATGAATTATAGAGTAAGGACTCTATTCCTGTAAAGCTTATTTTGTAATTTTTTTTCATTTTAGTTGTAAAAAAACGTAAAGTGATGATTATTACAATAAAAAAAGCCGCAAGTGCGGCTTTATTGATCGATCGCTGTTAATTTACAACATTTGTATTAGTGAGCTTGTTGCCAATTATCGCCACTACCCGCTTCTGCGATTAATGGCACATTTAATTCAGCTGCCGCATTCATGATTTCAACCAATTTGGCTGTCACTTGTGCTAACTCACTTTCCTTGATTTCAAAAATCAATTCATCATGAACCTGCATGGTCATTTTCACCACATCGCTCGGTTGTGTCGCAATCCACTGATCAACCGCCAACATCGCCTTTTTAATGATATCAGCGGCAGTACCTTGCATCGGGGCGTTGATGGCAGCGCGCTCAGCCGCTTTTTTACGTGCTTGGTTGCGCGCTTTAATATCAGGTAAATACAAACGACGACCGAACAAGGTTTCAACATAGCCTTTTTCACTCGCTTGCTGACGTGTGTCTTCCATGTACTGCATAACGTTAGGGTAGCGCTCGAAGTATTTGTTCATATAGTCTTGCGCTTGGTTTCGACCAACACCAATTTGTTTGGCTAAACCAAATGCCGACATACCGTAAATTAAACCAAAGTTAATGGCTTTCGCGCTGCGGCGCATATCGCTAGTGACACTTTCAACATCAACCGCAAAAATTTCAGCTGCGGTTGCACTGTGAACATCTTTACCTTCGCTAAACGCTTTCACTAAGCCTGGATCGTCAGACAAGTGCGCCATAATTCGCAATTCAATTTGCGAGTAGTCGATCGCAACAATTTTGTAACCTTGCGGCGCAATAAAGGCTTGGCGAATTTTACGGCCTTCTTCACTACGAATAGGAATGTTCTGTAAATTTGGATCGGTTGATGACAAGCGACCTGTCGCTGCAACTGCTTGATGATACGAAGTATGTACTCGACCTGTTGTCGGCTGTACCAGCAATGGCAACTTATCGGTATACGTTGATTTTAACTTGGCTAGGCCGCGGTGCTCTAAAATCAGCTTTGGCAGCGGGTAATCAAGTGCTAACTCTTGCAATACTTCTTCAGCTGTTGATGGCACACCACTTGGCGTTTTCTTGATCGCAGGAATTTTTAACTCTTCAAACAAGATTTCACGCAGTTGCTTAGGTGACGCTAAGTTAAATGCTTTACCCGCAATATTATGCGCTTCAATTTCCAACTCAGCTAAGCGAGCGCCGATCGCTTGGCTTTGCTCCGCCAGCACATCACTGTCAATCAATACACCGTGGCTTTCCATTCGTTGCAATACTTGGCTAAGCGGAAGCTCAATATCAGTAAAAACGGATAATGGGCCTTTATCTTTAACAAGTTTTGCGTGCAATGCCTGATGCAATCGCAACGTAATGTCAGCGTCTTCTGCGGCGTAATGACCCGCTTTCTCGATCTCAATTTGGTTAAACGTTAACTGCTTAGCACCTTTGCCAGCAATATCTTCAAAATGTACGGTTTCGTGGTTCAAATATTTTTTCGCCAACGCATCCATATTGTGGCGAGTCGCCACACTGTTGTAACAGTAAGACTCAAGCATAGTATCGAATTCGATACCCGCTAGCTTAATATCGTAGTGGCTTAGCACATGCGCATCATATTTTAGGTTTTGTCCGACCTTTTTATGCTCATCACTTTCTAGCAAAGGTTTTAACTGTGCCAAAACCCAATCGCGACTTAGTTGCTCAGGGGCGTCTAAATAGTCATGGGCAACAGGTACATAGGCAGCCTTGCCAACTTCATAAGAGAAGGATAAGCCGACAAGTTCCGCTTGCATGTAATCGATACTGGTGGTTTCGGTATCAAGTGCGAATAAAGGCGCAGCTTTGAGCTTTGCTAACCATGTGTTGAAGTCTGCTTCGGTGAGAATAATGTCATATTCAGCTGTTACTGTGTCACTTTCTTCTTCACCTTGATCTTGGGTCTCTGGCGCTGTCGATGCAGCGGCGCCAGTAGTTGAAGCCGTTACAGCTGGCTTTTTCAGATCCGCTAAATGGCGACGCAATTCATACTGAGTGAAAAGCTCAGTCAATTTATCCAGATCGCGTTCTACTGGTTGTAACTCATCTACTTGTTGCTCAAGTTCGACATCACATTTTATTGTCGCGAGCTCATATGACAGGCGAACAATTTCTTCGTGCTCAATCATTTTCGGCTTCAAGCTTTTACTGCCACGAAAGCCAAGGCCTGCTATGTCGTCTAAACGTTCGTAAATCTCGCGAATACCGCCAATACCAGCAATTAGCGCTTTCGCAGATTTATCACCAACACCCGGCATACCTGGAATGTTATCCACCGCATCGCCCATCAGCGCTAAGTAATCAATCATGTGCTCAGGTGCAAAACCGTACTTTTCTTTAACAGCGTCAATGTCGGTAATTTTCTCTTTCATGGTATCAAGCAAAGTAACGTGCTCTGTTACCAACTGCGCCATGTCTTTATCGCCAGTTGAAATAACCGTTTCGATACCTTTTTCACACGCTTGTTTTGCTAACGTGCCAATAACATCATCCGCTTCCACCCCTTCAATAACCAGTAATGGAAAGCCCATAGCAGCAATCATTTCATGCAGTGGTGCAATCTGACAGCGCAAATCTTCTGGCATAGGTGGGCGATTCGCTTTGTATTCGGCATACATATCATTGCGGAATGTTTTTCCCTTAGCATCGAACACCACCACGATATTGCCGTTTGGATAGTCTTTTTGCAGGCTTTTGATCATATTTAACACACCTGTGATTGCCCCTGTCGGGTGACCGTCAGCTGTGGATAAAGCTTGCAAATAAGGAACATGATATGCGCGGAATAAGTAAGAAGAACCATCAACCAAAATGAGTGGTGAAAGGGCTGAACTTGCCATAGTGTGTTGTCAACTTAGAGTAAATTTGGCTAAGCATGCCATATCCTGAAAATTGTCTCCAGCACAGGCACCGAGTTGGTAGGTAGACTAGAGGCTAATCCAGCTGAAAGTTTCAGTAATTAATGTGGATAAGTTTGTTAACAAGCATTAGAAATCTCCGAGATAAGTTTTCACTTAAATCAGATGTTTTCTCGTAAGCTGTTGGAATACATAAAAAAGATGAGGCAGAAATCCTTTTTACACACAACATTTATTATTTTTATTTTTGTGGATAAAACATTTAACTTGTTTGCTTCGGCTTTTGTATAAAAAGCGACCAAAGTTCAAACAAGGGGTAAAAGATTACCAGATAATTACCCCATTACCAGAAGATTATTAAAATTTTTTGAACGTTATTTGACAGGCTAAAATAACTAAATTTTCTAAGACACAATTCATAAGGGCTGGCGAATAACCGAACACAATTTAGAAGAACTATCCTGCTTCAAATTGAGCTAATACATCAAGATAAAAAGCATACTCCAAGGCAACTTCGCGATACTGGTTAAAGCGCCCAGATTGGCCGCCATGGCCCACTTCCATATCACACTTAAACAATAAGGAGTTACTATCCGTTTTGTATTCGCGGAGTTTGGCAACCCACTTAGCAGGTTCAAAATATTGCACCTGTGAGTCGTATAAACCTGAAGTAACAAGCAGGTGAGGGTAGGCCTGTCGCTTAATTTGATCGTATGGCGAGTAACTTAATATGTAGTCATAGTAGGTTTTGTCATTAGGGTTACCCCATTCATCATACTCACCACAGGTCAATGGCAGACTTTCATCTAACATAGTTGACAGCACATCAACAAAAGGAACGTGAACCGCGCACGCCAAGTAAAGCTCTGGTGCCTGATTAAGCGTAGCGCCAATTAACAAACCGCCAGCGCTGCCGCCGGTTGCCAACACTTTGTCAGCTGCGCCATAACCCAAAGCGACTAAGGCTTGCGTGGCATCAACAAAGTCATTGAAGGTATTTTGCTTACTTAACATTTTCCCTTGTTCATACCAATGGCGACCCAACATAGCAGAGCCGCGCACATGGCAAAATGCATAAACAACGCCGCGGTCGAGTAAACTCAATCGGCTGTAAGAAAAATCAGCGTCAACATTGAACCCATAGGCGCCATAACCATCAATCAATATCGGATTTTCACTCGGGGTAAACTTATCTTTGCGATAAACAAGTGTTACGGGCACTTGCTGGCCGTCACGCGCGCCAACTTCAATATGCTCACAACAATAATCTTGTGCATTAAACTCACCGGCAACTTGGTGCTGTTGCAACAGGGTTGGTTCGCCAGAGCTTAATTCAAATTCAAGTACCGATTCTGGTGTAGTCATGCTGGTATAGTTAATACGCACCCGTTTAGCCGCTAAATCAAGATTGTCCTGAAAGTAGGCGGAAAAGGCAGAGTCATTAAACTCAAGCATAAGGTCTTGCCCAGAATCTAAGCTCTTAACGATAAACTGTGGCAGCCCCTTCACGCGTTGACTAAACACTAGATGTTGATTAAACACCTCAAAGCTTTCTAGCAGTGCATCTTCTCTATGCGCAACAACTTCATGCCAAGTCGATTTATCGGCAATAGTACTTATGCTAGTCGTGACAACTTTGAAATTTTTCGCCTGCCAGTTAGTTAAAATAAAAGCGCGATCATCAACTAACTCCAGCCAGCAAAGGTGATTTTCTTCTTTTGGCAAGAGTGTAACTACTTTGGCAGATTCATCATCGGCACTTAACAAAGAAACACCACTCGACTCTTTGGTGCCGTAATAAATAATAATGCTCGCCTTATCTTTGCTTTTAGCAATTTGAGTCCAAAAGCGTTGATCCGTTTCTTCGTACAAGAGTTCATCGTTATCTTGCGTTGTGCCCAGCCTGTGACGATACACTTGATAGGGTAATAAAGTTTGCTGATGCATTTTTACGTAGTAAAAGCTGCGACCGGTATTACACCAAACCAGCTCCCCAGAAGTATCAACAAGTTTGTCGTTTAAATAGCTACCATCTTCAATATTTTTAACCGATACCTGATAGAGTCTATCGCCATTGGTATCTTCTGCAATCGCGGCATAGGTGCCATCCTCACTCACTTCAATTGGCGCAAGATCATAGTATGCATGCTCTTGGGCGCTCACATTTGCATCGAGTATCTGCTGAGCTCTATGCTTTTGCGCCGACGCATCACGCCAGTAAATAGGGTATTCAGCATCCCCAGTGTACTCATGCCAATAGAAATGGGCGCCGTATTTGAAAGGGACTGACTGACGTTCTTTTACCTGCCGAGCAACCATCTCTTGAAACAAGCACTCTTGTAATGCTTCGGTGTGGGCGAGCGCTTGTTGGCAATGTGCATTTTCAGCACTTAGGTGAGCAATCACCTCTGACGATTGCTTGCTGTCATCTCTCAACCAATAGTAATTATCGACACGTTCATGGCCATGCATTACCAGTTTATGAGGCTGTTTTTTGGTGTCAGGAGCTGTGGCCATTTTAATTCCTCTATTAATTACCTTTGCACTGGTATTTGAGATTTTCATTTTTTGAGTGATTCGCCAATCAATTCACGCTAAAGCTATTGTTCAGCATACCGAATTTTGAAAAGTGTTCTATGCTAAATAACATGAAAATTCATCGTTTTAAATGGATGTTGAACGCATTTGCCATACTGCTCATTCTTATGAGTACCCTTGTTCACCCAGAAACTAGTACTAACTCACCTCTCGCTAATCAAGCTTCAATAGCTTTGAAAAAAGAAACGCCTACTTCGAACAATAACTTTTTACTGAACAAACCGGACAACAGATTTAATGGCATCGCTGGCGACGAGAATAACTATCTATTTTCGCTAGCTGATGATGAAGCAATGCTGGTTGAAGTGACGCAAGAAAACGCTGATATCACAATAAAAGTTTCCAATAACGAGACCGAACAAGTTGTTTTTCTCGCCAGCATTCCAATGGAAACTCTTCACCAAGAAATCATCTTAGTCACTAGAAATCATTGCCAACATTGCAAAGTGAGTGTCTTACCCACTGAAAATGTAGATAAATCTGGCCGCTACTCACTAAGTGCAGAACGTTTAATTGTTCAAGAGGATTCTGAGCGTATTGATGTTGGCAAATTGCTAACCCAAGGTGCAATCGCATGGCAGAAAAACAAACTCAATAGCCATTCATTAATTACAGTACAAGATGCCTATGAAAAGGCTATCAAGCTCAGTCGCTATAATCATCAATTGAGCTTATCTGCCTTATATTTAGCGGCTAAAAGTGCTCACTGGCAAAGTGACTTCGAATCACAAAGAAAGCACCTTCAACAACTGACTGATAGGTTATCAAAGTCAAATCAAAAGTATTGGTTCTTGGCTAAATTCAGCTTAGCTACAGTCAGCTTTTTTGAACATGACTTGGCTAAAACAAGTGAGCAATTACAAGCATTAATCAATGATGCTAATCAGCTGATAAAACCGTATTTTATTGCTGAGGCACAAAATTTACTCGCCCTCACCAAGGGCAATTTGGGGCTCTATAAGCAATCCGTTAAGCTCTCGCTCAAGGGAGTCCAATTTTATTTAACTGACGGGAATTGGCGAAGGGGATTAGAAGCGCAAAATAATCTGGCATGGGCATACTATCGTCAAGGGCAACTTTCACAAGCTGAGAATCAATACCTGCAAGTCGCCTCACTCGCTAGCAAAGTTCAATTTAGATCCGCAAAAGTACAAGCAGAAATTGGTCTGGCTGATGTCTATCGACGAATGGGAGATTTTCAACAGGCACTAGATGCTATCGACAAGGCACTTGTGCACAGCGACCAATTTTCAAGCGAACTTATACACGGCAGGGCGTTGCAGGCTAAAGCACAAGTACTTCTGAGCACCGATATGTTTGAGCTTGCTAAAGACGGTTTTGAAGATGCGTTAGCAGAATATCAACGACAGAATGCAATAGCGGATATTGCTAATATTGAGTACTTTCTATCGCAAGTACACTACGAGCTAGAAGATTATTCACAGGCTGAATTTTATGCAAAAAACCTATTAAAAAACGATCTCAACAAAGGCAATCCTTATGATATTGCTACCAGTTACCATCAGCTTGCTAAATTAGCACTTTCCCAGCAAAAGCTAACACGTGCTCTTGAATATCAAGAACAAGCTGTTACCTATTTTTCGACAGTTGAAGATGAGTATCAACAAGCCAATTTATTAAGCTATACAGCGCTGATACTTGCGTTTAATAATCAGCCGGTTAAAGCAAAGGAGCTGTTCTCTAAAGCATACAAAGCGCAATTAAAAAGCGAAGACAATAATGGCTTATTAATGACTGAATACTACATGGCAAAAGCCGCCAAAGTAACCAATGACTATGCTCGGGCTTTGTATTACGCGAAACAAGCAACGCATCGCTTAAGAAAACAACTAAGTGAAGAACGTAAAGACATAAAACAAAGACTGCTTGCACAAAAGTTAAATTTAGTGAGCTTACTTACCTCGCTTATGCATCAACAGGGTGAATCCCCAATCAAAACCCTTGCCTTGTCTGAATCATTCCGCTCAATGACCCTTAATCAGCGCCTACAACAAGTAAAAAGCACGAATTCCTTGTCGCCAGAATTGCAACAAGAAAAACAAGTTTTAATCAAAAATCTTCACAATGAAGCAGTTAATTTCCATCAACTAGCTAACAGCGAAAAACGGGCAGAAACGTTAAAAAAAGTGCGAAGTTTAACGCTCAAGTTACAGCGCATAAATGCCTTTAATACCAGAGAAAAAAGCCCAAAGAATAACAATAGCAAACATATCGACAATTTAGATTTGGCACTATTCCAACAAACCTTAACGAATAATGATCTCGTCTTATATTTTGATACCGCGCCAGAACAAAGCAGCCTTTGGCTTATGACTAGCGAAAATGTAGAGGTTCATCAACTCGCTGGCGAAAAAGTCATTCAACAGCAAGTAATTGAGTTATTGTCATCAATTAGCGTACCTCCTGCCAGACGAACTTCAGCTAGTAAAACCACGCAAAAAAATGCCATAGCAAGGCTTAGCAGTACCCTACTCGCCAACTTATCTATCGATTGGGGAAAATTTCAAACACTCACCATTGTGCCCGATGGCCCATTAAGCTATTTACCGTTTTCACTACTCACTATTCCAGAGCCCACCAATGAAAACAAAGTGGGTCTATTAACCAAGCAAATTTCGTATGCCCCCTCTCTGACCGTTCTTAATACCCTAAAAGCTCGGCGTTCACGACAAACAGACAAGAGTATTTTTCTTGTAGCTAACCCAAGAATGGCTGAAGACCCTCGATTTGCAAGGGTTAACACCAATAATCTCAGAGGTGGCTTATTCACCAGTGAATTACCGTATAGCCAAAAAGAAGCCGATAGTATTATGAGCCTCGCGAATCAGCCGGTTACTCCACTAATTCGCGAGCAAGCAGATAAAGAGAACGTATTAAAAAGCTTATCAAAGCGCTATCAAATACTGCACTTTGCGACTCATGGCGTTGCCAATAGTCGCAGCCCAGCTTTGAGTGGCTTAGTACTCTCAAATGCTAATAGCAGCAATAACCTGCTGCTAGCGCCAGAAATAGCTAACTTAGTAATTGATGCAGAATTGGTTGTCTTAAGTGGCTGTCAAACGGCTGTTGGGCCACTAGTTAATGGTGAGGGCTTGCAAGGGTTAAGCCGCGTTTTTTTCGAAGCAGGTGCAAGTCGTGTTATCGCCAGCTTATGGGCAGTACAAGATGATGCAACAGCCCACCTAATGTCGTCTTTCTATCAATTTTTGCTGATCGATGGGCTAGCTCCAGCAGCAGCCTTACAAAGCGCCAAACTAGCAGTTAAGCAATATCGCAGAAAAAATGGCCGTAAGCCTTGGCAGGACCCTTTCTACTGGGCTGGCTTTACCCTCCAAGGCATAGGAGGAAGGTGGCATGAAAGCAAGTAACTGGACGATAAAACCTGAGCAGTCAGAAGCTGAAATTGCAGCGCAACTCGTCGCACAAATAATCAATGGAAACTCCGAAGCGGAAACTGCGATGGTTAGTCGCTACCAGCGTGGTTTGCTATTTATGTTAAGGCACAGATCTAAAAATGCTGCGCTAGCAGAAGATATTAGCCAAGAAACTTGGCGCCTAGTCATCGAGAAAGTAAGAGCTGGCGAGTTGAAGAACCCGGACAAGCTGGCGTCCTTTATCGTTCAGATAGGTAAAAATCAGCTGTTAATGCACTACCGAAAGCAGCAGCCCCACCAACAATCAGAAGATAGGCCACCGTTACACGAAACTGCCGAAGTTCAAGAGCAAGACCATCCACAACATATTCTGGAAAAACACAATAATGCCTTGCTGGTAAGACAACTTATCAACGAGATGCCAACACACCGCGACAAAGAATTGATACTCAGGTTTTATTTACACGAACAAGAAAAACAGGCCATTTGCCAAGAATTAGACTTGAGTGTTAGTCATTTCAATCGCGTGTTATTCCGTGCCAGACAGCGTTTTAAGGCGCTGTGGCAAAAACATATGGGCAAAAACAATAGCCATCCGAAAGTATTCGACAGTTCATAAATGAAAAATAAGTGAGATAAACATCTAACAACGTGCACTAACCAACCAGTGCCGTTTACAACGAATAGGCAAGTAGTACCGATAGGAGTCAGCTGTGAATAGCCAAGAAATAGACGAACAACAATTAATTGAGCGCTATATCCTCAATCAAATGAGTGAAGATGAGATGACGAAATTTGAAAGCTATTATCTTGCTAACCAAGCGTGTTTGGAGCAGCTAGAGCTTGCTGAAAAACTCTACGAGGGCATACAGGCAAATGCTTCTCTACTAGCACAAGAAATACCTTCAACTCGTGACTCAAAAGCGGCTAACCAGCGCCATTGGTGGCAGCAAAAAATTCCTGCTTGGTCGCTAGCTGCTGCCATTTTGATTGCGATTATACCTAATCAATATATGCAGATTGCCAATAACGATTCACATCAAATAGCAGAGTTAAATGTAATTGGTCTTTCCTTAGCGGATACTCGAAGCATAAATGAAATTATTGATATCAATATCACAAAAAATCAGCAAGTTATATTATCGACATATATAGATACTGAACTTGATGCATTTACATATCCAACTTATCGCTTAGAACTTATTTCATCGGCAACTCTTTCAACGGCTTGGTCTAGCCCACATTTGAAACGTGACAATAACGACATGCTTTTCATCAACTTAGGAACAAATAACTTCAAATCTGGCAGATACAAATTTTCACTAATAGGAATAAACAAGGAAGGAGGTGAGTCAACACTTAAAGCTGGCGTAATATCACTCAACATTCTGTAGTTATTGGCGTGATCTAATCGAACACTTAAATAAGGAATTTCAACATGAACAACCCTACAGAAAAAACTTTAAATAGGCTCAAAAATAAAAAGCTGCTAATAACATTTTCCGAGCCTGACTCTTCGTCATGGGATGATTACACATTTTTGACTGACAAAGATAATGGTAATTTAACTCTCCGGTTAACTGACGAGCAAGGAAAAGATGTTATTTCTAGCGGCAGTTACCCACCTAAAATATGTCCAATATTTGGTGGCATTGCCCACGTTATTATTTACCATTTTAAACTGAATGGTGATACAAATAATCAGGATTACTTATTATTATTATTTCATACATTACTAACAGATCGGTTTTTCTATTATTCATGTGCAGTCGATAAAAGCCTTGGTATTTTTTCAATTGACCCGATGTCCAATAAAACAAGATCAGGAGGCGGAAGAGAAATTGATAATTAATGTAATATATATCCTCATTTTAATACGGCAGTAACGATTAGTATGTTTATTGCCGTTTACAATCTTAATAGTCCTTTAAGGTCTAACTTAACTTTTCAATAATCAACATCGCAAAACAAAGTGAGATAATTCAAAGCTTCAGCGCACTAACCTTTTGCCCTACTGAAAAGGAGCTGAATATGAATACATCAGATCAAACAAAACCAGTAAACGACAGTAAACTCGTCGCTCTCCTAAATACTGCCAACAATATTATTGGCAACCCGATTGGCATTCTAACAGCAGTTATTGGCACTATTACCCTGAATATGACAGTGCTAAACGAGCAAATAACCGACGTAAATGATGCCTCATCAAAGTTAAATGGAGTTATAACTGAGTTAACTCAACAAGTGAAAGTGTTGAGTAATCTAGACCTAGAAAAACGATTAGATCGTATCGAGAGCAAATTGAGCGACGTTGAAAAGCAGATGCCTCTGGAATTTCGACAATTAAGTACCGAACTAAGCCTTTTGAAATCAGAGATTGACAGTCACCAGCAAGCGCAACTTTCGCAGCTTAATCTGCTGACTGAGCGTTTTATTGATATCAACAACGCCACTCAAAACACTGAACACCATATTGCTAATATCGAACAAACTATTACTAGGGTGCCTCGGTATATGGCGATGTTTAGTTACATTTACTTCAACTTGGAAAAACACATCAAACCACCAACGCCGACTCAAATTAAGTACTCGTCACAGCTAGTTAAAGATTACTGCTTACTTAAAAGTATATTCTTTCACGATATCCAGTCTCCTGATCAAATGTGCCTAGATGAGCATCTGAACCCACAGCAAACACAAGAAACTTTTTCACAGGTGAGATAAATCGACGCATTGCTGCACTTGTTTAACGCGGTAACCAAGAAACAATGAATCAGACAAACTTAGATTAAGGATAAGGATGACGATTATGGCCCCCAAAAAAAGTTTAAATAAACCAGATGACGCAATCAGTAAACTCAACTTTCATCTGCCTAAAGTAACCACAAGTAATGTCGTAAAATCGGTAAGCCAACTTAGCAAAGCCGCATCGAATGAAAATGGAGATCGGTTGTCTTGGGCACAAGATATCTATGATGTCCCCAGCGCTTGGTGGCAAACCCAAGGAGAAAACGTCACTGTTGCCGTTTTAGACACGGGCGTTGACACTGACCACCCCGATCTAGCTGCTGGACTAGGAAAAATCAAGGACTTTACCGGCGATGGTATAGAAGATGTCAACGGCCATGGCACACATTGCGCAGGCATAGTGGGTGCCAGGCTCAACGATATAGGCTTAGTTGGTGTTGCGCCCGAATGTAATTTAATGATTGGTAAAGTACTAAACAACCATGGCAGCGGTACACACGAATGGATAGCCGAAGGCATTTATTGGGCGGTCGATGAAGGCGCAGACATCATTTCGATGTCGCTTGGCGGTGTGTATATGTCGCCAGATATTTATCGCGCCATTCAATATGCCCTATTCTATGGTAAAGCTGTTATTTGTGCAGCCGGCAATGATGGCATTTCGGCCTACAATAACATTAATTACCCTGCTAAAAATGGTGGCGTGATTACCGTTGCTTCACACGATACATATACCAGTACTTCTGAGTTTTCATCACACGGTGGAGAACTAGACTTTATGGCACCTGGCAGTGATATTTGGTCTACATATCTTGATGGCGGGTATGCAAAACTAAGCGGTACCTCTATGGCAACGCCATTTGTAGCGGGCTTATCTGCGCTGATTGTTTCCAAGCACAAACAGTCTGGTCAGCACGGTACCCCTGTTGAAAACTGTGAGGGGTTGAAAAATCATTTAATGGTTATGGCATCGCACCCCCATTACCACGACAGTTACTCAGGTTACGGGGCGTTATTGCCATTTCGCTACTTTAACGCTTAACACCTGATTTGACAGCACTTACTAAGTAAGTGCTGTCTACCTATAAAACTTCTGATACGGCTAGGTGAGACAAAACTCACCGTAACAGCACTAGTTCAATGTCACTTAACAAACCGACATTTACAAGGACTAGAAAAATGAAAAAAACACTAGCGAGTTTACCCCTACTTGTTGCCATTTCGTCGCTCTGCTCTCAAGGCAGTTTTGCTGCAAAAGCACCTCAATCGAAAGATGAAATTGCTTCTGCATTTGGTTTAACAAAACCTGTCCCGCAGTTCAGTAAAAATTGCCAAAGTGCTTATGCAGTCGACAATATTAGTGAGCTGACTGAGGGCGATAAGTGGGCCGATAAACTGGAAGAATTCAATTACAGGATTTCCTTCCAACTGGAACAGTGTGTTGCCGCCTTAAACTCGCTGAACAAAAGCGGTGGAAGTGATATACACATAAAACAAAAAGCAATATCAACGCAGGCAACTAAAATCATGTCTTACGTAGCCAACGTTCTGAGTGCTTTCAAGCAGTGGGCTGAGCAGAATGACGCTTATCAAAGTGATATTGTTATTGCGACACTCAGTCATATTATCGAACCTCGTTTATCAACAATCAATGATGCTAAGCTAGCACTAAAAGCTTCAGAATTGGCCGGCTACCGAGAGAAATTTGCAAAAGACGAGAATGTCGATATTAAAAAAGCAGTAAAACTCGCCGATGAAATCGCACAAACGCATCTAGAGCAATGCACGGCAGAAATTGCGATTAAAGAGCCTGAAAAATTACTCAACAAAGATGAGTGGCATTCAAAAGTAGCCGCAATTAGCACCCAACTCAACAATCAGGTCGACAGCTGCATAAAAGCGCAAAAAGACCACAAAATTGCCAACAGTCCAGACCAATTTGGCCAAATTTCAGACCAATTAAAGCAACTCAAACAGACCATTATTGAACTTAACGAGCGCTACGCTGTTATTGCGACAAACGCCGATAGAGATCTCGCATTAGACTTAGTTATGGCGCTGAAAAAAACTGAAAATCAAATCACCCAAAAAGTCAATAAAGCACTCAAGGTTGATGTTATTGAATATGAGCTCGCACCATGGCGAGAAGAAGCCTTTACTTATCAATTTTATGTCGGAGCAGAGGCTACCAGTGTTAATGAGTTATTCGAGGAAACCAATGCTAGAGTTGGGCTACAAGTCTACAACCGACTGTCGCGTGAAATTGAAGAGTTGCGCGCTGTCACCAATGCAAAGTGTATTGCAGGCCAAAAGTGCTCTGACTGGTCTTTTAATAATCTTCATATCTTCGGCAATGTGAACATTATGTCGGTTGGTGAGCATACCTTTGTTGAAAATAAACTAGATAAAATGGCCGCTCAGTCAGCCAATGTAGGCTCAGATAATGATCTGGCAATGGAGCCAGATTCAGATCAAGCAAGCAACACTGCTGAACCAGATATTGAACAAGCATTGGTGGGCGAAATTGGCCTCTTTTCACCTTGGTACGTCGCTATCCGTGGTGATATTACTAAAAAGAGTTATCAAGAATTTATGATAGGGCCAATTGTCACCGCTGGCTTTAATTTTACCGACAACGACCAAGATAATTTCAACACTCGCTACTATTGGGGTGGTCGATTAGCTCACAACGAAGAAGCCTATTTTGATGTGCTTTATGGTAAGTCGGAAGGTATCCCTGGTCACAGGGTCGAGCTAAGGGGGCAATTACCCGTTGGCACCTTCGCGGGTGGCAGGATGTTTGTTGGTGCTCGAGCTAACGTAGGTATTGATGATCGCAAAGATGAAGCAGAAGACGCTTGGCAAATCTATGTGCAATGGCAAACCAGCTTTGATTCATTGTGGAACAAAAAAGACGAAGACTAACGCGTGATACACGTGAAATCAAAAACAAGTGCATTAATTGTTAATTCGGAATAGTTAGAGGTTTTTAAGATGAAAAACTCAATAAAGTCTGTGTGGAGCAACCCCAGTAAGGCGATTAACGCAACCCTTTTTCCGTTAGTAGTAAGCACGTTAGTCAGTTATGCCGTGGTTAACATTGACCAGCTGTCTGATCTTATTCGCATCACTGAATATGGCACTTTTCAACAACTTCTACTCACTAGCGTAGGGCAGGTCTACTTCAGTTTGGTTTGCTGGCTAAGTGCCCGTTTTTTGTTAGATGTTGGGCAAGGCAGCCAAGTTAAGTCTACCGACTGGAATTTAGCGACGCCACGCTTTAACTCCATAGACGAAAAGAGTTACTACGGTGGAAAGTGGGGAAAATTCTTACCGAGAATTTACGCCATTTTTTTACCTTTAGTGATATTTGTACATGCGTACAATGCTCAATACTTCAGTCTAGCCATATCGTCAATTATGGTCATCTTGGTGGTGTTCACCTTCTTGACGTTTCGACGCAATATTACACAGACACTTGCTGGCATAAACAAACGTTCAAAATTACTTTTTAAGCCTTACTTTTGGTTTGTGATTATTGGCATTGTATCTTTGTTTACCGCGTTGCAAGCGATATTTGACCCCATAGAATCAGCAAAAGACCTAAACGGACTAGCTTTGATTTTTTGGGGAATAGGGTCATTTATGTACGGTAGCATTGTCTTTGTTCACTTATTGTTTTGGCCCTTGTTTAACAAACTAATGAAACTTATTAAACAAGATAGGTTTTGCGTTTCTCGGCCTTTCCCTACCATCACAATACTTTTAGTACCTCTCATCATATCGATAGTGGTGAGCACCGATAATCATTCTATTCGTTATTTAGAGACTACTAACAATAAGCCTTTACAAATTGCGCCAAAGTTTAAAAACCTTGATGAAGCATTGAGTATTTATCAGCAATCACCAAACAAGCGATATATTCTTGAGGGTGGTAAAAAGTACATACCAACATTTTTGATCGCTAGTGAAGGCGGCGGTGTAAGAGCTTCTTACTGGTCATCAGTAGCACTGGGTATACTCGAGGACAAATACCCAGATTTTCATCAGAATGTTTTTGCACTCTCCGGTGCATCAGGTGGCACTGTTGGCAACATGTTTTTCCTCGCCGCGCTTAATGCAAAAACTAATCACTTGTCTGACCCTAGTCGCCAATGCCAGTCAGAACTTACTGAAG
The DNA here is from genome assembly GCF_053485855.1 of Thalassotalea montiporae. Taxonomy (NCBI): domain Bacteria; kingdom Pseudomonadati; phylum Pseudomonadota; class Gammaproteobacteria; order Alteromonadales; family Colwelliaceae; genus Thalassotalea; species Thalassotalea montiporae. Next base: position 783,052 of record NZ_JBQRUO010000002.1, read on the forward strand.
TTACAAACGTATTTACGCACTATCGTTGCTTACTAAAAAAAGTAGCGGGTGTCGATTACCTATCACCGGTAACCACTAGCTTTTTATATAACGACTTACTTTATCGTTTCTTACCACTACCATTTTGGCGCGAAGATAGAGCAACCGTCTTAGAAAAGTCATTTGAGAAGGGCTTTGCAGATATTTTTAACAAGAACACATTGGCAAAGCCATATCATTCATTGTACTACTCTGCAGACTCTAAGGCTCAAGAAAACGCTTGGTTTCCAGTGTTTATTGCACCAACAACAATTCAGGAGACTGGTCAACGTGCTATAGCATCTCCTTTTCGCAGTATCGAAAGCGACTTCATTCATACCGTAAGTATGGAAAATGTGTTCCAATCCCAGTTCAAAGAGAAAACCACTGAATGGCAGAGTCTTGAAAATAATGAATTCTATTTCCCAGTCAGATTAAGTACCGCAGCGACCAATTCTGCCCGCTTTCCCTATATAACGCCTAAAGGCTCGTTTAACCCTGACTTAAATTATAAAGAAAAGCTACATACTGCAGATGCAGGTTATTTTGATAACTATGGAGCTATTGAAATAGAGCACATAATTAACGCTATGGCAGCAATTAGCAGTGAAGACGAAATTTACGTGCCGATATTATTAGTGTTAAAAAATTCAGCTAAATACGTTACTCACGACAATACAGTAACAAGTAATACTTTTGATCCCAATCAGGGCTTAGATTGCCACAGTTCCTGGCCATTTAATGAAATTACGGGACCAATACAAACACTGGCTAGCGTTCGCGGATCTCACTCAACAACAAATCTGGTTCGCTTGATTAATCACCCTCAATTTGCTGAGGACCAAAACGCGAAGCAGGCTGGGTTATCTGCAAGTGTTATTGTTCTAGAATATCAGTCAGAGTCGAGTTGCAATGACAACAATAAAGATGACCCAGCACTAGGCTGGTGGATATCAAAACACTCACAATCGCAAATGGATAGGCAGCTCGTCAATATGACAAGTGAAGACTCTTCTAAAATGAAAGTTTTTGAGAGGCTTTACCGCGATAAAAGATGAAACCGCTTGCGCAGTATCGGTAACAAAAAAGCAGCTAGTTGGAAGCTAGCTGCTGATAGGAAAACTGAGCCTAAAAACCAATAGGCCATGGTCGTCCTGTACTAATTACATCGTAACAAATTCTTCAGCCGAGGTCGGGTGAATCGCCACCGTATTATCAAAGTCAGCCTTAGTTGCGCCCATTTTCATCGCCACAGCAAAACCTTGTAGCAATTCATCGCTGCCAAAACCAATTGAGTGAATACCGACAATTTTCTCTTCTTTGCCCACGCATACTAGCTTCATGCGTGTTGGGTCGCGGTAATCTTCGGTAATTGCTTGATAAAGTGCAGTAAATTGCGAGTTATACACCTTAACCTGATCTTCACCGTACTGCTCAATCGCTTCTTGCTCGCTTAAGCCAACTGTACCGATAACAGGGTGACTAAAGACCACTGTGGCGACATTTTCATAGTCTAAGTGCTCGTATGGTTTATTGTTAAATAAACGCTCACATAAACGGCGACCAGCAGCCACAGCAACAGGCGTCAACTGCACTCGGCCAGTGTTATCACCCACGGCATAAATGCCGTCTACATTGGTGTTTTGGTATTTGTCGGTTGGAATAAAGCCACGCTCGTCGGTTTCAACACCCGTCGCTTCAAGGTTAATTTGATCAGTCGCTGGCTCGCGACCAATCGCCCAAATTAGGGTATCAACTGGGCCAACCGTCTTACCGTTTTCAAGGTGAACGGTTAACTGGCCGTTATCGTGTTTTTCAACTTTAGTTGGCACACTGTGATTGTGAAGTGTTGGGCCATGCTTTGCCATTTGCTCTACTAGCGTGTCACTTAACATTTCATCAAAGTCGCGCAATGGTTTTTCTTTACGCACAAGCAAGTGTGACTCTGTACCTAGTGCATGTAAAACGCCTGCTAACTCTACAGCGATGTAACCCGCACCAACGACAGCAGCTGATTTAGGTTGCTCGGTTAACGCGAAGAAACCATCCGAGTCGATACCATACTCAGCGCCTTCAATGTTAGGAACGCTAGGGCGACCACCTGTTGCGATGACAATATGATCAGCAGAGTAAAGCTCACCATTAACTTCAACAGTATTTTTGTTAACAAACTTAGCAAAGCCCTGGATAACCGTGACGTCATTGGCGGTAAAACCACGCTGATATGCGGCGTGAATGCGCTCAATGTACGCTTCACGGTTTTTAATTAAAGTTGCCCAGTCAAAGCTTTGCAGTGGTGCATTGAAACCGTAATCTGGCGCATAGTGCAATGCGTCGGCAATTTGCCCTGCATACCACATCGCTTTTTTCGGCACACAACCAACATTTACGCAAGTTCCACCAATTGCCTTCGCTTCAATTACGGCTGCTTTTTTACCATGCCTCGCTGCACGGTTAGCTGAAGCAATACCGCCACTACCTGCACCAATGGCGAGAAAATCAAAATGTTGAGTCATAATTGTGTACCTATAAACCTAATCGTTTTGTTATCGTTAATTAATGGGGGAGAAAGCGCAAATTACAAGCTTGCACATACTGCTTAACACTTACCTAACCCCTTCCTAACCCTTAGCGACCGTACTAAACTCATTTTTATTCTCTGCGAGTTTTTCTGTTAGCTCATCCATGACCAGCGGCGAGTAATAAAAATAGCCTTGAATCATGTGGCATTGATGATCAACCAAGTACTGAAGCTGTGCTTCGGTTTCTACACCTTCAGCAACACAGGCAATGTTTAAACTTCTTGCCAATACCAGTGTTGAGTCTACTATTGCTTCGTCTTCTGGCGATTCGCCAATACCACTGACAAAACTGCGATCAATCTTAATAATATCAAGCGGTAGCTGTTTGATATAAGACAATGATGAATAGCCAGTACCGAAATCATCTAACGCTAAGCGACACCCCATAGCAGAAAGCGTATTGATGGTTTCTATCGCTTTTTCTGGCTCGCTCATAAATGCGCTTTCGGTTACCTCTATTTTTAACGCGCCCGCAGGAATTTGATAGTCATTAAACTTGTTTTCCAAGAAGGTGACCAAACTGGCATCAGCAAAATGTTTGGCTGATACATTAATCGACAAGTAAAAATTAGGGCTCAGCGCGCGCCATACTTTAAGTAGTACCAATGCCTTGTCGAGTGCAATTCCCGTCATGGTGGCGATCAAACCCATTTCTTCGGCAAGCGGAATAAACTTGTCAGGTGATACTAAGCCCTCTTCACTCTGCCAACGCATAAGTAATTCAGCACCAATAATCTTGCCTGTGTGGGCATCAATCACTGGCTGATAAACATTGAAAAACTCGTCGTTTCTCACCGCCTGCTTAAGACTAGACTCCATGGTTAACCGCTGTTTAGCTTCCAAGTTCATGCGCTCGGTAAAGAACTGGAAGTTATTGCGGCCTTGTTGCTTGGCGTGATACATCGCAACGTCAGCATTGCGCAGTAGCTCGTCTTGCGATCCGGAATCTTCAGGATACATCGCAATACCAATGCTGGCGCCAACACTCACGGTGGTGCTTTTCAGTTTTACAGGCACCTCAACCACATCAATAATTTTTTGCGCAATGCGGCTTAAATCATTATGCGACTTAAAATGCTCCACCAACACAACAAATTCATCGCCGCCAATACGGGCAATTGTGTCGTCTTCCCTAAGTGCACTGTTGAGACGAGCGGTGATTTCTTGCAGTAGCAAATCACCATAGTCATGGCCGAGCGAGTCATTAACCTGCTTAAAACGGTCTAAATCAATGAAAAACAGGGCAATAGTGTGTTGCGCGCGACGTGCCTGTTCAATACCGTGCTTAATGCGTTCAAGTAATAATGAACGATTAGGTAAGCCAGTTAGGTGGTCATAGTTGGCTAATTGTCTAAGCTCGAATTCAGCTTTTTTCTGAGCACTGATATCGGTCATCACAAAAATATAGTGATGCGTATTATTCACTTTATTTTTGCTGACACTGATATTCATTAACACGTGGTACTCTTGACCTAGCGGTGTTTGAATCAGCTCTTCACCGCTATAGTGACCTTTGTTTTTCAAAGTAGGTAACAGCTCAAGATAATAATCACTGCGCTTTTCTGTTAGCCCGAATAGCCCTCGATGGTAGTCAAACTCTTCATTTTTCCAGCCGAAAACTTGGCCCATTGATTGATTAACCGTGACACGCTCAAAATTCTCATCAATGATCACCACCCAGTCTTGGGTATGCTTAAAGGCATCCCCAAAGTTTAATGCACGCTCTTCATCAGCACGCGTTTGAGTAATGTTCGAGTAAGATCCGGTTACACGATCTGGCTCACCATCGATATTGCGGGTCACAATTTTGCCAATATCTTTGTACCATAACCAATGGCCGTCGCTGTGCTGCAAGCGATAGCTGCATTCAAAGCTGTCAACGGGCGAATCGCTAATCAGAAACGCGTGCCATTTGGACAAAAACAACTCTTTGTCTTCTGGGTGGATCAAGTCAACGTGAGTTTCAAAACCAAGCGATGTATCCGGAGCAGCATAGCCCAAATCTTTGGTAAAACGCTTGGCATAAATACGATTCGATTGGTTTTCCCAGTCCCACACCTCACTATCACTGCCAGTAAGTGCGAGCTGTAAGCGATGTTCTCTTAACTTCACCGCTTCGTGTGCAGCAATTAATTCTTGCTGTTTGTTGGCCCGCCAACGAAGCCAAATAAACAAACACACTAAGACACTAAACCCGTAAAAAACCTGGGTTACTGGTGCTCGCCACAAAGGATAAGAAACACTGAACGACAAGGAGCTAGGCGCAGAAATCTCGCCTGTGTAAGGCGATTTAGCACGCACAATCAGCTCATAGTCGCCAGAACTTAAACTCGGAAAAGTAACGTAGTGCTGACTGGAAAACGGCGCGTTTATTTCAGTAGGACCAACGAGCTGGTAACGATATTCAATAGTGTCGCGATGTAAGAATGAAGACGTAGTAAAGTCGACACGAATACCAATATCACTGTGCTTGAAGGAAAACGTCTGATCATTATTAATAAATGTAGGGACAGTTAAGTCACGTGATAACGTACTGACGCCCGCAAATTTAACGCTAAAGTCTTGGTTAATGGCCTCATTTTGGTTGTGCAGTTGAATAGGGTTAAAAATACTTAAGCCCAGCATGGTGCCATAGGCAAGCTTGCCATCGGCCATTGCAAGGTATGCATCGGCATTAAATTCATTAGTGGCTAGGCCATCGCCAATATCGAACTGGCGCAGGTGCCGAGTGTTTTTATCCAATCGATAAATACCCACTTGGCTAGCAAACCATAAATGACCCTCAGCATCAGTCTTTACACCATAAATATGCTCATCTAAGGAAGTGCTAGCAGCGTCAATAAATACTCTAGATTCAAGGCTTAAACCATCAAGCCCAAACAAACCAACACCATCATAGGCGACCCATAAAATATTGTTATCATCTAACGCTAGGCTATTAATCTCGGCGTGACGAAACTCTTGGTTGTGATGAAACTGATAAACCAATTTCAACGAATCAAGCATTGGGTTATAGACCCAGATACTATCTTGAGTGGTTAATACTAACTGCTCAGGCCATAATGCCACATCGGCAAAAACTCGCTGAATTTGGTCAGGTGATAACACCTTGTTAATTGCATCAAGTTTTTCCATTTCACCAGTTTTTAACGAAATGCGCCCAGCCCCTTCAGAGCCAAAAAACCATAAACTTTGCTGCAATATGGCAAACGTATAGTGCTCACCATGATGTTGACACAGCCACGCTTGAGTTGCCGCAGAAAAAGGTTCTGACACGACCCGCTCTAAGCGCTTATTAAAAGGCCTAATTCCTTGCTGTGTTCCAACCCAAAGTGTATCGCCGTTATCAACTAGTTTGGTAATGTCGGCGTGTAAATGTCTAGTGTGTTCGTGTAGGTCGATAGCATAGTGTTTAACTGTTTTAGTCTCAGTATTGATGCGGTTTAGTACACGACCCGTACTTGCCCAAATAATCTTCGGGTCTTGGCTATCTGCAGTCATGGCGTATACACCGCCTAGACCAAGTCCGCTTACTTCTTCATTTAGAGGGCTATTATTAGCAGTGCTAACATGCTCAACATTCCAGATGAGTTCACTGTTTGGATTCCAACGATAAACCCCATTTGACTGTGAACCAAACCAAAATATGCCACTGTTGTCTTTGGTAATATCCAACACATCATTGTGTGCAACATGTGGGTTAATATCAGAAAAGCGAAACAATAACTGATAAACGAAATCTGCCGATAAAGGGGCGGTTGTATCTATAGTATCGAGCAGGCTTTGATTTACTCGCACCTGCATCACACCTTCGTGCGAGCCCACTAGCACTTTATCTTGCTCAGCATATAACGAACGTACACCATGCATAACGTTCGGATGAACAACGGGCAATTCAGCCAAATTGTCAAAGTAACTAACAAGGTCGGCAATCTCAAAAGTGACCAAGCCAGCTTCCGTAGCAACAAATACGTGACCACGCCAACTAACAAAGTCATACAAACGATTGGCCTCAAAACCGTCTAAACTCATGCTGGAAACAGCCTGATTAACCACTAAATCTAAGTGATTAACTTGCCCAGTGGATAACTCCAGAACAAAGGCGCCTCGGGGGGTAGCGACCAATAAAAATTGCTCAACTTGATACACCCGCTCAATAAATTCGCCAGCTTTTAATTGGTCAGTTAAATCAAGCACCAATTCAACGTGCTTGCCCGCTTGGCTGTATCGCAGAACCTTTTGCCCTATCGCAAGCCATGGCGAGTTACCGGTATTAGGTTTATAAGCTGCATCAGCGGTTGTGATAACGAGGTCGGTGAGTAATTGATAACTATCGGTTTGATAGTCGTATCGGTAGATGCCTTTACCCGGCATGGTCAGCCAAACAATACCTTGTTCGTCTTGTACGATTTGCGTCACTGCATAGCGTTCAAAATCACCTTCGGGGCCAATTAGCGAACGCATGGTGTATCCATCGTAAATATTGACACCATGCTCCGTGCCTAGCCATAAGTAACCATTAGTGTCCTGCATCACAGCAAAAACACTGGCACTATTAAGACCATCAGCCACACTAATGTTTGATAATGACAAACTGGTGTTGCTGATCGCAAAAACAGAGCGCGTGATTAACACACTCAGCAATAGCAGGCACCACATTATTCGACGCAAACTAACTTATCCTACACTAAAAAAAGAAATACAAAGCTAACCCAATATTATGCCGAAATTTATGCTGCTCGTATTGCGGTAACACAAGGTAAAACAAAACAATACAATTGGTTTACACGCTAATACCCATAGCCATCACCAGTACACACAAGAGCAAGCATTTAGCTACAAAAGTTAGAACTAACATACAATAAATATAGTGCGACTCTTGAATTACGCGACTACTGGCTATAAATGTATAGCTGATAACAACTGATGCCGAAGGCTTACTCTATGACAAATCCATTATTGCAATCACATGCTCTACCACAATTTTCAGCGATTAAACCAGCGCACGTAAAGCCTGCCGTTGAACAAGCCATTGCTGATTGCAAGCAGTGTATCGACCGAGTGTTAACCGAAAATGATACATTCACATGGCAAAATTTAGTGATGCCGATTGACGAAGTTGATGATGTTTTAGGAAAGTTATGGTCACCAATATCACACCTAAACTCAGTGTTAAGCAGTGATGAATTGCGTGAAGCCTATGAAAGTTGTTTACCGCTGCTGTCAGAGTACGGCACCTTTGTTGGCCAACACCAAGGCTTATACCAAGCCTATAAACAGCTTAGCGAGAGCGAACACTACCAAACGCTAGATACTGCACAACAGAAAGTCATTGATAATGCACTTCGCGATTTTAAACTCTCGGGTATTGCCTTAGCGCCTGAGAAACAACAACGCTACGGTGAAATTGTGGCGAAACTATCTGAGCTAGGCTCTAACTTTAACAACAATTTACTCGATGCAACACAAGCATTTACCGTCAATATCACCGACGAAACAGAATTAAGTGGCCTACCCGATAGCGCGAAAGCGGCAGCAGCCCAACTTGCACAAGCTAAAGAGCTTGACGGTTGGCTATTTACCTTAGATTTTCCAAGCTACTTGCCGATTATGATGTACTGCGACAATCGCGAACTGCGCGAGAAAGTGTACCGCGCATTTGTTACTCGCGCGTCAGAACTTGGCCCAAATGCAGGTGAATTCGACAACTCACAAGTAATGAACGAGATTCTTGCACTGCGCCACGAACTTGCACAACTGCTTGATTTTGAACACTACGCCGATAAATCACTGGCAACCAAAATGGCTGATTCGAGCGAGCAAGTGATCGGCTTTTTACAAGACTTAGCGGCTAAATCTAAACCTCAAGGTGAACAAGAGCTGACAGAATTACACGAATTTGCCAAAGAAAAACATCAAGTTGAAGCATTAGCTGCTTGGGATTTACCGTACTACAGCGAAAAGCTTAAGCAAGAGCGTTACGCGATTTCTGACGAAGAGTTACGCCCGTATTTCCCTGAACAAACCGTTGTTGCCGGCTTGTTTGAAGTGGTCAATCGCTTATTTGGTTTAACCATTAAACAACGTGATACCGTTGATGTATGGCATCAAGACGTTAAATTCTTTGACGTTTACGACGAAAATGAACAGCTACGCGGTAGTTTCTACTTAGATTTATACGCTCGCGAGAAAAAACGCGGTGGTGCTTGGATGGACGATTGTGTTGGTCGTCGTGAACTAGCCAACGGCACTGTGCAACTGCCCGTTGCTTACCTAACTTGTAACTTTAACGGCCCAGTAGGGGACAAACCCGCGTTATTTACCCATGATGAAGTGGTCACCTTATTCCACGAATTTGGTCACGGTATTCACCATATGCTAACGCAAATCAACGCTTCTAGTGTTGCCGGTATTAACGGTGTTGCATGGGATGCCGTTGAACTACCAAGCCAGTTCTTAGAAAACTGGTGCTGGCAGCCTGAAGCCTTAAGCTTCATTTCAGGCCACTTTGAAACAGGCGAGCCACTGCCACAAAGTATGCTAGACAAAATGTTGGCCGCGAAAAACTTCCAGTCAGCAATGCAAATGTTGCGTCAGCTCGAGTTTGGTTTGTTCGACTTCACCATGCACGCACAATTTTCACCAGCAAAAACCGAGCATATTCAAACTGTGCTAAACGATGTACGCGCGCAATACGCTGTGGTAAAAGCACCTGAATTTAACCGCTTCCAACACAGTTTTGGTCATATCTTTGGTGGTGGTTATGCAGCGGGCTACTACAGCTACAAATGGGCGGAAGTGTTATCAAGTGATGCTTTCTCACGTTTTGAAGAAGAAGGTGTGTTTAACCAAGACACTGGCCGCAGCTTCTTGGTGAACATCTTGGAAAAAGGTGGCTCACAAGAGCCAAGCGAGCTATTTAAAGCCTTCCGTGGTCGCGAGCCTGAAATTGATGCGCTACTAAGACACAGTGGCATTCAAGCAGCTTAGGCATTGAATTTAGACTCTACACAATGAAACTAGAAGCTTTCGATAAACTCTATCAGCGCGCCGCCGAACGCAAAGGCGGCGTTGCGCAATTAAATTTACTGCTACCACCGGTTGAAGAGCAGGGCGCATTAGCCTTGCTACCCGATGATCGCTACTTGGCGGCATTCACGAAAAAAGTGTTTCAATCAGGCTTTGTTTGGCGTGTAGTCGAACAAAAATGGCCAGACTTTGAAGAAGTGTTCTTCGGCTTTGATATCGAGAAAATCTTGATGATGCCAGAAGATATGCTGGAGAGAAAAGCCGTCGATCCGAAAATTATTCGCAACTTTAATAAGGTAAAAACCATTAAAGCCAATGCCCAAATGATTTTTGAAGAGCAGCAAAAGGGTCATTCATTTGCAGAATTTATTCAACACTGGCCAAGCGACAATATTATCGGCCTATGGGCACACCTGAAAAAACATGGTGCCCGTTTGGGTGGCAATACTGGCCCATACTCGCTGCGCGCGCTTGGTAAAGACACCTTCTTGCTGTCGCGCGATGTGGAAGCCTACTTTCGGGCGCACGACTTAATCTCGGGCGGGTTGCAAACCAAAGCCAGTTTAAACACCATTCAAACTGCATTTAATCGCTGGCAGCAAGAATCAGGGCTGAGCTTAACTCAGCTTAGCCGCCTAGTGGCTTATGCCACTGGCGATAACTACATCCAAGTACATGAGGACGACAGCTAATGGCAGACACAAACCTGCAAGTTGCCGTTGCCTATGTTCACAAAACCGATGTTGATCTAGCCAAACAAATTGCTCAGCGCTGGCACTTTAATTATATCGGCGATATCGCCGCAGCAACCAACTTTGCTGAGCTTGCCTTTGTGCTGCAAGTGAACGATCAAGTGCTTGAATTAGTGAAGTTAGATGAACCTAAGCTCGCCCCTATTAAAGTTGACTTTGTTGACGGCGCAGTTGGTCATCGCCGTAAATTTGGTGGTGGTCGAGGTCAAGATATTGCCAAGGCTGTTGGCCTAAAACATGGTTTTAATCCACATGTGTTAGACGCTACTGCGGGTCTTGGTCGCGACGCCTTTGTACTTGCTGCGCTCGGTTGCAAAGTCACGCTGGTAGAGCGCAACCCTGTGGTCGCCGCTTTGCTGGAAGACGGGCTGGCACGCGCACAACTCAATGCTGACATCAGTGAAATAGCCGAGCGCATGACACTGATTCACCAATCGTCTACGCAAGACATGCCACAACTCGATGATATTGATGTGGTCTACCTTGACCCTATGTATCCGCACAAGGAAAAGTCGGCGCAAGTGAAAAAAGAAATGCGCGTATTCCAACACTTAGTCGGTGCCGATCTCGATGCCGACCAACTACTCGCACCAGCGTTAGCACTAGCGGAATACCGAGTGGTGGTGAAACGCCCTAGCTATGCGGATTACTTAGCCAATCAAAAACCTTCAACCGAAGTAAAAATGAAGAAAAATCGCTTCGACATATACGTCAATAAAGGAATTCCCAAACCGGCATAACTGCTCAACGTGTTGCTGGTTTTCATAGGCAGCAACACGTTATCTATGCTTAGCTTACAATGTAAACTTGTATTAGACCGTAAACTTGGTGGTCAAACTCGCTAAATCAGTGGATAGCGCCGTTAAACGGTTACCATTGCTACCCGCTTGCGACGAAATTTGTGCCGCTTCACCAGCCGCTTCCTTTATCGTTACCATATTTTGACTGATATCTTGCGCAACTACCTGCTGCTCTTCAGCCGCGGCAGCAATTTGCGTATTTAGCGCACTGATCGCATCAACAGACTCGGTAATATCATCAAATGCAGTTTTCGCGTCGTTTGTGAATTCCACTGTTTGTTTTGACTTTTCAAGACTGATATTCATGTCTTTAGCAACGCCTTGCGTCATGGTACGCAATTTATCGAGTTGCTCGCTAATTTCTTCCGTTGATTCATGCGTTCGGCGCGACAATGCTCTTACTTCATCAGCAACTACAGCAAAACCTCGTCCTTGCTCGCCAGCCCTCGCCGCTTCAATAGCTGCATTAAGCGCAAGTAAATTGGTTTGTTCCGCAATACTTCTGATCACTTCAAGTATTGATGTTATATTTTCGCTTTCTTGATCAAGCTGCTCGATGTTTTGCGCTGACTGCTCAGTCAGCTGGCTTAAAGTTTCAACACTGCTTACCGTTTGCTGAATAAGTTGCTGGCCAGACAGTGCTGAGTTTTTAGTGTTGATGGCAGAATCAGCGGCATTGGCGCAACTAGTCGCCACTTCATTAGCACTACCCGCCATTTGGTCAATTGCTGTAACTGACAGGGCAAGCGAGTCTAACTGATACTCAATGGCTTTATTTAAGCTATTCGATAATTGTGCGCTTTGCCCTGCAGAACGATTAACCTCAATTGAACCGCCATTAATGGCTTTGACTAACTCGGCAATTGAGCCTAAAAAGCCATTGAAACTCTCGGCCAACTTGCCTGTTTCATCTTTGCTAGTTGTCGCTAAGCGATAAGTTAAATCCCCACCGTCTTTAGACACCATCGCTAGGCCTTCTGTCACTTGACGAATTGGGTTTAAAATAAGCTTTGCCAAATAAACACTTAACATTAAAAATATCATTAGTAGTACTAAGCTAATAATAATGATGTTAATGGCCATTTGGTTGGCATTCGCGAGTACCTCATCTTTTTCCATAAAGCTAACGAACTTCCAGCCAAGTTCATCCGAGGTATAAATATTCGTCAGGTAGGTTGTGCCATCAATATCAAATTCAAACTGGCCTTCATTATTGTTCGCAAATACTGCATATTTGCCATCTTCAATAGCAGAAATCGGTTTGAAGTTATGTTCAGGGTACTTAGCATCAACCAAAACACTACCTGTGTTTTCAATCAGCATTAAATAGCCACTTTCACCCACTTTGATTTTCTTCACAATATGGGTCAGCTCTTTTAGCGAAACATCCATACCGATAACACCGAGCACCTCTCCTTGGTTAACAATCGTTTTCACCGTCGATACCAATACAGTGTCATCAGGCTCCCAATAATAGGCATTGGCACGCGCGGTTTGATTGTTTGCATCTACCCCCGTTTGATACCAAGGTCGTGGTCTTGGGTCGTAATTTGCTGCTATTTCTCCTTGCGGCCATTGCAGATACCCCGATTGCTCCGTACCTAGGTAAATATATGAAATACCATCGTGATAATCGCCAAATTGCTCAAAAAGATTGAATACCGCTCGCTCCGCTTCATTACTCGATTTTGGTGTCATTCGAGTTGCAGCTGAATTTTTTAGATATGAGGTAATGCTAGGAATTGCTTCCTTGATTGCAGGCTGTTCAGTTAAGTAGGTTACATTCTTTTCAATTTCATGAAAAAACATGCGAATTGCATTGTCGACTTGCTTCACCTCTCGGTGATTGGCAGTGCCGAAGTCTTGATAAGCTTGATCGATGGTTTGATTAATCACTACCACTGAAATAATCAATATGGGTAAGGTTATGGTGGCAATAAAGGCTGCAATTAGCTTTTGTGATAAGGTCATATACTTCTCGGACTATGAATAAATGCTCAATAGTCTGCAACGTCACGTTAAAACTCCGCTGTTGCAGAAACTTCGTAACCTTAGATGCCAACCTGTTGTGATTTATGTCGAGTTAGGTGCTTAATCAATTTGGCGGTGCCAAAGCATTTGATTAGTGGATGCTAGAAGGGACTCGTTGTGGTTAATTACAATAATGTTTGGCATTAGATATGGCACTCAATTTTAGTGAAGTTCACCACACGCAAACATACCAATTAACACTTTAAAACAAATTAGCTCTTTAATATTAACAAGCACTTAACACAGAAAAAACAGTCTTACTCAAGACCGCTGCAATCCAGCTTAAAAAAAAGATTACAAATCCAATCTGCAATCAGAGTAATTGGTTTTTCTGCCACTCTAAAGTTTTATTAACAAGCCACTAACAAAATCATTACTGAGCAAAAAACGAGCTGTAACAAAAATGTCATATTAGATCGTTAACATCCGCCGCGACTAAATATATTCGGCCAGTTGAGAGATTTAAACAGTGCGAGTTTCAACGTTTTCACGTTCATCGGTAGTTGCCATTAGCAGCTTTGCCATCATATTTTTGCTGGCAATGTATCAAGTCGGCAACACGCTAAAAACCAATCGACTACTGCTCGCTGAATACCAAAATTTAAAGTCGTTAACGACCGTCGATTTTTATCGAACTATCGCTAGCTATTTGCAGTCTGGCGATGCGAGTTTACTAAATACTGCGGAAAGTTTGTTAGATCAAATCAATACCAGTGCAGAGCAGTTATCAATTACTGATTTAGGCGCTACTGTTTCTGAAAAAACGACTGAACTTAAACAAAACATTGCCGACACTTACCGCCCACTCGGCAAACTAAGCGGTGACCCGATGGCGCTTTTACGCAACAACGAGCAAGGGATCTCGTCGCTAAATAGCAGCCTTGCAAATTATGCACGCCAATCGAATGAGCTAAGTAGCGACCAGCGATTAGACTACCTTGCCACCACCAACAATATTGCCTCTGCGTTGACCAGCGTTATCAATGTTCGTAGTAAAGTATTTGCTAGCGAAAGTGTAAATTCCTCACTGCTTAACCAGCCGTTATCTGAGCTGAATAGCCTGGCTGGAAAGCTCGCTAATTTTCCATTGCTTGGTATTGTTGAAGCAGGTGATGAAGACGAATTAGGCGATGATGACGACTTATTGCTTGACGATGAAGAAGAGGCAACAGATTTAAGTGAAGAAGCGCTTGATGAATTGCGCTCGTTAGTGGGCCGCTATCGTAGCGAGCTAAACAACACAATTTCACAGCAACAACAGCGCCAACAAGGTTTAGCCTTGCTGAATGCTGACGTATCAGCCATCGAGAAAATTATCCTTGAAGGTGAAGCGATTATCCTAGCTGAGCAAAAGAGCATTAACGATCGCATTACCTGGGTTGTAATTTTACTGATGTCGATACTGGTCGTCTTTTTAGCGGCAAATTACTGGTTAACCCGCACCGTTGTATTAAACCCGCTGCGCCGCTTACGTGACAGTTTTGTCACCTTAGTGAATGAAGGCCGTGTTGATTTGATTGAAGGTATTCCTGAAAAAACCGAGCTAGGGCAAATTTCTAGCAGCTTCAATAAAATGGTGACGCAACTAGCGGAAGAAGATAAGCAAAAAGCGAAACAGCTTGGTTTAGTATCAACCGCCATGCAAACCATGGAAACACAGGCACAAACCATATTAAATTCATCTTCAAGTACCAGTGCTCATTTAGCAGCCGTAGATGAAATTATGGCGGCGCTATCGCAAGTCACTGAACATGTAAATTCATTGTCGCAACAAGTGGTTGATAATGCACAAGCGAGCCAACAGGCGCTAACAGACAGCCAACAAAAGGTTGATGAAGCACTCGCCGCCAGCGAGCAAACTAGCCTTGCCGCGCAAGCAGGAAAAGAAGCGATTGAATCACTTGGTCAGTCAGTAGAGAGCGTTGGTACCATTGTCGATGTGATCAGCTCCATTGCCGATCAAACCAACTTATTAGCGTTAAACGCTGCCATTGAAGCGGCGCGCGCCGGTGAACATGGGCGTGGTTTCTCGGTGGTTGCCGACGAAGTACGCCAACTTGCCGGTAAAACGCAAGAATCCCTTAAACAAGTGAGCGATCGTTTAGATCAGTTAAACCACGATAGCAAAGCGCTGGAAACCAATATTTTTGATATTGAAGCAGCGTCTAGTCGACAGCGTGAAATTTCAGACGCCTTGAATGAAAACACTGCCAACGTGCTCAACCAAGCAAGCGCATCGGCGGGGGTCGCCGCCGACTCGCTAGAGCAGATTAATCAACAGCGCCAGCACTTCGCTGAATTTGAGCAAGCAATGGAAAGTGTCCGTGGTGAAGTTACTCACTCTCGCGTACTTGCTGAGACAATTTCAAGCGATGTGGCGACCCAAGTTGTAGATATAAGTGCCACGTTAAAGTTAGTGTCGTAGACAAACTAGACGCCGAATGGCGAATAGAGACAAGCAAATAAGCCTCTAATACTTTAGAATAAGTGTTAGAGGTTTTTTTATGGCTAAATCACTTTGTAAGTGGAAAAAAAAGGATATTGAGAAAAATATCCATGAGTTGATCCACATTGTTGATAAACCCCGTTTTATCTGTAAAGACTGCGCCCGTAGTGCGCATGACAAAGGCTTTTTGTGTAAGCCAATCAAGCTAAAATAACAATTCATTCATACGAGAAAGCAACAAATGACTATTGCCCTTAACGACAAGATGCCAAGCGGCCAAATACAAGAACTTAAAGATGGTGAAATGATCAGCCACGCTACAGATGAACTTTTTTCTAACAAGAAAGTTGTGCTGTTTGCCGTACCTGGCGCGTTCACACCAACCTGCTCGGCTGCTCACTTACCCGGTTATGTTGTTAATGCTGACGAATTTAAAGCCAAAGGTGTAGATTTAATTGCTTGTCTTTCAGTCAACGACGCCTTTGTCATGAATGCATGGGGCGCAGCACAAAACGCAGAGCATATTGCTATGTTGGCTGATGGTGACGGCAGTTATACCAAAGCCCTTGGCCTTGAAATGGAAACTGGCACCTTTGGTGGCCTTCGTTCTCAACGTTACGCCATGGTGATCGAAAATGGCACAGTAACACTGTTAAATGTTGAAAAACCTAAAGAATTTGAAGTGTCAAAAGCAGAAGCTGTGCTTTCTGCACTGTAAATATTACACGTTGAGTGCATAACAGAAGATAAACAATAACCATTATCACTTTGTATCCATTTGTTTTTATTGGTTTTTATTTGTCTTCATCAAAAGTTTTTGGCACAATGCCGCCATTATTAACGCTGTGAGGTTGTTCCTATGTTGAAGCCGGAAATGGTTAAAGAGCTTAACCAACAAATTAATTTAGAGTTTTACTCATCAAATATGTACCTACAAATGAGTGCTTGGTGTGAAGACCAAGGCTTTGAAGGAGCGGCAGAGTTCATGCGCAAGCACGCGCTTGAAGAAATGGACCATATGAACCGTTTATTCACTTACGTGAGTGAAACAGGTGCATTACCAATTCTAGGTGCGATTGAAGCGCCACCACACGAATTCAGTTCACTTGCAGATGTGTTCGAGCAAACCTATAAGCACGAATGCCATATCACTGAGCAAATTAACGCACTTGCTCACAAAGCTTTCACCACGCAAGACTACTCAACGTTTAACTTCTTGCAATGGTATGTGGCTGAGCAACACGAAGAAGAAACCTTATTCAAGAGCGTGCTAGATAAAATCAATCTTGTGGGTCACGATGGCCACGCGTTGTTCTTCGTTGATAAAGATTTGGCTGAAATGGCAAAATCTGGCGGCAACGGCAGCGTAATGACGGATACTGGCGCTTAACGAGCTGCTGCCGACAGCGCATAGTAAAAAGCGCATGACAAAAAAATAACAGGGGCCTTTACTTTTTATAAGTAATAGCCCCTTTTTTGTGAACTCACTATAATAGCGGCTTTATGCAGTTTTAGAGTCAAAGTCCATGTCAATAGTCCAAACAGATGTTTTAGTTATCGGCGCAGGTGCCGCAGGCCTTATGTGCGCAGCTACCGCCGGCTATCGCGGAAAATCTGTGACTGTTGTGGACATGGGTAAAAAACCTGGCCGTAAAATTCTGATCAGTGGTGGTGGCCGCTGTAATTTTACTAACGAAAATGCGCGCCCCGAAAACTACCTTTGCCAGAATCCACATTTCGTTAAATCAGCACTTAGTCGCTACAGCGCACAAGACTTTATCGAATTAGTTGACCGCCATGGCCTTGCCTATCACCACAAAACTTTAGGTCAGCTATTTTGCGATGATAGCGCACAAGATATCGTTGATATTTTGATGACCGAATGTGACTGGGCAGGTGTGAAGATAGCACTACGCAGCGAAGTATTATCGGTGACGCCTTTATCTGAGGACGAAAGCGAACAAGGCTACCACGTCGTTACCTCAGGTGAAACTTATCAATGCCAGTCTTTGGTTATCGCTTCTGGTGGCTTAACCATGCCGAAATTAGGCGCAACACCCATCGGCTATAAAATTGCTGAACAATTTAGTCTAAACGTTTTACCAACCATGGCGGCACTGGTGCCATTTACCCTGCACGATCACGACAAACAACGCTTTGATGGCTTGTCAGGCATTAGTTTGCCAACAGTTGCCACCGCTGAAGATGGCACTCAATTTCGTGAGAATATTTTATTTACGCATCGCGGCTTATCAGGGCCAGCAATACTGCAAATTTCATCATTTTGGCGGGCAGGGCAGGCAGTCACCATCGACTTATTACCTGACAGCCCAATAGCAGAGCTTGTCAGAGAATGGCGTCAAAACAGCCCTCAAAAATCACTAAAAAACTTGCTAACCACTGTGCTTCCAAAGCGCCTAGTAGAAGCTATGGTGAATAACAAAGAGCTGACCGACAAAGTAATCAGCCAACTCAGCAATGAAGAAGTGACTTACTTGCAGCAATACCTGCACCACTGGCAAATCAAACCTAACGGCACCGAAGGATACCGCACCGCTGAAGTCACCCTTGGCGGGGTTGATACCGACGAACTCAGCTCAAAAACCTTTGAAGCAAAGAATGCCAAAGGCTTGTTTTTTATCGGCGAAGTGATTGACGTGACGGGTTGGCTAGGGGGCTACAACTTCCAATTTGCGTGGAGCTCTGGGGTTGCTTGTGGGCAAGCGGTTTAAACTGTCCATCGACAAAAAGACAATACCAACCGCTCAAAATTGCACTTGGTATTGTCATCATTAACACTAGCTTTACTAACTAATCTGCAAATGCTGGGATAACGGTATCGGTAATTTGCGCCATGATTTTATCGTCTCGATCATGGCCAGTAATGGCGATAACTAACCCTAGCTCTGCGACCACAATAACGCGCTGTCCACCACCACCCCATGCCAAATTGGTAACATAGGTTTTGCCCTTCACTTGCACTGGTGTGGTGTACCAGAAATAACCGTAGCGATATTCCTCTGGAATAAAGTCTTCAGGTGGATTGGCAAAAGCGCTCGTTGCCTTCGCTAAATAGTCAGCAGAAACAAACGGTTTTCCCTGCCACTTGCCTTGATTGGCCACTACCAAGCCTAATTTGACCATATCACGTGACGTTAAGCTAATCTTCCAACCTGCTTGGGGTAGGCCACTAATATGTGTACTCCAATGATAATTCGCAATATTTAACTTATCTAACACTTCGGTTTTTATGAAGTATTTAGCACCCTTTGGTGTTACCGCATCAATCACAGCCATAACGAGCATGGGGTTGTAGTTACCGTATTTGTAGACTTGGGTTTCATCGGTTATTGGTGCACTGTTTTCTAGTAACGCTTGAACCAGTTTTTGACCCTGAAGCTGATCGGGCGACTTTTCTAATTCCTGCCATTTTTCCTCATCAATGGTTAAACCACCGTGCATAGTGAGCGCTTTGTGTAAGGTAATTTTCTCAGCGCCTGTAACTAGTTCGCTTTTATCTATTTCATTTAAAAAGCTGATGATTGGCTTATCAAGATCAGCCATAGACAAGTAACCTAGCTGAATCGCGCGGCCAACCAACAAGCTTGTGTAGCCTTTGGTTGCAGAGGCTTGCGGATGGGCCAGATTGTAACGCCCTCTTTGCTGATAACTTTCAAAAACCAAGGCATTATTATGGGCGATTAACAGGCTGTCGTAATTGCCATGTTTAACGGCTCCTATTTCTTTTGCTAGCTGAACAATCGCTTTGGTCTTGTCTTCCGTCACGGCCAGCTTCCTTACCGCTAAGCTGCTATCTGAAGATGATGGCGCCGTATCGAAAAACGCATTTTTAAGCGCTGGAATATCCCTAAATGAGCCAACAGCTTGTGCGGCTGTTCCGCGCGGTGCACTATTAGCATGATATTGTTTGATATGAGCAGGTTTTAGTTTTTCGATGACCTTGGCATCAACCCAAAAGGTATCTACATTGTCATCATCCACACTGCGGTTGAAGAATAAATATTTACCATCAGGCGAGACTTGTGCGGCAAATTCAGAAACCTCACTGTTAATGTTCTCGTTAAATTTAATCGCCTCGCCCCAAGTGCCATCAGGCTCTTTAAAACTGATGAATAAGTCTGAATTTCTGTCATCACTGCCTCGTTGACCATCCCAAACAACATAGCTTTCATCAGGGGCAATAAACGGGTGTGCATTCCATAAACCTGTGTTGATATGCTTAGGGAATGGTTTGGGTGCCAAGCGTTTGCCATTTTCTAGTGTAGAATAACGCAGCACTCCCTCTTTTTCGGCAACATCGAATGCTATGGTACCGTTTAACGAAGCGGTCACGCGCATAATCCTGAACTCTTCAAAATCAGGGCCTAGCCTTTGCATTTCAGACCAACCTGAATCTGTTCGAGTTTTAAAGCTACGACCAAAAAACATCGTTTTGTTATCAGGCGAAAGTGTCGGCGTTCCTACCCTTTTGGAAATAACACGTTCCCGCCATTTATCATCGTTTTGTTCAAAAACGATAAATTCTTGATGCGGTTTATTGTCTTTCATAACTTCTCGAACAAAGTACATTTCATCCAAGCGTGGCGAGAAAACAACACCGTATTCCCACCCCTCGGTGGTGACAATGCCGGGCGCAAAAACTTCTGGTGTTAACCCCGGTGCTGTTTGGCCAAGATATGGGCCAGTTATTGAAGCCTGCACATCCCCAGCTTTTGACAGTGCATTACCGCTAAAACTTGCCACTAGCGCTAATGCCAATAAATTTTTAAAAGTTACCTTCATGATTGCTCTCCCTCTTTGCCAAATAGCATTTCTTCAAAGCGTTTGGATCGTTGTTCAAGATCCTTATTTTGTTTGCATATAAAAGTTGAGTATTAAGCTGCCAGCTCAGAGCCTGAAGCACATGAAAAAAACCTGACGTTTAGCTGATTTCTCTGTTTTCAGCTTTATTTTGTGAGTGTGTACGGTAAGATTTGAGCAGAATTACCAAGGAATGAATTTTTTTATGGCCACGCAGTTTTGGGTTAACAACTACTTTATCGATGTCAGTCGAAACCAAATAAAGCATCAACAACAAGCCACTCAAATTCCTCCTAAAGCATTAAAAGTACTAGAGGTGTTAGCGAGCCGAGCCGGTGAAGTCGTCAGCCATGATGAGCTTATGGATTTAGTGTGGGAGAGCAGCGTCGTTGGCCCCAATACCTTGCAACGTGCCATTGCCCAGTTGCGTAAAGCATTCGGTGATGACAGCAAACAACAAGCATTTATTAAAACTCATGCAAAAAAGGGCTACAGCTTAGAAGCGAATGTGCGTTGGGAAACCAATAACAGTGAGAAAACGCCTGTTCGTGAACCAGAGTCAAACAAATCACTCACCTATCGGTATGCTTTGGCGGCATTGGCGAGTGTAGCTTTACTTGTTGTCATGCTATTTCCGTCAGAGCAAGCCATTTTTGATCGCGTTACGCCACTCACAGCCAGTGACGAACAAGAATTCAATGCCGCCTATTCCCCTGACGGAAGGTATTTAGTTTTCAACCGTTATGTTGGCCAATGCATTAGTCACTTATGGGCTAAAGATTTAACCAACAACCAAGAAGAGCGTTTAAGCACAGAGCCTGGGCATTATAGCCAGCTAAGTTGGTCGTCGGGTGGTTCTCAGTTAGCGTTTATCTTGCAATCTGATTGCACTGATGATCTTGAAAATACGCAACAATGTTGGCAATTACAGACGCTAGATTTTGCTGAAGCTTGGAATGGCAATGCTAAAAATCTATTGCGTTACAACTGTGCCAATATAAAAACAACGCACCCTACTTGGCTCAATGATGGCCGAATAGCGATGCTGCAATATCCAACACCTAGCAGTAATCAACCGACATTAGTTATCTATGATGCTGTTGCGGATGAACTCACTAACGTACCAACAAGTGGCAATGACCGAATATATTCACTGGATTATTCTTACCGCTTAGATCGATTGGCAACCGTATCTATCAGTGATGACCATGTGCATATATTGCGAACCTTATCTGTTGACGGGGTAATAAAGAGCGAAGCACAAGTATCACCACAAGAGAGTTATTCTTCAGATGCTCGCTTTCCAATTGACTTTTCGCCTGACGGTAAGCATTTTTTGACGCATCTTGATGGGCAAATATATCGCTTAGGTATCGACGGCGACTTGACCTTAGTGCACCCTGCAAGCCATTCCGGACTTTGGAATCCCAGTTATCACCCGAGCCAAGAAAAGTTTGCCGCTACCTTTGGTATTAAAGACTTTGATATTGGCTACCTTTCCCTAGAAAGCAAAGAAGAGGCAGATATACAGGCTTTTTCTCGCTCCACTTCTGTTGATATCAATGCAAAGTTTCAACCTAATGGCGAGCTCATCACCTTTATCTCGCACCGCTCTGGCAAACGCCAGCTATGGGTAGTTGATGGCACTAGCACCTACCAACTGACACAATTTGAACAAGGACTGAGAAGTAGCCGATACAGTTGGTCACCTGACGGGCAAACCCTAGCCGTTAATGTAAACAACCAAATTGCATTAGTTGGCTTAGATGGTAGCTATCGGCTGATTGAATCACCGATAGCGGTGAGCGTGTTAATGCCTTGGACGACCCCTGACACTCTGCTGGTAACAGATAACCGAACTGAAAAGCAGCGATTGTTTGCTATTGATATCAATAGCGGTGAAGCCATCGATTTAGCGCAAGAGCAAATTTTATGGGCAGCCTACTATCAAGAAGATCAATTGCTTTACCTGAATAGCCAAGGCCAAGCCATACTGCGTTCTGGTTCAGACTCGGGCTCTGGCTCTGGCTCTGGTTCAAATATTCAACCGCTTAACATATTGATCAACAAGTTGTTTGACGATTATTTATTGTTAAAAGGGGACTCGCTTTACGGTATTAGCTCGCAAGCAGAGCTTTGGCGTTACGATTTAACATTAAATCAGCTAACAACCATTGCTAACCTTGATAAAGATATTCTTTATGTAACCGATATTCGAAATGATGAAATACTGGCGAGCAAGTTCATTGGCGGCAGACGAGAGTTAGTTGAATTTAGTCAGCCTAAGTAGGAAAGGCGACACTATAGACTGTAAATGGATTGCTTATTGCAATTATTGGGGCAGATAACTCGGCCCCATCAAACTGAAAAAATGCATTCTAATCCGTATTCAATTTGTCTTTTTCGCTCTCTTTTTCACTTATTATTTCTCGACTAATCCCTTGCAATCGCGTTTCTTTTGAAGGCTTTTCATATCTAGGTGCAGACGAAATGTTCAGATGCTGCAAGGTATCAATCAGCTGCGCATCCAAGGTTTTATTGCTTTGCAGCGCTTCCACCAGCGGGGTAAAGAAGTTTGCCATTTGCTGGTTAAAGGTGTCGAGTATTTGCGGCAGTTCTTCACTAACATTTGCACTCGGCTGGTTTTGGGCACAGGGCTGTTCATCATGCTTAGGCTGTTCAACATTAACTTGCAACTTAAGCTTAGCCAGCGTGTCGTTAAGCTTTTCTAGCCCATCAGATTTAGGTTGTTGCAGCACCTCACCAATCTGGTTTAAACCTTTTTGTAGCAGCGATATTTGGCTGGCAATGGCGGCGACAGGGTTGTCGTTATCACCCAAGTTTTGGTGGCGCACAAAGTCTTCTTTAATTTGCTGCCAACGAGCTTGCTGTTCATCGGTTTGAATGCCGCGCAGCTCAGCAAGTTTCAGCAAATTCTCTTCCGCGCCCACTGTCAGTGTTTGCGCTTCACCGCGATAGTGATCGGCAATCAGCTGCTCGATTTCTTCGTCGGTCATTACTGGCACCACTTTTTCCGCCATTTTGTTCATATTTCGGTAGCTACCTTGCAGTTTAAACGGCGGCTCAGTGCGGTATTTATCGTCTTGAGCGGCAGAAGCAATATATTGCTCGTTGGCTTTAAGCACGGTTTGCTGAATTTTGCGAATGCGCTGAATAACCGCGACTATTTCATTGATTTCCGCTTGGGAATAACCGTGTTTTAGCTCAGTTGAGGCGATTTGCTCACCATCCGCCATACGCACCAGCTTGTATAAATCGTCCATTTCACGGGTAGCAAGCGGGGCAATGTATGAATTGCTAGTTAGCGAGTTTTCAATAAAGCTCAGCGAGAATTCGTGTTCACGACCGCTCAGGGTATCACCCAAGTTATAAATATCGGCACGGTTGGCAAGCATGTCAGGAATGGTAAATGCCTCGCCTGATTCGGTGTAAGGGTTACCTGCCATGACCACGGCAAATTTCTTGCCACGCATATCGTAGGTTTTGCTTTCGCCATTCCAAACGCCATCGACTTTTCGCGAGCCATCACATAGCGATATAAACTTCTGTAAAAACTCTGGGTTGGTATGCTGAATATCATCGAGATACAGCATGACATTGTTGCCCATCTCAAAAGCGAGGTTAATTTTTTCGATTTCGCTTTTTGCCGTGGAGTTATTTGCTTGTGCAGGATCGAGCGAGATTTGGTCGTGACCAATCGACGGGCAGTTAATTTTAACAAAGGTCATGCCCAATTTACTGGCAACGTATTCAATTAGCGTTGTTTTACCATAGCCCGGTGGTGAGATTAGCAATAACAAGCCCATCAGATCTGAGCGTTTGTTATTACCTGCCGCGCCAATTTGTTTCGCGAGGTTGGCACCAATAATTGGGAAATACACATCGTTGATCAGCTTGTTACGCACAAATGAAGAGAGCGCACTCGGTTTGAATTCATCCAGTCGCAAACGATCGCGCTGAGTTGCCAGTACCGACTGTTTCTGTTGATGAAACGCGGTAAAGGCTGGCACATCAATCGTCACAAACTGGCGCAAGCGACTAATAAACTCTTGATAATTAATCGCTAATTGGCGATCGCTGATATTGGCATGCTGCCCGAGCAAACCCTCAACCACCGCATCGGTTTGTGCGCTTGAGCCGTAAAAAGAACCAGAAAGCTCGGCATTTACATCAAGCAGCGATTGGCTGGTAAGCAACGTTTGACTAGTAAGTATCAAAGCCGCTTCAATTAATTCATCCTGACTGACTTCAAGCGCTTGATGATCAGCAAAAGATTGCAGCCACGCCAAGTGCAGCTGATATTGCTGCTCGACAGTTGCACAGCCTGAAAGCGCATCATTGATTTGCTGCGTTAAGCTTTTGTGTTTTAGTGTGGTTTGCAATTGCTTAACCAGCGCTAAGCTCGTTTCTTTTACCACAAAACACGGTTTAGCGTTTGCCAGCTCTTGCACTAAATAGCTCGCCGCTAATTGAGTATCAGCGCGCAGCCATGCATGGTTTTCAATAAATTGGCTTAGGGCGTTTGCGATTTCTTCGCTTAGCTGCTTGCTTAATTGACTGCCGCCAAAGGTTGATGCCATTAAATGCAAATTGTGGCAGCGCTGGATAAGGTCTTGTTGCGCCTCTGACGTTAGGTTTGTCAGGAAATACAAGACCGCTAATCGACGCTCAGGCGCAGGAATCGCCAGCAAGCCAATTGACGCTTTTAACGATAATAACTGGGTGAGAATTAACGCCGCATCAGCATCGTGCACGCCTTTGTCGTAACCTTCTTGGTAGCGAGGCTCTGCCGCCTTGCGCACGATATCCACTAACGTGCCATCTTTAGCTGCTGCCGATAAGCGCTCCACTTCACTTGTGCCACTGGCTTCGGCGTCAAATAAAATAGACGCGGCTAAATATTCAGCGCGATACACTTTGGCAGATTCGGAAATTAGCCCTTGCTCCCACAGATATTCAGTGCCTGCAAAGTCTGTTTTGGGCAGGTTTTCAAAATATTCGGTACCGCTAATGTGCACCACCATGCTGTTGTCGCGTGGCAGTAAGGTGAGTTCCAGCTTTTGTTTGTTAACAGTAAATTGATGCTCGCCAATTTTTACCAAGCTACCATCGGCTGAGTAAATATCGGTTTTATCGCGCAGTGAGCGAATACCTTGGTCTTTGGCGTTTTTAAGCTGGGCTTCAATATCGTCAGCGCGGACATGATCGTCTAATTCACGCAATTGTTCGACTAGCTGCCTAAGTTTGGTAACCATAGGGTCGGCAGCAAAAAAGCTATTGAGTTGGTCTTGCTCGTTAAACGATTGGCTGCGGCGCACTATGCCTTCAATAATGCGGTCGGCTGCGGTCATAAGGTTTAAGCAACGGCGCTGCACCGCATCCATTAACTGTTGCTTGTGCTGCTCAAAGTTGTCGTAAATTTCATCGCGCTTGGCGAGTATTTCTTGGTAAAACTCGTCGTAGTCGCTAAATTGGCTTTCTAGCTCCTCCAGTTGGACAAGAATTTGCGACAGTTGCTGGTCGCAAGCGGCGGGCGTGTCGGCGGCGCTCAAACCACTGGTGACACTTTGCCCTAGCAGCTTAAAACGGGCACCAAACTCTGCGCGCGCCTCTTCACTGCCAACATTTTTAGCCGCGAGATCGGCACCTGCTTTCACCCGATTAATTTGGCTAAACACACCAGAAATATCTTCTAAAATTCGCGTACGTTGGCGGCTGTCTTCAATTTCCAGCGACAACATGGTGTGATTTAGCAATTCTAAACCACTGACAAGCTCTTCAATTGCTTGGCGAATAGGCTTTAGCGCTGTGATTGATTCACTTGCTTCCACCGCCGCTTCTAGTTCGGCAATTTGTTGTTGATAGGGCGCTAATGCTTGGTCTTGTTGCAAAAAGTCAGCGGTTGCTTGGCTCACTGCTTTCGTTAGCTCATCAAGCTGCGCTTCCATGTCGTCAATTTCTTCCACACCAACATAGCGCAGTTCTTTGTGGGAAATAAGCTCCCCTTTAAATTGCGCAAGCTGGGCAAGGTTATCAACAAATTGCTTAGCAGTTTCAAAGTTAGACGAGCTGTTAGCCGCAGTGAGTTCTGCTAATTTTTCACGCGCTTGGCTCATGGTTGCATCAGAATTTGCCTTGATGCTGGCGACCTTTTCAAACTCGTCTAGTACCAGCTCTGACGTGGTGACTACCTGTTTTAGTAACTCGTTAAGGCTAGCGAGCTGGGCATCATCAAGCCAGTGGTATTTATCGAATAATTGTTTGGATTCTTTGACCAAATCATTGAAGTGCTGGGCGCTTGGCTCAGCCACTGAAATCAGCTTCACAACACTATATAAATCAGAAACGCCGCGCACTAACTCAGGATTGCCGATTTTGCCAAAAAAGCTGTTGTCGGCTGGCTGATTACTGGCGTGCTCCTCGCTGCAAAATGGTGTTTGCCATATCTGCATGGCATGTACGCGCGAAGGCTCAGCTTCGGCGCTAAAAACCACAGTGCGACCATCGTGATACAAACTTTGCCCATGACCATAAATAGGGTTTTGCAAGGTGCGGGTGATCAGGTTGTAGCCAAACAGCGCATATTGCCCTTCGTTTGACTCATAGAATATATAGAGATAGTCTTCACCGTTTGGTGATTTTACGACGCGGTGCAGTTGTAAATCGTCAGCGTTATCGTCAAAGCTTTTGTTTTCGCCGTTTTGCAGATAATAGCCGCCGGGAA
Organism: Thalassotalea montiporae; assembly: GCF_053485855.1. Classification (NCBI taxonomy): domain Bacteria; kingdom Pseudomonadati; phylum Pseudomonadota; class Gammaproteobacteria; order Alteromonadales; family Colwelliaceae; genus Thalassotalea; species Thalassotalea montiporae. The sequence goes on from NZ_JBQRUO010000002.1 coordinate 810,276, forward strand.
AGATAATGCCGTGATCTTCAGGAAGTTGAATACAGGCGTGCTCGATGGCGTCTTGGCGCAATACCTCTTGAGTTTTTCCGTTGTAAATTAAGTGCCTGGTTTGCTGTTCGCGGTAAGGCTTAATTTTCAGCAGAATAAGTTCGCCAACTTTCGCGTATTGAATGTCGGCATCATCGAGCGACTGATGTTCATCTTCGACCGGCTCAGCATAAATTCCTTTGCCATCTTCAGTGTTGTTTTCAACTTTTAAGGTGATCGAGCCGCCAATCGCTTCAACAAACAAGGTATCAAACAAGTTAAAGTGGGGATGCTTACCTTGTTCTTGTTGCTCACGAGTGACTTTGTGCCATTCAAAATCAAAATTTTCCGGTTGTTTTACCTCGCGCTCGCCGCGATTATCGATGTAAGTGACTTGCTCATTGGCATCAATCGCCCATTGGAACACTCGAATATCATCTAGTCGTTCACCAATGCGAAATACCGCAAATAACTTGCTGCCCTGACGGTAAATATGGGTGAGGTAGGTTTTCTTGTAGTAGGTATACAGCTCTTCAAAATCGCGAACAAAGTCAGGGTGTTCCAAAAAGCTGCCTGCCATGGGGATATCGACAATATCGTATTCGCCATTGTTTTCTTCTATTCGGTGTAGGCTAAAGACATCGGCAATGGTGATATTGCGTTTTAGCCCCAAGAAAACATTGTAGCCAAACAGTAAAGTGTCACCAATTGCTGCGATATCTCTGGCGGTGCAATTATGCTCGGTACGCACTCTTACCCGCGCTTGCACTTTCATGTCGGTGGCGCCAAAGGTGGCAATGCGCTCGTCGTTGAGCTGCTTAATTTGGCTACTCAGGTCGCTGCCTAATGCTGTTAAACGACGCTGAATGAGTTCGTATGAGCCACCTTCTGCAACCGCTTGGTTAGTGACGCTTTCCTTATCTGTCATGAAATACTCCATGGTGCTGGCTGTCAGCTAATTCTGTAATTAGCCGACTCAATGGCTTAGCCATACCTATGTAAAAAAGAACTATGTAAAAATGCGATTGAATCTACCTGCCAATCGCCCAACACAGTATTAACTTGTGTTGCCTTTTATTAGCTACGAAGACGATTTACCGTTTAAATTTAACAAACTTGCCAATGCGCCTTTTTGCGCATCATCTGCATTGTTAAGCGACGATAATAGCTTTGCCATATTGATATTTTTAATGGTTTCACTCGATTCTGCCGCGCCAGACAACACGCCTTTCAAGTCTTCCATAAAGTTGCGATCGCCATTTAATTGCTCTTTAAACAGGGCTTGCACGGTATCGCTTTCATTGACTAAACCATCAAGCGATTTCCCCACAGTGATCGACTTCATAAACTGGCGTAAGAAGTCGCCGTCGCCGCCCATTATATTGATATCAGCTTCGCTTAGTGCCGTACCTAACACTTCTGCTTGCTTCTCGGCTAAATCAACACTGTTGTCTAATTTCGCCAGGGTTAATTCACGCTCTTGGTTAAGGCGTAAACCGAAGGTTTCAAATTCACGTGCCTCCTCAGACATGGCATTGAGCACTTCTTGTTTCTCGCGTAAACCGGTTGCTTCCGCCATTGCTTTTTCTTGAATACCTTTGGCTTCAGCAGTGAGTTTCAGCTCAAGCGATTTCGCCTCAGCTTCACCTTGGCGCTCATTTGCCTCGGCATTGGCAAGCGTAACTTGTGCTTCTGCTAAGCCAAGTGATGCTGCTTCAGCTTGTTCACCCTCAGCAAGAATTTTCTTCGATTCGGCTTGTTTGCTCGCCGCCTTTAACTCGGCATCTGCAATAGTCTGCATTTTTCTGGCGGTGTGCTCAGCCGCTTGCTCTTGTGCTTTCGCCGCTTCAATGTCTTTCACTAACGCTTCTTCGGCTTCTGCTTGTGCTTTGATCACTTGCTCTTCTTTAGCGCGATTCGCTTCTGAGACTACGCGTAAGTCTTTAATGCGCTCTTCTTCTTCGGCAACATTTTTCTCTACCGCAATACGCTCGCGCTGCACTTCAGCAATGTTCTTACGTTCAATTTCCAATGCTTTTTCTTTATCGATACGCAGTGTTTCCACTTCTTTTTCGCGATCGATCGATTCAATTTGGCGAGCACGGGTGACTTTTTCTTCTTCAATTGCCACCGCTCTGAGGCGATTTTGCTCGGCAATATCACCTTCGCGTTGTTTGTTTTGCTCGGCAACCACCACTTTTTGCTCGGTATCGATACGCGCTTGTTCTGATTTAGCACGTTCTTCTTCAACAATTTTCGCTGTTTCCGCTTCTTCGCGAGCTCTAACCGTGGCAATTTCACGGGCTTGTTTCGCTTCGGCATCGGCTAATTGGCGCTCTAGCTCAAGGCGTTTTTCTTCGGCATCAATATCTTGGCGTTTAATGCGAATTTCTTCTTGGCGTTTTAAGTCGTTCGTTTCCACACTTTGCTGCGCGGTTAATTCGGTGATGCGGCGAATACCTTCGGCATCCATAATATTGTTCGGATCTAAATCATTAATCGAGGTTTGCTCAAGGAAGTCGATAGCCACATCTTCCAGTACATAGCCCGATAAGTCTTGACCAATCACTTCTTTGATTTTGTCACGGAAAATATCGCGCTGGGTAAATAGCTCAGTAAAGTTCAGCTGCTTACCAACGGTTTTTAGCGCTTCTGAGAACTTGGCTTCAAATAGCTCTTGCAGAGTTTCAGGGTAAGAAGAACGATCACAGCCCACTTGCTTGGCAACGCGCAGAATATCTTCTTTGGTTTCGTTAACGCGAATATAGAAGGTGATAATGATGTCGGCGCGAATATTGTCTTGGCAAATCAACCCAGAGCGACCTTTGCGCTCAAGCACCATGCGCTTGGTTGAAATATCCATCACTTCTTTTTTATGGATAACAGGGATCACCATGCCACCTGTGGTGCTGATCTCAGGCTCAGCTCTTAACTTGTTGATGATCAGCGCCTGACCTTGTTCTACTTTGATGTAAAACTTGGCGACCATAATGAGTAGTGAAAAGACGAAAAGTACGCCAATTCCAATCGCTAGATAGAGTGGTTCCATTACCATGTGTAGTTCCTCTTATTTAAATCACGTGCAAGTTGTGAAAATTTTTCTTGTCTGGTTGTTCTTCTCTAGTTTTGAACAAATTCAAAATGTTTAATTGGGGTAGGGGGCAACGATATAGGCATGGCTGTCGTTTAAGTATTCAATCACCAGCACTTTTTCACCCATTGCCAAGGTGTGTTCAGGTGCGCAGCGCACATCCAGTAAAATTTCCGCGCCGTCATTAAACACACGGGCTTGACCAAATGTCTCACTCACTTTGCTGGTGGCAATAATGGCTTCTTTTCCCACTAGATGATCACTTTTGGCGGTTTCAACGCTTTTAAACATGCCTTTGAGAGGGCGAATAATCACGGCAGTAGCAGGTAATGACAGGAAAAACACAACCACAGCACTGATTAAGCCGCCCAAGTAAAATAGCCAGTCACTTGGCAGCCAAGTTAATAAATAATATTGCAGGTAGACACTCACCAACCAGCAAACGAGCGCGATAATGCTGATCACTAAAGTGAACGGAATGCCTGTTAAACCAAAGGTGAGCAGTAATCCGGTTAAACCGCCAACACTGGTAACTGAAGCATCTGCATCCATATCAACGTCACCGCCAAGATCTAAATCGACTAGCCCAAGCAAACCGACAATCCAATAGACAACAACAATGCCAAGTAACACAGAAAAGATAACAGTGGGGAATTGCGAAGAAGTGGTTAACAACTGTTCCATGTTTCGTCCTTAAAAAGTAGTCGCTAGTCAAACACTCGCGAATCCTAGATGCATTTAATTACTATAGGAGGTTGACATAATATGTCAACCTCCTATAGTAATTTACGACTTTATAACATATAAATTAACCTACAAACTATCGGTATTTAAGAAGTCAGAGCGTAATTTGTTGATGATCAACTTCTCAACTTTACGATACAAATTAAATTATATTTATCAATTTATTAGATGGGATAAGGAAGTCATTATGAAATGTACCTGCTGTAAACAAGGCGAATTAAAACCCAGCTTCATTGAGGGTTTGTTTAGAGCTCACACTTGCACGAACTGCAGTGGTAATTGGGTTTTAATTGAAGACTATGTCGCGTGGAAAGAACGTAATCCACAATTTACATTCGACAATAACGCAAAGGTAGCCGTTGATGAAACAAGTGAAGCACTGTTGTGTCCGATGACTGGGACAATCATGCGTAAACTGCGTCTTGCAGCAAACACAGAGCATCGTATTGATTACAGCGCCAGTGTTGGCGGTGTTTGGCTGGACAAGGGAGAATGGGAGCTACTCAAAGAGCATGGACTTGCAGGTTCCTTAAATGCGATTCTCACTGCTCATTGGCAACGCAATATACGTCTTGATAGCACTAAAGATAACTTTACTGAAATCTATAAAGACAAGTTTGGCGAAGAGAATTACGATAAGGTAAAAGCATTAAGAGAATGGCTATACCAACAACCGAATAAAGCAGATTTACGAGCCTACCTTTTAGCAGAAGATCCATATTCAGCAGAAAAATAACAATAAGGGAAGTTTATTATGCGCGGAGCAGGTGGCACTTCAGGTGGACTAGGGCAGTTTTTTATTGGTCTAATAATGATGTGTGGTGGCTTTTATATGCTGTTAAATGCCATTACCGTTTCTTCAAGCTTTGGTATGGGCATGCGCTTATACAGCTTTTCAGCCATGGGTAGCAATTACAGTGTGACCAGTGGGATGATTATGATCCCCTTTATGTTCGGCGTTGGTCTTATCTTTTATAACGGGCGTAACATTTTAGGCTGGATACTCGCGATAGGTTCAATCACAGGATTAATTTTCGGTGTGATTTCCTCATTACGCTTTTCTTTCCGTACCATGAGCTCTTTCGACCTGATTGTTATTCTGGTGCTTGCTGTTGGCGGCTTAGGGCTATTTTTACGCTCGCTAAAAGCGCTTGATGAACGCCTGCCAGATTGAACATTAATGACAGTAGATAAAGTGGACTTGAGCGAATATTCAATTTTGAAAACAAAAGGCTAGCAATTTCGCTAGCCTTTTACGTTTTTTAAGCTGGGTTTGTTAGTTATTGAGCAAACTGAAACTTATGTAGCTGCGCGTAAGCACCATCTTGCGCTAGTAACGCTTCGTGATTGCCTTGCTCAATCACTTTACCCTGATCGATCACCAAAATATTGGTGGCACTTTCAATCGTCGATAAACGGTGAGCGATAATGATTGATGTGCGTTGCTGTTGCAGTTCGGTCAAAGCATCCTGAATATGGCGCTCAGATTCAGTATCTAGCGCACTGGTGGCTTCATCTAAAATCAAGAAAGGTGCATCACATAACAATGCTCTAGCAATTGCCACGCGTTGACGTTGACCACCTGATAGCAGGGCGCCATTGTCACCAATATTGGTGTCTAAGCCTTGTGGCAATTTGTCGGCAAATTCCAATACGTGAGCTTTCTTTGCGGCGGCAATGATTTCTTCGCGGCTTGCGTCAGGCTTGGCATAAGCAATATTGTTGGCAAGCGAGTCGTTAAATAGCACAACTTGTTGAGATACATAAGCAAATTGGCGACGTAGCGATTTAATCGTCAGTGTCGAGATATCGGTATCGTCAATTAAAATTTCGCCTTTTTGCGCTTGATAGAACCTTAATAACAACGACGTTAACGTCGATTTACCGCTACCAGAGCGGCCCACCAAAGCAATTGTTTCGCCGGTATTGGCGTGAAAGCTGATATTGTCGAGCGTTAGCTTTTCTTCATTCTGGTATGCGAAGCTAACATTGCGAACGGTTAACGCACCTTGCGATTGCTCAAGCACCTTATCACCAGTTTCTTGCTCTGGTTGCTTATCGAGCAGTTCAAAAATACTGCTACTCGCCGCCATTCCGCGCTGGAATTCGTTGTTCACATTAGTGAGCAGTTTCAGTGGCCTCAATAGCATGGTCATATAAGTCACTACGCCCATAAATACACCGGGCGTTAAGCTGTCAACAAAGCCATCAAGGGTGGCCACATACAGTACAAAGGCTAAAGCGAAGGACGCAATAATTTGAATAATTGGCACACTGGCAGACTTAGCGGTGACCATTTTCATCCGCTGCTGGCGATTGTGCTTATTAATTTGGTAGAAGCGATCGTTTTCACGCTCTTGGCCATCAAACGTGATAACAACCTTGTGTCCGTTAAACGTTTGCTCTGCAGCGCTGGTCACTTCACCCATGGCGTTTTGAATATTTTTGCTGATCTTGCGAAAACGCTTAGACACTATGGTCACAATCACCGCGATAATTGGCGTGATCACTAAGAAAATCGCCGATAACTGCCAACTTTCCCAAAACATTAGGAATAGTAAGCCAATTACAAAGCCGCCTTGCTGAACCAGCGTCAATAATGACTTGCTCACCGCTTGTAACACTTGCTCCGTGTCAAACGTTAACTTGGAAATTAACGTACCCGTAGACGTGCTATCGTGAAAGGCAACAGGCATTGCCATAACATGCTTAAAAATTTTCTGGCGCAAGTCAGCAACCACATTGTTGCCAACCCAAGCTAAACAATAATTGCTTAAGAAGTGGAAAGTGCCGCGCAAAATAAAGCAGACAATCACAAACAGCGGGGCCCACTTCATAAACTCTGGGTTTTTGCCCGTTAAACCTTCATCGATCAGCGCAGGCAATTTAGATAAGAAGTAAACATCAATTGAGGCATAGCCAAGCATACAAAAGATCGCGAAAAACGATGCTGCTCGGTAAGGAAACGCATGGCGAATCAAGCGCTTAAAATTAAGCCAAGTGTTTAACTCGGTTACGTGTTGTTCGGCTGGCGATACTTCTTTGGAGCCATTTCCCATGGATTAAATTCTCGTGTCTTGCGTATGCAATCTAGCTGAAATAATAACTTAGCGCTGATAGAAAGCGTTCTGCGCTGAAATTTTGCTAATTATATACAAAGTTTATGGGCATTGGCATGACTGTATAAGATTCTCGTCAATGTGATTAGTCTTCTGGTAAACAGCCGTGAGGGATCGGCTTCATGGTTTCAGGGTCAACACAGACAAAAGTCACATCGTGCACTTCACAGATAACACAATGAGTTGATTTATTGCGCACTAGCACATCAACCGTGATTGAGGTACGACCAAGGTTCTTGGTTTTCATCCCAAATTCGATGATATTGCCTTTGAAAGCGGGCGCACGAAAATTAATTTCGCCAAATCGAGCCGTTACCATGGTCATATCATCTTGGTTACCTAATTGGCACTTGGCGTATATGTAAATTTCTTCGTCTATCCACGCCAACATAGTGCCACCAAACAAGGTGTCATTGTGATTAAGGTTGCCGGTTTGCACTAAACGGCGACCGAAAAAGGCCCAATCTTGCGAGGCTGATGTCATTCGTTATACCTATCAGTAGAGTGTTGAAGCTAAGTTTATCACGCTCGGCCTGTAATCAGGCGATATGTCGCAGAAAAACCACCAAAGTAAACCAAGGTGCCCTAGATCAATCTCTCGCTAAAATATATCGGCAAAAGCTGATTTTAACTAAGGCTTGCAGTACACTAGCGTCAACTTGAAAAGGTAAACGAATAATTGATGTCTCAGCCCATGCAGCACGAACAAAGTGAAAACCAAAACGCAACAGATCAAGAAACCACTCATTTTGGCTACCAAACGGTAGAAAAAGGTTCTAAAGAATCTATGGTGGCAGGTGTATTCCACTCTGTAGCGAAACAATACGACATTATGAATGACTTGATGTCTTTCGGTATTCATCGCTTGTGGAAACGTTTTACCATTGACGCTTCAGGCGTGCGCCCTGGCAATAAAGTATTGGATTTAGCCGGTGGCACGGGCGATTTAACCGCGAAGTTCTCTCAGCTTGTGGGCAAAGACGGCAAAGTGATTTTGGCAGACATCAATAGCTCAATGCTTAATGTAGGTCGTGACAAATTGCGTGACCGCGGTCTAGTGCAAAACATTGAGTATGTGCAAGCAAACGCCGAACATTTGCCATTTGAAGAAAATACCTTTGATATTGTGACCATTGCATTTGGCCTGCGTAATGTCACCAACAAAGACAACGCATTGCGTTCAATTTTCCGTGTATTAAAACCAGGTGGACGATTACTGGTATTAGAGTTTTCAAAGCCTGAGCACGAAATACTTAACAAAGCTTACGATTTCTATTCATTCAACATTTTACCGAAAATGGGTGAGCTGGTCGCCAAAGACGGTGAAAGCTACCAGTACTTAGCCGAGTCAATTCGCATGCACCCAGATCAAGAAACATTAAAAACTATGATGAATGATGCAGGCTTTGAACAAACCACTTATCACAACTTAACCGGTGGTATTGTAGCGTTACACAAGGGCTACAAGTTCTAATTTATGCGACCTGCTTTACTTGCTCAATTGCTGTGTTCAGCGATAGAAACTATCGCTAATCAAGCGTTTGCCCTAAGTGAAAAGCCTGTAACTTTTGCCGAAAAGTATCAAGGCAAAGCACTTGCTATTGACCTAAAAGAGCTCGGCTTTTCACTGCAATTCCAATATATATCTGCGAAGTTATTAGTCACAAGTCCTGAGCAGCCAGCTGCCGACTGCACCATCACCACTAGCCTATCAACACTTAATAAAATAAAAAGTGAGTACCAACTTACTGAATTGATAAAGGCAGACCAGCTCGATATTTCTGGCGATATGAAACTCGCACAGCAGTTTGCTGCCTTGGCAGAAAGTATTGAGATCGACTGGGGCAGTGCCATTGAAGCGCATATTGGCGATGTTGCAACGCATAAGCTGCTAAGCCTTGTGGCTAAAGCGAAAGACAAACTGAATTTTGCTAAAGCACAAATAAGCGCGGATATGAGCGAATACTTGGTCTTTGAGCAACAGTTAGTTGTTTCTGCTGGCGAATTGCGTCACTTTAACGAGGGCGTAAAAAACAACCAGCAACACGCCGAGCAGCTTGCTCAACGCATTGATGAGCTGTCAGCAAAAATCACGAAACTCAACCATCATTAGCGGGTGTAGCTAGCTAATATCTTGGCTTTGTTAATCAGGGTCTTGTTGAACATAGCAAGTCAAATTAAGCGGCTTAAGCCAATAACACTAACGGAATGCCAACGTGCGCAGCTTACGAATTTATCGAATTATTAAAACCTTTCTTCAGCATGGATTAGACGACCTGCTGCCAAGCAAAGCTATTCCTTGGTATGTAAAATTAGCAAGACTTTCACTGTTTTGGTTATACAACAAGCATTCAGATAAAAGCGATGCCCAGCGTTTTCGTTTAGCCATTGAGGCGCTTGGGCCTGTGTTTATCAAGTTTGGTCAAATGCTCTCAACACGCCGAGACCTGTTGCCACAAGCCTTTGCCGAAGAACTGGCATTACTACAAGACCAAGTACCACCATTTTCTGGCGAGCAAGCCTTAAAACAAATAGAAAAATCGATTGGTCGCGAAGCCTTTGCTACCCATTTTAAAAACTTTGAACAAGAGCCGCTCGCGTCTGCTTCGATTGCGCAAGTGCATACCGCCACGTTACTGGATGACGACGGTAACAACATAGAAGTCGTGCTAAAAGTACTTCGCCCGGGTATTGAAAAAACCATTATCGCTGACATTAACGTGATGTTGATGTTTGCAGGCATTGTCGCCAAGTGGCTGCCTGACGGTAAACGGTTGCGCCCAAAAGAAGTGGTGAACGAATACAAGAAAACCATTTTAGATGAATTAGACTTAAACCGTGAAGCGGCTAATGCCATTCAACTAAAGCGCAATTTCACGCAAGGCCGTGATACAGATCACCACTTATACGTTCCTGAAATTTATAGCAGCTATTGCCACAAGAACGTGTTAGTGATGGAGCGCATCTATGGCATAGGTGTTGGAGAAGTGGCCACCTTGCAGGAACTTGGCTGCAATATGAAGCTCTTGGCTGAACGCGGTGTTGAAGTGTTTTTCACGCAAGTATTTCGCGATAGCTTCTTCCATGCCGATATGCACCCCGGCAATGTATTCGTTAACGCCAGCAACCCTAGCGATCCAACGTGGATCGCCATTGATTGTGGTATTGTTGGCACACTAAACAAAGAAGATAAACGCTATTTAGCTGAAAACTTTGTCGCGTTTTTCAATCGCGATTACCGCAAAGTCGCGCAATTACATGTCGATTCAGGTTGGGTGCCACGCGACACGAGTGTCGATGAATTCGAATTTGCTATTCGCACGGTTTGCGAGCCTATTTTTAATAAGCCGCTGGCCGAAATCTCGTTTGGCCAAGTGTTGGTGAACCTGTTTAACACAGCGCGCAGATTTAACATGGAAGTACAACCACAACTGGTGTTACTGCAAAAAACCTTGCTCTATATCGAAGGTTTAGGGCGCCAACTCTACCCACAGTTAGATTTATGGCAAACCGCTAAGCCTTTCTTAGAAAACTGGGTAAAAGAACAAATGGGTGTTTCGGCAGTTTTTGGCAAAATTAAAGATAACTTGCCATTCTGGAATGAAAAACTACCGGAAGTGCCTGATCTGGTTTACGACTTTTTGCACTCAGGAAAGCAGGCGCATTTACAGCAAATTGAATTATTGACCGAAATCAAACAACACCAGCAAATTAAATCACGCCAGCTGACATATTCTATTCTTGCAGCCGGAGCAATGATCACTAGCGCGTTAAGTTTGTCCGCTCAGAACTGGCTTGTTACCTCAGCTACTGGTGCTATTGCGGTGCTATTTGCAATCAAGGCACTCAGCGCTCGCTAACGCTAATTTCTGCTAACGCTAATTCCTATTGGGGAGCTAAACTGCTCCTCTTCTTCTGCTTTCTTCTGTCCGCAGCTCTGCTCTCTGTTGCTATTCGGCGTAAACCCTCACTCAGAAATTTTCCAGCATTCTCAAAATCAATTGCTAAGCTTGTTTTAAATCAAAACCTAAGCAGTAGCCAACTGCTAAGATGAAGAAAATATAGACAAGGAACTCGCTCAGCTTGCAAGAAACCATCAAAAAGCTCGCTGGATTTATGCTCGGCAGTATTCGCGATTTAGCGCCAATTATTGCCGTGATCGTGTTTTTTCAGCTAGTCATTATTCAACAACCCCTACCTAACGTGCTAGAGCTCTTAGTCGGTGTACTTTTTGTACTGCTCGGCCTGACCTTTTTTATCCATGGTTTAGAGCAAGGCCTGTTTCCTATTGGCGAAACCATGGCTCACGCATTTGCCAAAAAAGGCAGTGTCTTTTGGCTGCTCATTTTTGCCTTTGCACTGGGTTTTGGTACGACAGTCGCCGAGCCTGCGCTTATCGCCGTTGCGGCAGAGGCTGCTGAAGTCGCTGCCAGTGGCAATATGATAGCCGCCGATGAAGCGGCAAAAGCTAGCTACGCTAATGGTCTACGCTTTACCGTTGCCTTATCAGTGGGACTAGCCATTGTGCTTGGTGTATTTCGAATTCTTAAGGGGTGGCCAATTCAGTACCTAATTATTGGTGGCTATGTCTTGGTGGTAATTCTTACCTTGTTTGCACCGGTTGAAATTATTGGTATCGCATACGACTCTGGCGGTGTTACTACATCAACGATCACAGTGCCTTTAGTGACGGCTCTCGGTGTCGGACTTGCTTCTTCCATTAAAGGTCGTAACCCAATGATTGATGGCTTTGGTTTGATTGCTCTCGCGTCATTAACGCCAATGATGTTTGTAATGGTTTACGGGATGGTAATGCTATGAACCTATTCACGATATTGACTGACCTAGCACAAACCATGTTCAGCACGGTAACAGATGTTATTCCAATTGCCGTTATTATTTTTGGCTTTCAATTTGCCGTCATACGCCAACCTGTACCCAATATCGGTAAGGTACTGACAGGATTTGTTTGGGTTGTCGTCGGCCTAACGTTTTTCTTAGTCGGCTTAGAACGAGCCTTGTTCCCTCTTGGCAAATTGATGGCACAGCAACTTACTGATCCTGTGTTTATTGCTGGTGGCGAAGCACTTAATGCGGTTAAACAGGCTATCACACTTAGCTGGCAAGACTATGGCTGGGTTTATTTATTCGCTTTCTTAATCGGTTTTAGTACCACTATTGCCGAACCTTCACTAATTGCCGTGGCGATTAAAGCGAACCAAGTTTCAGGTGGTGCCATTGGTATTTGGGGATTGCGTATTTCAGTTGCACTTGGCGTTGCTATTGGTATTTCTTTGGGTTGTTACCGCATTGTGGTTGGCGACCCTATTCACTGGTACATCATTGCTGGCTATGTCGTTGTGGTTATCCAAACCTTATTTGCGCCGAAACTGATTATTCCACTGGCGTATGATTCCGGTGGGGTAACAACGTCAACCGTAACCGTGCCATTAGTAGCAGCGCTTGGTTTAGGCCTAGCGGAAACTGTGCCAGGAAGAAGCCCACTTATTGATGGCTTTGGATTAATCGCTTTTGCTAGCCTGTTCCCGATGATGTCGGTAATGGCCTATGCACAATTAAGTCAATGGTACGCTCAGCGCAAACGCCCTGAAGCGGCTCAATCTTAAGGAATTATTATGCGCTTTAAACTTATTGTGGTCTTCGTGGAAGATGCACTCACAGATCAAGTCGTTGAATCTGCTCGTGAAACAGGCGCGACGGGCGCGACTGTTATCAACAATGCTCGCGGAGAAGGGTTAAACAAATCAAAAACCTTCTTCGGCTTAGATTTAGTCACCCAACGTGACGTGGTGCTGCTGTTGGTAGAAGAGCACATGTCACGCCATATTTTAGAAGAAATCGCCCGAGTTGGTGAGTTTGACGAAAAACCAGGCTCAGGTATTGCCTTCCAAATCGATGTTGAAGACGCGGTTGGCGTGTCTCATCAAATCAGTCAATTAAGCTCAAGTGTGGAGAACGAACTGTGAGTATGAAACAAACCATCAAATCAAAAGATGTTATGACCTCTGCCTATGCCCAACTTGACGGCATGCAAACAGTGCGCGAAGCACTTACCGCGATGAAAGAAAAAAATACGCAAGTTGTGATCGTGAACAAACGCGACCAACATGACGCTTACGGTATTTTATTGCTGTCAGACATCGCGAAAAAAGTGCTGGCTAAAGACCGCTCGCTTGACCGCGTGAATATTTATGAAATTATGTCTAAGCCAGTAATGGCTGTACCGCCAGAAATGGATGTACGCTACTGTGCACGCTTGTTTGATAAGTTTGGCTTAAGCTGTGCGCCAGTGATTGAATCAGAGCAAATTCTGGGCTTAGTTGGCTACCAAGAATTGCTGATGAAAACTATTGAACAGTTTGAATAATCGCTGACACTGCTTGCGATAAACTTTTTCCAACCAAATACGAAAAAGGTCAGCGTCATAACAGCTGACCTTTTTTATTCAAAACTAAGACTAAGCGATTAATTTAGCTTAAAGCCCCGATATACTCAGATGTACTAGTTCAGATAAACTAGTTCAGATAAATTAGTGCAGACTAGCCACTAGCAGCAAGCCGCTTTCACATCTACTGTTTCTTCAAGTACATTAGCTTGCTCTACTTGCGCTTTAACTGCTTGTAATGCTTGCGTATTGCGTTCACTAAACCTGTCGGTGAGCATAGGGTTGGCATCGCGAGTCAACAAAGTGAATTTCATTAACTCTTCCATCACATCAACAATACGATCTCTAAAGGGTGACGCTTTCATTGTTCCATCAGGGTTAAACTCTTGCCAAGCTTTCGCTACCGATGATTGATTCGGTATGGTTAGCATACGCATCCACCGACCTAAGACCCGCATATTGTTGAGCGCATTAAAGCTTTGAGAACCACCCGTCACTTGCATAATCGCCAGCGTCTTCCCTTGTGTCGGTCGCACAGCACCATCAGAAAGCGGAATCCAGTCAATTTGATTTTTAAACACTCCGGACATATTGCCGTGAATTTCTGGCGAGCTCCACACTTGGGCTTCTGACCACATAACAATTTGCCTTAATTCCTTCACTTTAGGGTGCGAAGCCGACGCGCCATTATCAAACATTGGCAGCTCCGCTGGGTTAAAGAGTTTTACCTCAGCGCCTAAATGTTCGAGTATTCTACCCGCTTCTTGTGCCGCAAAACGACTAAAGGATTCCTCTCTTAGCGATCCGTACAGCACCAATACTCTTGGTTTATGGGTGCTCGGCTTAGTTACAGTTGAAGTGAGGTTAAAGGTATTATTTTCTAGGTAATTCATTAGCTATCCTATGTTTGTTAAGACAGCTATAAGACGTGCGTCAGTCTGAAAAGACGAAACAACAACGAGAAAAAATCAAAATATTTTGCTAACGCTTACTTAGGGCGTGTTGATCTTTCAGGGTTGTTTATGCAGTAGTCTGTTTGGGTTTTATACAAGGCGGCACTTGTGCAGTGTAGTCATTCTCCATAAATAAGTGCCAACACAGTAGAAAATTCAAACAGACGCTGCCCTGCGGGTTCACCTAAACGCTTCCTGCTCATTGTTGCTCGATTTTTACATAGAACGACTATGCGACAAAGCGAGCGCCGCGATCAGAAAGCGTTTAGATAGAACAAAATTCAATCTCGAAAGTTCAACACGCCCTAGTCGCAACGTAAACAGTTAGTCGGTTTTTCGATAAATTCGATTAAATTACCCTGTTTATCCAACTCGAAATGGCAGCAGTCATCAAACAAGGCTTTTAATAGCGTTCGTCCTTTTTGGACGCGAGACTTTAACGTTGAATAGCTAATACCAAGCTGCTCTGCATATTGCTTTTGGGAATGCTCCGAAAGCTCAATAACAGTCAGCAATTCCGCAGTTTCTCGTGGCAGCGCGTTAATAAAAGGCGCGATACATTTCGACAATTCTTGCTTAACGTCAGGTGGACTATTTTCATACCACAAGTCTTGCGCACTAAGATCTCGGTTTCGTTGTTTTCGATAAAAATCGATGATGGTGTGGTTAGTAATTTGGAACAGCCAAGGCTTAATACGGCTTTTATCTTTAAGCTCAGGTAACTTTGTATGCACTTTAATCAAAATTTCCTGCAACAAGTCTTCAACATCATCAACGTTAGCCACTCGTGATAACAAAAACGCTTTCAAGCTACTTTTGTATTGTTGCCAAATAACTTCAAGCTTCATATCAGTGCGCCTTAGACATGTGTTACATGATAGGGAAGAGTGGGGAAATTTATCACACTCCCATCAGCAGCTTAAGCCAAATAGTTAGCGGACTCTGCTTGAAGGATTAAAGCAAATTATCAAAGAAAAGCTAGCCTAGCTATAAGCTGACGTTGTTTGACCTGAACGGCTCACTAACTTGGTCAATGAGGCTAGCGGCATAGGTTTATAATAAAAGTAGCCTTGATGGTAATGAATATGAAGCTGCTGGCAGTACTCCGCTTGTTCAGCACTCTCTATTCCCTCTGCAATCACTCGCATATTCAGTTTATGTAGCATGCTGGCAACGCCCGCCAACATCGCCTTGCTCATTGAATGTTGCGAGCCAGAGTCATCAATAATACTGCGATCAATTTTAACCGTATGAATGGGACATTTTAGTAGGTGTGATAACGACGAATACCCCGTACCAAAGTCATCCAACGCTATCTTAATACCATACTCATATAAGGCTTCTAAGTTTTCTAATGTTGCAGTGTTATCGTTGAGCAGGGCGGTTTCGGTAATTTCAATGGTGATATTCTTGGCAAGAATTTTCTTTTGCTTTAACCGGTTAATGATAGCAGTAGCAAAACCTGCTTCAGTGAGCTGGCAGGGGGACACATTGATAGAAACATAAAATTCAGACGCTGGTGATTGTAAATACGCTGCTAATTCTTCCAGTGCTTTGTCAAATACCCACAAACCGAGTTTTTGAATAAGGCCACATTCTTCTGCAACTGGAATAAACTGATCAGGGCGTTGCGTAACGTTTGCTTTGGGCCAGCGCACTAACGCTTCAGCCCCCATAATTTGTCCTTGCTTGACGATAGGTTGGTAGTGAAGATCAAAATCCTGCGCAAACGATGCGCGCCTAAGCTCGGTTTCGATCTTATACTTAAATAAGATCTCTGCCTGCATATTGTCTTCGTATACACACAGCTTTTCGTGAACGTTTTGTTTAGCTCGATACATAGCAATATCTGCACACTTCATCAGCTCTGTTTGAGTATCCCCATTGAGCGGGAACAGCGCCATTCCAACGCTTGCAGAGCTATGAACTAAATGGTCGTCGATCATAAAAGGTTCCGCCAGAGCCTCTAGCAGCCGATTACCAATTTGTTTTGCTTCTACCAACGACTTAAGCTGACCGCAGGCAAAGGCAAACTCATCCCCCCCAAGTCGGGCAAACAGCTCGTTACTGCGAAAAACTTTTTTAAAACGCTTGGCCACTTCAACAAGTAGTTGATCGCCAACATTGTGTCCGTATGTATCGTTAATATGCTTAAATTTGTCAAGATCGAGCAACATTACGACAATAATTTCACTGGGATGGCGCAGTCCTGCTTTGATGCGCTGCAATAATGATTCTTCAAAATGGTAGCGATTGTATAAGCCAGTCAGAGAATCACGCTCCGCCATACTCTTAACTTTTTGATAGCTTTCGTAAAGCTCTTGTTCTAACTCATAACGCTTTTTCGCCTGTAAAATTGAACGTTTTAGCTGTGAAGGGGTAATATCTTCTTTGAGTACAAAGTCTTGGGCACCAGCATTAATAGCGTCAAGTATAAGCTCATCATCCGCATAATTGCTGACCATAATAAACGCGGTTTCACAGACAAATGGCGATTTTTTCAGTTTAAGCATCAACTCAATACCATTAACCGCAGGCATCAGATAATCCAATAAAACCACATCAAAATTTTGATAAGTGAGTTGTTGCAGTGCTTTATTTGGCTCGCTTTCTTCGACAATATTGTAGTTAAAATCTGCGTTCGACAGAGCGCGTTTTAAACTCGCACGCTCAATGTCATCATCATCCACAATAAGCACATTTAACTGGTTATACATCCTTATACCTCAGTACTTTTAACTTTATACTTCTAACTTTGCACTTTTGCCTTCTAGCTTTTACCTTGGTACAGGAACGCTCCAAAAGTTTAGACGGAAACGTTAAGTAAAAAGTGTTAGCTTAAGCCTCAAATACAAAACTCAAAACAAATTAAAACGCAACAGCGGGAGCTAGTAGGCATTACGCTGGCTAGCGCCAATAGGTTTTATACTGGCAAGTGAGCTATCCGCCAATAACCCTGTAATAACGACACTATTTCAACAAACTCTTTACCTGCTTCATCTTTGACAAAGTAGCCAGCAACGTTTTGGGAATAACTACTGACAATATCTTGCTCATCATCAGAAGTCGTCAGTACAAAAATGATCGCATTTGCTGTGTTCTCATTGCTTCTAACCTGCGCTAAAAACTCTAGTCCTCCCATTTTGGGCATTTGCAGATCAAGCAACACGACAAATGGATGAGGTACAGCATCATTGAGCAGTAGTGATAAAGCTTCTTCACCGTGATGAGCACGGATGATTTTGTTACCAATACGCTCTCTAGCAAAACTGCGCTCTATGGTCATAAAATCAATATCGTCATCTTCAACTACCAGTAGAGTAACTTGCTCACCGAACTTGGTCATAAGCTTCCTTATTGGTTTGCTGAACCACAAGCTGCTGCAACGGCCAAATAATTTTAAAGTGCACCCCTTGGCGGTGTTGTTCGTTATAGACAAGCTCAACGCTACCTTGGTAGTGATCGATGACCTTTTTCACCATCGCCAGCCCCATACCGCTGCCTTCAACTTCATCTTTAGATTTGAGTGTTTGAAACATTTGGAATACTTTATCAGCATATTCTGGCGCAATGCCTGGCCCATCGTCTTGATAATGAATCTCGTAGCAGTTTTCGCGCTCAACTACATCAATAGTAATAGTCCCTTGCGCTTGATGGTGATGTTTGATGGTATTGCCAAGTAAATTCAATAACACAATCTGTAAGGCTGCCCGTGGTAGCATAACGTCGATATCGGTTGCCACCACGGGGAACCGCTCATATTCAGCATTAAGTTCGTGGGCACTGACTGCTAACCGATTAAAGTTAAAGTGTTCAGCGTCTGTCAGCTTTTTATTCAATCGTGAGTAGGCCAGTAAGTCATTCAATAATTGTGATAATCGCGCAGCGCGATTCTTGATCATATTAAAATGCTGCTTAGCACCATCTGGCATGCTATCGCCGTAATCTTCTTCAACCCATGAGACCAGCTTCTTAATGGCATTAAGTGGTGATTTCAGATCGTGTGACGCGATATAAGCGAATTGTTCGAGGTCTTCATTGGACTTTCGCAACTTTGAAATCAGTAAATCGCGCTCTGTCACATCAGCAGCAGAGCCGAGAATAAAGGGCTCACCAGCGCTATCAGTAAAGCGAACTTTATTAGTTTGGAGGATTCGGACTTCACCGTTGGGGAATGTAATTTTTTCAACGGTTTCGCTAAAACCCGCAGCAAACGCTTCCTTGTCTTTGGCGAGAAAGTCTTCTACGTCTGCTGGGTCATAATCTTCAAAAGTCGTTCTGCCCAACACTTGCTCTTGATCGTCAACCCCATAAAGTTGAAGGAATTGCTCGTTAACTTTAACTAAACGAAAATCTTTGTCTTTCACGAACATATAGCCAGGTACAGCCTGAAAGACTAACTCTAAAAAATTATGCGCCTCGCTAAGTTCTTGTTCTTTTATTGCTAACTGCCGGTCATGACGCTTTTTCTGCACCGCTAGCCGAATAGTTTTATCCAACATACTGGCAGTCAATTCAGCTTTGACTAAATAGTTTTCCGCACCAAATTTAATGGCATTAACGGCGACAGATTCACTACCTTGCCCTGTAGTCATAATGACGGGTATAAAAGGGTGATTAGTGACAATATTAGCAAGCACTTCTATGCCCGTTACCCCTGGTAGAGAGTAATCAAGCAGTATGCAATCTGGCTGTATGTTTTTAACCAGTTCCATACCTTTTTGACCTGTAATGGCATGGTAAAAAATATAGTCACTGGATGCCTTCCCCAACAAGCGTTCACACATTTCAATATCATCGGGGTTATCATCAATGATCAATACTTTGCAATCCAAAGAAGTGCGCCGAGGTAGCAGTGTTTTAGCATGTTTAATTGCTGAAGATATTTTCTCGTCGAGATTAACAGAGAATAAATTATATTTGTTGATATAGTCTTGGGCGCCTTGTTTAATCAAGGTTGCGGCGGTTAACTGGTCTGTTTGTCCGGTTAACACCACAATCGGAATGCTAGGAATTTTGGCCTTTAAAGCACGAAATAAATCTAAGCCCGACATGCCCGGTAGGTGGTAATCAAGCAAAATACAATCGTACTTGTTCACTTCAATTAGACTTAACCCTTCTTCACCTGACAAGGCACTTGAGAACTGATAGCTATGCACCTGACATTTAGCTAAAGAGCGCTGAATTGCTTCAACATCGTCTGGGTTATCATCAATGATTAATACATCCCTTACTTGCATGCTAGCTTTCCTTTTGCTCGCTACCTGGCAATACCGCAATACCAAACCAATAGTCTTTCATGGTTCCTATCGCTTGCGTAAGCCCTTCGAAACTAACCGGTTTTTGAATATAAGTACTGGCTCCCAAGTTATAGCAGGCTTCAATATCATGCGGATCTGTGGAAGTGCTCAGTACCACAACAGGAATACCTTTTAATGCCATATCCTGTTTAATAATTCTCAGTAATTCTCGCCCGTCTAGGCCCGGCATATTAAGGTCTAACAAAATAATTATCGGCTTTTCAGCAGCGTTTTCACCACTGTGCTTGCCTTCATGGTACAAATAATCTTTTGCATCCTGACCGGATTGACACCAAGCAACGGGATTTAACAATTGATTTTTGCGCAATCCTCGAAAGGTTGCCTCAAAATCATCCGGGTTATCATCAACTAGCAAAATAGTACCGACTTTATTGTCCATCGTTGCCTTCCACATTTAACGTAAAGTAAAAGCAAGTACCGTTGCCCAGCGAGGACTCCAGCCATATTTGCCCATTTTGCCGCTCAATAATTTTTTTAACGAAAGTTAACCCGACACCTGTGCCACGAACAGCATCATTTTCTTCGTTTAAGCGCTTAAAAATGCGAAAAATATCGCTAAAGAAGCGTTTATCAATACCAATACCATTGTCTTTAACAAAGAAAACTCGTGATTCCTGAGTACCTGAGAACGGGTTAATGGTTTGCGTTATGCCCACTTCAACACGCTTATGCGGGCTATGGTTGTATTTGATTGCGTTAGAAATTAAGTTTCGAAACAACTCAGTCGTACGCGGGACATCGCACAACACCTCAGGTAAATCACTAGGCCAATGCACGCTGATATTGGGGTTTTCTTCAGGCAACGTGATTTCCACGACATTGGTTAACACGTCAGTAAGATTAACCTTGTTGATCGCTAACTCCTGACGCCCGAGCCGAGAGTAGTACAGCAAGCTATCAACCAAGTGCTCCATGCGCTGGCAAAGAAATCGCATTCTTGCCAGTCGCTGTTTACCTCGCTCATCAACTAATTGCTCGTAGTCTTCTTCTAAAAATATGGCGTTATTAGACAAGCCGCGTAATGGTTCTTTAAGGTCATGGGAAGCGATATAAGCGAATTGGTCGAGCTCTTCGTTACTCACTTTTAGCTGATCCATATAAGTTTGTATTTCACTTTCTGCGGCTTTGCGCTCGCTAATATCGTGAATAATGCCAACAAATATGCTCTCGCCTTCACTTTTCATTTCATTGACACCGAGTTCTATCGGAAAAATGGTGCCGTCTTTTTTCCGCGCCGCAACTTCACGACCAAGGCCAATGATTTTTTTCACGCCACTGTGATGATAGTTTTGTAAATATTGATCGTGTTCTGAGTGATAAGGGTCTGGCATCAGCATTTTGACATTTTGACCAACCACTTCGCTTTTTTGATAACCAAAAATACGCTGTGCCGCTTTATTGAATTCTTTAATTTGACCACGTGAATCTATCGTAATCAGGCCATCAATCACGGTATCTAGTAAGGTTTCGGCATATTTAACAGATGTTCTAAGTTGCGCTTCACCTAGCTTGCGACTGGTAATATCGCTAATGGTGCCGAGAAAATAGCGTTGCTCATCTATGAACAATTCGTTCACCGATAACTCCATCGGAAAAACCTCGCCATTTTTGCGCTGTGCTTTTATTTCACGACCTTTGCCAATGATTTTCTTGGTGCCAGTGGTTAAGTAATTGGTTAGGTAGCCGTCGTGCTCAGAATGAAAAGGCTCAGGCATTAAGACATTAACATTTTTGCCTAATACTTCTTCCGATTGGTAACCGAAAACGCGACATGCAGCGGCATTGAAACTTTGAATTTGGCCTTTTTCGTCAATAATGATAAAGCCATCGACAACAGTATCGATGACCGACTGTATTTGGGCATTAAACATGGGGGACTACATCATTCCTTTGATCAAAGATTTTTTTGTCCGTTCATCAAAGGTATAGACCATTTTCATCAATTATTGAAATTAGCCCGCTATATATTGGGAAAATAGTCGATAAGCTTGTAGATTTTGTCCAGCCTACTTGCCAACATCACTTAACTAAGTCTATGATTTTCAAAGGTTGTCACCTAAATGTCGCCTCTATGACGTGGTGTTTATAAGCCACAACAAAGATGATTGCTAACGACTGCAATATTTAACAAGTATTGCCAAATAATACCAATTGAATTAATTAGTTGATCAATTGTGGCGTAGGAAAAAGGTTCATAAACAAGGCACGATTTTTTGGTAACTAGTTGTTCTAATTTCAAAAATAATAACGCAGTTTATGGGCGTTTTAACCAGCCAAAATGATCAAGTATTTATTGAAATTGGTATAAGCTGCAAAGGAAGATTTACATGCTAATAAAGAAGTTACGCCTACAACGTGGTTGGTCACAAGAACATTTATCACAAGTGTCTGGTATTAGTGTTCGCACGATTCAGCGTATTGAGCGTGGCCAAAAAGCGGGGCTCGAATCACTTAAATCGCTGGCAGCTGTTTTTGAAATTGATATTACATCACTGCAACCGGAGGCAGACATGACCAGCAATCAAATATCATCAGAACATTCATCAGGGCTAGATCGTTCTTCTCAACTTCAGGTGACGATTGAAGAACAACGGGCAATGGAATACGTGCAAGGGCTCAAAGCTTTCTATGGGCACTTGGCCACCTACATCATCGTTAACATCGTATTATTGGCCGTAAATTGGTTTATTACGCCGGGCTATTTCTGGGTACTGTGGGTAATGATGGGGTGGGGTATTGGCCTTGCCAGCCATGCTGTCGCTACGTTCGAGTTATTCAACTTTTTTGATGCCGATTGGGAAAAGCGTGAAATTGAGAAACGTTTAGGACGAGACTTGTAAGCCAATAACTCGCGCTACCCGCTATACAGAATTAAATAGAGGGTATTAGCCACCCAGGTGGGCGTTTATCAATGACAAGAATGGCTCACCATATCTCGCCAGCTTAGTATCACCAATACCACTGACCGACAACATTTGTGCTTGTGAACGAGGCTGAATACGTGCTAATTCCGCCAATGTTGCATCGTTAAACACGATAAACGGGGCGACATCTTCGGCATCGGCAATTTCTTTGCGCAACGAGCGCAATTTGCCAAATAGCTTGCGATCGTATTGCTTGGTGGCCGTGTTTTGCTGCCAGTAGCTAGCACGTTGTAAGCGTGGTGAAGCGAGCATTAAGGTTTCTTGCGCCGTTAAGATTGAGCGGGCAGCTTCAGTTAACTTCAGTGCCGAATGCTGAGCAATATCTTGCTGTAAATAGCCTAAATGAATCAGTTGGCGAATCACCGAAAACCAGTAGCTGGGCGTTTTGTCTTTGCCAAGACCAAAGGTTGATACTTTTTCGTGACCATGTTTTTGAATAAGCGGCGTTACTTGACCACGTAGTACCGTCACTACGTATTGCACATCGCCTTTTTGCTCAATGCGATAGACACAAGACAATACTTTTTGCGCTACTTCTGTGGCATCAAATTCGCTGGGTGGATCCAAGCAAATATCACAGTTACCACAGCGTGTTTTAGTAAATTCAGCAAAGTAATTGAGTACCACTTGTCGGCGACAAGTTTGCGCATCAACAAAATCAGTCATCGCCTGAAAACGTTGCATCTCTACTTTTGCACGTTGTTCATCTTCATGCTCAGCAATGCGTTTTTTCATGCGACTAATATCTTGCTCATCGCACAAGAACAGTGCCTCTGCGGGCAAACCATCGCGACCAGCACGACCAATTTCTTGGTAGTACGACTCTATCGTACGAGGCGGCTCAAAATGCACGACATAACGCACATTTGGCTTGTTAATACCCAAGCCAAAGGCGACTGTGGCGACTACAATTTGAATATTGTCTTTGGTAAAACCATCTTGCACGTAAGCGCGAATTTCAGTTTCTAACCCTGCGTGGTAGGCAGCACAATTAATCCCTGATTCACCCAAAAATTTACTGAGCTTTTCCACTTGCCAGCGACTACTGCAATAGATAATACCGGCATCGTCTTTACGCTGCTTTATGTACGACAGAATTTGCTTTTGACCGTTGTACTTTTCCGCAAGCGTAAAACGAATGTTCGGGCGATCAAAGCTGTCTAGGTGAACATAAGGGTTGTGCAAGCCTAGTTGCTCAAGAATATCTTTGCGCGTAGTGACATCAGCAGTGGCGGTTAAGGCCATCACGGGAATATGTGGAAAATGGCGTTTTAAACAGCCTAGCTGGGTATATGCGCGACGAAAATCATGCCCCCACTGAGAAATACAATGTGCTTCGTCAATGGCAAATAAACGAATGGGTAGGCTAGCAATACCTTGCAAAAAGTAGTGCTGAGTTAACCGCTCAGGAGCCACATAAAGTAGACGAATTTGCCCTGCTGCCAAGCGCTGAAAAATATCGTTAACCTCAGCTTGGCTCTGCGAAGAGTTAACAAATGCGGCGCTAATGCCCTGTCTAGTGAGACCGTCGACCTGATCTTTCATCAATGAGATCAGTGGCGAAACCACAATAGTGATGCCGTCAAACAAGGTGGCAGGCAACTGATAACACATGGACTTACCGCCGCCTGTTGGCATTAAGACTAAGCAATCTCGGCCACTCATCACTTGCTCAATAACATCTGCCTGCCCATCGCGAAATGAGGTGTATCCAAAATGATGCTTGAGCGAATCGAGAAGTGAAGCTTGCGGGGCAATTGCAGAGGGAGTCAACGGTTTTCCAGCTGGTTAAAAATCGCAAGCATTTTAGCCCAAGCGCATGTGAATCCCTAGTGTGGAGTTTAAAAAATACAAAAAAAGCTGCTAGGCTGAGGTTACCTTGTCAGCACATCAGACCAGATCATCAAAGGAGCTAAGGCGCACAATATGAATAAAGAACAACGCTTTCAAAAAGTTGCTGAGCTATGGAATGCCAACATGCCATTTAACCAGTTACTGGGTTTTGAAATTTCTCGCTTTGACGATACCCGCTCTGAAATTAGCTTTCATTGGCACGACAAACTCATTGGCAATCCTATGCAGAAAATACTTCACGGTGGAGTAACGGCCGCTGCACTAGATTTGGCCGGCGGTGTTGTTGCTGCCGCCAGCATTATCGCCAACATGGAAGAGGCTTCAGCACAGGTGATTCAGGAAAACCTCAGCAAGCTCGGCACCATAGATTTACGTACCGACTTTTTACGCCCCGGCCGAGGCGAGCACTTTGTTGCTTCCGCACACATTATTCGCAGTGGTAGTAAAGTGGCTGTAGCCCGAATGGAGCTACACAACGAAAAGAACGACCATATTGCCTTTGGTACTGGCACCTATATGGTTGGTTGAAACCTAATTAACCTTAGCTCGGGATAATAAATAGTGAAATATTTATATTCATGCACTTACACCTAAAGGTTTCTTCTAGTGAGATTTTTACTGATATTAAGGCGAATTTACGCGTCAATAGCTCGTCTATTGCAAGTGAATTCAACAAAGATAGCAGTGAAAATAGCCGCTAGAAGTGCATTAGTTATCACGAGCTGAGGTTAATTATAACCTTGCTATGAATGCGCGAACCTGTGATAGAATTCGCGCCCTTAAAATAGCGACTAGGTCTTCTTCATGCCCAACTCATCAGCTTCAGCTCAAACTAATAGCGGAATAATCAATGCGCTAGCGGCATACTTTATGTGGGGCTTAGCACCAATGTACTTTAAGGCGCTAACAGCCGTTGGAGCGACTGAGATATTGATCCACCGCGTCGTCTGGTCAACGCTGTTATTGTTGGTCATCGTTGTAGTTATTCGCAAATGGCAGCCTTTTATCAATACTATCACCAACAAAAAAGTCGTCGCTAGCCTTGCAGTTACGGCAACATTGCTGGGCAGTAATTGGTATATCTTCATTTGGGCAGTGAATAACGATCACCTTTTAGATGCCAGTTTAGGTTACTACATCAATCCTATTTTTAATGTCGCGTTAGGTATGATTTTCCTTGGTGAACGGTTGCGCAAGTGGCAGGGTGTGGCAGTGGCGCTAGCGATAGTTGGCGTACTGATTCAAGTCGCCGTACTCGGTACTATCCCTGTGATTTCACTGGTGTTAGCAGCAACTTTTGGCATTTATGGTTTAGTGCGTAAAAAGCTACATGTTGATTCGTTTGTTGGCTTACTGATTGAATCGCTATTACTATTGCCTGTTGCGCTCTTAGGTTGGCTATTTTTTGTCAGCAGTGACACCAGCAATATGGCAAATAATGCTTGGACGCTAAACACTATGTTAGTGTTAGCCGGTATTGTCACCACAGCACCACTACTTTGCTTTACCGCAGCAGCTAAGCGTTTAACGTTAGCAAGCCTAGGATTTTTCCAGTATATCGGCCCTAGCATTATGTTTATGCTCGCGACATTTTATTATCAAGAAACGTTAGAACCGGCCAAGCTTGCAACCTTTGCCTGTATCTGGCTCGCACTGCTGGTTTACAGCGCAGACTCTCTGCGCGCGCGAAAGGCCAGTAAAGCTGTATCAGGCTAATTGGCAGAGCATTTAAAAAACAAAAGAAAAACCAAAGTAACCAATAGACAAGTAACATTGCAAATTCTCAGGCTGAGCTATACTAAACAAGGTATTTAACAGGGAATTTGCACTATGGAACAGTTACTTGTCTTTGAAAAAATCCGCTATCAGATCGACCCGCCAAACAATATATTCACAGTGAAAGTTGCACGTAATATCGACTACAAAGACATTGTCGTCCATTACGGTAATTTAATGGAAGATGAGCGTTATTATGCAGGCTTGAATGGGTTATATGACTTTAGCCAATTAAAACGCATTACCGGCGATCACCAAATTTTGATTGATACAGCAGCGGTTATGAACGACCCGCAAGTGGTTAGCCGCCCAGCTAAAACCGCCATTGTCGTGTTTGAAAAATTCGGAATGTTTTATGAAGTCTTGAATAGGTTTTGCCAGGCAACAACGCCTTCTCAAAACGACTTTCAGATATTTGATGTCAGCGAAAAAGCTGAAATTGAGCACTTTCTTGCTCTACCGAAGAACTACTATCAGCTGGCAAGTAATACCTTGCCAGCCTAGCTACAGCGTCCCGCACAAAGTTACTAGTCTTCTTGGCCGCTAATCACTACTTGGTTACGGCCATTTTCTTTAGCATTGTACAAGGCCTGATCGGCCGCATTCATTTGGCTTGCTAATGAGCCTGTACCATTGAACACCACACCAATACTGATAGTAAGTGATATTTGTTGGTCTTCGTAGGGCAGTTGCGCTACTGAAAGTTCTCGGCGCAAATCATCTAGGCGCGTGAATAATTGGTCTTCATCTACACCTTCCATCAACACTGCAAACTCTTCACCACCTAAACGTGCCAACATCGCTCTTGGCAAATGTTTACGCATATACAAGGCAACCATTTTCAGCACATTGTCACCGGCATCGTGACCATAGTTATCATTGATTTTTTTGAAGTAATCAATGTCTAACATTGCTAACCCGTAGGTCACTCCTTGTTCGGCGTATTTAGGCAACTTATTTTGCGCAACCTGAATAAAGGCGCGACGGTTAGGTAGGTCAGTTAAGTAGTCAGTATTGGCTGCACGTTGAATTTGTTTAATATTGTTTAAACTTTCAATATTTTGCGTAATTCGACAGTAAAACTCTTCTGGGCAAAATGGCTTACGCAAGAAGTCATCAGCACCATTTTTGATAAATCGAGCAGAATGAATACCATTGCTGGCTCCTGAAATACCAATAACCGACATACGATCGCGTGAGTAGCGTTTCCGTAATTCATTGGTAAGCTCAATACCATCCATATTCGGCATTTCTAAGTCGGTGATCACCATCTTAATATCAGGGTGCTGATCAAGCACTTCCAGTGCTTTAACACCGTCGCTGGCGACATAAACGGTAAAGTTTCTGCGCATTAACAATTCAACAACATGATTGCGAGTTGCTAGGCTATCATCAACCACCAAAATACCATTTTCATGGTTCACTTGTTGGCCATGCAAAATACGTTTTAAATATAAAAACGCTTGGCTATTTTCTTTCGGAATATAATCAACAACGGCTTGCGCTAAGATTTTCTGACGGGTGATATCATCCATTTTCCCGGTCATCACAACCGCTTGTACGCCATGTGACAAGACACAAGGGATGGCTTCACCATCAGATGCATCTGGCAAGGCATAGTCAACGGTGGCAGCAAAAAACTTAGTATCACCATGCAATAAAGTTTCAACTTCTGCCAAGGTACTCGCGACAACTGTTTCAAATCCCAATGATTCAGCCAGCTGACATATAACCCTAGCAATTGGCTTACTATCTTCTACAACTAATAAACGATCAGCCATTATCTCTCGTTACTCCTACTCATATGAACCGAGCTAGTTAATTGATGTTAAGTTAGCGTACGAAACAACTAACCATTTGATACCCACTTGCTCAAAATTAACCTGAATACGGCTTTGAGCACCCGCTCCTTCATAATTAAGTACCACACCTTCACCAAACTTTTGATGCATCACTCGTTGCCCAAGGCTAAACCCTGTATTATCAAAAGATTCCGTGGTTAAGGTCGCAGAAAACCTGCCGCTTGAAGCTGGTCGTGAAACCTGACTTTGCAAGCGTATCTCTTCTACACACTCTTGTGGTAACTCGCGTAAAAAACGACTCGGCTTATGGTATTTTTCTTGACCATATAAGCGCCGACTTTCAGCATGACATAAGTATAGCTTGTGCATTGCCCTTGTCATGCCAACGTAACATAGGCGTCGCTCTTCTTCTAAACGACTAATATCTTCTTGCGACTGTTGAGAAGGGAACATACCTTCCTCTAAACCAGCAATAAAGACCAGCGGAAACTCCAAACCTTTCGCCGAGTGCATCGTCATTAATTGCACCGCCGGCTCGTATTCATCTGCTTGCGACTCACCTGCTTCAAGCGAGGCATGAGTAAGAAAAGCCGTTAACTTAGTTTGTTCTTCTTCCAGTTCTGGTTCTTGCACAAAGGTTTGGCAAGCCGTTACTAATTCGTTTAAGTTTTCAATGCGTGCTTGCGCTCGTTCGCCTTTTTCTGCTTGGTACATAGCTTTAAGACCGCTATGACCGATAACAAAGTTCACTTGTTGATCTAAATCTAATGCCGCCGAGTCATCTTCAAGCTGATCAATCAGGTTAATAAAGTTCGTAATGGCGTTTGCAGCGCGGCCTTTAATACTTTGTTCGGCCAGCATATTTTGACACGCTCGCCACAAAGTAACTTCCATGGATTTTGCAGCATCGCGAATCAGCGCTAGGCTTTGGTTGCCAATGCCTCGTGTTGGCGTGTTGATAATGCGCTCGAACGCAGCGTCATCGTCACGATTATTAATTAGGCGCATATAAGCGAGCGCATCTTTAATTTCTTGGCGCTCGAAGAAGCGTAAACCACCATAAATGCGGTAGGGCAGCTGTGCTTGCAGTAAGGCTTCTTCAAGTAAGCGTGATTGCGCATTACTGCGATATAAAATGGCGACATCATCAAGCGAGCCATTTTCTTCACGCCAAGTATTGATTCGGCCAGCGATAAAGCGAGCTTCGTCGATCTCATTGAAGGCCGTATAAATCGAGATTTTTTCGCCAGCCGTGTCTTGCGTCCACAACTCTTTACCAAGGCGGTTATTGTTGTTGGCAATTAACTTGTTTGATGCATTTAGAATGTTAGCGGTAGAGCGATAGTTTTGTTCTAAACGAATCGTTTCTGCTTTCGGGTAATCATCAAGGAAGCGCTGAATATTCTCAATTTTTGCACCACGCCAACCGTAAATTGACTGATCATCGTCGCCAACAATCATGACATTGCTTTTATCTTTGCCAAGCATGGTCAGCCAGGCATATTGAATCGCGTTAGTGTCTTGGAATTCGTCAACCAAAATGTGCTGAAAGCGCTGCTGGTAGTGATTAAGTAACGCAGGGTGCTCAAGCCATAACTCATGCGCACGCAACAAGAGCTCAGCAAAATCAACTAAGCCAGCACGGTCACATGCATCTTGGTAACTTTGGTAAATATTAATAAAGGTTTGCTCGGTCGGATCAAACTGGGCATCAAGGTGTTTAGGTCTTAACCCCTCATCTTTTTTGCCGTTGATATACCAAACCGCTTGCTTGGCTGGCCATTTTTTCTCGTCTAGGTTGAGCGCTCGAATAGTGCGCTTGACTAAGCGCAATTGGTCATCAGAATCTAACACTTGGAAGCTCTGCGGCAAGTTGGCTTCTTGAAAGTGCATGCGCAACAAGCGGTGAGCTAGGCCATGGAAAGTCCCTAGCCACATACCAAACACATTACCGCCAGTGGTTTGCTCAACACGGGCGCGCATTTCTGAGGCGGCTTTGTTGGTAAAGGTTACCGCCAAAATACTATGTGGCGACGCTTGCTCAATACGCATTAACCAAGCGATACGTTGCACTAAAACACGTGTTTTGCCACTGCCTGCGCCTGCCAGCACAAGCATATTTTGTAAGGGGGCAGCGACGGCTTCGCGCTGCTTGTCATTTAAACCGTCTAATAGATCAGAAACGTCCATTACTTAGAAACTCAAAATAGAAACTCAAATTAGGAACTCAAGTGGGGGGCTAAACCTGCTAATTCAGTCACATCGCTTAGCTCAATATGGGGTAAAACTTTCAATGGTTTGCCAACATCATAGCAAGACAACCAAGCAGCTTGGCAACCTGCGCGTAGCGCACCAAGAATATCTGCACGGCCACAATCGCCAACATGTAGTATATGCTCGCAAGCAATCGCTAAATCTTGTGCCGCTTGTTCAAATAAGTCGCCAGCTGGCTTCATTTTTAGACCATTGCCAGCGTGGTAAATATGGTCAAACTGGTCTTTTAGCCCAATAGCTTGGGTATCAACATTACCGTTGCTGATGGCCACAACAGGCACATGTTCTCTAAGCTGTTGTAACAGCTCAATGCTGCTAGTTGGCACCGAAAAATCGCTACGAGTTGCTAAAAAGTGTGCCATGGCTTGTTCTGCGAGTGATTTGGCTTGTGCCTTCTCCGCTCCCAAACTTGCAATACCAAGTTGGTAGGTGGCTAAACGCAATGCCGTAACATCGTGCCTTATTGCAGGGTTTTGCTCAATTGCGGCGGTGCGATGTGGTTGCCAAAAATGGCGATCAAAAGTAACTGTTTTGCCAGCTAATAGCGGTGACAATAATTGTTGAAAGTAGCCGGGCATCGCACGCTCGGTCGCAACCATTACAGGACGGTTGCTATAGAGCGTGTCGTCTAAATCAAAGCTGATAGCCTTGATGGGCTTTAACGTACGGTAAAATTTCAAGTGCTGACACCTTTGCCAATCATTTAATATTCTGTCAAACCTTACGCTAAGTTATAGCGCAAGGCTTAGAAATGGCAGATGTTATTGTTCAAGATGTTGAAATAACAGTTTAGCCACTAGCTTTTGGAATTGGCTAAGCAATAAGGTATCCATACGCGGATCAAAGTGATCGGCATCTTGCGAGCTAATCGCTAAAAACCCGATATCTTGACCAGCATGCTCGAGCTTAATTAGCACCACTGAGCCCGCAAATCCGTGACCAAATATTTGTTGTAGTTCACTTTGCTGCAATCGACCAAAATAATAATCTTCGTTTGCTAAGCGCGTTTCTATGACCGACTGGCAATCGTTTACGATCACGCTGTCGTGTGCTGGCGTTGCATGGTTAGCGATAAAACTAGGCGTTAACCATAATTTTAATCCTGACAGAGAAAGCAGCTCTAAGGTTGCACGTGCAAGAACATCTAATAATTGTGTAACATTTTTGCTATCAATTAACTGCAAATACAAATCGCTGTACAAGCGAAACAGTTGCTCATTATTGTTAGCAACCGACATTAACTGAGTAATTTCTTCCTCAAGCCCCTGAATTTTTTGTCTTAGTTGGGTTTGTTGACGCTCAACTAGTGAGACTGTGCCACGATGTGGGTCTTGCAAACGCAAAGACGTAATCAATGATGAGTTGCGGCTAAAAAACTCAGGATTATCTTCAAGGTAACGCACAACGAGATCGTCTGTTAACGGCAAATCGTCGGCGTGTAACGGGTTTTGTTCATTCATATATGTATTTGACCATCAAAAACATGAGCAGCCGGGCCAGACATTTTCACCGGGTGGCCTGGACCCTTCCAAAATATCCGTAGTTTACCGCCAGGCAATTCAACAGTAACTTGTTTATTCAATTTTTTCTGTGTTTGACCAATCACCACAGCCGCACATGCGCCGCTGCCACAGGCTAATGTTTCACCAGCACCACGCTCAAAAACGCGTAATTTAATAAAGTCAGGTGAAACCACCTGCATAAAGCCAACATTGACTTCTTTTGGGAATCGCTCGTGGGTGGATAACTCTCGGCCTAAGGTTTCTACTGGCGCAGTGTTAATATCGTCAACGGTCAGCACGCAGTGTGGATTGCCCATAGAAACAGCGCCACACAGCACAGTATCATGTTCGGTGCGCATAATGTAAGTGCCTTCAACCTTTTGCGCTTTAAAGGGAATTTGCGCAGGTTCAAATTGAGGTGTTGGCATATTCACTGAGACATTGCCATCACGCTCAACGTAAAGCGTCATTTTGCCAGAAGAAGTTGAAACGCGAATCTTATTGCGGTTAGTAAGCCCTTTGCTGCGCACGAAACGAGCGAAACAGCGAGCACCATTGCCACATTGGCCAACTTCACTGCCATCAGCGTTGAAAATTCGGTAGTGAAAATCTAAATCTGGGTCATAAGGGGGTTCAACAACCAAGAGTTGGTCAAAGCCAACGCCAAAATTGCGGTTTGCCAGTTTTTTTATTTGATCATTCGGCAAGTATACGTTCTGGGTAACATTATCAATGACCATAAAGTCATTGCCCAAGCCGTGCATTTTTGAAAAATTAACCAGCATATTTAGTGTCTTTCTTTACTTCTTATTAGCTGTTGTTAGTCGTTGATGATGCTGACGACTAAGGTAAAAGGTGCTCACCCTGCCACAGTTGCTCAATTGTTTCGCGCTCTCGCACTAAGGTACTGGTGTCGCCATCAACCATAACTTCAGCGACACGTGGACGGCTGTTGTAATTAGAGCTCATGGTAAAGCCATAAGCACCAGCCGAGCGCACCGCCAGTAAATCACCGGCTTTAATGGCTAATTCGCGGTCTTTACCGAGAAAATCACCCGTTTCACAAATTGGCCCAACAATATCGTAATTGATGCTCGGCTCATCTTGGCGCTGCTCAACAGGAATAATATTCTGCCACGCTTGATAAAGTGATGGTCGTAGCAAGTCATTCATCGCAGCATCAACTATGGCAAAGTGCTTATCTTGATTGGTTTTTAAGAACTCAACTTCGGTCACCAAAATACCAGCATTAGCCATTATGGCGCGGCCCGGCTCGTAAATCAGGGTAATGTTGCGGTCGGCAGTTTTCTCAGCAATTGCTTTCGCGTATTCATTAGGGTGCGGTGGTTGTTCGTCGTTATAACACACGCCTAGGCCGCCCCCAACATCGATATGAGAAAGCTTAATGCCTTGTTCGGCAAGAGTATCAACCAACACTAATACGCGATCGAGTGCGTCCAGAAACGGCTGTACTTCGGTTAGCTGTGAGCCGATATGACAATCAACCCCTTTAATGTCGATATTGGCAAGCGTCGCTGCGTGTTGATAAAGCGCGGGGGCTTCTTCAATGCTAATACCAAACTTATTTTCTTTTAAGCCTGTGGAAATATAAGGGTGTGTGCCCGCATCAACATCTGGATTAACGCGAAATGACACAGGCGCCTTTTTGCCCGCCTTACCTGCAACGTGATTGATGCGCTCTAGCTCAGCAGCAGATTCAATATTAAAACAGTAAATACCGTGGGATAGGGCATAAGCGATTTCGTCAGAGGTTTTACCTACTCCAGAGAAAACTACTTTGGCAGGGTCACCACCAGCAGCTATCACGCGGGCTAATTCGCCCTTAGAAACAATGTCAAAACCTGAGCCTAAACGCGCCATCACGTTCAACACCGCTAAGTTGCTATTCGCCTTCACCGCATAACATACCAGGTGAGGGAGTTCACCTGCCGCTTGATCAAAGGCATGCCAGTGACGTTCGATTGTCGCACGCGAGTAGACATAAAGCGGCGTTTGATATTGTTTTGCTAGCTCAGTAACAGCGCACGCTTCTGCATACAAGGAGTCACCTTGATAGTTAAAATAATCCACTAGTTTTCTCCTGCATCCGATACTGGCTGTTCTTGCTCAGGCTGCTCTGGCGTTTGATAAAGTGGCGCTTTTAAGCCACAACCAGCAAGCAGACAAAGTACAAAAAAGCAGGCACAAATTCGGTTAAGTTTTGTTTTCATTTTTTAATAAGTTAGCAGGCAAAAATTAAGGTAATACGCTGGTATTACGGCATGTGACTGGTATTATACGCACATGCACATCTACAAATACAAGTGTTATCACTCTTGGATCTGATAAATGAACGATAGCCAATACAATTTCATTGCTGACGAGTTATTACTCGCGGTAGAAGAAGCCATTGAAGACTGTGGTACAGACATCGACTACGAAGGTGTTGGTGGCATGCTAACCTTGGCATTTAAGAACGGCAGTAAAATTATCATCAATAAGCAAGCGCCACTGCACGAAATTTGGGTTGCCACTAAGTTTAATGGTCACCATTTTGTGTTAGAAAACGACCAATGGCGTGACAAACGTGCTGGCGATGAATTTTGGCAGTTTTTGTCTGCCGCCGTTGCCAAACAAGCAGAAGCTGACATTACGTTAGCACAACCATAAGCGCTAGTTCCTAGCACTCAGCCGTAAGAGATCATCATGACCACAGTAAGAATCGCGACTCGCAAAAGCGCTTTAGCCCTATGGCAAGCGGAATACGTAAAAGCTCAATTAGAGCACTTTCATCAAGATATCACCGTTGAACTTGTCCCTATGACAACCAAAGGCGATATAATTCTTGACACACCACTGGCTAAAGTGGGCGGTAAAGGCTTGTTCGTTAAAGAGCTAGAAGTTGCCATGCTAGAAGGGCGCGCAGATATTGCCGTGCATTCGATGAAAGACGTACCTGTCGATTTTCCAGAAGGTTTAGGGCTGGAAGTTATTTGCCCTCGTGAAGACCCGCGCGACGCTTTTGTTTCAAACACTTACGCCAGCATTGACGAGTTACCAGAGGGTGCCATTGTTGGCACCTCAAGTTTGCGTCGTCAGTGCCAGCTAAAATCGCAGCGTCCCGATCTAGATATTCGCGATTTACGCGGCAACGTGAATACGCGCTTGAAAAAGCTTGATGACGGCGAGTACGACGCGATTATCCTTGCCTCGGCAGGCCTTATTCGTTTGGAAATGCCAGAGCGCATTAAAGCCTACATTGAACCAGAGCAAATGTTACCGGCGAATGGTCAAGGTGCTGTCGGTATTGAGTGCCGTACCGATGATGAAACCATCAAGCAATTGTTAGCACCGCTAGAATGCCAAGAAACTCGTGTTCGAGTACTGGCCGAGCGCGCTATGAACCGTGCACTAGAAGGCGGTTGCCAAGTGCCAATCGGCAGCTACGCTACTATTGAAGACGACGAACTGTACTTACGTGGTTTAGTTGGCTCAGTTGACGGTAGCGAAATTATCGAAAGCGAAATTACTGGTAGCGTTGAGCATGCTGAGCAAATCGGTCAAAAACTTGCCGATACGCTATTAGGCTTAGGTGCTAAGCGCATTCTTCAGCAAGTTTATGGCGACTAACAAAGTCAATAAATCGCACCTTCAGGCGAGTAGTTCAAGCAAGCCAAAATTGCTGATTACTCGCCCTGAGCCACAAGCTCAACAATTAGCTAGCCAACTTAACTTAGCTGGCTATCAAACCCTTTGCCAACCTATGTTTGCATATTCAGCCGCAGGCAATCAAAGTCAACTAAGCCAAGTACTTAATACGCACCAGCCCAGCATTATTATTTTTGTTAGCAAAGCTGCAGTCGAATGGGCGAATAAAATACTTCCCCTTAGTGCTTGGCCAACTGCCACCACAGCCATTAATGTCGCCGTTGGTAGCGTAACCCTTACCGCTTTGCATCAACTGGGTATCAAGCAAGCTATTTGTCCACCTCAGCATGACAGTGAAGGAATGCTGGCACTGCCTGAATTAAGCCAAGTAACCAACAAAAATATTCTTATTGTGCGCGGCAATGGCGGTCGGGAGCTACTGGCAAATGAACTGGTTATACGCGGTGCAAATGTTCGCTATTTCGAAAGTTACTATCGCCAGTGGCACGAGTTTGATCCGCATCAAGCCCAGCAGTGGCGCAGCCAAGGGGTAACAGGCATTATTGTGACCAGTCAGGCATTACTTGAAAGCACTTGGCAATTAACCCAAAATGGAACTCATTCTGAGCATAATAATAATTTTTGGCAAAACACCTGTTTATGGTTTGTTGCCAGCACGCGTATTGCACAACTCGCAAGAGAATATGGGCTTAAGCACGTGATTTGTACTCACGGCGCAAGTGATCAAGCCATCATCACCACGCTGAACCAATTGGAATCTATAAATGACAACTAACACAACGCCGGAGTCGGCTGATAACAACGCAAAGTCATCTAAGGTTGAGTCATCAGCCAGTGCAACAAAAGTTGCTCCGAAAAAAGCGCCTACGTCCACTCAATCACAGCCTCGTGCACCGCAAGCAGATAACGCTATTTCGAAAGTCGGCTTGTTGGCTTTAATATTGTCGGTTGGCGCATTCGCGACTATCGGTGGTGGATACTTTTGGCTACAAGAACAGCAAAAGTTAATGCTTAGCGAGCTGACTCAAAACCAGCAACAACAAAATACCAGCGTTGAACAAAGCTTAAAACAAGCCTTAGCAAGCCAACAACAAAGCACACTCGCACAAATTCCACAATTGGCAGAACAAGCGGTTGCACCAGCAATATCACCAGTACAGCAAGAGCTCGCGCAGCTAAAAGCGCTGACTTTAAGTTTACAACAAACGAAAAATACGCCGTGGCAGCTAAAAGAGGCAGAATACCTGATCCGCGTAGCTAGTCGTTCACTGTGGTTAGAGCAAGATGCCCAATTGGCAACTCGCTTACTTAACGAAGCGGATGACAAGTTAAAAGCAACTAAGAACCCAGAGTTCTTGCCTGTGCGCAAGCTGATTAGCCAAGATATTGCGGCATTGAACTTACTACCAGAATTAGCAACTGATGACGTTATTCTCACCTTGATGGGTTTAGCCGAGCAAGTTAATCGCTTACCAATTGCGATGGCACATTTACCAACGCCAAGGGAAGCAGAGCCCGATCTAGAGTTGTCTGATGACATTGCCGACTATAAAGAAAACCTTGCCAAGACATGGCAGAAAATAGCGAATTACTTCTTTACGGTTAAACGCCGTGCAAGCAACGTTGAAGCATTGCTTAGTCCTGAGCAACAAAACATTTTGCGCCAAAACTTAATACTTAAGCTACAACTTGCCCAATGGGCCGCTAGCCAGCATAAAAAAGCGCTATACCAAGAATCGCTAGTTAAGGTGAATGCATGGTTAAGTGAGTACTTTGATACTGATTCACCTGAGGTAACAGGGTTTATCGACACTGTGACAGCAATGAATAATCAAGTCATTAGCCTGAGCTTACCGAGAAAGCTTGAATCTTATACTGCCATCAGCCGCTTGGTTCAAAGCAGCGCACGAAGCAATGTACCAAGTGACGCGCCGGGTGACGTGCAAAATGATACTTCACCCGCAGACAACGATGAAAATGAAAAGCGCAAAGCAGATAATGAGCAAGACTCAGCTGGAGCTATTTTATGATCAAGCTAATTCTGATGACCTTATTTGTGCTTGCGGCAATTGCGGTAAGCCCATTACTGATTGGTGAAAAAGGCTACATTTTAATTGCCTTGGGTGATCTCACGATAGAGTCGACTGTCGTTACTGCCACCTTTTTCCTAGTCGTATTATTTATTATCTTGCTGTTTACACTGAAGGTATTAAAAGGTGGCGTTAAGCTAAGTACAGGCACTTGGCACAAATTCGCTTTTGCCAACAAGCGTCGCAGCGAGCGTGACTATCGCAAAGGTATTGCCGAGTATTTGCTGGGCAACCACCAACAAGCAGAAAAACTACTAGCAAGCAGCGCTGATAAAAGCCACTCACCACTGACAGCCTACTTAGTTGCCGCCAAAGCTGCCCATCAGCAAAACGATAGTGTAAATGCCGAACGCTACCTGCAATTAGCAGATCATCAAGGGCAGAATGTAAAAGAGCATGGCATTGAAAGTATTTTGGTGCAGATAGACATTTTGATGGCAAACAAACAATGGCAAAAAGCGCGTGAGATGCTTGATAACTATCACACGCATATTGGCCATGATCACCGGCTACTCGCTCATGAAATAACCCTGAGTATTGCCGAACAACGTTTCGAGCATGCGATTGATTTTATTGCCAAGGCGAAAAAACAAAAAGCGATCAGCAATGAGCAAATCAGTGGCTGGCAACAAGCGGCTTATTTGGGACAGTTTGAGCAGCTAGTGCATGATAAAAGTGCCCAAACACTCGATCAATACTGGCAACGCCTAGCGCGTAAACTTAAGCAAGATAACGATATTATTGCTGCTTACTGCCAAGTATTAGCCAAGCACCAATTAACCGAACAATTAAACCAGTTGCTATTGCCAGTGATTAAGAAAGGTAAAAACACTTACCTTATCAATAAATTAAAAACCACCCCGCTTGCCGCGCCAAGCGAGGTGATTAAGGCAACGCAGCAACACTTGCAAAAAGACCAACACAATCATTTTTGGTTAAGTTGTTTAGGCCACTTTGCACTGAGCGACAAACAATGGCCATTGGCAGAGCGGGCATTTCACAGTATCGCTTCAAGCGCCGAGCCAATCACTTCCCTTGATGCCAAAGGATATGCACGCGCTTTAAGTGAGCAGGGTAAATATCAGCAGGCCGCGGAGCTATTGATAAGCTTGTAATCATATGACAGCAGTACCTACGTCGACTCCATCAGGCAATGCCCAGCCAAACCAGTTTCACCCGATTGCGGTGGCAATGGTACTGGGTCTTATAGGAGCATTAATTAACTGTTTCCCATTTCCGTTTCTACCGGAAGTAGAGTTAATTTTTGGCAACACTATGATTATAGTGGCTGCCATGTGTCTCAAGCCGCAATGGGCACTGCTGACAGCCTTATTAACGGCAACACCGCTTTATTTTACTTGGGGTCACCCATTTGCCTTTTTAACCTTTGGCCTTGAAGCCCTAACAATCTCGTATTTACGCACTAAGGGGTTCTACGTTTTATTCGCCAATATTGGCTATTGGTGCCTCATTGGTATGCCGTTAACAGGCTTTCTGGTCTGGCTGAAATTAGAACAAGGTACAGTGTACTGGTTATTTATTTCACTAAAGCAAGGGTTTAACGCGGCACTGTACACAACAATAGGCTGCTTACTTGGCTTTTTGCTGAGCGACCAGCTAAACGCCAACTGGTCACAACAACCGCCACTAAAGAAAAAGCTAAGACACCAACTGAACTATGCCATTGTTCTGGTAACCACCTTAGGTTTGTCGGCAACAACGCTTTTTATCAGTCGTGATTTAATCCTTGGAGCACAAGAAGTTGTTGAAACAACTTTAGAAGACAGATCGAGAAAATTTGCTGAAATCATTGATATTTCAATGAAAAATCAACAAAGTGCGATAGCCTTAGCCGCTAACTGGCTGAGTGCAATCCCAGCCAACCAATGGCAGCAATCGCTAGAGCAAGTGCATCAGAGTTATACGGGCTTTCTTACCATGCTAGTAACTGATCACAACGCCAATATAATCCACGCGAGCCCAAGCAAATTGCTGTCGGTAGACGCCAAACTTAATGTTGCAGATCGCGACTACTTTCAGCAAGCGATGTTGACCCAATCGCTCTATATTTCGCCCGTGTTTAAAGGTCGAGGCTTTGGTAATGACACTATCGTGGCAATCAGTACCCCTATTTTTGATAGTGCAGCCCCCAATCAGCCAAAAGGTATTGTTGAAGGCTCTGTTGACCTTAGTTTTATTGGCAAAGTTACGGATGCAAAGTTAGGGTCAGAAGCAATAAAAGTAGTGGTCACCGATCAGCACGACAATATTATTTATGCCCACCCCTCATTCAACTTAGAGCCTCTCTATCTGTTTGATACGGAGCGCGTGGTCGACACCTCCATCCAAGACCGACTGATTATTGAAAGTTTGCCGGATAAGCAGTTTGCTTACGCCATGACCACAGCAACCATGAATTGGAAAATTTATACGCTGATTGACTACGACGTTACTGTTAAAGAAATTGAGCGCGAATACCTAGTGATCTTCTTCGCTTTAATATTCACCTTGCTGTTAACGACGGTTCTTGCGCATCGCATCGGTAATCGCATCACACGCCCACTGCGAT
Organism: Thalassotalea montiporae; assembly: GCF_053485855.1. Classification (NCBI taxonomy): domain Bacteria; kingdom Pseudomonadati; phylum Pseudomonadota; class Gammaproteobacteria; order Alteromonadales; family Colwelliaceae; genus Thalassotalea; species Thalassotalea montiporae. Next base: position 850,388 of record NZ_JBQRUO010000002.1, read on the forward strand.
TTATCATCAAGCAAGTCAATAAATACGACAATAAAACCATTACCGAATTTGCGCCGCTTTACCAAGTAGCAGCGACTGAAATTGATCAGCTCTACAATGAGCTTAAATCGGACAAACGTTCGGTAAAAGAGTATCAGCAGCAGTTAGAGTCTAAGGTTCAAGAGCGAACCAAAGAACTTAACGAAGCGAACCAAAAACTCAAAGCAAGAGCCAATATAGACAGCTTAACAAAAGTGTATAACCGCCATTATCTAGACAGCCGCTTTGAGCAAATTCAAAAAGCTGCTCAGCGCAGTGGCGATAACCTGTCTGTTGTCATGCTGGATTTAGATCATTTCAAACGCTTAAACGACACCTATGGTCACATTACAGGTGATAAGGTGCTGGTTGCTGTCGCTGAAGTGATTAGCCGGACGTTTAGCCGCGAAACCGATCTGGTCGCTCGCTTTGGCGGTGAAGAGTTCGTGATAGTTGCTCCTTATATTTCACCAGAGGCACTCTCACAGAAGCTTGAGTCTTTGCGATCAGCGATAGCAGCACTGCAACTGAGTGACTCTTCAGGTCAAGCCATTACGACCAGCGCAAGCTTTGGCGCAGTGATCGCTAAAGCGAGTTTTGCCGACAATATCGTATGTTGGATAAAAGTAGCTGACGCTTGTTTATATCAAGCAAAAGGTAATGGCCGAAACCGAGTCGTGCTAGACGACCAAACGGCAAGTGAGCAAATGGTAGAAGAAGCGGAGCTTTAACTTTTTAAGTTAGCTCCGTATTTTTGAGGAGAGAGCTTAGATGTCGCTCCCTAGGAATATGTAACGCTTAGCCTTACCTAACTTTGCCTAACCTTAAATAAACGCAAAGGCATCAGCGTACATATGGTCGATATTCGCGCCATGCTCAACAAAATCATTGCGCACTATACCAACCATATCAAAGCGGCCAGCCAAATAGATGTCATAAGGTTCAAGGCTAACAATATCTTTCATAACCGCTTGATGCACTAAGCCTGTTTGGCCTTGCCATGCCTCATCCGCCTGCTCAACAACAGGAATAAAACGCGCGTTAGGTAATGATTCAACCATGGCTTTCGTTTGCTCTAGCTCATAACATGCATCCTGCGTGCGTAAGCCCCAATAAACCAATAGTGGACGCTCTGTGCCTTGCTTAGCCAAGTGCTCGAACATCGATTTAATGTAAGAAAAACCTGTACCACCAGCCATTAATAATAATGGACGCTGGCTTTCTTCACGTAAATGCGCATTACCCATTGGCGCTTCGATCGTCACTGAATCACTGTTCTTTAGTTTTTCAATTGCTTGCATTGCATAGCTGTCTTCACCAAAAGCACCGATTTGTAACTCAATTAGCGATTGGTGAGGTGCACTGGCAATCGAAAATGCACGCTTGTCATCTTCTGCCATCACTAAATTAAGATATTGGCCAGGCTTGAACGTCACCGCTTCATTGGGTGCGAGCAACACTTTGTATACATACGGGGTTAAGTTGGTGATCTGTTCAACCCGGCATTCAATGGTATTCATCTACAATAATTCTCTTATGTCTTTTATTTGGAGGCTTTCGGGACTATCGCCAATTCTTGCCATATTTCATCTACCTGCTGCTTCACTGCCTCATCCATGACGATTGGCTCGCCCCATTCTCGGTCAGTCTCTCCTGGCCATTTGTTGGTGGCATCCATCCCCATTTTTGAACCTAAGCCAGACACTGGCGAAGCAAAGTCTAAATAGTCGATTGGCGTGTTATCAACTAACAGGGTATCACGACTGGGATCCATTCGCGTAGTAATTGCCCAAATCACATCTTCCCAGTCACGCGCATTCACATCATCATCGCAGACGATGACAAATTTGGTGTACATAAATTGGCGCAAGAAAGACCACACCCCCATCATGACGCGTTTGGCATGACCTGGGTATTGCTTCTTCATGGTGACCACGGCCAAGCGATAAGAACAACCTTCAGGTGGTAAATAAAAATCAACAATTTCAGGAAATTGCTTACGTAATATCGGCACAAACACTTCGTTTAATGCAACACCTAAAATGGCTGGCTCATCTGGCGGACGGCCAGTGTAAGTGCTGTGATATATCGGATTTTCCCGCATCGTTACATGAGTAACGGTAAATACAGGGAATTCATCTACTTCATTGTAATAGCCAGTATGATCACCGTAAGGGCCCTCTGGCGCTGTTTCATTCGGCGCAATGTAGCCTTCCAGCACAATTTCTGCTGTTGCTGGCACTTGCAGGTCATTACTAATGCTTTTTACCACCTGCGTTTTACTGCCGCGTAATAAGCCAGCAAAAGCATATTCAGACAAGGTATCAGGCACTGGGGTAACAGCCCCAAGAATCGTGGCGGGGTCGGCACCTAAGGCAACCGATACTGGGTAGTTCTCACCTGGGTTTACCTTCTTAAATTCTTGAAAATCAATCGCCCCACCGCGGTGTGATAACCAGCGCATAATTAACTTGTTTTTACCTAGTAGCTGCTGGCGATAAATTCCTAAATTTTGGCGCTCTTTATGTGGACCTCGAGTGATTGTTAGTCCCCAAGTAATGAGCGGGGCAACATCACCAGGCCAACAATGTTGAATCGGTAACTTGGTTAAATCGACCTCGTCACCTGACATCACAATTTGCTGACACTCTGCTTTTTTCACCACTTTGGTTGGCATGTTCAGTACTTGTTTGTACAGCGGTAACTTATCTAATGCGTCTTTAAAGCCTTTTGGTGGCTCAGGCTCTTTTAATGTTGCCAGTAGCTGACCAACTTCGCGCAACGCGGCAACATTTTCTTGCCCCATTGCCAAGGCAACACGCTCAGAAGTACCAAAAAGGTTAGTTAATACTGGCATATCAAAGCCAATAGGGTTTTCAAACAACAAAGCAGGACCTTTGGCACGAAGCGTGCGGTCACTTATTTCTGTCATTACCAACTCGGTAGAAATAGGCTGCTTAATTCGTTTTAGCTGACCGATTTTTTCCAGTTGCTTGATAAAGTCGCGTAAATCGCTGTATTTCATATTATATTTTGCTCAAAAATAGTGCTGCTATTATAACTTGCGACGCTAGCGCTCGCTATGTCCTAACGTGAATTTACGTAATACTGCTAAGGTTAGACTGGACTACTACGAACTTGAGACCAATTATGACCAGTAAAGTTATTATTTTGCTTATCGCATTAACTGCTTTTGCTTCAAGCGCTTGTGACGACAAAAGCCATCGACAGTTCGATTTCTGGATTGGTCACTGGCAAGTAACGAACAGTGCCAATGATGAGGTCAGTAACAGTAAAGTTTCCTTGATTAACAATGGTTGCGGCATCTTAGAAGAATACCAAACACCATCCGGCTTTGAAGGAAAGAGCCTCAATATTTATGATCAATTGTCCAAACGTTGGCATCAAACCTGGATTGATAATACTGGCCTATTGCTGCAACTCGATGGTGAGTTTAAAGGTAATGTAATGACCTTAACAGGTGAGCTGATAGTTCCACACAACCCGCCAGTGATGAACAAAATTACGTGGCAGCGGTTCAGTGAAGAGGTTGTAGTTCAGCGTTGGTATACCAGCCAAGATAACGGGAAAACATGGGAGCTAGTATTTGATGGATATTACGAAAGAGTTAAACCTGATAATTAGCCTAGTCTTTGATGCAAGCTAGCTACTTTTAACAACTAATCGAAATGAGGAATTATGGAAGTAAAGGCGGCTTAACTTGCGCCGCTTCACGCAGACGTTTAATCAACTCTTTGTGTGTTGTTTGACTGGCGGCAAGCCACAGTGTCTTAGTTTCAATATCAACAGGTAGCACTTTCACAAAACGATGACAGTCATGCCGAGTTAACACACAAGACTCCATAAAATGACTTGAACTCGCTGGAATAACGTCAATACGGTTATTCATTAACTTATCAAAGTTTTGCTCTGCAAATGGAACAGCATGTATTTGGGTAAAGCCTGACGCTCTTAAGTGTTGGTCAAGCATAGAGTTGATTACAGTACCGACTCGCATCGATTTAATGCTGTGCTCGGTTATCTCTTTACTCTGCATCACTTGCGCTGTGCTGTAAAAATTATAATCGAGGCTAACTACCGGCGTTACCCACTGATAATCTTGCTCGCGTGAGGGCGTGCGCGCTAAGCCAACAATCAGAGTGTTGGGAGCCGTTTTAGCTTGCTCTACCGCTCTTGGCCAAGGAATTAGCTTGAACTGATACTCACCGAGGTTGGCTTTTTGTAGCACACTTTTAACTTGCTCAGCCATTAGCCCTTGGTAATTACCGCGATGCATGTACTGCAACGGGTAGGCATCTTCAACCAACACATCTATTTTAGCGAGTTTTGGCTCAGCACTTATCGCCTTAAAGGCTAGCAGCATGCTCGCCAGTAGAGTAAATAGTTTCAGTGTCAACTGTGATCGGTGTTTCATTAAATAGTATTGATTGTGTTGTCAGCAACTGGTGCTTTCGTTATGCGCTTTATCGAGCCTGAAAACAAAAAACACCAGCTTAGCCGGTGTTTTTCAATCAAAGAATCGTACTACTTACGTTTCATTGAGTCGAAGAATTCATCGTTGGTTTTGGTCATTGCCAACTTATCGATAAGGAATTCCATGGCATCGATTTCGCCCATTTCGTGGACAATCTTGCGCAAAATCCACATTTTTTGCAGTTCATCTTGCTTAGTAAGCAATTCTTCGCGGCGCGTACCACTGCGATTGAAATGAATTGCTGGGAATACACGTTTTTCAGCTACTTTACGAGATAGGTGCAGTTCCATATTACCTGTACCTTTGAATTCTTCGTAAATAACTTCATCCATTTTCGAGCCAGTATCCACTAGCGCGGTGGCAATAATGGTTAAGCTGCCACCTTCTTCGATGTTACGCGCAGCACCAAAGAAACGCTTAGGACGGTGCAACGCATTGGCATCAACACCACCCGTTAGGATTTTACCTGATGATGGAATTACGGTGTTGTACGCACGTGCCAAACGAGTAATTGAGTCGAGCAAGATAACCACATCTTTTTTGTGCTCAGTTAAGCGCTTCGCTTTTTCAATGACCATTTCAGCCACTTGTACGTGACGACTAGCTGGTTCGTCGAACGTAGAGGCAACCACTTCACCTTTTACTAGGCGCTGCATTTCGGTAACTTCTTCTGGGCGCTCGTCGATAAGCAATACCATTAATTCACACTCAGGGTGGTTATGAGCAATGCTTTGTGCAATGTTCTGAAGTAATAGCGTTTTACCCGCTTTTGGTGGTGCCACAATCAAACCACGTTGGCCTTTACCAATTGGTGAAGCTAGGTCTAATACACGGGCAGTAATATCTTCTGTAGAACCATTGCCGCGTTCCATCACCATACGTGAGTCACAGTGAACAGGCGTTAAGTTTTCAAATAAAATCTTGTTACGTGAGTTCTCTGGCTTATCAAAGTTAACTTCATTAACTTTTAACAGCGCAAAGTAACGTTCGCCATCTTTTGGCGGACGAATCTTACCTTGAATCGTATCACCAGTGCGTAAGCTGAAACGGCGAATTTGACTTGGTGATACATAAATATCGTCTGGGCCAGCAAGGTACGAAGAGTCAGCTGAACGCAAGAAGCCAAAACCGTCTTGTAAAATTTCCAACACACCGCTACCGAAAATGTCTTCACCGCTTTTAGCATGCGCTTTTAGAATTGCGAAAATAATGTCTTGTTTACGGTTACGAGCTAGATTATCAAGCTTCATCGACTCGGCTAAAGCAACCAATTCGCTGATAGACTTCTGTTTGAGTTCAGTAAGATTCATAGTAGATGTTCTTAAACAATAAAATGTTGTTATGTGTTGCCTGCTGGCAGTGCTTGGACGTAAGAATAGGGTTTAGGTATGTGTTACTACAGGGCTAAAGTTAGCATTAAAAACTTGCTAGGTAAAGTAAGCGCCTTGTTTATTCTAATTATTCAAATGCTTTTCAAGCGCAAAAGAAAAAGCTCAGCAATGGCTGAGCTTTTCGTTGATCACTTATAGGTTTGCGTCAATAAACTCTTTTAACTGAGTTTTTGATAATGCACCTACTTTAGTGTCAGCGACGTTACCGTCTTTAAATAACAATAATGTTGGGATACCGCGAATACCGTACTTAGGTGGAGTACCGGCATTTTGGTCAATGTTTAATTTACCAACAGTAAGCTGGCCGTCATACTCTTGCGCAATATCGTCAAGTAGTGGGGCAATCATTTTACAAGGACCACACCATTCAGCCCAAAAATCAACCAATACTAAACCTGATGCGTTGATTACATCAGCGTCAAAGCTGTCGTCTGTTAGCTGAAGTATTTTATCGCTCATTTCTTTCTCCGTTACTAGATACCTTGCAAGTTATACGAGCAAGAGTATACCTTGCTGATATAGTTATGCGAATAATTCAATAGAGTTTTTTATTATACCAAGTGCAATTTAGGTCGTTTGTTTCACTTGCGCCGCCAAGTTGGCCTGTTTTTCGCGTTTTCCTGTTATCAATCATTTTTTAACGCCTGATAACCTGTTAAGCTTGCTGCATGAAAAAAACACACTTAACTGAAACCAAGTTTGCCGACCTTGGGCTTGCTACGCAAGTTGTTACAGGCCTTGAAGCTATGGGCTTCGAGCACTGCACCAATATTCAAGCAAAATCGTTACCTGTTTTGCTAGCAGGCAAAGATATCGCTGGTCAAGCACAAACCGGCGAAGGTAAAACCATCGCATTTTTATCTGCAACCTTTCACCACTTATTGCAACAAGGCAACGTTGATCATAATCAGCCGCGCGCCTTAATCATGGCACCAACGCGTGAATTAGCGATTCAAATTCACAACGATGCAAAAGCTATGGCCAAAAGCACGGGATTACGCCTTGGTGTGGTATATGGGGGCGAAGGTTATGAATCTCAACGCCAAGAGTTGGAGCAAGGGGTAGATATTTTAATTGGTACTTGTGGCCGATTAATTGACTACTTCAAACAAGGCGTATATCAGCTGAGCAACATCGAAGTTGTTGTCCTTGATGAAGCCGATCGCATGTTCGATTTAGGGTTTATTAAAGACATTCGCTATATGTTCCGCAAAATGCCAGCGGCCGCCAAGCGCTTGAATATGCTATTTTCGGCGACTTTATCGTTTCGCGTGAAAGAGCTTGCGTTTGAGCATATGAACGATCCGGTCAGTGTCGAAGTTGCGCCTGAGCAAAAAACAAATACGCGTATTACCGAAGAGCTCTTCTATCCATCAAACGATGACAAAATGGCGTTATTACAAACCCTTGTTGAAGAAGAGTGGCCAGAAAAAGCCATTATTTTCGCCAATACCAAACACATGTGTGACAGCATTTATGCCCACCTTGATGCTGACAAAGTGCGCGTTGGCCTGCTAACTGGCGATGTAATGCAGAAAAAACGCCTGAAAATTCTAGAGCAGTTCACAAAAGGGCACCTAGATATTTTAGTGGCAACCGATGTCGCCGCTCGTGGCTTGCACATTCCGGCCGTTACGCATGTATTTAACTACGACTTGCCGGACGACTTTGAAGATTATGTCCATCGCATTGGTCGTACTGGGCGCGCGGGCGAGACAGGTCATGCTATAAGCTTTGCTTGTGAAGATTACGTTTTCAACCTGCCAGCCATCGAAAACTATATTGGTCATACACTGCCGGTCAGTAAGTACGATCCTGATGCGCTGCTAACAGATCTACCTAAGCCTAAGCCTCGTCACCGTCGCCATAAGCCACACAACGGTGGTCAAAACAGAGCGCGAAACGGACGCAGATAAGCAATGAAAAGTCAGCAGTACGCCGCACCTAGCCCACTTTATGCGGTGATCGACTTGGGCTCGAATAGCTTTCATATGTTGATCACCCGTTTAGTCGCTGATGGCGTACAAACGGTTGACAAGGTAAAGCGCAAGGTACGCCTTGCCTCAGGCTTAGACGAGCAACTGAACTTATCAGAAGAAGCCATTGGTCGCGGCCTTGAGTGTTTGAGCTTTTTTGCAGAGCGTTTACAAGATATCGCGCCAGAAAACATCCGTATTGTTGCGACTGCAACCTTGCGCATTGCCAACAATGCCGATCACTTTCTCTCTCGTGCACAAACCGTATTAAAACAGCCAGTGCGCTTACTTTCGGGTATTGAAGAGGCAGAGCGTATCTATCTTGGTGTGGCACATACGAGTGAATGCAGCTCACGAAAGTTAGTCTTAGATATTGGCGGAGCCAGCACTGAGATTATCGCTGGCGAAGATTTCGATATTCACCACGCCATCAGTTTAAACATGGGTTGTGTTACCTTTAATCAGCAGTTTTTCTGTGCTGGTAACATTGATGAAGCAGCATTTAGTAAGGCGATTGCCGAAGCGAAATCACACCTGCTGCCATACATTGCGCAATACAGCGATTTTAATTGGCAACATGTGCTTGGTGGCTCTGGCACGATGCAAGCGTTAGCAGAAATATTGATGCACCAAAACCGCTCTGCCATTGTCACCTTAGCCTTTATGCAGGAAGTCAAAGCGCAACTGATTAGCGCAGGGCAAATTGAGCAAATCAATATCGGCGGATTAACCAGTGAACGCTCACCGGTACTGGCCAGTGGTTTAGCGATTCTGATTGCATTATTTGAAACCTTCGAAATTAACGCCTTGCAGCTTTCTAGCGGCGCTTTGCGCGAAGGTTTACTCTACGAGATGTTGCCAGATATGCGCTCATTGCATATCAGAACGCGCACGGTTGACTCTTTAGTAGAGCGTTTTCATATCGATGTCGCTCACGCAGAACGCGTCAGTCACCAAGCGATGCACTTGTTCAATGGCTATGCTGACAACTGGCAATTGCACGACAACAACCTAAAACAGCTTTTAAGCTGCGCTTGCCAATTACATGAAGTCGGCTTATTACTGTCTTACAAAAATCACCAGCGCCATGGTGCCTATATTTTGCAACACGCCGATTTACCGGGCTTTGATCAAACGGAGCGTCAGCTTTTGGTAAATTTAGTGAGGCTCTCTAAAGGTGATATACCAGCCAATGCAATGGCAGAATTGGCAATTACAGATACGTTAACCGCCACTCGGCTTTTAGCGGTATTGCGGCTAGCGATTATTTTGTGTCGCCGCCGCAAAGACGACGTTTTGCCGCAATACAACACCAGTGTTAACGAGCAAATGATAAATTTATGTTTGCCAAGCCAGTGGTTAGAAGCACATCCGTTAATTAATGATGAATTGCTTCATGAACGTCAGCAACTTCGTGCACTAGGTCTAGATCTGACCATCGCTTGTTAGCACAGCACAAGCCGCTGATATGCCTAATTAAAAAGATTCACAATAGATACCCAATGCCATATCAGGTGATCGGGTATCTCATTGTTGGGTTGGCGTTAAAAGGTGAGCATAAAAGCTAGTTTTCTTCTTTTAACCAACGAGCAACTTGCTTGGCAAAATAGGTTAAAATACCGTCAGCGCCAGCACGTTTAAATGCCAGTAAACCTTCCATTACACACGGTTTTTCCGCTAACCAGCCGTTTTGAATTGCAGCCATATGCATGGCGTACTCACCACTCACTTGATAAGCATAAGTAGGCACTGCAAATTCGTCTTTAACACGACGAACAATATCAAGATAAGGCATACCTGGCTTTACCATCACCATATCTGCACCTTCAGCAATGTCTTGCGCAATTTCATGCATTGCTTCATTACTATTCGCCGGATCCATTTGATACGTATACTTGTTACCACCTTTGAGGTTACCGCTAGAGCCAACCGCGTCACGGAATGGACCATAGTAGTTAGAAGCGTATTTAGCTGAGTATGCAAGTATGCGAGTATTGAAGTGTCCTGCCGTTTCAAGGGCTTCGCGAATTGCGCCTACTCGACCGTCCATCATATCAGACGGCGCGACAACATCAGCACCGGCTTCTGCATGAGACAGTGCTTGTTTCACTAAAATATCTTTCGTGACTTCGTTAATCACATAGCCTTCTTCATCAATAATGCCATCTTGGCCATGGGTAGTGAATGGATCTAATGCAACATCGGTAATAACACCTAGCTCTGGAAAAGCTGATTTTAATGCGCGTACGGCGCGTTGTGCCAAGCCATCAGGGTTGTAGGCTTCTTCAGCCATTAACGACTTTTGTGCTTGCGGTGTCACTGGAAATAAAGCGACAGCAGGTACGCCCAGCTCAACGAGCTCTTTCGCTTCTTCAAGCAGCAAATCAATGCTCTTGCGTTCTACGCCTGGCATAGATTCTATGACTTCACGCTGATTCTCGCCTTCTAAAACAAAAACTGGGTAAATTAAGTCATTCACCGTTAATTGATGCTCTGCCATCAAGCGGCGAGAGAAATCATCTTTACGCATACGGCGCATACGTCGAGCAGGGTACTGGCCAAAGGCATTAGTCATGAGAGTGCTCCTGAATCAATAAGTCTGGGGAAATTTCTTGGGTTTTAATTTGGTTACGACCATTATGCTTCGCTTGATACAAGGCCTTATCAGCCGCACAGAAGATGTGTGCAGGTTCGATATGCTCTTGCTGCGTATAAGTGGCAATGCCACAACTTACGGTCAATGCAATGTGTTGTTCGTGATAAACAAAATCAAACGACTGCACTGCTTTTCTTAACTCTTCAGCAAGGTTAATCGCGCCCGCTTGATCGGTATCGGGTAAAATTAAGCAAAACTCCTCACCGCCGTACCGGCAACCAATATCGGTACTGCGTTTCAAGCTTTGCTTAATATGTTGAGCTAACCAGCTTAAACACTGATCTCCCGCAAGGTGACCGTATTTATCATTCACTCGTTTAAAGTAATCAAGGTCAATAACTACAAGGCTTAGCGGCGTTAGGTTTCGTTTACTGCGGCGATATTCCGCCAACATACGCTGATCGTAAAAGCGGCGATTATACAAACCCGTCAATTCATCGATGGTGTTCTTTTGCTCTAACTCGCGATTCGCTTCTTCCAGTTCAGTCAGCGCAATGTTTAATTCTAGCGTGCGCTCTTGGACTCTTTGTTCCAATTCTTCTTGGTTTTCTTCTTGCAGCGCTATCAGTTTTTCATGAGCTTGCTTAGAAGTCATTGCATTCGCTAACGCTTGCTTTTGCGCTAACTGCTTGTCTTGCATTTGGTAGTAGTACATACGACAGATTAAAAACACGACAAGTATTACGTTAAACAAGAATGAAACAACCAAAAGTGACTCTCGCGCACTAAATGGTGAAATGTCAAAAAACAGGCCGAGCGATATAATTAATCCAAACAAAAATTGCACTGCCATTATTACGCTGAAGAGCAAGGCCAATCTTTGCTTGCGCTGATGCAAGTACAACCCAAGCGTAAACAGAGCGACCAACATCGCAATGAAAACTATGTTGGTTGACAGCACGATAGCTGAAAGTGGTAAGTAAAAGCTCACTAGTGAAATAGCAATCAATAGCAGGGAAGCAAATTTGGCAAACTTGACCACAATTGGCATGAGTTTGGTCAATTGGAAGAGGTAAACAGTAAACCAGATAAATGCCAAGGTACTTAGACCAACCAAGGCTAATAACTCGATACCTCTAAGTTCGTCATGATTCGGGAAGAGGTAATAGAGGTGGCCGCCCACCAATACAGAGAGTAAGCCTGCACGTAAGAAAAAATAAACTGATAGCCAAGCGAGTGCTTTGTCTCTAACCGTGATCCCCAGCAATAACGACATAATGGCAATCGCCACAACCGCACCAACCGCAAAAGCATTGCGATACTGTAAACTCCCTTGTTTAGCGGTAAATTGCTGACCACTTTCAACACTGATTGGGCGATATAACTCACTGCTAGAGCGTAATTGAATATATAACGTGCGATATTCGTTGGGCGCTAACGTTAATTCCGTTAACCAATGATTAGTCGCTAACAGCGTCGTTGATTCTTGGTGTATTTGTTGACCGTGAGCTTCACTAAACACATTAAACGAGCTAAAAACAATATCGTTACCTAGGGTAACAAAACTCGTCGCAAACGCCTGACTAGGGTTATAAATAACTACCTTGTACCAATTACCTCCTTCGGCAATCGGTAAATGCTGTGATTCTAGCTTCTGCCAAGCCGTATCAGCGCTAGCAATTTGTTCTATAGTTTTGGGGTGAGTTTGGATGTCATCCTGTGAAGCCTTATATAAGGCGCTAATTTCAACGGTGCTATTTCCCTGGGTACCAAGGGCATTTCCTTGAGGTGCTTTGGTCAAATGCACTACGTCATGACTAGCAGTAGCGACAAGCGAATAGCACAAACACAACAAGGCTAAAAACCGAACAACCGAAGTCACAACCACAGCCTTAATCACAACGAAAAAACCTTTTTAGCGTTAGCGGTACTTATCGCGATGACCTCATCAACATCAACTTGTTTTAATTCGGCAATTTGCTCGGCGACATAGCGCAGGTATTTAGGTTCATTGCGGCTAGATTTAGGACGCGGCCTGATCGTACGCGGGGTCAGGTAGGGCGCATCGGTTTCAATCATCAAGTACTCGAGCGGCAGTGCTCGAACTGCAGCCTGTAGTTCAGCGCCACGGCGTTCATCGCAAACCCAACCGGTAATGCCAATGTAAATACCACTTTTCACACACTGAATTAATTCTTGTTCATTACCGGTAAAGCAATGAGCAACCATGGCGGGTACTTGCTCGATATAAGGTTTTAAAATAGCGAGCCAGTCTTCAAATGCATCTCGTTGATGCAAGAACAAAGGCAACGATAGACGGCTAGCTAATTGCACTTGTTCGCGAAAAACTTTGGTTTGCTGGGCTGGTGCAGAGAAGTTTCGATTAAAATCGAGCCCACATTCACCAATCGCTTTAATTTGTGGGGACTGCGCCAATTCGGCTAAAACATCGAGATAATCTGGAGCAACATGATCTGCATAATGAGGGTGAACGCCAGCAGTGGCAGAAAGGAACTTATTGTTCGCATTGGCAAGCGCCAATGCCTGTTCACTTTCAGCAACCGTAGTACCCGTGATCATCAAATGGCTAAGCCCGCTGCTTAGTGCCGCGGCAACAACCTCTTCACGATCTTTATCAAAACGAGTACTCGTGAGGTTAACCCCAATATCAATCATGCTAGTTACGCGCTAGTTAATGCGTTTAACTCGAATTGTGCGATTGGCATCTGGTTTTTTCAAATAAAACGCGTTCATCACGCCACGTTTGATAATAACTTCTTGACCAGCAACAAACTTGGCAAAACGATCGGTATCTTTTTGCTCCCACTTTTGTCCATTCTCAAACACAAAGCGCCATTTCTTTCGCTTAGACAAGGTCACAGACTTTATAACAAAGCGCACCTCGTCAACTTGGCTTGATTTAAACTTTGCTTCCTGCCCAAAGATATCTTCTGCATCAACCTGCACAATTTTAGGCGACTTCCTAGCCGGTGCTGCTAAAACGCTTTCGCTGGTCGCTGCCGGCACTTTATCAGTATTAACTTCTGGCTGCTTTGTCGGCAACTCTGATGATAAAGACTTAGCAACGCCATCGTAACACACAAGACGTTTCAAGCTGTCCGTTTCGCTTTGACAAGTTAGCAACTGTGCTTTCAGGCTATGCGACGGGTTAGCGCTAGCTGTTAAGCTGATAAATACAAGTGATAACATTAGCGTGATTTTTTTCACTACTGCTCCTCTGATGCCTCAACGGCTTCCTTTTTCTGATAAAAGCCCGCTAAGAATAAGCCAAGCTCAAATAGTAAGAGCATGGGAATCGCAAGCAAGGTTTGTGAAATAATGTCTGGTGGTGTTAGCAACATACCAACAACAAAAGCGGCAACAACGATGTAAGGGCGTTTTTTACGCAAGCTTTCTGGGCTAGTAAAGCCAGTCCAGCACAGCAACATGATCGCAATTGGGATCTCAAATGCTGCGCCAAAGGCAAAAAACAACTTCAACACAAAGTCTAAATAGCTACTGATATCGGTTGCTATGGTCACACCTTCGGGGGCGACCGAAGTAAAAAAAGCAAAAGCGAGTGGAAAAACCACAAAATAAGCAAAGCTAATTCCGCCGTAAAACAACAAGGTACTACCAACCATTAAAGGCGCGACAAGTCGCTTTTCATTTTGATATAAACCTGGCGCTATAAATGCCCATACTTGATATAAAATCAATGGCATAGCGATAAAAATTGAAAGCACTATGGTGAGTTTAAATGGCGCAAAAAACGGGGATGCTACATCGGTAGCGATCATTTGCGTGCCCTCAGGCATAGTTGCTAGTAAGGGCTCAGCTAAATACTGATATATGTCCTGCGCAAAATACGCTAGACAACAGAAAACCAACAAGACACTAACAACGGCACGTAACAAACGTGTGCGTAATTCAATCAAGTGGTCAAATAAAGTGTAATTAGCCTGACTGTTTGTCATTCGGCGTGGACGTCTCTTGAGTGGTCGAAGAAGCATTGGTTAGTGCTTCTTGGTTGGTATTTTGTTGTGAATCAGGGGGAGGCTGCGTAGCTTCTGTTTGCTGAAATGGTCTATTCACCATTTCAGCAGCTTCTTGCAGCGATTTTAATGACTCTGCGACTTGCGGCGACATATTTTTAAAATCACTTTGCTCGGCTTTTTTAAGGTTTTCATGCAACTCATTGATGCGCAACTCTTCTTTCAATTCAGTTTTTACTGATTGCGAGAATTGTCGAACACCATTGATCCAATCACGTACGGTACGAATCGCCACAGGCAACCGTTCTGGACCCAGCACAAGCAAGCCAATCACGGCGATCAGCATTAACTCCCAAAAACCAATGTCGAACATAAACTAGGCGCGATCTTTTTCTTTGTCTGCACCCGTTTTTTCAACATTAGCTGGTGCGGAATTGTCTTCCAACGAATCAGTCTTTGCTGTTGCTTCGTTGTTTTCCTCAGATACCGCTTTCTTGAAACCTTTTACTGCCGAGCCTAAATCTGTACCTAATGTACGTAACTTTTTAGTACCGAACAATAAAATGACAATCACTGCGACAATCAGCAACTGCCAAATACTAATACCACCCATAAATCGCTCCTATTGATGCATCTTGGTGATGCGCACGGGCACCTGAAACAGGCTTACTATGTACGCTGTGGCTCTATTATACCCAAGCTAACCCAAAGTGCGAGTTTCACTTAGTGATTTAACTGATACAGATCACAACTGTGCCGACAACTCACTTATACCAATTCGCATAATAATATGGTCAGCTCAGAACGGTTTCAGCGGTTCAAGTACAAGTAAAACTTTTGCAGATATAGTCGCTCTCGGTTTTGTCTCCTGAGTCACTCTACCTCCTGCATCCATGCAGTCGTACATCAATAAAGTTTTGCGCAGTAACTGGGACGCTGAAAAGTTCCTGAAAGGCTTGGCTAAAACGCTTTATCGCTTCGTTGCTTGTCTTTGAAAGGGAGTAACCATTACGTGCAAACAAGCGCCTTGCACTAAAGCGTTTTATCACAAGCTGAGCGATCATTTATTTATGCGAAATGGTATTAAACCTATACTAAATTGATATAAAAGGTATTTTAAAGTAGCAAAATAAGCGCTAATTTAATGATAGCGACTATGATAGTGGCTGTAGTTGATTGTTCATCGGATGAAGTAAATGACAAGAACGGTTTGTTACCTCAGAAAACTTGCTTGGCTGCTAATGAGCGGTGTTTTTGTTGCGCCTATTGTTCATGCCCAACAAACAGCAGCTGAGCCAGATAACACGCCACCTCAAACAATTGAAAAACCACAAAACCCAATAAAGCCCGACGAACAATTCACCATTGTTGGTAGCCAAAGCCAAGCTGAAATCGATTGGATGGAAAGCCTGCACAGCAAAGTAAGCGACACTGTCTTTCGTTCCGCCTTCTGGTTCGATGGCTTTTTTACCGACAATGATGACGATGACCGAGAGCGGCCAAATGTAAAAGCCAGAATTAGACTTGGCTGGGAACCTAAAGCCAGAGACTTATCAGGCTTCGATAACAAGTTTCGCGTTCGCCTTAAGCTACCGCATTTTAAAGACCGCTTAGATTTAATCTTTTCTGACGATGAAGAAGATAGTTTGAGCCAGCTACCGCTTGAAGTGGTCAACACTCGTGAACAAGTGGAAGACGATTCTTTCGCGGCTGCTGTACGCTTTGTCCATCATAGCGATAGCGACCATATTACCGATACTCGCTTGGGCGTTTCATCTGGCGATATTTTTGTGCGAGCACGCCATAAAAGCCGCTATTCATGGAATAAAACCCATGGCCTGCGCGTGGAGCCCGCCTTATTTTATTTTGTGGATGACGGACTAGGGGCAAGACTGCTTCTTGAGTATGACTATCAATTAAGCCTGCGCAATCAGTTCCGTTTTGATTATTCCATTCGAGGTTCTGAATCGTTCAGTGGTATTCGCTGGAAACACGGCTTTTATCACCTGCATCAATACTCTTTAAAACGCGCAGGAGCACTGGGACTAGTGATTGAAGGGGAACGAAATGGTGGAAATGGTTTTATCATCGACAACTACACGCTGAGCTATCGTTACCGTTTTAACGCCTATAAACGTTGGTTATTTTTTGAAGTTGAGCCTTTTTTAGAGTGGCCTGAAGACGAAAATTACAAAACGACACCTGGCATTGCACTGCGAGTAGAAGGTTACTTCTACAAAAACCAATAGCAATGGTAAGCAACGATGGTAAACAACGAAGAGTAGCGATATCGCGCTATGCATATCACAGCGGGATTTAAACACGACTTGGTTGGAAACTCGATTAAGTTTATATCTCGACTAGGCGTATGTTTTATCTTCCAACGGAAGAATCGCTTGCGCAAGTTTACTTGGCTTGGCGATAAAATACCCTTGCCCAAAATCACACCCAGCCGCTTGCAACTTAGCTAGCGTCTCTTGATTTTCTATGCCTTCGGCAACTAATCGGTAACCAAATTTATTGCCAAGTTGATGCAATGCGGTAACTAAAGATAAGTGCTTGTCATTGTTGTTCAAGCTGCGAATAAAGCTGCGATCAAGCTTAATAAATTCAAATGGATACTGATGTATAAAGTTAAATGACGATTGCGAGGCACCGTAATCATCAAGCGCCAATTTAACGCCTAACTTCTTGAGTTTGCGCAAGCTAGCGAGTGCTAAATCAGGCTGTGGCAAGATTGCTGATTCATCAAACTCTAAAATCAAACGATGTGGCTCAATGCTCTGATCTCTGATCACTGCGATAAGTTCGTTTAGCTGGTTATGCTGTGTCAGATATCGGCTTGATAAGTTAATGGCGATTAACGCATTTTGGTATTCAGCAGAGGTATCAGGTGATGATTGCCATAAGGACAACTGCTCGACAACTTCACCAATTAACCAGCGTTCAATCTCAACAATCAAACCCGTTTCTTCCGCCATAAACAAGAATTCGCTCGGCGTTAACAAACCTTTCTTAGGGTGTTGCCAACGCAGTAAGGCTTCAAAACCAATGGTATTGGTGCGCTCTAAATTGGAGATTTGCTGGTAGTGCAACTCAAACTGTTGCTGTTTAATCGCAGCTCTTAACTCTTGTTCAAGCGTCATGCTTTTAAGCAGCTGCTCACGCATGCTATCGTCAAAAAACACATAGCGCCCACGACCTAAATTCTTCGCTTGATACATGGCTGCGTCTGCATCGCGCAGGATTTCTGATGCATCTTTGTAGGCTGGCGTGCACTGTGCAATACCGATACTCGCATTCGAGTATAAACAGTGCCCATCAAGATCAAAGGGTTGACTCACTGCCTCAATGATTCGTTCGGCAACGTCTTCAACATCATCGTGATTGGTCAGCGAATCCAGTAAGATCACAAATTCATCACCGCCTAAACGAGCTAGTACGTCATTATCACGCACGCAACTTGATAGGCGCTCTGCAATTTCAATGAGAAACTTATCGCCAATATGATGACCGAGTGTATCGTTAATCAGCTTAAAGCGGTCAAGATCAATAAAGAGTACCGCAAAACTATGCTCTACATGGCGCTTAATATGACGTAAGGCATGGGTTAATCGGTCAGTAAATAACGCTCGATTTGGCAATCGCGTTAATGCGTCATGATGTGCCTCAAAATACAAACGCGACTCCGCTTTACGACGCTCTTCAATTTGCATTCGTAATTTGTAATTTGACGTTTGCAACGCTTGCGTTCGCTCATTAACAATTTGTTCAAGCGACTCTTTACTTTGCTCGACTAAACTTAAATCTCGTTCACGCACAACCGCACTGGTCACCTGCTGAGCAACAAAGCGGAACATTTCTAAATGCTTTTCATGGTAGGCTTGTTGGTTCGAATAGTGCTGTGTCGCAATGATACCAATTGGCTGACCATTCTCAATTAATGGCGCTGCTAACCAAGTTTGAGGCTTACTCTTACTGTCAAAATCTAATAGATATTTCGCACGCTCTTTCGTGCCATCAGCGTTAAGTGTTACTAATTGACCTTGTGCTATTAGCAGAGGTTTCGCGATTTTTAACGCAAGCTCAGTAAATATGGCTAAGCGTTTGTAACTATCAATGCCGATGGTGTCGGCATCTTTTTGATAAACAACTTCTGTAGATTCTTGCTTATCTTGATTACATTGCTTAGTCACCACATAAAAATTCTGGCACGCAAACAAAGGGAGCAACTGCTGATGAACTTGTTCAAACAAGCTAGGTAAGTCTTTACTGGTTGCCACAACTTCAGAAACCCCCAATAACACCTGGTGGGTCATCTCTACTTGCTGGCGCTCGCAAATTTCTCGCTGTAGCCGACGATTCGATTCGGTTAGTTTCTTTGTTCTTTGCTCAATACTTTGTTCTAGCAAGGCACGGCTTTTGACACGGTCTATCGCGGTAACAAGATGTTCGCCAATAAATTCAAGTAATTGGCAGTCTCGGTCATCAAAATATAGGGCTTGATCGTAACTTTGCAAAGCAATTACACCGATAACCTGATGACCTCGCCTTAGTGGCACCCCTAACCAATCGACACAAGCTGAACCATAGAGCACAATTTTACCTGCTTTAGCCAGTGCCATGCGTTCAGCGGCATTGCAGTGCAGTGCTTGTTGCGTGAGATAGACTTGACCAGTTAAGCCTTTGCGCCAGTCATTAAATTCGACGTGTTCTGCTAGTCGATGCTCGACAGGATTATGACAGTAGACGATTTCAAGTTCTTTCTGGTCATTAACTAGAGCAATATGAACACTGTTGGTGGTCAGCAATGAATCAATGATCTCAACCATTGCTGGGTAAAAATTTTTAAGCTCAGTAACTGTGCTCGCAAGTTCGGATAGGCGTAACAAGCTCTCCTGCATGGCTTTCACCTGCCGGTACTTGTTCAATAGTGACTTTAATTTAGGAAGTTGACGCTGCGCTAGCGAATCTTCCACAGTACTGGTGTCGCTCAAGTAACTTGTTCTTATTATTTATAATTATTTGAATTATTTCCGGCAAATAGTCTATCAAAAATCAACTAGATCGCCAGAGTTAAGTAACATTTATCTAACAACTATAAGCTAGCCCACAGTATTAGTAGTCCGGACTGATACTATATCAAGCAAGTTAGAGGAAATTATGAATCTGAGCGCCTGATTTCGGCACAAAAAAGCCGACTTACGTCGGCTTTCTATATAAATCAGTTATTTATGCGAAGGTATTAGATAGTCATCGCACTTTTTAATTTATTCAGTGCATTTTTCTCTAATTGACGAATGCGCTCAGCTGATACTTGGTATTTATCAGCAAGCTCTTGCAACGTCGATTTATCATCGTCTAACCAGCGCGTACGAACAATATCTTGACTGCGTTCATCTAAGGTAATCAAGGCTGATGATAGTCGTTGATTAGCATGTTGCTCCCAGTTGGCTTCTTCAACTGACTGCGCTAAATCAGACTGCTTGTCTTCAAGGTATTGAGCAGGAGAGAAGTTGCCACCAGCACTAGCGCTATCGTCATCATCTGATGATAACTCGAATGCTTGGTCTTGGCTGCTCATACGTGATTCCATTTCCATCACGTCTTTCGTGCTAACCCCTAACGTTTCTGCAACGGTATTCACTTCATCATTGCTAAACCAACCTAGGCGCTTCTTGTTCTTACGCAGGTTGAAGAACAACTTGCGCTGTGCTTTGGTTGTTGCCACTTTCACAATACGCCAGTTCTTGAGCACGTATTCATGAATTTCTGCTTTGATCCAATGCACGGCGAAAGAAACCAAACGCACACCCACTTCTGGGTTGAAGCGTTTAACCGCCTTCATCAAGCCAACGTTACCTTCTTGAATAAGGTCAGCTTGCGGTAAACCGTATCCTGAATAGTTTTTAGCAATATGGATAACAAAACGCAGGTGCGACATGATCAATTCTTGCGCCGCGTTAAGATCGTGCTGGTCATGTAAACGAGTGGCTAATTCGTGCTCTCGCTCTGCGGTGAGCACAGGGATGCTGTATGCAGATTGGACATATGCTTCAATGCTGCCGCTTTGCGGAACAGTTAAGGCCATTGATTGCATTGATTCACTCATTTGAAAAACCTCGATTTACACTGGAAACTATAGAAAATATTCAGATAGTCGGCTCGCGATATTAGCACGCTTTATTTACCGATGCGACTATGAATACCAACTTTTTATTACCAGATCATGAATATCACTATTTTATTTCACTGCCGATGAAAATAATTACGGCATTCTGCTAGGCTAAGATTATATTTAAAAAACTTATACTTGAAACATCATCACCTTAGCAAAGATCCCTTACCAATAGCTAAGCATTGACTGTAATTAAAGGTAAAATATTGTGTATTCCTATGTTGCGCGCCAACCTATCCTCGACAACAACCAACAATTGGTTGCTTATGAATTACTCTTTCGCGATGGCGGCAGCAATTACTTTCCAAACATAAACCCCGATCAAGCAACCTCAAATATATTAACAAACAACCATTTAACTATGGGGGTTGAACAGGTTACTGGTGATCTTCCAGCCTACATCAATTTTCATGCGGATACGCTAATTCGTCACTTCCCCAGCTTTTTAGATCCAAAAAAGATCGTGATCGAAATTCTTGAAGATGTACCGATCAGCGACGAATTGTTAGCCGCGTGTAAGTCGCTTAAAGAGCAGGGCTATGTACTGGCACTCGACGATCATGACTTTGATCCTAAGTGGGATGTGTTCTTACCGTATATCGATATTATCAAGGTGGACGTCTTATCGATATCGATTCTTGAAGTAAGTCGCTATGTCAACCGGATCAAGCCATACAACAAAACCCTATTGGCTGAGAAAGTGGAAACAGCGCAGCAATTCGAACAATTGAAAATGTTAGGCTTTTCACTGTTCCAAGGGTACTTCTTTGCCAAGCCGGAAATGCTGAAACAAAAGAAGATAACAACCACCAAACACAATATTTTAGAACTTATCAATCAGGCCAGTAAAATGTCGCTCGACTTTGATCATATCAGCGATATCTTTAGTAGCGACCCGGGCTTAACCTACAAGCTATTGCGCTTTATCAATAGTCCAACCTATGGTCGTAGCCAACAAATTACCTCACTCAAGCATGCGCTTGTTTACATCGGGGAGGTTGAGCTGAAAAAGTTTATCGCGCTATTGGCACTATCTGATCTGGCCGAAGATAAAGCCAGCGAGTTAATGAGAATATCATTGTTCAGAGCAAGATTTTGTGAACAAATTGGCCAGCTACTTAAAGACAGTGATAACCCACCAAAAGCTTTTTTAACCGGCTTGCTTTCGATGATAGACGGAATATTAGATCACGATATTCAGAGCGTGGTGGAAATTTTACCCATAGATCAAGACATCAAATCAGCCTTGCTGGGAGAGGCAATCTACCTGACAAATTACCTAGATCTGGCCAAGCACTTTGAGCAAGGGCAATGGCTGCACAGTGAAAGCATCGCACAACAATTTGGCCTCGATATGGAAAAATGCTCGGCAGCGCATATCGAAGCAATGGGCTGGGCAGACAGTATGCTTAGCTGCTAATCAGCGGTTGGCTCGATGGCGCGAATGTGCTGTCGAACCGACAAGTAACTACCTAGCAAACCCAGTAAAATTGCAGCAAAGAGTAAAATTAGATTTTCACTCGCAGACAAGGTTTCTAACTCAAACTTGCTGCCGTATAAGCCAGTTAGATCGGTGATGGCTCCAGAAAGGTAATGAGCAAGAATAAAGATGGCTAAGTTTGCGAAAAAACCACCCGCAATGCCATACCACATGCCAGCATACATAAATGGCCGTTGAATAAAGCTGTCGGTCGCACCAACCAACTTCATTACCGCGATAGCTTCTTTTTGATTGAGTATCGCCAGGCGAATCGTATTACCGATAATTAATACCACTGACAAGCAAAGCAACAATGCAACGCCTATCACCACATCTTCAATCAGCTTTGCCATCGCTTCTAGACGAGTTAACCACTCTAAATCAAGCTTACCTTGGTCAACTTCGCGTTCTTGCTCAAGCTTGGCAAGTAAATCACGTACCGCATGTGCTTGGCTAGCACGCTGTGTTGGCGATACCAGCAGTGTTGCTGGCAAGGGGTTGCTGTCAAGATAGGCCAGCGCATCACCATAGCCAGAGTGTGCTTTAAAGTCTTTCAGCGCCTGCTCAGCAGAAATATATTCAACCGCCGCAACTTCAGGATAAAGCTCTACTCGGCTGGCAAAGTTTTGAGCGGCTTTATCATTAATATTCAGTTTTAAAAACAGGGTAATTTCCGAGGCAGAATCCCACTGTGCAACAACCGTATTGGCATTCTTAACAAATAAATGCAAAGTAGCCGGCAACGTAAGGCTAATACCTAACACCAGTAACGTCATCAAGGTAGTAAATGGCGTGCGCCATAAGTCACCTAAGCTGCCGATTGCTTGCTGCAAATGGCGTAATGGAAATGCTAGCATGCGCTGCACTAAACTTACTTTAGCTTGCTGTTGAGGCTGGAATTCACTAGTCATAGCGTGTTTCACCATTTGCCATCGCATCATCCGGCTGTAAGCCATCAACAAGGCCATCATTGATCATATTACCCGCTCGAAGCGTTAGCGTGCGATAGCGCATACGAGCGATTAAACCAAGGTCATGAGTGGCAATCAGTACAGAAACGCCAACAGAGTTAAACTCTTCAAATAGCTTAATAATTTCCAGTGAAAGCTTAGGATCAAGGTTACCCGTTGGCTCATCAGCAAGCAGAATAGGGGGCTTGTTGACGATTGCTCGTGCAATCCCGACACGCTGCTGTTCGCCACCAGAAAGCATATTGGGAAAGCTTTTTTGTTTGTTGCCTAAATGCACCTTATCTAGCGCTGCATCTACACGCTTGCGAATTTCCTTTTGACTATAACCTTCAATAATCAGTGGCAACGCAACATTGTCAAAAACGGTGCGATCCATTAATAAGTTATGATTTTGGAAAATCATACCAATATGGCGACGCATGTAAGGTACTTGCCTGTAGCTGACCTGAGCGAGGTCTTGGTTATTGATATGAATGGTACCTGAACTTGGCTTTTCCATCAGGCTGATCAGCTTAAGTAAGGTACTTTTACCGGCACCAGAGTGGCCTGTTAAAAAGGCCATCTCGCCAGGGGCAATTTGAAAGCTCACTTGCTTTAAGGCAAGGAAGCCGCCGGGGTAGGTTTTGTTTACTTGGTCAAAGCGGATCATTTATTGTTGTTATAATTAGCGTTTAGGTTAATGTGCGACTGATTTATTAGCCGTCTTTTGCCTTTATTCTCTTTTGGCAGTGCACAGCGTTGGATTAATTTAAGTAAGCCAACGCTGCAACCAATGCTTTATTGTTATCATCCCTGAGTTTAAAAGCAACGACTAAAGCCCATCGCGACAATTACCATCAGTGCTATTTATCCTTTGGGGCTCTCCGTTTAGCTACTCTCTTTAGCTATTTTCCTTACTAAACAAGGCTTCAATAAAGTCATCACTATTAAATGGACGCAAGTCGTCAATACCTTCACCGACGCCAATGTAGCGAATTGGGATTTGGTATTTATCGGCAATCGCAAATACCACACCACCTTTGGCAGTACCATCAAGCTTGGTTAGTGTGATACCAGATAAATTAACCGCTTCATCAAATAACTGCGCTTGGCTAAGCGCGTTTTGACCAGTGCCAGCATCTATGGTGAGCATCACTTCGTGTGGTGCGTTTTCGTCGATTTTCTTCATCACACGTACCACTTTCTTCAACTCTTCCATCAAGTGGCCTTTGTTTTGTAGTCGACCTGCGGTATCGGCAATTAATACATCAGCTCCACGCGCTTTAGCAGCATTTAATGCATCAAAGATAACCGATGCACTGTCTGCGCCAGTGTGCTGAGCAATCACTGGGATATCGTTGCGCTCACCCCAAACTTGCAGTTGCTCTACCGCCGCCGCGCGGAAGGTATCGCCCGCAGCTAACATAACCGACTTACCCTGCGCCTGAAGTTGCTTGGTGAGTTTACCAATGGTTGTCGTTTTACCCACACCATTAACGCCAACCATTAAAATCACATAAGGCGTATCGCTTTTTGGAATATCAAGCGGCTGAGTAACGGGGTCTACTAAATTTTTCAATTCCACTTTAAGCAAGTCATAAAGCGCTTCTGCATCTTTAAGTTGCTTTCTCGACGCAGCATCAGTCAGTGAGTCGATAATTTTCATTGTGGTATCAACACCGACATCAGCCAGCAATAGGTGAGTTTCTAGTTCTTCAAATAGATCATCATCAATTTTTTTACCACGAAACAGATCGAAAATACCGCCGCCTAGGTTTTGGCGAGTTTTGCTTAAGCTCTGTTTTAAACGTGCGAAGAAGCCTTTTTTCTGCTCTGGCTCTGGCTCTGGCTCTGGCTCTGGCTCTGGCTCTGGCTCTGGCTCTGGCTCTGGCTCTGGCTCTGGCTCTGGCTCTGGCTCTGGCTCTGGCTCTGGCAAGACATTATTGGTGTCGCTATCTGCTGAAACAAGAGGCTTTTCTCCAATAGGCTCAAGGTTTAGATCACTGGCAGCTTCAACGACTGTTTCTGATTCAACTGGCGCTGTTTGCTTAACTTGTTGCTGCTGCGCCTGCGGTGCATCCACTTCTGCAACAGGCGTATCTTGCTCGGTCGTTTCTATGTCAGCAGGCACTGCTTCGCTGCTTTTTGATTCCGTAGTAGTTGATTCCGTAGTAGTTGATTCAGTGATTGTTGATTCGCTAGTTTGGGGTTCGCTAGCCTGTGCATCGTTTACACCATTTGATGTATCGTCTTTACCAAAGCCTAATTTCGACCAGAAACCTTGTTTTTTCTGTTCGGTTTCAGCTGAACTTGCACTTGATTCACTGGCAACTTCTTGCTCAGGGGAATTCTGTTTGCCTCGACCAAAACGAGAAAATAAGCCTTTTTTCTTTGCCATAATATCTACTATTTATTACTTGGTTGTGCTTGCTCGATTAAGCAAGTTTGGTTCGTACTTTAGCCATGGTCACAGCATTAAGTTAACTTGATGCAGACAATCTAAGCCAGACATCACCTCGACGACATGCCATCTTAAAGAATGTCTCCAGTGTGTTGTCAATTCGATAGGTTTGGCATCCTTATAGCCAAGCAAGCGGATACCAGATAAAATTGGTCGCTATATTACCACCTAATTCTGTCTTGAAAAACCGGACGGCTTATCTAATGCCAATTGAATTAATTAATTGATCAATTCAGAGCGCTGTCAGCGGTGGGAGAACAAGCCAAATTTTTGTTGATATAGTTATTCTACATCTCATCAATTTGGCGAAGTTATCGCGACGCTGACACGCTCCCAACGGGCGAGTTTAAAAGACTCTTATGCGGCGTTATTGATTTTGCATCCCATGTAAAGGGGAGTGACCACTCTCTGCAATCAATGCCTTGCCGCTAAGCCTTTTAATTCTCGCTGAATGATTAAGTATTTATTTCAATTGGTATTTATTGGCTCGATGTCAATCAGATCAAATAAATGAGTAATGCTAAATGAATAAAGCGCGCGCTCGCAAACGCTCAACGACTTCTTCGACAGCTAAGTCACAAAAATCAACTAGCTCAATTCGTATCATTGCAGGTCAGCACAGAGGAAGAAAACTGCCTGTTTTGTCAGCTGATGGCCTGCGCCCAACAACCGATCGCGTTAAAGAAACCTTATTCAACTGGTTAATGACAGATATTCAAGGCAGTAACTGCTTAGACTGCTTTGCCGGAGCGGGCAGCTTGGGTTTTGAAGCGCAATCGCGCGGAGCGGAAACGGTCACTATGCTCGAACTCAATGACGCGGCAGCCAAACAGTTAAAAGCCAACCAATCGTTGCTAAACGCCACCAACCTAGAGGTGGTGAATACCAACACGTTAGATTTTCTTACCA
Source organism: Thalassotalea montiporae (assembly GCF_053485855.1). Lineage (NCBI taxonomy): Bacteria > Pseudomonadati > Pseudomonadota > Gammaproteobacteria > Alteromonadales > Colwelliaceae > Thalassotalea > Thalassotalea montiporae. The sequence goes on from NZ_JBQRUO010000002.1 coordinate 876,837, forward strand.
AGCCTAAAAACCAGTTCGATATTGTATTTGTTGATCCACCATTTAGGCAGCAACTGGCTCAGCAAACCATTGACTTGCTCACTTCCGGTTGGCTTAGTGAAAACGCGTTAGTTTATGTAGAAACAGAATCCGATAGCCCAACACCGAGTGTGCCGGCAAACTGGCAGTTAGCAAAAGAGAAAACTGCAGGCCAAGTTACTTATCGCTTGTACCAGTTAGTATAAGTAATACAAAGCAAACATGGTTAGGCTATTGCAGGTTGCGTGAGCTACGATCGCTAAGCTGGTACTTTGGTATTTTACCCGTATCCAAGTGAAGTAAAGTCCCAATACAAATACAAAAATGATGCCTGCCATACTGTATTGAATGTGAATGGCTGCGAATAACAAACTTGTGATCGCAATCGCACCGACCAGCCCCAATTGCGTTAAGGCGAAGCGCTTAAATAGCCAGCCCCGAAAAACAAGTTCTTCAACGATGGGCGCCAACACACACGTATTCAACACAATAAACCATATTGGCGTGGCAGAGTTCTTGAGCTGCTCCATAAATGGCTCTTCTTCAAGCGCCAAGACATAAGTTGCGACCGTCATCATTAGCCAAAATGCTGCGCTAAAGACAATCACTAACCATACTAGTTTCGGTAATGGCAGAGCCAAGTTGAGGAAATGTCGGGCTGCTCTAGTTTCATGGCAGGACTGGGGTTCATGACTATATTTTGCCAATAACCATAGGCAGGGCAGTACGATCAAATAAACTGCAAACGTCATGGCAAGTAGGGTTTCAACCTGAGCAAACCAGGCGTCGCCACTTGCTACTCCGTAAGCTTGTGCATACATGCCAAAGCCAAAGCTGACGATAAAGCTTGGCACTATGTATAGAAACAGCGCCCAAAACAAGGTGGCTATAATCGACGGCGCGGTTGCTAACTTTTGTTGGCTATTTAAAGTACTAACCGCTTGCTTATCTTTTGACTCTTGTGGTTCCATCCGAAGGTTTCCAAGTTTTTACTCTGCAATTGCAACAAAGATTAAGGCAAAAAAGACAATTAAATTTCAATACTTAAGTTATTTCAATACCTAAGTTCGATAATCCTTCTTCTAACACCATCGCCTTTGCTTGCTGACAGGTGTTCTTGTTTTCAGGCGCTTGCTTGAGAAAATCAAACAATTCATTCTGTGTGGCTAATTCCCATTCCATTAATGGGTGCTGATTCAGTTGCTGCTGTGAAATGGAAAGTTCATCATCTGCATCATCACTTTCTTCTACTAACAGCAACTCAACATAATAGCTCACACTGTTGTGCGATAACCTTGAGACATTAGCAAATTCTTGTGCATCTTTACTTTGTAAAGCCTGTAGCAGCGACATTAATGCCATACAAACATCGAGCGCAGGAAACACGCCAAAGAAGTCAAAGGCTTCTGGATCAGGAATTTGTTCTTCTAATTTTTCCAACTGAGCGTCGAAATTTAGTTTAACTTTTTGCTTGCTATCAAGGCGCTGCCAGATCAAATCAAGTTGATTGCGCAGGACATTAACGTCGCCAAACTCTGCCGCTTGCGAAAACATCGCATAGTTGGGCAACATGCGCTCCAGTAATGCGCAACAAAATGCGGTTTGTTGCCATAAAGATAATTTTGCCAAAGGCAGGCGAATTGCCATAGAAGAAGTCTCGTTAACTAGCGTTGCCGAGAGTATACAAAGATCTTGCGCTGATCTCTTGTGAAATCAGCGGGAGTTGTTAAATTTTTATCCAATAAATAGTTAGAGCGTGTTGACCTTTCAGGGTTGTTTTTGCAGCAGTCTGTTTGGGTTTTATACAAGGCGGAGCACATGTCGTGTAGTTATTCTACATAAAGGCGCGACAACGCAGTAGAGAAGCCAAACAGGCGCTGCCTGAAAGGTTCATCCAAACGCTTCCTGCTCTTTGTTGCTCGATTTTTACATACGACTGCATGGATGCAGGAGGTAGAGCGACTCAGGAGACAAAGCCGAGAACAACTATGCCACAAACCGAGCGCCGTGATCAGAAAGCGTTTAGCTTGAACAAAACTCAACCTCGAAAGATCAACACGCTCTAGTTTTGCTGAAGCTGCTGCTGCGCGTATTCAAAGCGCAAACGATATTCGCGTAATTTATCTTCTAACTCAGTCAACTCTTGCTCGTGCTTAGTATTAAGCTCTAAGTTTTCATCACGCAAATACTTAATTGTTTCGCGGGTGTTATTGTTATCTTGCTCGAATTTCTCTTTCGCATTAGCCAGCTTTTCTTCCGCTTTTTGCTCATTTGCTAGTGCTTGCTTGATTTGTTCATTTAGCTTATCGAGCTTGATCTGCTGTTGTTCTGAGCTTTGCTGTTCTTGCGTTAATTGCTTTTCAAGCGATTCCACTTGGCTGGTTAAATCTTCAATTTTCTCCGTAAACAAAGATTCACCAGCCGCTAACTTGCCGGTTAATTCACTAATAATGGCATCATCACTTTCATGTTGCTTTTGAGCGATAGTGACTTTCTCTGTCAACGTCGCCACTTGCTCTTGCAATGCCTTAACTTGCTGAAGCTGAGACTGATGCTCGCGTTCAGCATCATTCGCTTTCATTTTGGCTTGCTCAAGTTGCTGCTGATAACTGCGTTCAGCAGCTTGATATTTTTCCGTTTCAACTTGATATTGTTCAGCTTGCTTTGCCGACGCTTGCTGATGATTAGTTTCAAGCTGCGTTAATTGCTCAGATTTCTCAGCAAGTGCTTGTTTAGCGTCATCCAGCGCTTTGGTTTGCTGCTCGCCATGGCTGTTAGCCTGTGTTAACTGATCTGATAACTGCTTAACCTGTGCTTCAAGCGTCTGGCTTTGTTTTGCTGCGTCACCAACTTGTTGTGTTAACGCTTGCTCATTTTGTTCTACTTTCTGCAAGCTTTGCTGAAGTAGGTTTACTTGCTCAGCTTTGTCGTTAAGCTCGGTAGTTATTGCATCTAGCTCAGTTTTAAATTCATTACGTTGCAGCTCTGCTTCCGCTAGCTTGGCCTGCAACTCTCCTTGGTCTTTATCCTGTTGTGCTTGGCTTTGATCAAGCTGTTCAGTCAGGGTGCTGACTTGCTCCGATAATAGTTTCGTTTGCGCTTGTTCGTTGGCCAATGATGCTTGCATGCTTTCATTTTTCTGGCCAAATTGTGATTGGGCATGTTCTAGTGCACTGCTAACTTCATTTAACTTGGTATTGAGATCAGATATTTGCTGATTTTGAACTTCCAGCGTTGCGGTTTTTGCTTTGTCTGATTTGAGTAAGTTTTGCTCTTTTGTTGCTAGCGTTTGGTTTTCTTGTTTAGTCTGTGCTAGTTGCTCGGTGATATCTGCCAGCTTTTCCTGAGTTTTATTTTGCTCGTCATTTAACTCAGCAATCTTTTGTTCTTGCGCAGCTATATTTGCGATTTTTTCTTTAAGTACTTGCTCAGTGTCAGTAAGTTTAGCGTTGTTCAATTCACCAATATTTTTTACTTCAGACTCACTAGCATCAAGTTTCGCTTGCAGCTCATCGAGGGCTTGTTGGTGTTTGGCTTGTTCTGCCTCGGTTTGTTGGTTAGCCGCTGCGAGATCTGCAGCTAACTGTTGTTGCTTCTCGAGGGCTGCTTGGTAGAGCTGATGTTCTGTGATCACTTGCTCTGAGATAGGCTGTTGTTGCGCAGACGATATAATACTCGCCATACGCTCTTCTACTTGAATGTAGACTTCACTGGCTAGGCTTTGTATTTGTTCTTCCAGTTCCTTGGAAAGTTTATTGTTGTCTGCCATAAAATCCTCGTTATTTACCACATAACCTATTATTAGCAATGTAGCTTAAATTAACACAGCAGTGGCTAGTTGTTAACCGTTATCGCACGCTGTATGAGTACCGAAGACTTATGCCAATAAAAAAGGGGCCTAAGCCCCTAATTTGTGATTAATATAATGATTATATTAACTATTTTATAAATTCATTTTATTTTTCAAGTGGCACTACTTGTACGCCAGCCACCTTCACGTCACTCTGTTCGTTACGTAACTGAGCCAGACGGTTTAATTGACCAATTGACGATAGCATTGAGTGAATTGGGATGAACATACCACGCTTGTGAAAATCTAGTACTTGCTCGTCTGATAACTCACGTAGCTTCGGCTCTTTAATGGTATGAATACCAACAATTTTTTTCTTCTCACCGTTGGCAAACGTAATCACTAATTCAACTTCTTCAAGTAATTCTGCGTCTTGCATTTCTTTGATGAAACGCTCAGTCATTACTTCACTTTCATATAAGCGGCCAAGCGTGTCTTGAATGTTCTTCATCAAGTCAGTTTCTTCGCCTTTTTCGTTATACAAAGGTAGCTCTTTATCTTCACCTACATATTCGCTATCTAGGTCAACACAAGCCGTTAATGTTTTTTCTTTTTCTGGGTCTAAACCTAATGCGAATGGCACCATACCAACACTTTGCGGTGCGTATAAACCAGTCCAGTCATCACCTTTCAAGAATAAGTTTTCACCCGTTTCTAAACCTAGCATAGCCACTGAGCGAAAACGGTTTGAATCAGGATCTTTAACAATAAATACAGGGTAGCTCATTGCACCTTTTGAGTACTCAGGCGCAGTAATTGGCACAATATGTAAGCCTGCAATATGCTTTAAGCTGCGCTGTGCAGCGATTTTTAAATTTTGGTGATGTTCTTTTTTAATTGGTACTAAATTCGCCATGGCAATACTTCTCTCTTCAAAATACAACTCAATACCGCAATGGCATCAGTTTAATTATTGTTTTGTTCATCATGCAGTCGAACCGACTACATTTTGTTACAACAGACATGGTAGCTAGTTAACTCGGTTTCAACCCGCCAGCGCAAAAAATTTTTCCTTTCTGTTAACTTGTGCAAATAAGCACCGAAAATCTCTCAATATCTGAATTTGGCTTTATGCTACTATCTCAGAAATTCAATCAAACTACGCATAACAAAGTACTGTGAAAGCTCTCGTTTTTGTTTCAATTTTATGGGCATTTTCCTTTGGGCTCATTAAAGGCGAATTAACCGGTATTGCTCCAAGTCTTGTCTCAGCATTACGACTGTTATTGTGCGCCTTGGTATTTTTGCCTTTCATTCGTTTGACCACCAATAACAAACTAAGCGTTCAGCTTCTATTATTAGGAGCCCTGCAGTTTGGTGTGATGTACTGGGCCTATATTAGTTCTTATCAATATTTACCTGGCTACTTGGTCGCAGTATTCACAATATTTACGCCTATGTACGTTTTTCTTATCGACGGCATACTGTCACGTCGTGTTAACGGACAACAGGTGCTGCCCATTTTACTCTCAATAGCTGGTGCTGCCGTGATCGTTTTTCAAGCGCCAGATAGTGATGCTTGGTTAGTTGGTTTTATCATATTGCAAGGTGCTAACCTCGCATTTTCCGCAGGCCAAGTTGGTTATCAACGTATCAGTAAAATGCACAACACTGACCACACCAACAATATGTCGATTATGTACATAGGCGCGGCAATTTTTATGCAGATAATTGTGTTAGTTGAGCAGTCTTATGTGGGCGTGTCAGAGATTACTAACCGTCAATGGTTAGTGATCTTATATTTAGGTATCATCGCATCTGGCGTAGGTTTTGCGCTGTGGAATTATGGTGCAAAACAAGTTAACGCAGCATCACTTGCAGTGATGAATAATGCCTATATTCCATTTGCGGTTATATTTGCTTTGACCTTGTTTAATGAACAAGCTGATATCGCTAGGCTGGCGTTAGGAACTAGCTTGATAGTCGCTTCTGCATGGCTGCTAAGCAAGCAACAAGTGCAAAAGGCAAGTGAATAAAACGACTCTTATGAAAAAATTGTTTTATGCCATCAAACAACAATCAGCTATCGCTCTTGTCGTCTTAATCACGACGTTCAATGCATCGGCAATTCCACGCATCGACACTGAATATGGTTACAACGCCGATGGTTTTGTCCGTGTTAAAGTAACCAATGAAACAACACGCGAGTTGGCCTGCTATGTTGCCATTGACGGTCGCAGTATTAAATTTGTATTACCGCCGAGAGGGGCATCGAGGTGGTATCGCGCAACGGATAAGCGTTTCACGGCAAAAAGCTTTAGTATTTGGTGTGATTACTTAGAGTTTCACCCTGCTTACCAAAGATACAAACGTTAAAGCGTGTATTCTTTAGTAAGCAGGTTACAAAGGAAAGATGTTATTTTCGCGCGCGATAAAGCGAAATTAAACCATTGGTAGAGCCGTCCATCGTCAACTCAGCGTTGGTATCTACAAGTTTACTTAATACTTGATTACCAAGTGCTTTACCTAGCTCTACCCCCCACTGATCAAACGAGTTAATCTGCCAAATCACCCCTTGCACAAATACTTTTTGCTCATACAACGCAATTAGGCTGCCTAAAGTTTTTGGATCAAGGCGATCGAACAATAAGGTATTGCTTGGTTTATTGCCTTTCATCACCTTGTGGCTAGAGAGATTTTTGATCTCTTCCGTACTACATTTTGCCTTTTTCATCGCAGCAATCACTTGCGCTTCACTTTGCCCTTCCATCAGCGCCTGACTTTGGCCAAAACAGTTTGCTGCTAGCATATCGTGGTGATTGGCACATTCACTTGCAGGGTGAAGCGGCATCATAAAGTCCACAGGAATATGGGTTTTACTTTGGTGGATCAACTGATGGAATGAGTGTTGACCATTGGTGCCTTCGCTACCCCAGATAATCGGGCCAGTGTCGTAGTCTGCTTCCTCATTATTTAAGTTAACCGACTTACCATTACTTTCCATATCTAACTGTTGAATATAAGCAGGAAGACCACGCAAATAGTGGTAGTAGGGTAGTAATACCTGAGATTGAGCACCGTGGAAGTTGCGGTACCATATGCCAAGCAGCGCCATAATCACTGGCATATTTTGCGCCAGCGGTGCTTGTTGAAAATGCTGATCTAGCTCAAACGCGCCCGTTAAGAACTCATGGTAGTTTTCGTAACCTATTGCAAGTGCTAACGGTAAGCCAATTGCCGACCAAACAGAGTAACGACCACCAACCCAATCCCACATTGGGAAAATATTGTCAGGATTAATACCAAATTCTTGTGCTGCGGCAATATTGGTTGAAACACAAGCAAAGTTATACTCGACGTCGGCTTGCGTAGCGGTTTGTAAAAACCACTCTTTCGCTGACTGGGTATTTCGTAATGTTTCTTGTGTCGTCAGTGTCTTTGACGACGTAATAATTAACGTAGTTTCTGGATTTAAGCCCGCTAATACATCTTGCAAGTGACAGCCATCAACATTGGCAACAAAATGCACATTAATATGTTTTTGACGATAAGGCTTTAACGCCTCTGACATAATTTTAGGGCCAAGGAATGAGCCTCCAATGCCAATACTGATGACATCAGTAAATGCCTTACCGCTGTAACCTTTCTTTTCACCGGTTGATACCGCTTCAACAAAACGCTTCATTTGCGCGCGTGTTTGTTCAATTTCAGGCATCACATCTTGGCCATCAACATACACTGGCTGGCCAGAGAAGTTACGCAATGCCGTATGCAGTACCGCGCGATGCTCGGTCACATTAATCTCACTACCAGCAAACATGCGCTCACGCTGTTGTTCAACATTGGCAGCTTGAGCCAATGCTACTAAATGCTCAATGGATTGCTCGGTAATATGATTCTTTGAATAATCTAAAGTCAGCCCTGCCGCCGTCATCGAATACTTGTTGAAGCGCTCACTGTCTTGCTCAAACAGTGATTTCATATGAATATCTTCGATATCTTGATAATGTTTTTGAAGGTTTTTCCACTCGGCAGAGGAAGTGAGCATAGTTGATTTCCCAATAATTATTCTAAAAGTACGCCTGTGTTTGCTTTAGTTTACGTAAACTCGCGGCAAAGGTTAACCATTATAGCGTTCAACAACACTTATGCATGGCCTTAAATCGCCTATCAATTCATATACAAAGCGATGAATAATATAACGCATCAACTTTGCAACTCTATGAAAGCCTACTTTATTTGTTCAGAGGAAACGATAGGTGAAAGGTTTCATTTCACTAGTTTTACTACTGATCACGATTATAAACTTACCTAGCTTACCCTAATCGTCTGTTTTATTTACACTTTAGCAATTCCTTTTCAACAAGATTCAAAAACAACCCAATAAATTCAATAACGTAGCTAAAGCCACCGGTTTGGGCATATGTTTTGCTTTTAACTCGTCTGACCAATACAAAAACTATCAATTATCATAATTTTAAAGGAAGAAAACATGAGAAATAGACGTAGTTTGATCCGCTCGCTGCTGGGAGTTAGTGCTTTAGCTAGCTTGATCAGTTCACAGTTTTCGTACGCAATAGTCATTACTGCCAGCCAAGATGCAACTGAACTCGCCAACACTCTTCTCGTTCCGAGTTCTGGGATCACAATAAATTCTGCAATACTCTCTGGTGGATTTAGCTCAGAATCTGGTGATGAGGGTAATTGTGAAGATGAAATAGGGTGTGGGCCAGGCGAAAATGGGAATGTTAACCTTGACAACCCTATCGCACCATTAAACCAAGCAGGCTTGTTTACTAATGCCTCCGGTGTTTACAACTTGCCAGCTGCTGGCGGTATAGTCTTTAGCACCGGTAACGTTACAAGTTATCAAGACGGCCCAAATACCAGTAATTCATTTGGGTTAGACAATGGAAGTAGTGCAAGTCAAGAACAAAACGATCAACTATCTCCTTTAACAGGCCAGCTTCAACATTTCGACCCCGTTCAGCTCGATATCAGCTTCACTGTTGATGAGGATAGCGCCTCAACAATCACCTTCTTCGGTGCTTTTGGTTCAGAGGAATTCCCTGAATTCGTCAATTCAGGGTTCGTGGATGGCTTTGGTCTGTTTGTAAATGGTCAAAATGTTGCTGGAGCATTACCAACAGGATCATCGCCAGGAGATGAACTAGCACCTATCAATATCAATCACCCCGACTTTCTACCTTTACCTGGCACTGAATTAGATGGTGTACTAGCTCCTAACGGTAACCCTTTACTTAGATTTGATGTACCTGTTCAAGAGGGAGTAAATACCTTTAGATTACTGCTAGCAGATGCTTCTGATGGCGGCTACGATTCAACTATTTTTCTGGCAAGTTTCGGTGAGCTAGGTGAATCGCCATTTACGCCTATTTTACCCGACCCTAGTAACCCTACGAATGAAGATGGGGCATTTGTTTTTACTCTCCCTGATGTTCAACAAGGCGAAACAATCTGGTTTGATCCTGATGTAGCATCCGGTTATACATATACATCAAGCCTTGCTATTGCAACGGTTACAGCACCACCATTTGACGCTGTTCCTGACCCAGACGGCTATATTTTGGAGTTTATGTTTAACAATATGTTGCAGCAGTTTGCACTTAACTCAGGTGAGACCTTTGACTTTGTTCTTAATGGATTTAATGGAGTAACTACATTCTCAATTCAAGGTATTAACCTTGACCTAGCCTTGGACCCAGACAACCCACAAGCATTCGTTACTGGCGTTGCTTTTGCCGAATCTGGCGCTTTGTCATTTACCCAAGATCCAATTACGGTATTTGTACCAGATGCCAACGATATCCCTGAACCAGCGTCTATCCTGATAATTAGCTTAGGCTTGGGTGGATTAGCCTTACGTAGAAGAAAAATTTAGCATTTAAAAGCAGTTGTTGTATAAAAATAGCCTAAGTATTCTTACTTAGGCTTTTTAATAGGGAAATTATGAAGAACATTAAAATACTTTTATTTACTATCAACTTAACCTTACTGGCGTTGACCACTCATGTGCAAGCTGCTGACAAAGATGGAAAATTTGCGGCAAAGGGGGCAGCAAGAAAGTCTTGTGCTGATTTTTTAACGGCTACAGAACAAAGAAGTTCTGATTTTTTGTTGTATGCTGGCTGGCTAGAGGGATATCTCACCTCATTTAATCAAGTCCAAGCAAAAAACTACGATATTTCACCTTGGCAAACGACTGAGTTGCTATTAATGCTATTACAAAAGCACTGCCAATCTAATCCTGAAATTAAGTACTTTGATGCCGCTAACGCGCTAATAAAGTCTATTTTTCCCATTAGGCTTAACGAAGAGGGGACGATCGTAAAGGTTCAAGTTGGTGATGCGGTAGGCTTTCATTACGAAGAAATATTGTTAAGAGCAAAACAGCGGCTAAAAGCTATGGGTTTTTATAAAGGTGAGGTAGATGGTAAACACTTTACCAATATCGACAGTAAAGTATTTCTGGCCTATCAAAAAAAACTGGGTTTAAAAGAAACTGGTATGCCTGATCAAGCGACACTCGCAAGTTTATTCTTGAAAGCGTTGAATTAGCGATTCATATTGCTCGATTTTAACATTGCTGTCGTATGCATTGCTTCCATCGTCAGGGTATGACTCATAAATCATGCCCAAATAGCGCATGTGCAGGTACTCAAACGTTAAACTAAAAATTTGTTCAAAACTGTGGGCAGGTTGCTCGTCGACGCCTGTCGCGATAACGCCCGCGGCCTTGCCTTTCAATTGTCTGCCAAGCGGTTTATTAATTTCCAACAAATCCGTTAGTCGATCCATAAACACTTTCATCTGCGCGCTCGGTGAATACCAGTAAATTGGTGAGGCGAGCAATATAACGTCGTGCTTTGTTACCACTTCATCAATCAATGTTGAAAAATCATCCGTTTGATTAGCAAACTCATAGTCATAAGGCAGTATGTGGAAATCACTTAGCTGATAAAGCGACACTTGTTGCTCACAATTGCTAATGAAGTCATTAACCAATTTAGCAGTGTTTCCTTCACGCCTACTCGTGCCTAAGACAATGGCTATCCTCATGTTTTGTTCCTTCTATCAAACAATACCAATTTCAATAAATACTTGATCATTCTAGCTGGTTAAAACGCTCATCAACTGTGTTGTTATTTTTGAAATTAGAACAACTAGTTACCAAAAAACAACGCCTTGCCTACATGGATGTAGGTACTTAGGTTTTGCTTGGAGCATAAAACCTGTGTTTATGAACCTTTTTCCTACGCCATAATTGATCAACTAATTAATTCAATTGGTATAAGAAAGACACAACCCTAAAACCTCAACGTAAGTTGAGATCAAGTAACAAATGAATATTGATGTTTGGTTCAGAGGGGAGAAGCCTTGGTATTGATCAAACAGCTGCGGAAAGTCGTACATTAATCAAACAGATTAAGCGTAAAACAATTCCGTATAACCGAGCAACCAGATGAAATTGCTATATAAAGACCTGCTAACCACGCCAATCGATAAGTTAATTATCAACTCGCTTGAACAAGCCTTGTATCAGGCGATTGTTGTGATTGACGGCTGTGAACATGTGGTTTGGCAATCAGAGCAGAAAACGCTAACCACCAGAAATCTCACCAAAATGCGTGAGCATTTCGAAAAATTCGACATTAAAGAAATTGTTCTCAGGCACGAAAGTGCATACGATGAAATGGTAGGACAACCAACTAAAAACGGTAGCAACCGCCTTGAAGTGCCGTTAAGACAAAATCCCTATGCCGTGTTAAAACACCTCCACTAAGAGAGATAATAAATTTGCGCGCTACTAACCCATTGGTCGTTTTTGACCTTGATCAGACGTTATTAAACAAACAGTCTCAACTCTCCGCTTACACACTAGCAACACTACGTGCGCTCGATAGCCAAAGCATTCAATATACGATCGCCACAGGACGCAGTGATTTGTCGGCAGCGCCCGTGATAAAAGAGCATGCTTTCTCGCTTCCCCATATTTACACCAATGGCGTATTAACTTGGTGTCCCAATGAAAAACGTTTTAGCTTTAATCATTGTCTTAGCGTGGATGAGAGTTTAGCGGCGGTCGAAATCATGGCTTCACCGCAATCGACTCCTTTTGTCAGTGCGTTAGGCGCTAAGTTAGACGGGAGTGTACATCGGTATATTTTTCATGGCTCTCTGAAGAATAAAGCCGAGCAAAGTCTATTGCAGCGTTTAAGCCAGAAAGGTGGTGTCAGCTTGCTACCAATTGAGCAATGTAAAGGTGACCTGCATGTCACTAACATCAGTATGATTGGGCCAAGCGAAATAATTAAAGAGGCGAATAAGAATATCTCGGCTCAAGCAAATCTCGTTGCCTACTCAGGCCAAGCCTTAGTAGCAGATTACCGTTGGATGGATGTGCACCACGCGTCAGCCAATAAAGGCTCTGCGGTACTAACGCTAAAAAATCAAATAGGTGCCGATAGCATTATCTGCTTTGGCGATAGCGACAATGACACCAGCATGTTTGAAATCGCCGATGAATGTTATGCGCCTGAAAATGCTAAAGCCCATATAAAAGCAGCTTCAACCGCGATCATTGGCCACCATGATGACGATGGTGTTGCTAGATTCTTGCGCGAACGATTTAGCCTTTCATTTTAAGTAAAAATGATTGCGCGAAAATAGCAATAAAAAAGCGACTAGCTCTATGAGCAGTCGCTTTTTTCGTTCAAATGCCTTTGTTAGTGTTCTACTTTCTAAAAAAGCATAAATTCAGCAGATAAAATTACTCAACCGTTACCGATTTCGCCAAATTGCGCGGCTGATCGACATCCGTTCCTTTAATTATCGCCACATAGTAAGACAGTAGCTGTAAAGGTAAGGTGTAAACGATTGGCGCAATCATATCGTCGCAGTGCGGCACGTTAATCACTTTCATCGTATCGTCGCTGTCAAATTTGGCGGCGCTGTCGGCAAATACATACATTAAACCACCACGAGCGCGCACTTCTTCAACATTCGATTTTAATTTCTCGATTAAGTCGTTCTTTGGCGCCACCACAATTACTGGCATTTCGGCATCGATTAACGCTAATGGGCCATGCTTTAATTCACCCGCCGCGTATGCTTCAGCATGAATATAAGAAATCTCTTTTAGCTTAAGCGCACCTTCCATCGCGATAGGGTACTGATCGCCACGGCCAAGGAACAATGAGTGATTTTTATCGGCAAAGTCTTCCGCTAAATCTTCAATTTCGTCCGCTAAGGCAAAAGTTTCTTCAATTTTATTCGGTAGGGTCGTTAACGCTTGCGCCATCGCGTGCTGATCCGCATCACTCATACCGTGATGCTTACCCAGCGCCAATGTCATCATCATTAAACCAACCAGTTGGGTGGTAAACGCTTTGGTTGATGCTACGCCAATTTCTGCACCTGCTTTGGTCATAAATGCTAAGTCAGATTCGCGCACTAAACTTGAACCCGGTACGTTACATATGGTCAAGCTGGCGCGGTAGCCAAGCTCTTTCGCTAAACGAAGTGCCGCTAAAGTATCAGCGGTCTCGCCTGATTGCGAAATCGTCACTAATAGCGCATTTCTTGGCACATGAGACTTGCGATAGCGGAACTCGCTAGCAATCTCAACATTACACGACACGCCGGCATGAGCTTCTAGCCAGTAACGCGCCACCATGCCTGAATGGTAGCTGGTACCACAGGCAATAATTTGCACATGCTCGATATCACGGAAGATTTCATCTGCGCCAGCGCCAAAGGTATCAATATTCAGCTCACCACCTAATAAGCGACCTTCTAGCGAGTTGCGAATTGCCGTTGGCTGCTCGTAAATCTCTTTCAGCATGTAATGGCGATATTCGCCCTTATCACCGGCATCGTGGCTAACTTCCGACTCTTTTGCTTCACGAATAACAGGCTTGCCATCAATGTCGAAAACATTCACTTCAAAGCGAGTAACTTCTGCCACATCACCTTCTTCGAGGAAAGCGAACTTACGTGTTACAGGCAGTAAGGCCATCATGTCAGAAGCAATAAAGTTCTCACCTAAGCCATAACCAATTACCAAGGGGCTACCTGAGCGAGCAACAACCACACGCTCAATATCACGCGTGTCTAAAATTACCGTGCCGTAAGCACCATCAAGTTGCTTAACGGCAGTTTGTACTGCCGCTAACAAACTATTCGCTGATTTCAGCTCATGGTGTACTAAGTGCGCGATCACTTCGGTATCGGTTTCGGTTACGAACTCATAACCTTTTGCTTGCAGTTCAGTGCGTAGTTCTTGATGGTTCTCAATAATGCCATTGTGCACCACGGCAATCGTGTCTGACGAAACATGCGGGTGAGCATTGTTCTCGCTCGGCGCGCCATGAGTTGCCCAACGGGTGTGCGCAATACCGGTACCGCCAGTAAGCGGTGTTTCATTAATCGCGTCAGCCAAGGCTTGTACTTTACCTAAGCGACGGACACGTTGTAGATGATTGTTACTATCAACCACAGCTACGCCAGCGGAATCATAACCGCGATATTCGAGGCGTTTTAAGCCTTCAACTAAGATTTCTGCTACATCTCGCTGTGCTACTGCACCTACAATGCCACACATATTTAATATCCTTAATTGTTGCTGGCGCAAATTACCTTTACGCCTTTTGCTGTTAATGCTTGCTCTACTGCTACCGACAAGCCCTCGTCAGTGATCAGCGTATTAATTTGTTGCCAATCAAGTTCTAGATTGGGGATCCGCCGCCCGATTTTTTCTGATTCCACCATGACAATCACTTCACGTGCGACACTCGCCATGGTTTTACTCAAACCGACTAGCTCGTTAAAGGTTGTGGTGCCGCGATCAATATCGATACCGTCAGCACCGATAAACAACTGATCAAAATCGTAAGACTTTAGCACTTGCTCTGCCACTTGCCCTTGGAATGACTCTGAGGTGGGATCCCAAGTCCCTCCGGTCATCAATAATGTTGGCTCATTTTCCAATTCGTTTAGTTGCCCAGCCACTTTAAGTGAATTGGTCATCACTACTAAGCCTTTTTTATCACTTAAATGATTCACCACGGTTGATGTCGTGCGGCCGCTATCGATAACAATGCGGTAGTGATCTTTAATAAGCTTTGCCGCCGCTTTGCCAATTTGTTCTTTCTGCACAGAGAGCTGTGCAGAGCCCGATTCAACAATTTCTTTCGGTAGGGCGATTGCGCCACCATAACGGCGCAATAGTAAGCCACTTTTTTCTAAAGCCGCTAAATCCTTTCGAATCGTAACCTCTGAAGTTTCAAATCGCTTTGCTAGCATATCAACACTAACTTCACCGTGGTTATTCAGTTCACTGATAATAATATGACGGCGCTGTTGAGTATTTCTTTTGGACATAAGTTTTTAGAGATAGCTTTTAAAAATTATAATTAGAGTAATACAAAGCAATAAGTTTCGTTTCGAAAGAATTATAGTAACAAACAAAACATTGTCAAATTGATAAGTGTTCAAAAAGCCAACGCTAAGTTATGTTTTTGTTTGATCACATCGCTTTTACTGGCTTTTCACGCAACGCCAAGGTAAAACGGGGCTTTGTCGTAGTCACTTTTTTCCAATCAATATGTTTCGACTATTTATAACGTTTTTCTTATTAACATTACTTACCAGCTGCAAGGTTACACCGAACCTGTCTTCACCTGCCCATGTCGAAAAACTGGTCAAGCAAATTAAAACCAATCCTGAGAATATTCCTGCTATTGCTAAGCAAGCAGAGCAAAGCCATCAGGCGATTAAATATGACGTAGCGAAAATCAAACAAGCGCTAGCAGAGCTGGAGCAGTTTGTAGAAAAGCAATGGGGGAAGGGCAATAGCGAATTACCAAGCACGCGCAAATACGTAAAGTACAGTAACGATTATCAGGCCAGAGCCATTATCGATTTCACCAAAGGCTCAGTCACTGTTGAAACCGTCGCAACGAAGCAGCCGCTTGCAATGTTAAAGCAAGCGGTTGTCACAACTTTACTGACGCCTGCAGATCCCGCAAATACGGATATTTTTTCAAGTGACGCTCCGAAACTAGGCGACACGCCTTTTCTGTATCGCCAAGTTATTGATACTGATAAAAAACCCATTCGCTACCAATGGCGGGCAGGGCGCTTCGCCGATTACTTAGTCAAACAAAAGCTGATCAAAAAACGCTTAGGTAAAAAGCCATTGCACCAAGTGAACTTCACTTTGGTTACCGATCACCAGAAATTGCGCAAGCACCAATTTAGCGACTATGTGATCGCGGCATCGAAAAAATATCAGATTGCCCCTTCACTGATTTACGCCATTATTGAAACAGAAAGTAGCTTTAATCCATTCGCGGTGAGTCACGCTAACGCCTATGGGCTAATGCAAGTGGTTCCTGCGACAGCAGGCCGTGACGTTTATCAAAAAGTTAAACGTAAATCCGGCCAACCAAGTAAGCAAATACTGTTTAATCCGGCACAAAATATTGATATCGGCACTGCTTATTTGTCGATTCTTGACGACAGGTATTTACAGAAGGTCACCAATAGTAAAAGTAAGCATTACGCCATCATCTCTGCTTACAATGGTGGTACTGGCAATGTGTTGAAAACCTTTCACAGTAATCGCAATACCGCGTTTAGCCGCATTAATCAGTTAGAAAGCAAGTCGGTTTACTGGGCGCTTACCAATAAGCACCCTAGAGCAGAATCGCGCAAATACTTGAAAAAAGTGACCAGCCGCGAGCCAAAATATCAATAGAGCCAATAAAAGTCGTCATTTGCTAGTTTTTAACCAATCTTTGTATGCTAATTTTTCGTAATTAAGTAATATTAATATTACAAATTAAAAAATAATAACGACGAAGATAATGATTAAGCCCATATGCACAACACTATTGTTTTTATTTCCTAGTCTATTAATGTCGTTTACGACACTGGCAAACGTTAATGCTACGCTTGGTAAGGCTTTAGCTAAACCAATAATAAACTACAGTGCTGAACAGTTATTTACTAATCAGCCAAGTGTAATGCCTAAGCTAGCCACATCAGGACAATATACGGTAGGTGTTATCACCGATCGCATCGTTAATAAAACAGCATTTGATCATACGGATTTTGATGGTACTTACGAACGCCCCTTAACTATAGAGTTGTGGTATCCCGCCGAAGAAAGTAGCAATGGCAATCTGGCGACCTATAAGGCAGTAACACGTTTACATAAGCCATTTGAACTACAAGGAAATGCTTACCGCGATATTGCGCCTTTAACACAAGGTAGCTTTCCTTTTATTGTGCTTTCACATGGCTACACGGGCGATCGCACTATTATGTTTTATTTGGCCGAGCACTTGGCCAGCCATGGTTATGTGGTTGCTAGTATCGACCATACCGACTCGACTACGAAAGAAATAGACATTGTTAACGCTGCAACTGCTGGCTTTGTTTCTACCTTGCTACATCGCAGCCGTGATCAGCAATTTGTTTTAGATCATTACCGCCAGCAGCGCAGTGAGATTAGTAAAATTAGCGACTTCAAGCACGCTGGTGTCATTGGCTATTCCATGGGCGGCTATGGCGCGATCAATACGGTAGGTGGCTGTTATGACATTAAACCCGATAGCTTAACGGCATTAGGGTTTAATGAAAAACAAGCCAAAGCGCTAGCACCAACTTTTAGTTTTTGTAATGCAGGTGAAGAAAAACCAGATACCAGCTGGCAAGCTATGATCGCGTTTGCGCCTTGGGGCCAAGAGCTAAACCTACATAGCTCAGCAGCGCTTAATAAGCTGAAAGTGCCAAGCTTATACGTTGCTGGCGATCAAGACGATATTTCAGGCTTTGAATATGGCGTGAGAAAACTCTTTCAGCAAACCAGTTCGCAAGATAACTACCTGCTGGTCTACAACAATGCACGACACAATATTGCGCCGCATCCTGCGCCTAAAATCGCGTATCAAGACGATATAGATTTAGGCCATTATTTTGAACCCAGTTGGAGTAGTGAACAACTCACCCGTTTTAATCGCCACTTTGTCTTAGCGTTTCTGGACTGTCATCTGAAAAAAGAAAAATGTGAGTACTTACCCACCACAAAATCATCTACACAAAAGAAATTAGATCGAGAGACCTACAGTGAGGCTTGGCCGGGAATACCACATCGCTGGGCAACCGGTATTGAATTTTATCGTGCTCAATCAGCAAAGTAACCGAGCAAGAATTTGAGTAAAAAAACAGTACTTAAATGACAAAGGGAGCTAAATGCTCCCTTTGTTTACATAAGACTGAGCCTTTTAAACTAGGCGTAACATTAGTCTTTTTTAGTCGGACGTTGCCAGCCTTTGATATTGCGCTGTTTACCGCGAGCAACACCAAGTTCATTTGCATCTACATCTTTAACAATAACTGAGCCTGCTGCTGTTGTTGCCATCTCACCAACAGTAACTGGCGCTACTAAGGAGGCGTTTGAGCCAATAAAAGCGCCATCACCGATACGTGTTTTCGATTTATTAACGCCATCGTAGTTACAGGTAATGGTACCGGCACCAATATTGGCTTTACTGCCCACTTCAGCATCGCCAAGATACGTTAAGTGACCGGCTTTAGCACCTTCCCCCAACACAGACTTTTTCATTTCTACAAAGTTGCCAACATGAGCATCACGCTTAAGCTCAGAGCCCGGGCGAATACGAGCAAAAGGCCCCGCAGAAGCAAGCTCACCAATGATGGCGTCCTCGATAATGGTATTTGGCTTTATTTCCGCCCCTTTACCTATTTTGCAGTTCTTTAAAATACAGTTAGCGCCAATCGTTACATCGTCGGCAAGCTCTACCTGGCCTTCAAAGATGCAATTAATATCGATTTTAACTTCTTGCCCCACCAATAGCTCGCCGCGCACATCAATACGGGCAGGGTCACGTAAGCTTGCACCAGCAATCATCAATTGCTCGGCTTTTCGTTGTTGATAAGCACGCTCAAGCGCCGCTAATTGCACACGATTATTTGCACCTTCCACTTCAATTTCAGTTTCCGGGTGAGCAGTAGCAATTTGTTTACCTTCACCGTGAGCCATCGCAATAATATCCGTTAGATAGTATTCGCCTTGCGCATTGTCATTGGAAAGGTTGCTTAACCAGCGTTTTAAGTCACCACCATTGGCTAATAAAATCCCAGTGTTACACTCGTTAATGGTTAATTGCTCTGGGCTGGCATCTTTTTGCTCAACTATACCTACAACAGACTCACCGTCACGAATAATTCGACCATAACCCGTCGGATCTGAAAGTTTTACGGTCAGTAATGCCATACCTTCAACCGGTTTTGCTGCGACCAATTGCTGCAAGGTTGAAACTTTCGTTAGCGGGACATCACCGTAAAGTACTAAAACATCTTCATCGTCTTTGAGGTGAGGTGAGGCCATATCAACCGCATGACCAGTACCTAACTGCTCTTTCTGCTCAACAAAGGTAAGATCATCACCTGAAACTTGTGCCTTTAAAACATCGCCGCCAAAGCCATAAACCAGATAGATATTTTCAGCATTCACGCGGCGCGCCGCATCGATAACATGACCCACCATAGGTTTATGAGCAACGGGGTGTAACACTTTGGGTAGAGAAGAGCGCATACGAGTACCTTTACCCGCAGCTAAAATTACAACAGAAAGAGACATGATTAATCCATTAATGTTAAAGCGAACTAAATAAGACTAGCGCTATTGTACTGAGTTTTACTCCAAGTGGTAGCGATAAACTGTTAAGTAAATGTGATAGCGGTGCTTTGGGTCGAACGGCTAGCGAGTAATCATAACTGATCGGTTTTTATTGCTTTTGCATACGCCTCAACATCTTGCTTGGAAGTATTACGGCCACGCAGCGTAAACAAAGCATTATTGTTGACCACAAAAATAAGTTCGATGTTGTTACCGTTTTGCTCATACATGGCATTGTTGCCATTGATTTTAGTTAGCCGTTTACCACTCATAGTGATCATGGCAGGATTGTTAAACATCGCCAACATAGTTTGCAGCATTGGCGAATCCACCATAAGTTCTATCTCAATTGACTGATTATCTTTGGTATACCTGCGGTTCGCGGAAATGCCACCGCCCATCATCATAGCGCCCGCTATTTGTGATTCAGCTTGATCTGCTTGCCAGCCTGACAATGGCTCAGGGAAAATATTAACGATATTGTCCGCTTTTTGCTGCTGTAATAGAGAAGTGGCATATTGCAGTTGAGAGATGGCGTCTTTATATTCACCTTTCTGATAATGATTTAACGCGCTATCTATAGCTTCTTTGATTTCGTCAGCACTGGCTTTATCGCTTGTTAAAGTAGCGATAATCAGCACAGTGCTAACTGCTAGTGTTTTAATCGACATCATTCCCTTGCTCGCTCGCTAAGTGATGAGATGCAGTTAATTATAGAAAACAGCTATCAATTTGCTTTGTTTTTTAGGGCACAAAAAAGCGATGCTTAAATTGCATCGCTTCCTATAGTGAAGGCCATGTTACAGAGCGCTAAGTATTGTTGGCGAGTGCTGTTCCTACTTCCAGTTTATAGAACCAATCAAGAAAACGTTTAACGTCGTCTCCCTTAAAAATTCGCCCATGTTGTGGGCACATCATATCAATTTCAAGTTTACTCACTCGTTCCACCCAGTCGTTTTTGGCGCGATTAGAGGGCATCCAACGTTGATGGAACATAGTCATTTTCTGGCAATGCTCGTCAAAGTTTTCAACATACAGCGGTGCGTCAGCGCCCTCGATGGCTGCACCAATATCACCAGACATTAAAATTTTTGCTTCCTCATCGTAAACATTAAAGTTACCTGAGGAATGAAGATAATGTGCAGGAATAAACGTTAAGTTGGCGTCATCAATACGCAATGGGTAGCCTTCGTCAGGAATCGGGCTATATTCAATATTATCCATGCCAAAGTGGCGGATAAAACCTTCCCACAACCAAGGAGAATGCAGCGTAGCATCAGGTAACGCTTGATCCCACAAACCCAGCGATGAAATGATGTCAGGATCCTGATGCGAAGCAAATAAATGAGTAATTTTTTCAATCGGTACATGTTTAACGATTGCAGCTAACATCACCGAGAACAACTCGATCCCTCCTGGGTCCATCAGTAATGCATTATTCTTTGTAACCACCATATACTGATTAGTATCAATAATTTTATTAGGCTTTTCTGGATCGCGACCAAACACCAGCCACTGGTGGTGTTTACTTTCGAAAATTTTATACGTTTGCATCTTGGTGTAACTCTTGAGCTAACTTTTTAGCTTCTTCAATTAAGGTTTTTATTTGTCGAGCAGACAACTCTACATTGTCGGCAACGCCATTTAAGGATTCTTGATATAACAAAGCCGCTTGCGACGCTTCAACACGTGATAAGGTTGCTAAGATAACCGCAGTGCGCAGTTCTCTCGCAAGCTCATCTAGTGCGTCATTAAGTCGAAATATCTCACCCACATATTTGTTATTTAACGCCAGTTCTGAGCGCTTAATACGCCCATAAGCAGGAGATAAACTCTCAACATAGGCATAATCAGTAGCAATGCGATCTGCGCGCTCAAAGTGGCAAATAGCGTTATCCGTGCGCATCTTGTTAGCTGACACTCGGCTGAGCTGAGTAGCGAGCACATTTATTTGCTTGGAAGAGGCTATCGTGACGCGTGCCAGTTGATCAATAAAATCAGTCAGTGGCTTAAAACCAGCGGCACTATCACCAGCGCGCAATGCAACGGCTCGCGCATTACTGGCGGTTAGCAATAGCTGTTTGGCTATCTTATTCGCATTGTCGAGCTTGGCAGCGATCAGCGCAGTAGTGACAAAGTAATTAATCTGTTTAGAGGACATGAACGCAGAATATTAATAGATTTGAGCACACCCAACACCAGCGCCAACAGTTTATTATTGGTGAATGTAAAGAATGGCATTTTTAAGAATTTTAGAACAAAGCGCGAGAATTCGCCTTGTAGTAGATCAATTATTACAGAAAAAAAAACGACCTATTACAAAGTAATAAGTCGTTTTTGTTCACTAAAACTTAGTGCTATTTATAGCTTTTTCTTGGCCGCTTGAATAACGCGAAGTTGTGCAACAGCGCGTGCTAGCTCAGAAGCAGCTTCCGCATAGTTAACGTCGCCACTTTGAGTGTTTAAACTCGCTTCAGCACGTTGTTTAGCTTGCTCTGCCGCTTGCTCATCTAAGTCGTCGGCACGTGTTGCCACGTCAGCCAAAACAGTAACGCTATTCGGTTGAACCTCTAGCATACCGCCTGAAAGGTAAATCACTTCTTCTTCACCGTGTTGTTTCACGATGCGAGCCATGCCAGGTTTTAGTGAGGTCAGTAAAGGTGCGTGACCAGGCATAATACCTAATTCACCTTCACTACCAGTGATTTGTAATGATTCAATGCGACCAGAAAATAACGCTTCTTCGGCACTTACTACATTCAAATTTACAGTCATTGCTGCCATTGTTTGACCTCCTAACGATTAGCCGCTTTACCCCAAGGCTAGCGGCTAAACACCTTACATTGATTTAGCTTTCTCTACAGCTTCTTCGATTGAACCAACCATGTAGAACGCTTGCTCTGGTAAGTCATCGTATTCACCAGCAAGAATGCCTTTAAAGCCAGCAATAGTGTCTTTAAGTGCAACATACTTACCTGGAGAACCAGTGAATACCTCAGCAACGAAGAACGGTTGAGATAAGAAACGCTGGATCTTACGAGCACGGTCAACAGTTTGCTTATCTTCTTCAGAAAGCTCATCCATACCTAAGATTGCGATGATATCTTTAAGTTCTTTGTAACGTTGTAGTGTAGTTTGAACGCCACGTGCAATTTCGTAGTGCTCGTTACCTACTACTAATGGATCTAATTGACGCGATGAAGAGTCAAGTGGATCGATAGCTGGGTAGATACCTTGAGCAGCGATGTCACGAGAAAGTACAACGGTTGCATCTAAGTGAGCGAAGGTTGTTGCTGGGCTCGGGTCAGTCAAGTCATCCGCAGGTACGTATACCGCTTGGATTGAAGTGATTGAACCTTGCTTAGTTGACGTAATACGCTCTTGTAGTACACCCATTTCTTCAGCAAGTGTCGGTTGGTAACCTACCGCTGATGGCATACGACCTAGCAATGCTGATACCTCTGTACCCGCTAGTGTGTAACGGTAGATGTTATCAACGAAGAATAATACGTCACGACCTTCGTCACGGAATTTCTCAGCCATTGTAAGACCGGTCATCGCAACACGAAGACGGTTACCCGGTGGCTCATTCATTTGACCGTATACAAGCGATACTTTATCAAGTACGTTTGAATCGTTCATTTCATGGTAGAAATCGTTACCCTCACGAGTACGCTCACCAACACCAGCAAATACTGAGTAACCGCTGTGCTCGATCGCGATGTTACGGATAAGTTCCATCATGTTTACGGTTTTACCAACACCAGCACCACCGAATAAACCAACTTTACCACCCTTAGCGAATGGACATACTAAGTCGATTACTTTGATACCAGTCTCTAACAATTCGTTAGCCGCTGCTTGCTCTTCGTATGAAGGCGCTTCACGGTGGATAGACCATCTTTCTTCTTCACCGATTGGGCCAGCTTCATCAATTGGCTCACCCAATACGTTCATAATACGACCCAAAGTTGCAGTACCTACTGGAACTTGGATGTTATTACCTGTGTTTTCTACGTTCAGACCACGACGCAAACCGTCAGATGAACCCATAGCGATTGCACGTACTACGCCACCGCCTAATTGCTGTTGTACTTCTAGTACTAAGCCTGAAAGGTCACCTTCAGTTACTGTTAACGCGTCATATACCTGAGGTACAGCATCTTGTGGGAATTCTACATCCACAACTGCGCCAATGATTTGGACGACTTTACCTGTACTCATGTTTAATCCTCTAATCTTTGCTCTTATTTACTTTTTAAATAAAAGAACCTTTGCTTAATTAAACCGCGGCAGCACCGGCACAAATCTCACTCAATTCTTGTGTGATACTTGCTTGACGTGCCTTGTTGTATACCAATTGAAGTTCACCGATTAAGTCACCAGCATTATCAGTTGCGGCTTTCATCGCAACCATACGAGCAGCTTGCTCACATGCTAGGTTCTCAACCACACCTTGGTACACTTGCGATTCCGTGTAACGAACTAATAACTGATCAAGTAATACTTGAGCGTCAGGCTCGTAAACGTAATCCCAACGGTGTTTAATTTCGTCATCATCTGACTTAGGCAAAGGTAAAAGTTGATCGATTGTCGGCTGCTGCGTCATGGTGTTTACAAACTTGTTGTAAACCACGAACAGCTTGTCAATTTCGCCATTGTCGTATGCGTCCAACATTACGCGTACTGAACCCACTAGGTCAGTCACTGAAGGACGATCACCTAGACCAGAAATTTGTGCCGATACTTTAGCGCCCATGTTGTTGAAAAACGCAGTAGCTTTTGAGCCAACTAACGCAAATTCAACTTCAGCGCCTTCTGATTGCCATTTACCGGCATCAGCAAGTACTTGCTTGAATAAATTAATGTTCAAGCCGCCACAAAGACCACGGTCTGTGGAGACAACGATATAGCCTACGCGCTTAACTTCACGCTCTTCCATATATGGATGGCGGTATTCTAAGTTACCTCGCGCGATGTGACCGATCACATTTCGCATATTTTCAGCGTATGGACGAGAGGCAGCCATAGCATCTTGCGCTTTACGCATTTTACTGGCTGCAACCATTTCCATTGCGCTGGTGATCTTCTGCGTATTTTGTACGCTTCCAATCTTCGATTTTATCTCTTTAGCGCCGGACATGACTATTTCTCTCCGAAAAAGTTAACTATTACCAAGTTTGAGTAGACTTGAATGTATCAAGTGCTTTAACCAAACCTGCTTCAATATCTTTGTTATAGTCGCCTTTCTCGTTGATAGTAGCCATCAACTCAGCTTGCTCGTTGTTTACGTAAGACAACAATGCAGCTTCGAAGTCTACAACTTTGTTGATTGCAACATCGTTTAAGTAGCCTTTTTCAGCAGCAAATAGTGATACAGCTGTCTCAGCAACAGATAGCGGGCTGAATTGCTTTTGCTTCATCAATTCAGTAACGCGCTGACCGTGCTCTAATTGTGCACGAGTTGCATCGTCAAGATCAGAAGCGAATTGAGCAAAGGCTGCTAATTCTGCGTATTGAGCTAATGCTAAACGGATACCACCACCAAGCTTCTTGATGATCTTAGTTTGTGCAGCACCACCAACACGAGATACCGAGATACCTGCGTTAACCGCTGGGCGAATACCTGAGTTGAATAAGTTCGACTCTAGGAAGATCTGACCATCGGTAATTGAAATTACGTTGGTTGGTACGAATGCAGAAACGTCACCCGCTTGTGTTTCAATGATAGGTAAAGCTGTTAATGAACCTGTTTGGCCTTTAACTTCACCGTTAGTGAAACGCTCAACATAAGCTTCGTTTACACGCGCTGCACGCTCTAGAAGACGTGAGTGCAAGTAGAAAACGTCACCTGGGTATGCTTCACGACCTGGCGGACGACGAAGTAGCAATGAAATTTGACGGTAAGCAACAGCTTGCTTAGACAAATCATCATATACGATTAACGCATCTTCACCGCGGTCACGGAAGTATTCACCCATAGTACAACCAGAGTATGGCGCTAAGTACTGAAGTGCAGCAGCTTCTGATGCAGACGCAACAACAACGATAGTGTTTTCTAATGCGCCGTGCTCTTCTAATGCACGTACTACGTTAGCTACAGTTGATGCTTTTTGACCAACAGCTACGTAGATTGACTTAATACCAGTGTTCTTCTGGTTAATGATTGCATCTAGTGCGATCGCTGATTTACCTACCTGACGGTCACCGATGATAAGCTCACGCTGACCACGACCGATTGGAATCATTGAGTCAATTGACTTGATACCAGTTTGTACTGGCTCATCAACAGACTTACGATCGATAACACCTGGTGCGACAACTTCGATTGGTGCGAAACCATCGTTGTCGATTGGACCTTTACCGTCAATCGGCTCACCTAGAGTGTTAACTACGCGGCCTAAAAGACCACGACCTACTGGTACTTCCAAAATACGGCCAGTACCTTTAACTTTTACGCCTTCTGCTAGGTCTGCGTAAGGACCCATCACAACCGCACCTACTGAATCACGCTCAAGGTTAAGCGCGATTGCGTAGCGGTTGCCAGGAAGTTCGATCATCTCACCTTGCATTACATCAGCAAGACCGTGGATGCGAATGATACCGTCAGTTACAGAAACGATAGTACCTTCGTTACGAGCTTCACTAACTACGTCAAACTGTTCAATACGTTTTTTGATCAGTTCGGCGATTTCAGTGGAATTCAGTTGCATGCTCTGTTCCCCGTTAAGATTGCATTGTTGTTGCTAAACGGTCTAATTTACCTCGAATAGACCCGTCAATTACCATGTCGTCGGCTTTGATGATCAAGCCAGACACGATACTTGCGTCAACAACACAATTAAGCTTCACTTTACGAGCCAAACGCTTTTCAAGCGCGGCGCTAATGTTTGATTGTTGGTCAGCTGATAATTCAACAGCAGACGACACATCGACAGTTACTTCTTTATCAAACTCTGCTTTTAGGGCAGCGAATTGTTCAGCAACTTGTGGTAGCACCAACAGACGTTCGTTCTCAGCCATTACCTTCACGAGGTTTTGACCTTGTTCATTTAGCTGTTCACCACAAACGCCAAGGAAAACTTCCTTCGCTTGTTCTACTGACGCGTTACCTGAAAGGTAGCCAGTAATGGTGTCATTTTTCGAAACTTCAGCAGCAAAAACTAGCATTTCTAACCAGCTTTCAACCGCTTTAGCTTCAACAGCAAATTCGAACGCTGCTTTAGCGTAAGGGCGAGCGATAGTTGTCAATTCAGACATGCTCTATACCCCTTAAAGTTCAGCGACTAATTTATCTAAGATGTCGCTGTGTGCAGCGGCATCAATTGAACGCTCGAGAATTTTCTCGGCACCAGCAACAGCTAACGCAGACACTTGCTGACGTAGCTCTTCTTTGGCACGGTTGCGCTCAGACTCAATTTCTGCATGACCAGACGCGATAATTTTTTCGCGCTCGGCTTGTGCTTTTTCAGCAGCTTCGTCGATCATTTGTGCTTCGCGTTTTTTCGCAGCTTCAATGATCTCAGCAGCTTGTGCTTTGGCTTCTTTTAACTGTGCAGCAGCTTTCTCTTGAGCAAGCTCAAGATCTTTAGCAGCACGGTCTGAAGCAGCAAGGCCATCAGCAATGGTTTTCTGACGGTCTTCAATAGCAGCCATAATTGGCGGCCACACAAACTTCATGCAGAAGATTACAAATACGATAAATGCAATAGATTCACCGATAAGGGTGGCATTAATATTCATATTCGTTAGCTCCTATTTACAGTAATTCGCGGTTAATTAAGACTCTTTCGATTAAGCTAACGCGAACAACATGTATAGGCCGATACCAACACCGATCATCGCGATCGCATCGATAAGACCAGCTACGATGAACATTTTAACTTGAAGTTGAGGTGCAAGCTCAGGTTGACGAGCCGCTGACTCTAGGAATTTACCACCTAATAGACCAAAACCAATCGCAGTACCTAAAGCACCTAAGCCGATTAGCAATGCAACAGCGATATATAACATATTAATCTCCGATTATTTAAAGTAAGTTATAAAGTTAAAAAATAAAAAATTGTTGCGGACTTCCTGTCCTGATAACCCTTTGGGTTTTTAATTATTAATTCAGTCCCAAAGAATTAATGATCTTCATGCGCCAAGCTTAAGTACACGATGGTTAACATCATGAAAATAAAGGCTTGAAGCGGAATTACTAATAAGTGAAACGCAGCCCATAGGAAGTGAACCGGTAATTGGAATAAACCAATGGTTGCGATCAAGATAAAGATCAATTCACCTGCGTATAAGTTACCAAATAGACGTAGTGCTAATGATACTGGACGCGCAATCAAAGTAACGGTTTCCAAGATAAAGTTCACTGGAATAAACGCCCAATGGCCAAATGGCTGCATCGTTAGTTCTTTAGTGAAACCACCAATACCTTTTACTTTAATTGAGTAGTAGATAATTAATGCAAATACACCAATTGAAAGGGCAAATGTCATGTTCATATCAGTGGTTGGTACAGATTTGATGTAAACATCGTGAGGGTCCATACCAAAACCGTATTGACCAATTAAACCTGCAATTGTTGGGATCCAGTCAACTGGTACCCAGTCCATTGCGTTCATTAACAATACCCATACGAAGATAGTTAATGACAATGGCGCAATCAGTGCGTTTTTACCGTGAAATGTTTCTTTTACGCTCTTGTCAACAAACTCGACAACCATTTCCACAGCACACTGAAGTTTGCCTGGAACGCCTGTCGTTGCTTTTTTAGCGACTGAACGGAAGGTAAGTAAGAAAACCAAGCCTAGAACAATTGACCAAGCAAGCGTATCAACGTGTAAAGTCCAGAAGCCGGCATCAGCACACGCTTTGTTAAAAGCGACGCCGCCGTCAGACATACACATTTTCGCGTTAGTCAAATGGTGCTTGATATAAGAGCCAGTATCTGCTGCCATCTTGTATCCCAATTATTGTTGATTAAAAGTAAATCTGCTCAGTGCGGCGTAGACAATGGGAGACACGACCGCGATTACATATGTGCAAAAAAATGGGGCTAACGATAAATTGAGAAACTTGAAACTCAAGGCAAATAATAGCGCCGTTAGAACCATTTTTATTTTTGCGCCTTTAAAGAATGAATCCATTACTTGTTTGGCGGCGCTAGCTCCTGCAAATTTGAACGCATACAGGGCAAACACAAAATTAGGGATTATGCCGATACAACCGCCAACCAAGGCTGACTGGGCATGGCTTAACCCCCAACTAAAATAAATCAATACTGTAGAAACTAGAGTTAGTGTAGAGGCAAAAATCAATTGTTGCCGCGCTAAATTGCGACCGGGCTTAACCAACTGATTCACACTGACAACCTCTAACGAAAACCTTCGTAAAACCTACATTTTTTGAGTGAGAAAATTTCAACTCAAAAAATCCTCGCAAGTATACTTAATTACGGTTTTATTGCAACCAAATAGGGCTACGAACGCTGGTATTTTGTACGAAAAAAAGGAATATGTGAAAAATGTGTAACATTGAGGAAATTGATACCTAAATGTTCGCATTGAGTAATTTAACTTACTGGTTAATGATATTGGATATATAACCCTAAATATCAAAAAGTTAAACTATTCACTATAGTGTGTTCAACCTATTTAACTCCCTATATTTAGTAAGGTAATTAAAAGTTATCGCATCACTAACAAATAAACACTGAATAGCAGAAAATAAAAAGAAAAATAGTGTTGATGGCTAACAACAACACTATCGGATTTGGATATAAATATGTTTAAGGTAGAAACTTAGGAATTAGTGAATTTTCGCCAAAATGCCGTCAAGTTCTTCAAGGTTGGTATAAGAAATCACCAGCTTGCCTTTGCCTTTTTTGTTGTGGCTGATCGACACTTGCGATCCTAGACGCTCAGCTAGCTGTTGTTCCAATGACACTGTGTTGGGATCTGGTTGCTGTGGCGCTTTTTCTACTGGCGGCTCTTGCACTTTTTTAATTAAGGCTTCTGTTTCACGCACTGTCAGCTCTTTTGCCACAACAGTACGTGCAGTAGTGTTTTGCACATCGCCTTCAAGTGATAACAAAGCACGGGCGTGACCCATTTCAATATCACCATGCTCTAGCAAGGTTTTTACTTCGTCATTCAGGTTATTTAAACGAAGTAAGTTTGTCACTGTTGTGCGCGATTTTCCTACCGCCTCGGCGACTTCTTGGTGAGTTAGTTCAAACTCAGTCAATAAACGCTCTAATGCTATTGCTTCTTCCATGGCATTAAGATCTTCACGTTGAATGTTTTCAATGAGTGCGATCGCGACAGCGGCTTCATCCGCTACATCTTTAACTAGACATGGTACTTCAGCAAGTTCAGCTAGTTGAGCTGCGCGCCAACGGCGTTCACCCGCAATAATTTCGAATTGGTGATCACCAACACTGCGCACAACGATTGGCTGGATAATACCTTGTGCCTTAATAGAACTGGATAATTCTTCTAACGCATCCGGCGACATATCTTTGCGCGGTTGATATTTACCCGGTTGCAATTGCTCAATCGGTAATTTACGCAATTCACCTTTTTCTGGTGCTGCACTAACGTCTTGCATGTCGTTATCAACATTTTCATCAGCCTTAGGGGCTTGTGTTAACAAAGCATCTAAACCTCGGCCTAAACCGCGACGTTTTGCAGGGCTCATATCAATCCTTCAAATATTGTTATTTTAAGTGACGTTTATATTTATTAGTCAGTGACTTCTTCAGTTTTTGGCTGCTTAGCCAGCTCTTCGCGTCTTAATATTTCACCAGCAAGCGCTAAATACGCTTTCGCACCTGTTGATGATTTATCGTAATACATCACAGGCGCACCAAAGCTTGGCGCTTCGGCGAGACGAACATTTCTTGGAATAACGGTGCGATAGACTTTATCACCAAAATGACGCTTTAACTGCTCAGAAACATCATTGGCTAAGCGATTGCGCGGATCGTACATGGTTCGTAGGATTCCCTCAATCTTTAATTCGCTGTTCACTACTGAGGTCAGTTGAGAAATAGTTTCCATCAACGCGGTCAGCCCTTCCAGTGCATAATATTCACACTGCATTGGTACTAACACCGAATCTGCCGCCGCCATGGCATTCACCGTTAACATGTTTAGCGACGGTGGACAGTCAATGATAATAAAATCATAGTCATCTTTTACGGGCGCCAAGGCATTGCGCAACCTTAGCTCACGCGCAAAGACTTCCATTAATTTAATTTCTGCCGCGGTGACATCCGCATTGCCAGCAACCAGATCGTATAAACCTGAAGTTTCACGATAAACGACTTCGTCAAACGGCTTTTGCTCGACCAGTAGTTCGTAACTAGTCACCAGATCTTCATATTTGTCGATACCACTACCCATAGTGGCATTACCTTGAGGATCAAGATCAATCAATAATACTTTTCGTTTGGTTGCCGCTAACGAAGCAGCTAAATTGACTGATGTCGTGGTTTTGCCCACGCCACCTTTTTGGTTTGCAACCGCAATAATTCTGCCCACAAGTGCCTCGAAGTCTAGTTATTCTTTTTCAATTCGATTAAGTGTCGTTCGCCGGTTAATTCAGGAACATGCAATTCATGACTTGCCACTAACGTAACATTTTCAGGTAAAGCATCCAGCTCATCTTCTGGGTATTGTCCCTTTAGCGCATAAAAACGGCCAGTTTCACTGTCAATCAAGTGATGACACCAAGACACCATGTCTTGCAATGAAGAAAATGCGCGGCTTAACACTCCATCAAATGCTTGTGCTGGAATATGTGCTTCAACCCGTGATTGCACAGGCTCGACATTGGTTAACTTCAATTGATAGACAACTTGGCGTAAAAACGTAATACGTTTTCCTAAACTATCTAATAATACAAAATTCCGCTCAGGATACAATATGGCAAGAGGAATGCCAGGCAAGCCAGGCCCAGTGCCAACATCGATAAAGCGATTACCATTGAGTAATTGACCAACAACTAGGCTATCAAGAATATGTTTAACCAACATTTCTTCTGGATTGCGGACGGAAGTCAAGTTGTAGGTTTTATTCCATTTGTCGAGTAGTTCGACGTATTGAATTAACTGATTAAATTGAAGATCGGTTAAGGAAATATCAGTTTGCGCCACAAGGGCGCGTAATTTATCTGCCAACATCTAATTTTGTCTATTGTTTTGCTAAGCAAGCGTTAGTCTGTGCGCTTGCCTAAACGCATTAATACGTTAGGCGGTTTTGCGCAATAAGCCGTGTTTTTTCAAGTATACCAGCAATAATGAAATCGCCGCAGGAGTAATTCCCGAAATACGTGACGCCTTGCCTAAGGTTTCTGGGCGAGCATCGGTAAGCTTGGCAACGACTTCATTGGATAAGCCAGAGATTTGGCTGTAATCGAAATCTACAGGGATGACGGTATTTTCGTGACGCTTTTTCTTTTCAATTTCATCCATTTGGCGATCGATATAGCCTTGATACTTAATTTGGATCTCTACTTGTTCAGCCGCTTGCAGATCTTCAATCGCTGGGCCAAAAGCGTCAATCGACATCACTTCCGCATATTTGGTTTCTGGGCGACGTAAAATATCTTCTAACGTCGCTTCTTTGCTGATCGGGTTCTTTAATTGCGGATTTAATTCAGCCGCCGCGGGATGATCTTTTTGCACCCATACCGATTTTAAGCGTTGGCGCTCTTGCTCGATATTGTCCATTTTCTCGTTAAAGCGTGCCCAGCGCGCATCGTCAACTAAGCCTAACTCACGACCTTTCTCTGTTAAACGAATATCGGCATTGTCTTCACGGAGCAATAAGCGATATTCAGCACGCGAAGTAAACATACGGTAGGGCTCTTTAGTGCCTAAGGTCGCAAGATCATCGATTAACACGCCCATATAGGCTTGATCACGACCAATGATCCATTCATCTTTACCTTGTACACGCAATGCCGCATTCGTGGCAGCCACTAAACCTTGAGCACCCGCTTCTTCATAACCTGTCGTACCGTTAATTTGGCCAGCAAAGTAAAGGTTATTCACAAACTTGCTTTCCAACGTTTGTTTTAAATCGCGAGGATCGAAGAAGTCGTACTCGATGGCATAGCCAGGGCGAGTAATGTGCGCATTTTCAAAGCCTTTGATCGATCGAACTAAATTCATTTGCACATCAAATGGCAAGCTCGTTGAAATACCATTAGGGTAGACTTCATGCGTTGTTAAGCCTTCTGGCTCAACAAAGATCTGGTGGGTATCTTTGTCGGCAAAACGCATGATCTTATCTTCAATTGATGGGCAATAGCGTGGTCCAATTCCTTCAATAACACCGGTATACATCGGCGAGCGATCCAAGCCAGAGCGGATAATGTCGTGCGTTTTCTCGTTAGTATGGGTGATGTAGCAAGAGATCTGCTCAGGGTGATCGTCATGAGATCCCATAAACGAGAAAATTGGTCTTGGTGTATCACCAGGTTGCTCTTGCATCACCGAAAAGTCTAACGTTCGTGCATCTAAACGCGGCGGTGTACCTGTTTTTAAGCGATCAATTCGAAATGGCATATCGCGCAGACGAGAAGCTAAATTTACTGAAGCAGGATCGCCAGCACGTCCACCTTGATAATTGTTAAGACCAATATGGATCTGACCAGCAAGGAAAGTTCCGACAGTAAGTACTACTGCATTACCTTTGAACTTTAAGCCCATTTGCGTAGAAACACCGACCACTTGATCGTTTTCTAAGATCAAGTCATCACAAGGTTGTTGAAATATGGTCAGATTTGGTTGATTTTCCAGTGTATGGCGCACAAATGAGCGATATAAAGCGCGATCAGCTTGTGCTCTCGTCGCTCTAACAGCAGGCCCTTTACTAGCATTTAAGGTTCTAAATTGGATCGCAGCGTGATCAATCGCTGTTGCCATTAACCCGCCTAGTGCATCGATCTCTTTCACTAAATGCCCTTTGCCGATCCCGCCGATCGCAGGATTACATGACATTTGTCCAAGTGTATCAATATTGTGTGTTAGCAATAGGGTTTTACAGCCCATTCGAGCTGCAGCCAAACAAGCTTCAGTGCCAGCATGACCACCACCAACAACAATTACATCAAATGTATCTTGATACCACATGAACTCACTCACTCAACAAATAACACCGGAAAAAAGAGGCGTATTTTAGCATTGTTTTTAAAGTCAGGGGAATGATCATTTTTGTAAAAAGATCGGCTGTGGATCGCGAGATAAATATTTAGATCTATATAAAGATCTTATTATTATTTCTTATTAGCTTTGCGCTTTTTTGTGGATAAGCATAAAAAGCACATATAAATCATGATCTTTAATTGATCATGATCTTGTGATCAAAGTTTGATCTAGTGTGGTAAAAGCTATGATCAATAAGGCTATTTATCCACAGTTCACATTGTTAATTTATTTACCAACTGAATAATAATAACTAATTAACTGGGTTATACGTTATTTATCCACATTTGATGTTTTTTATAGATCTAAATGTGGATAAAGGCTTAATAAGATCAGGATAAGCGATCTTTATGTGTTTCAAGCCACTCTTGCGCTGCTGCTTCAGGATCGTCTATTCGCGTGATATCAATGGTTTTTACATCAATGATTTTAGTGCAAAACTTTGAATTTAAAAGCTTATCTACGTTTTTTGCGGCGTAGCAAAAGGTATCGTAGTTAGTATCACCAATACCGATCACGGCATATTTAGTGTGTATAAGATCCTGTTGACTATTTTCGAGATCGGTAACAAATGCTTGAATATTGTCTGGGTAGTCACCTGCGCCATGTGTGGAGGTGCAGATCAACCAAGTTTGATCTTTTTGCTCGATCTCAGAAAATTCAGGGGTGTAATGTAGGGTTACTTGGTGGCCAAGGGTCTCTAACGTTTCTTGACATGCTTCCGCGACATATTCTGTACCGCCAAGCATGCTGCCAATAATGATTTGAAAAGATGCCATAAAAAGAGAGGTTAACTTCTGATAAAAATATATGCGGCATCTTAGCACTTTTTTACGGTCTAACAGGTCTATTGTTCTAATCGCATTAAATTTGCGACGACCATTAACTTTTAACGCAGCAAACTCATTATGCAGGCGGTTCGCATGATAAAGAAAATATCCTTAATTCCATGGTTGATGCTATTTGTTTCAGGGCATAGCTACAGTGATACACAACAACAAGTGCACAGTGTATTTACTGCTTGGACGACGATAGCCAATAAACCCAGCGATAGCAGCAGCTTAATGTCGGCAAGCAGTGATGTACAAAGTAACGTGCGCAGTTTCGCCAGACAAGAGTACTTATCACAAATTGATTTTACTCAGCTTTCTGCCAATGTTGATGCCGTTACAGACGCTCAGCAAGCCGAAGCTTTTATTATTAGTGTGCCATTGCCAACTGGTGAGCTGGTGAATTTTACTTTATCGCCAAGCCGGGCTATCGATGGTGCGTTAGCTGAAAAGTATTCCAATATTACGACATTTAATGGGGTTCAAGTTAATCAGCCTGATAACCTTGGTAAATTTGAACTTACGCCAGCGGGCTTTCGCGGCATGTTCTACCATCAAGGTAAACTGGTTTATCTCGATCCTAAATATATTGATAACAACCGCATTTATACCAGTTATTACCAGCAAGATGCACTTGAGCATGGGCAAGCTTCAGTTACGCGCTATCAACCTAAGGTAACCCGTCAGTTAAGCGAAGAACTTGCACAATCAAAACAAGCTAACCAAACAGTAAAAGCCGCACGTACGCCAGTGCAACTCAAAGAGTATCGATTAGCTATTACCACCACAGGGGAGTATACGGCGTTTTTCCAAGGCAGTGTTAGTAACGTTATGGCCGAGCTTGCGACCTTGGTTAACCGCATTAACATGATTTTCGAGCAAGAGCTTGCGGTACGGATGATCTTAGTGGCTAACAATGATCAACTGATTTTCACTGACGCAGCAAGCGATCCTTTCGAGAATGAACTTAACAATGACAGTGATGAGTCAACACGGGTGATCTCGAACATCATTGGTAGTAACAACTATGATGTTGGCCATGTACTTGGTACCGATGGTGGCGGGTTGGCATTCCTCGGCGCTGTTTGTATTGATAGCATCAAAGGAGGCGGCGCAACGGGATCGTTTAGGCCAACGGGTAGTTCATTTTATGTCGATCTTGTTGCCCACGAACTTGGTCATCAGTTTGGTGCTAGCCATACGTTTAACGGCTTAACCGATTCTTGTGGTGGTGGTAATCGCGCGGCTGGCAGCAGTTATGAAGTTGGCAGTGGCTCAACTATTATGGCGTATGCGGGCATTTGCGGTAGTCAAAATATTCAATTTAGGGCAGATCCATTCTTTCATGGGCATTCAATGGATCAAATGGCGAGTCATCTTGCCCGTTTTCCAAGTTGTGGAATAAGCACTGAACAAGTGAATAGAAGCCCTTTCGCCGATGCAGGCAGTGATTTTACCATTCCTGCCAATACCCCATTTACGCTGACCGGCACGGGCACTGATGAAGATGGTGACGAACTTACTTATGACTGGCAACAGTTTGATTTAGGTCCTGGCAGCAATGGTACTAGCGAACAAGTTGATGATGGCCAACGTCCTTTGTTTCGGGTGTTTGCTCCCCAATCAGTGCCAAGCCGCACGTTTCCAAGGCTGACCGATGTGCTTTCTGGCAACCTAACGCTGGGTGAAACTTTTGCCACAACCAATCGCGATTTGAATTTTCGTTTAATTGTTCGTGATAACAACGGCGGTGTTGCCTCAGATAATGTTGTCGTTAACGTGGTAAATACTGGGGAAACGTTTGCGGTTACTGAGCCATCACTGAATGATAGTTGGACTAGTGCTGAGCAGCTTGTGCAATGGAATGTTGCTGGTACTGATCTTACCCCAATCAACTGCGCAGCAGTGGCAATAGACTTGTCACTTGATGGTGGTAATACTTTCGATGTAAACCTGGCAACAAATGCGCCGAATACTGGCAGCTTTACCGTTAATTTACCGGCGTTAAGTAGCAATAATGCACGGCTTAGGGTCAGTTGTGCCGACAATGTATTTTTTGCCGTAAACGCGGGGCGATTTAGCGTTAATAATTCGCAAGCGCTATCATTTGAAATTACGGGGTTGAGCAATCCGTTAGCAGTTGATGAAGACCAACAATTAACACTCTCTGTGGCTAATTTTACGATTCAAGGGCAAGTTGCTGATAGCTTGATAATTTCTGAAGGTGATAATTACTCTGTCGATGATTCGACCGTCATTCCAGATACCAACTTTAACGGCAGCTTGTCTATTGAAGTACGTGCTGTTGCAGGTAGCGAGCAAACTCCTGTGTTTAGCGCGCAAGTGGCCGTTGCAGCCGTTAACGATGCACCTGTAGCGACTGATGATGAGTTAATGCTAGTACAGGGCGCCAATACGCAACAAATTAATGTACTTAGCAACGATTCTGATGTTGATGCTCAAGATAACTTAACGTTATCACAACTGATTTATACGGGTGATGGTCAAGCGAGTATTGTAAATAACCAGATCAGTTATACGCCTGCAACCAGTTTTATCGGTGAGGAGACGATTAGCTATACGGTTAGTGATAGCAGTGGGGCAACCGATACCGCCAATTTGATTATTACCGTTAATGAAGTTGACGTGAACAACCCTCCGTCAACAAACAATGACTCAATTACGTTAACGCAAGGCGCTGGAAGCCAGTTAATTGATGTGTTGGCGAATGATTCAGATCCTGATGCAGGAGATACCTTAACTCTGACTAGCATTGACTATTCAGGTAATGGACAAGCCAGTATTTCTAATAATCAGATCAGCTATACACCTGCGGCAACCTTTAGTGGCCAAGAAAGCATTGCTTATACCGTGAGTGATAGCTCTGGGGTATCTGCCACTGGGCTATTGAATATCACCGTGAATGCTGCACCTCAACCGCCAACACCGGCACCAGTCGAGCCCGCACCCAATGAGTCTGGCGGCTCTGGTGGTGGTAGCCTTTATTGGTTAATGATATTGTTGTTTATAGCAGGTAGTTTCCGTGTCGTTGGCTTTTATCAACGAGGAGAGCGCAAGTGAAAATCTATTCGATGATAATAGCACTTTTAGCATTTTCTCTTACGGCTTGCCAAAAAAGTGATATAGCGAGTGAAGCTACAAGTTCAACATTGGCACCTGCGTCAAAACAAGAATCAAAAATGTTTGAAGCCAGTTATCAAGGTATAACGGCCAACGATGCAGTCGCTAGTGCGATTGCTAATCAAGACTTTCGCTTGTTGTCGACATCGACGCGAATGCCACAATTTCCGGGCACGGATCAGTCGCGTTATCAAGAATACAAAGCAAAATGTGGGGCTAATTTCCTGCCGAATATGGGCGATGTTAAGCAGCAAGGTGAAAGTTCAGAAATGCGAAAACAGGTAAAGCAATATATGGTCGAGTATAACCTGCTGATGCTTAATAGCTGCTTAAAGCATCATAAGAATGGCTAAAAATAGTGACTAAAAGTTTCGTTAACCAAGCGAGCTTGATGTTTGCGTAGGAATAACAGTGCTTGCTCGACAATCATGAAGAGCAAGCATTATTTGAATACTAACTATCGCGCTGTTTGAGTAATGGATTATTTACCAATACAGAAAGATGAGAAGATCTTACCGAGTAGATCATCACTGGTAAATTCACCAGTAATCTCATTAAGTGACTGCTGACAAATTCGTAACTCTTCTGCCAAGATCTCGCCGGCAACATAAGATTCTAGCTGATCTAAACCGGTTTGTAGGTGATTGTGCGCCGCTTTCAACGCCACTAAGTGACGACGCCTTGCCATAAAGCCACCTTCCGTACTACCTTGATAACCCATAATGGTTTTTAGGTGCTCTTTGAGATCATTAATACCATCACCGCTTTTGGCTGAAATGGTAATGCTAGGCTGTTCACTATCACCACTTAGGCCAGTTGTTGCGCCGCTTAAATCAGCCTTGTTACGAACAATGGTCACGCCCATTTTTTCGGGTAGCTGTGCAAAAAACTCTGGCCAAAAGTCACGTGGGTTCTCTTGTTCGCTGGTGGCTGAGTCCACCATTAAGATAACGCGATCGGCTTTGGCTATTTCTGCCCAAGCACGTTCAATACCTATTTGTTCAACTTTGTCTGGGCTTTCACGCAGTCCTGCGGTATCAATGATATGTAATGGCATGCCATCAATATGAATTTGCTCAGATAAGACATCACGAGTCGTTCCTTCAATATCGGTGACAATTGCGGTTTCTTTACCACTCAGGGCATTAAGTAAACTTGATTTACCCGCGTTAGGGCGACCTGCGATGACTACTCTCATCCCTTCGCGAATAATACTGCCTTGTTTGGCTTGCTGCTGAACGTCTTCAACTCGAGTGATGATGCCTTTGAGGCTATTAAGGACTTTTTCGTCGGCGAGAAAATCAATTTCTTCTTCGGGAAAGTCTATCGCCGCTTCAACGTACATGCGCAGGTGGATAACATCTTCAACCAGTTGATGAACGAGCTTAGAAAAGTCACCTTGCAGTGAGTGTAGGGCACTACGGGCAGCTTGCTCTGAATTAGAGTTAATTAAGTCGGCAATTGCTTCGGCTTGGGTTAAGTCGAGCTTATCGTTTAAGAACGCTTGCTCGCTAAATTCACCTGGCTTAGCCATACGCACGCCATTGATTTGCAATATCTCTTTGAGCAACATGTCAAGAATTACGGGGCCACCGTGTCCTTGTAGCTCAAGGACATCTTCACCGGTAAATGAATTAGGACCTTTGAAAAACAGCGCAATACCTTGGTCTAAGGTGTTGCCCTTCAAATCATTAAAATTTAAGTAATCTGCGTATCGCACCTTAGGGCATTTACCTAGTAGTTGCTCGGCAACTTCGCTTGCTTTAGGACCTGACACACGAATGATACCGACACCACCTCGACCTGGGGCGGTCGCTTGGGCTGCGATGGTTTCTGTGTTGCTAGATAAAGTTGCCGACATAATGGTGCTCTGTAGTGATATGTTGGATAAATACCAAGCTATTATAACTTGGTGAGGGATAAACAAAAAAGGTGGCTAGTGCCACCTTTTCACATTACTCAGTTCTAGTTACGTGAACTGAGTATATTTTTGTTCTCGCGATTAGGCTTATGCTTTCGCTTGCGCCTTTTGCTTGTCTAGCCCCGCGAAAATAATCTTCATCTGAATGATTGAAATCACGTTACTGATGAACCAGTAAAGTACTAGGCCAGATGGGAACCAGAAGAAGAAAATCGTAAAGATCAGCGGCATGTATTGCATCATTTTTTGCTGCATTGGATCTTGTACGGTCATTGGTGTCATCTTCTGCATGATGAACATACTGACACCCATCAGTACTGGTAATACAAAGTATGGGTCTTTTGATGATAAGTCAGTCAACCATAAGCCAAATTCTGCGTGACGAAGCTCAACACTTTCTAAAAATACCCAGTATAGTGCTAGGAAAATCGGCATTTGAATTAGAATTGGTAAACAACCACCGGCTGGGTTTACTTTTTCTTTTCGGTATAGCTCCATCATCGCTTGTGACATCTTCTGACGGTCATCACCGAAGCGCTCTTTTAATTGCGCCATTTTCGGTTGCAACTCACGCATTTTTGCCATTGAGGTGTATTGCGCTTTCGTTAGCGGGTACATAGCACCTTTTACAATAATCGTGATGATAATGATCGCGATACCCCAGTTGCTCACTAATGCTTGAATTTGCAGTAGTAACCAGAATAGTGGTTGGCTGATCATAAATAAGAAACCGTAATCAACGGTTAAGTCTAAACCATCGGCGATTTGCTCTAGTGCGTCTTGGTCTTTTGGACCAACGTAGAAAACCGCACCTGTGGTTGCTGTGGTATTGGCATCAATGTTTAGCGTAGGCGCTTTAAAGCCAATTACCGCATCACCTGCGCTGCTGTAGCTTGTGTAAAGCTGATTAGCGGCATCTTGTGCTGGTACCCAAGCAGACACGAAGTAATGCTGAAGCATCGCAACCCAGCCACCTTGCGTAGTTTTGTTTAGGTTGGCATCGGCAATGTCTTCAAAGTCGTACTTCTCATAACGCTCTTCGGTAGTTGAGTAGGCTGCACCACGGTAAGTTGGGATTAAGCCTGATGAACTATCGACATAGCTAGACTGCTTCAGTTGACCATACATTTGTACGCTTGCTGGAGCAGCCATGTTGTTTTGAATTTGGTAATCAACATTTACTTTGTAGCTATTAGGCGTAAACGTATAAGTTTTAGTAACGGCTAAGCCTGTGTCGCTAACATAGTTTAACGCAACACTTAGCGGCTGACCGTCAACCATAGTGAAGTTTGACTGCGCAACTTGGTAAATAGGGCGGCCTGGTACTGTGCGGTCGATACCGTTAGCACCCGTTAAGCCACTTTGCGCAATGTACTTCATTTGACCATTTTGCATGATGGTAAATGGAACACCACTACCTTGCTCAGTTTCATAAGCAAGTAACGTTGCTTCAACAATGTCACCGCCTTGCGTATTGATTTTCACCTTTAGTACATCAGTGGTGATTTCAATTAAACGGCTATTGGCAGCTGTTGGTGCGGCAATCTCTTTAATGTTTTCAGATGAAGCCGGAACAAAGTCATCGGAAGCAGGCGTATCTTCGCTTGTTTGGCTAGCAGTCGGTTGTTGCACTGGGGCAGGGGCATAGTCAAGCTGCCACTGCTGATAGAGCATATAGGTGACTACCAATAAGCCAATAAAAAGCATACTGCGTAGGGATTCCATAATATGTTATTTCTCTTTGTTGGTTGGTGGTACGGGATCTTCTCCACCCGCATTGAGTGGGTGGCATTTTAGTATACGTTTAAGCGCTAACCAACTCCCTTTTACTGCCCCAAAGCGATTAATTGCTTCAATGGCATAACTAGAGCAGGTTGGCTGAAAGCGACAATTATTGCCCAATAAAGGGCTGATAAACTTTTGGTAGAGTTTTATTAGGCCTATGGCTAAGGCTTGTGGCGCTGAATGATTTTTCGCCATGTCTTTACCAATTGTTTATTAATGGTGGCGTTATCGAGATTATCAATACCAGATTTCACCATAACGACAATATCGATATTGGGTAAATCGTGTTGAGCTAATCGAAAGCTTTCGCGTGTAAGGCGTTTAATGCGATTACGTTGAACCGCTAATTTGACGCGTTTTTTCGCGACAGCAAAACCTAGACGAGGTTTGTCTAACTTGTTCTTAGTAATTAGGATAGTGAAATGGCTAGAGCCAAAACGAGAAGATTTTGAGAAGACTTGTTGGAATTGTCCGGGAGTCAATATTCTTGACTCCCGGCTAAATTCATAAGTAACCATATCGTTCATTGAAATTATGTCACTGAAGTACTGCGGTTACCTATATTTCGCAAGATGTAGTCTCTTACGAAATTAAGCGCTTAACTTAGCACGACCTTTTGCACGACGACGTGCTAAAACGGCACGACCGTTTTTAGTAGCCATACGTGCACGGAAGCCGTGGTTGCGCTTACGCTTTAATACAGAAGGTTGAAATGTTCTTTTCATTACGCTTTTCCGTTCGGTTGTTGTTGCCCTGGCAAAACAGCCGTTGTGAGCACACAGGTCTAAAAAAGAGGCCGAATTTTAAATAGTGTACGAACAATTGTCAATATATTAGTCAGATTTAATAAATAGCGATCAATCAGAGGATCGTTTAGATCTTGCAACTATCCACAATTTAATCACATGCCAATCAGAATTTAGTGTTAAATTCGTTGGTTTTCGGCTAATGAAAAAATATTATTAGCTCAATTAAAGATCAATTAAATTATTCTAATGAAAAAAATATTGTATATTTAACAGTGGTTTATTTTGCCATTGTTTTTTCATAGTTATTTTTAACGGTTTTCCAGTTGCATCTGTGGATAACTGTAGGGATAATTGATCAATTCGTATAATAATTTTACTTTTCCTATCCCTCTCAAGCGCAGATAAGATCGTCTTAAACACGCAAGATCGTAGAAGGAAGTATTTCCAGGAGCCTCCGTTGGATCATTCGCTTTGGCAGCGTTGCCTTTCAGTATTGCAGGAAGAATTACCCGCTCAACAATTCAGCATGTGGATCCGCCCACTGCAGTGTGTCGTCGAAGACAATATTATGACCTTGTATGCGCCAAATCGCTTTGTACTTGATTGGGTGCGCGATAAGTACGTTGAGCGGATCACTACGATCGTGTCTTTGGCCGAAACCAGTAATCCACCGCTGTTGCGTTTTGATGTTGGTGCTAAGCCAGTTCAACAAACACCTGTTAATACACAGGTTAGCTCAGTCGATCACACTACGGGTAGCAACCTAGCCGAAACGCCAGCAAAAGAGCCTGAAACCAACTTACCTAAAACGACGAACGTTCGAAATAAGTACACGTTTGAAAACTTTGTTGAGGGTAAATCAAACCAACTCGCACGTGCAGCCGCATCACAAGTTGCTGATAACCCTGGCTCAGCTTATAACCCATTGTTTATTTATGGTGGCACAGGCCTAGGTAAAACTCACTTATTGCACGCAGTGGGAAATGGCATTTTACTCAATGATCCTAAAGCTAAAATTGCCTACATGCACTCAGAACGCTTTGTCCAAGATATGGTCAAAGCGCTGCAAAATAATGCGATAGAAAAGTTTAAACAATACTATCGATCGGTCGATGCGCTATTGATCGATGATATCCAGTTTTTCGCCAATAAAGAGCGAACGCAGGAAGAGTTTTTCCACACCTTTAACGCCTTGTTAGAAGGTAATCAACAGATCATTTTAACCAGTGATCGTTACCCAAAAGAGATTGAAGGGGTAGAGGATCGTTTAAAGTCTCGTTTTGGTTGGGGCTTAACACTGGCGATCGAACCGCCAGAGTTAGAAACTCGCGTCGCAATTTTGAAGCGCAAAGCGCAAGAAAGCCAAATCAATCTAGCGGATGAAGTTGCGTTTTTTATTGCTAAACGTTTGCGCTCAAATGTGAGAGAATTAGAGGGTGCGTTGAACCGTGTAATTGCTAATGCTAACTTCACTGGACGACCGATTACGATTGATTTTGTTCGAGAAGCACTGCGGGATTTATTGGCCTTGCAAGACAAGCTGGTCACAATTGACAATATTCAAAAAACAGTTGCTGAATATTACAAAATTAAAGTGGCTGATTTGCTGTCAAAACGACGTAGTCGGTCAGTGGCTAGACCTCGACAAATAGCAATGGCATTATCTAAAGAATTGACGAATCACAGTTTACCTGAGATTGGTGATGCTTTTGGTGGCCGCGACCATACAACAGTATTACATGCTTGCCGCAAGGTGAAAGACTTGCGCGAGGAAACGCACGACATTAAAGAAGATTATTCAAACTTAATAAGAACACTGTCTTCCTAACGGAATAAAATAAAACAGGTATATAGCATGAAGTTTTCACTTAATAGGG
Organism: Thalassotalea montiporae; assembly: GCF_053485855.1. Taxonomy (NCBI): domain Bacteria; kingdom Pseudomonadati; phylum Pseudomonadota; class Gammaproteobacteria; order Alteromonadales; family Colwelliaceae; genus Thalassotalea; species Thalassotalea montiporae. The sequence continues at coordinate 920,887 of NZ_JBQRUO010000002.1, forward strand.
AATCATTACTTAAACCTTTGTTATTGGTATCGGGTGCGGTTGAGCGCAAAAGTACCTTACCTATCTTAAGTAATATCCTTTTTGAGATTAGTGATCAGTCATTAACGCTAACCGCCACTGATTTAGAATTAGAAATGGTCGCTGGTACCCAGATTGAAAATGAAGGGGATAGCGGTAAACTCACGGTACCTGCAAAAAAATTACTCGATATTTGTAAAAGCTTACCAGAAGATTCTCGTTTAACGTTCGAGGCACAAGGTGATACGGTTATTATCAGTACGGGTCGAAGTCGTTACTCGTTATCAACTTTACCTGCAACTGACTTTCCTAATATTGAAGAATGGAAAGGTGATGTAGAGTTCAGAATTATGAAATCTGAACTGTTGCGCTTGATCGAAAGTACGCATTTTTCCATGGCAAATCAAGATGTTAGGTACTATCTGAACGGTATGTCTATTGAAACGGAAGGAAGTGAAATACGTTCAGTTGCGACAGATGGTCACCGCTTAGCTATCTGTAAAATTGCCAATGAGTCCCTAGCTTTACCGGCACGACAAGTTATTGTCCCTCGCAAGGGTATTTTAGAAATTATCCGTTTGTTAGATCCAGTGGATGAAGAGATTCAGGTTTTCCTTGGCTCAAACCATGTGCGCATCATTGATAATGAATACTCTTTTACCAGTAAGTTAGTGGATGGTCGTTTCCCTGACTATCGTCGTGTTCTTCCAAGAAATGGCGATAAAGTACTTGAAACGAATAAAGATCTTTTACGCCAAGTGTTGTCTCGTGCATCTATTCTATCGAATGAAAAGTTTAAAGGGGTGCGTTTGAATTTTGCTGCTAATGAATTAAAGATTACAGCAAATAATCCTGAGCAAGAGCAGGCAGAAGAAGTCATCGAAATTAGCTTCCCATATGAAGATTTAGAAATTGGTTTTAATGTTAGTTATGTACTTGATGTACTGAATGCCATTAAAGAACAAGAGGTAAAATTTACCTTAGCTGATGCTAATAGTAGTGTTGTTATTGAAGGGCGAGAATCAGGCGAAGCACTCTACGTTGTTATGCCAATGCGTTTGTAATGAGTATAGAGTCAGTCTACGTAAACAATTTTCGTAACTTAGCAGAACAGCGTATACAACTAAATCGCCAATTAAATTTTATTCTTGGTGATAATGGCTCCGGAAAAAGTAGCTTTTTAGAAGCTATTTTTTTTGTAGGGCACGGCAAGTCTTTCAGAACGACTAAATCTGATACTGTTTGTCATTTTGATGAAGAAGAATTTTTCATCAATGTAAAAGATGAAGAGCAGCTTAGTTTCGGCTTAAGTAAGCATAAAGACAATGTTAGCTTTCTAATAAAAAAGCAAGGCAATCGCATTAATAAGCTTTCTGAGTTGGCTGATCAGTTTGCTGTGCAAATAGTAACACCAGAAAGTTTTAAATTGTTTTTTGGCGGAGCAAAAGAGCGGAGAAAATTCTTAGATTTAGGATTGTTTCACGTGGAACATAAGTTCAGTTCTTCGTGGAAGTTGTTCGCAAAGATATTAAAACATCGTAATGCTTGTATTAAAAATCGTTTGGACAATCAGCATTTTGCGTACTGGACTAACGAATTTATAAAAGCTTCTATTGTTTTAGCAGAACTGAGGCAAGTGTACTGTGAGCAACTCGCTAACGAGTTAACAATCTGGCTTGATATATTGATGCCTGAACTATCGTCTGAAATTACGCTAAGTTATTTTCGAGGGTGGTCGGCGAATAAGGAATTAGTTGATACATTAGTAAATTTTAAAGAGAAGGAGTTTAAACAAGGCTTCACCGCAGCAGGCGCTCATAAATTTGATATCAAATTTTTAGTCTCAGGAAAGCCGATAGAACTTAAGTTGTCACGAGGGCAACAAAAGTTGTTTTTAGTTGCGTTAACTTTTGCTCAAATGAAATTAATAGAGCAAGTAAAGCAAGTAAAAGCAATTTTGCTTATAGATGATATAGGTGCTGAATTAGATACCGAATCGCGAAGTCGATTTTATCAGGCGCTTAAATTATTGAACTGTCAGGTTGCGATATCTGCGATTGATATTGCAGCAATTCAACCCTTGCTAGACAAGCTTGAACAAGACAAACTTAAGCAACAAGAAAACTACACTATGTTTCACGTGGAACATGGCAAAATTTCAAGAATAGAAGAAATAGGCTAAACGCTATGACAGTAGAAAACGATTATGGTTCGGACAGTATTAAAGTCTTAAAAGGACTTGATGCTGTTCGTAAAAGACCTGGGATGTACATCGGTGACACTGATGATGGTACAGGTTTACACCACATGGTATTTGAGGTTTTAGATAACTCTATTGATGAAGCGTTAGCAGGGCACTGTAACGACATTATCGTTACCATTCATTTAGATGGCTCAGTGTCTGTTAGGGATGATGGTCGTGGTATTCCAACCGATATTCACCCTGAAGAAGGCGTTTCAGCAGCAGAAGTTATCATGACGGTACTTCACGCTGGTGGTAAATTTGGTGGTGAAGACTCTGGCTACAAAGTTTCTGGTGGTCTTCATGGTGTAGGTGTTTCTGTAGTAAACGCCTTAAGTGATAAGCTAATGCTAACCATTCGCCGTGCAGGTAAAGTGCATGAGCAAGAATATCACTTAGGCGAGCCGCAAGCACCACTTGCCGAAGTAGGTGAAACAGAGTCAACAGGTACAGAAGTTCGTTTCTGGCCAAGTGCTGATATCTTCTCTGATATTGAATTTCATTACGATATCTTACTTAAGCGTATTCGCGAACTTTCGTTCCTAAACTCTGGCGTATCTATCAAATTAATCGATGAACGCGAAGAAGATAAGAGCGAACACTTCCACTATGAAGGCGGTATTCAAGCCTTTGTTGATTACCTAAATACCAACAAAACACCGGTCAATGAAGAGATTTTCTACTTTGATTTAGACCGTGAAGATGGCATTACTGTTGAAGTAGCAATGCAGTGGAACGATGGTTTCCAAGAAAATATTTTCTGTTTTACCAATAACATTCCGCAACGTGATGGTGGTACCCACTTAAGTGGTTTTAGAGCTGCACTGACTCGTACGCTTAACAGCTACATGGTGAAAGAAGGCTTAAACAAAACTAAGAAAGGGGAAACGAATACCTCAGGTGATGATGCACGTGAAGGTTTAACCGCGGTTATTTCAGTGAAAGTACCTGACCCTAAATTCTCTTCACAAACTAAAGATAAGCTAGTGTCATCTGAAGTAAAAACGGCAGTTGAACAAGCCATGGGTGAGAAGCTAGGTGACTACTTATTAGAAAACCCAGGTACGGCTAAAACCATCATTATGAAAATTATTGATGCCGCTCGTGCCCGTGAAGCAGCGCGTAAAGCACGTGAAATGACACGTCGTAAAGGTGCATTAGATATTGCTGGTTTACCGGGTAAATTGGCTGACTGTCAGGAAAAAGACCCAGCACTTTCTGAACTATACATAGTGGAGGGTGACTCTGCGGGTGGTTCAGCTAAGCAAGGTCGTAACCGTAAGAACCAAGCCATTCTGCCATTGAAAGGTAAGATTCTAAACGTTGAAAAAGCACGTTTTGATAAGATGATTTCATCTGCTGAGGTTGGCACATTAATCACGGCATTGGGTACTGGTATTGGTCGTGATGAATACGACCCTGAAAAACTACGTTACCACAGCATCATTATCATGACCGATGCGGATGTGGATGGTTCACACATTCGCACCTTATTGCTGACTTTCTTCTACCGTCAAATGCCAGAAATTATGGAGCGTGGTCATGTATACATTGCTCAACCTCCACTTTATAAAGTAAAGAAAGGTAAGCAAGAGCGTTATATCAAAGATGATGAAGCGCTAACTGAATACCTAACTACACTCGCGCTTGAAAATGCTGAAATTCATGTTAATGAATCTGCTCCTGCAATTTCTGAAATTGCGTTAGAACAGTTAGTTAATCAATACCGCGCGACCATGGATACTATTTCACGCATTTCACGCCAAATTCCACAAGATATTCTTGAGAAGATGGTATACAGCAATGAAGTTGGTGTTGATGATTTTGCTGATCAAACTAAAGTTGAAGCTTGGGTAGCAAACTTAATTGAGCAGCTTGAAAATCAAGAGGGCAATGGTTCAATTTACTCTGTTGATGTGAAGCACGATGCTGAGCGCAATATTTACCACCCTGTATTTAATGTTCGCCAGCACGGCATAGACAAGCAATATAGCTGTAGCTATGACTTCATTCACTCGAAAGAGTTTGAAGCGATTATGAAGCTTAACAGCGCGATTAATGGCTTAATGGAAGAGGGAGCATTTGTTAAGCGTGGTGAAAAAGTTAAACCAGTCACATCGTTTGAAGAAGCGCTTAACTGGCTAATGGCTGAGTCTAAACGCGGTCAATACATTCAACGTTACAAAGGTCTAGGTGAGATGAACCCAGATCAACTTTGGGAAACAACCATGGACCCAGAAACACGTCGAATGTTAAAAGTAACCATTGAAGATGCAATCGCCGCAGACCAACTGTTTAATACTTTAATGGGTGATCATGTTGAACCGCGCCGTAACTTTATCGAAGACAATGCATTAAAAGTATCTAACTTGGATGTGTAGTTGTTTAACTCCTAATACATAATTACACACAACTAGATTAGCAAAGGCCACTTAAGTTAAGTGGCCTTTTTCTTTTTCAATTCATATGGTTGATAGAGAGATATAAAAGACAAGAATAGGCAATATAGCTAAATTAGTTGTCCATATGGTCAATATAATGCTAACTAATAGTAGTATGCGGTTATTAGCATTGTTCGTTATAAACACCCATGCTAGCCTAGTTACAGACATTACAATCTGTTACTAAGGGAAATCACAGTGTCAAAACAAAAAACTAACCGTCGCTTATATGCCATCACGTTAATGCTAGCCGCACTTGTCTTACCTAAATGGGCGTTAGCGGAAGAGCCTCAAAAGGAAACGGTAAAGCAAGATATTCCAGCTTTACTGAAAGCATATGGTAAAACTTGGGCAGAGCAAGATGTTGAAGCTGCAGTTGCGCTTCACACCGAAGATACTGTATTTCGTATTATGGTTGCTGGTGTTAAGCCTGCAAAAGGTAAAGCGGAACTGCGCGAATTGTTAACGGCAATATTTACTTCAATGCCTAATTACGCTTCTACCCCTAAAAAAGTCATCATAGGCGATAACTATGGCGTATTTGAATATGACATGCATATTGAGGCTAATCTAGTGCCGCAAGTTGGCCCTCACGTATTTAAGCCATCAGACAAGCCTTATTCTATCCCTGCCGCTGATATCATTATTTTCGAAAATGGTTTGGTTAAAGAGAAGGTGACTTACTTGGATATCGAAACAGTTCGAGCTAATCAAAAACACTAAGCTGCTAGGAAGCACTGAGCTATTAAATAATCTTATTTAGCATTTAAAACAGAGCCCCACCTTGTAGTGGGGCTTTTTGTTTTGAGAGTAAGAATTTTTATCTCTTATCAAATGGCAAAAGTCAGTTAAACCAACCATTCAAATTTTTCATCCAACAGTGCCGTTTCACCTTGCCAAAATTTATCTTTGCTAACCGCTGTAGGAATATGTGAAAACCTTGTGTTTCTTGGGCGCTAGCTCTAGGCGAAATAAACGCCATTGGGTATACTAGGCGACTATTTTTTTATTCATTTAAGCTGTCAGGGCACTTTTAGGTTTTTCACCGTTAAAACCCTTTACAGCGACTAGCAAAAAGAGCATTTGGCTCGCATTTGGAACGACATGAGTAGCTTTGATATTAAAACCTTTCAGGGGCTAATCTTGCAATTGCAAGATTACTGGTCTCGCCAAGGCTGTGTAATCATTCAGCCGTTAGATTTAGAAGTAGGCGCGGGAACTTTCCACCCAATGACATTCTTACGCGCTATTGGTCCTGAGCCAATGAGCAGTGCTTACGTACAGCCGTGTCGTCGTCCAACTGATGGTCGTTATGGTGAAAACCCGAACCGTCTGCAACATTACTACCAATTCCAAGTGATGTTGAAGCCAAATCCAAAAAACATCCAAGAGTTATACTTAAACTCATTAAAAGAGTTAGGTATAGACCCACTTGTTCACGACATTCGTTTTGTTGAAGATAACTGGGAGTCGCCAACATTAGGTGCATGGGGCCTTGGTTGGGAAGTTTGGTTAAACGGTATGGAGATCACCCAGTTTACTTACTTCCAACAAGTAGGTGGCTTAGAGTGTGCGCCAGTGACGGGTGAAATTACTTACGGCTTAGAGCGTTTAGCCATGTACATCCAAAACGTGGACAGTATCTACGACCTAGTGTGGACTGACGGTCCTATGGGTAAAGTAATGTACGGCGACGTTTTCCATCAAAACGAAGTTGAACAATCAGCTTATAACTTCGAGCACGCTGATGTGAATGACTTATTCCACCAATTTGATCAGTGTGAAAAAGTGTCACAAGACCTAATTGAAAAGGGCTTACCTTTACCAGCTTACGAGCAAGTAATGAAAGCATCTCACGCATTTAACTTACTTGATGCCCGTCATGCGATTTCTGTTACTGAACGTCAACGTTATATCTTACGTGTTAGAACCTTAGCGAAAGCGTGTGCGGAAGCTTATTACAATGCTCGTGAAGCATTAGGCTTCCCACTGTGTGCACGTGCAGAAGAAAGTACCAACGCAAAAAACAAAGTAGTTGAGGGGAAAGCATAATGACGACAGAAACATTGCTTATCGAATTAGGTACCGAAGAATTACCACCAAAAGCACTAAGCACATTAGCGAGCACCTTCCACCAGCAAATTATTACGCAACTTGAGCAAGCGGACATAGCGTTTGAAAGTAGTAAGTGGTTTGCATCGCCGCGTCGTTTAGCAGTTCAAGTGAAAGCTCTTGCTGCGAAGCAAGCTGACAAAGTGGTTGAAAAGCGTGGTCCTGCCACTAACGTTGCGTTTGATGCTGACGGTAAGCCAACGAAAGCTGCAGAAGGTTGGGCGCGCTCAAACGGCATTACCGTAGACCAAGCAGAACGCTTAACCACAGATAAAGGCGAGTGGTTGTTACACAAGGCGAGCCAATCGGGTAAAACCGTTGCTGAGTTAATTCCTGAAATGGTGGTTACTGCATTAGGTAAACTGCCTATCCCTAAACCAATGCGTTGGGGTAGTGAGCGCATTCAGTTTATTCGTCCAGTGCACACGTTAACTATGATGTTTGGTGGCGAGTTAATTGCAGGCGAAGCACTTGGTGTTGCATCAGCAAACCAATTGCAAGGTCATCGTTTCCACTACCAAGAAAACGACGGTCTGATTACCTTAGATCACGCTGACAATTATGAAGCTGTGCTTGAGTCTGCGTTTGTTATTGCTGATTACGACAAGCGTAAGGCACTTATCGTTGAGCAAGTAGCAAAAGCGGCTACAGATATTAATGGTGATGCAATTGTTGATGCCGGTTTACTTGAAGAAGTAACAAGTATTAATGAATGGCCAGTAACCTTAGTGGGCAGTTTTGACGAGGAATTCTTGTCAGTGCCGGCAGAGCCATTAATTTACTCGATGCAAGATCACCAGAAATACTTCCCAGTGAAAGATAAAGATGGTCAATTAAAAAACCAGTTTATCTTTGTCGCTAATATCGACAGTAAAGATCCACAGCAAGTTATTTTCGGTAACGAAAAAGTGATTCGTCCACGTTTAGCGGATGCAGAGTTCTTCTTTAAAACTGACAAAAAGCAAAGCTTAGAGTCGCGCTTAACGAGTCTTGAATCTGTATTATTCCAAAAACAGTTAGGCACGTTAAAAGACAAGTCTGAGCGCATTGCAGCATTAAGTGGCTTTATTGCCGAACAAATTGGTGAAAGCAAAACCGATGCACACCGAGCTGGTTTACTAAGTAAAACCGACTTGATGAGTGAGATGGTGTTAGAGTTCCCACAAGTTCAAGGGACCATGGGTAAATATTATGCTCAGCATGATGGCGAGTCAGAAGCGATTGCGCAAGCATTAGAAGATCAATACCGTCCGCGCTTTGCCGGTGACAGCTTACCCGAAGCAAACATTGGTTGTGCTGTGGCGATTGCCGATAAAGTAGATTCATTAGTTGGTATCTTTGGTATTGGTCAAGCGCCAAAAGGTGATAAAGACCCATTTGCACTTCGCCGCGCGGCCATTGGTTTAATTCGTATTATTATTGAAAAAGAATTAAACCTAGATATCGCTTCATTAATTGCTCATAGCCAAACATTGTTTGGCGACAAGCTGACTAATGAAAATGTTGCCGTTGATGTCATTGAATTTGTCATGGGGCGCTTTAAAGCTTACTTTGAAGAGCAAGGCATTAGTGTTGATGTTATTCAATCAGTGCTAGTAAACAAGCCAACATCGCCGTTAGATTTCCAACAACGTGTCAGTGCCGTAGCACATTTTAAAACGTTAGCAGAATCTGAAACTCTAGCCGCAGCTAATAAGCGTGTTGGTAATATCTTGGCTAAGTTTGACGGTGAGCTACTGGCTGACGTTAATACTTCGTTATTATCAGAAGCAGCAGAGCAACAATTAGCGAGCGCCTTTGCTAAAGTTGCAGAGCAGGTTGCACCAGCAATGGCAAATAAAGACTATCAAAGTGTGTTAACGTCATTAGCCACTATTAAAGAAGAAATTGATAACTTCTTCGAGCATGTCATGGTGATGGCGGATGATGAAGCGGTGAAAACTAACCGTTTGACACTACTAAATAATATCCGTAACAGTTTCTTAGCAGTTGCTGATATTTCGGTATTGCAGTAACTATTACTCTCAATACTAGCAATTAAAAAAGGAGGCTGATGCCTCCTTTTTCTTTATATTCAATATCTTAGCTATAGCAGTCAGGTGAACTAAAGCTAAGCTTTTTTAATAATGTAGGTATAAATTCCATCGTTACTCGCTTGAGTAACTAACTCATGCTCCATAAAGCGACAAAAGCTCGGAATATCGCGTGTTGTTGAAGCATCGTCTGCTTTGATAAATAGCGTTTCGCCGCTGGCCATATTACGAATATGTTTACGCACCATCATCACCGGCTCTGGGCAACGTAAGCCTATAGCATCAAGAAAGTGATCAGTTTCTGTTTGTTGAGTGCTCATTCGTAAACCTTAACGTTATCTAAATTGTGCGAAAATAAATAGGGCGGCGATCCTACCTGATTCATTCATCAGATAAAAGTTTAGCCGTATAAAATTTACACACTGTTACTGCTAACCACTAAATGTAACGATAAACAGGCTATTTATTGATTATCTGGTAAGACTTCTAAATTATGCAGATAAAACAGAGATTCAGCGCTTGCATTGCTTAGCGATGCGTGAATAATTCAATTATGCCCCTTTTTTATCGCATGTTTTATGTTTCCCAATAAGCGTCTTATTTCATTCTGTTTTGTAGCAGGAGCAGTAATCTCAGGCTTGCTTGGTTCGCCAGCTACAATGGCTTCAGTTGACCAGCGGTCGACCTTTTTAAAAGCTGAAAAACATGTGTGGAAACCAGATTCCCCTGAATATCAAAACCTATATCAGCAATTACATTATTATCCGCTTCAGCCGTATCTCGATCAAAAGCGCTTGATGGACAAAATTCGCCTGAGCGATGCGAAGGAAATTGAAGAGTTTTTAACAGAGTATCGGGGCACACCGCTAGATTGGCCATTGCGTAAAAAATGGCTGAACTATTTGGCTAAGCGAGAGCGCAAGGCGCTTTTTCTTAAGTTTTTTAAACCGAATAACGACGCTAAGTTAAGCTGTACACAGTTGAGCTATCAGTTGGCGGGGGGCATGCCGGAAAAGGTGGTGTTGCCGCAAGTAAAACAATGGTGGCTAGTAGGTAAGTCGCAAGATAAGGCCTGTGATCCAATTTTTAAACAGTGGAAGAAAGCTGGCTACCTTACGCCAGATCTAGTTTGGCAACGATTGAGCCTTGCAGCAGATGGTGGCAAGCATACTTTAATTCCTTATTTAACTGGGCTGTTGCCAAAGGAAGAGCAGTACTTAGGTAAACTGTTTCATCGGGTAAGGCGTGATCCTAGCTATATCAGTAAGCTATCGCGTTTTAAAACCTTCAATGAAAAAGAAACGCAAATTATGGCCTATGGCCTTAAGCGTTTAATTTGGCGTGATCCAGAGCGCGCGTTAAAAACCTACCAGTTGGCACAGCAAAAGTTTACTTTTACCGAGCAGCAACAAGACTATCTCACTAAGCGCTTTGCACTTGCTTTGGCAACTAAACACCATGCGCAGGCGGATACTTGGCTTACCAAAGTCAAACCAGACAAGCTCGATAGCAACTTAGTGCAATGGAAGTTAGCAACCGCACTAAAGCAGCAAAACTGGCCGGATATTCAAAAAACCTTATTGGCATTACCAGATCGCCTACAAGAAAAACCACAGTGGCAATATTGGTATGCGCGCAGTATGGCCGAAGTAGGGCGTGACCAAGCGGCACGTGAGTTGATGTTAGATTTGGCGAAAAAGCGTCATTACTACGGCTTTATGGCTGCCAAATGGTTAAGTCAAAACATTAACTTACAACATAACCCACTGCTGGTTGATGCCAAAGTGATTGATAACATTATTCAAAACCCAGCGGCTAAACGCGCTTTTGAATTGTTCCACCTTGAACGCTATAGCCAAGCGAGAAAAGAATGGAATTACTGGTTAGCCACCTTATCAAAAAGTGAAAAACTGGCGGCGGCTTCGTTTGCTTTTGAGCAAGGGTGGTTTGATAGGCCGATTTTTACCTTGGCATCACAAGGTTATTTAGACGATGTCGAGCTGCGTTTCCCAATGGCTTATAAAGACGATATCGCCAGCTATGCCGACAAGCATAGTATTGACCCCAGCTGGGCATTTGCCATTGCACGCCGTGAAAGCTCGTTTATGCGTGACGCTCATTCTTCTGCTGGCGCGCGTGGACTGATGCAAATTATGCCAGCAACAGCAAAACAGCTGGAGAAAAAAGCGGTTTCTAACCGTTATCTCGTCAATGCTAAAAATAATATCAAGCTAGGGACTAAGTATCTAAAACGCTTACTCGATAGGTACGAAGGTAATTTAGTGTTAGCGACTGCGTCATACAATGCTGGTCCTTATCGCGTAAAGCAATGGTTAGAAAAGGGCGAAACACTGCCTGCTGATATTTGGATAGAGACTATTCCTTTTAAAGAAACGCGTGAATACGTAAAAAGTGTGCTTGCTTATAAACAAATTTATCAGCATAAGCTCAACAGTGAAGGGGAATCGCCATTTACGACTGTGCTTGGTATGAAGATAGGCACTACGTCATTGAGTCAATAACCCAAGCCTTTGGCTGAAAAATATCGTAAAGCGTCATCAAACGTTGCCAAATGCGACGTAATAGCTTTGATAGTAAAGCGATGTTTTTTACCTAATTCGCACTATTTTACTGCGTTTACAGCCTATTCGTGGTTAAAATAAGCCAAATTTTCAACTAGTGCCCAGCTCTGCTTAATGATTATCACGCAAAGCTGGTGCTGTGAGTAATTAATCGTCACAAGAGAGCCTCTATGACTAACTTTGCCAATGTTTATCCTGCCCATATTAATGAACTTCAAGCACGCGCACGTAATGTGCTTAATCGTGAAAATCTTGAAGGATTAGTGATCCATTCAGGTAAAGAATTAAAAGTATTCTTAGACGATAATTCGTATCCTTTTAAGGTAAATCCACACTTTAAACATTGGTTGCCATTAACCAATGTCACCAATAGCTGGTTACTGATTAACGGTCATGACAAGCCAGTGTTAATTTATTATCAACCAGTGGATTTTTGGCACAAGGTTGAAACATTAACAGATGATTTTTGGACACCGTTTTTTGACATTAAAGTGATCACCAATGCCGCTGAAGTTGATGCGCTGCTCCCTTACGATAAAGCAAACTATGCTTATATCGGTGAACATATTGAGGTCGCTAAAGCCTTGGGCTTTGAGCAAATTAACCCAGATGGTGCATTAAGTTACCTGCATTTCCATCGTGCGTACAAGACCCCATACGAACAGGCATTGATGCGTTTATCAAATGAACGCGCAGTGGCAGGCCACTTAGCAGCAAAAGCGGCCTTTATGGCGGGAGAATCTGAATTTGAAATTCAACGTGCTTACCTGCAAGCAACATCACATACTGATAGCGAAACGCCATATGGCAATATTGTTGCGCTTAATGAAAATGCGGCGATACTCCATTACACAGCGTTAGAGCGTAATAAACCTGAGCAGCACCGTTCCTTCTTGATTGATGCTGGCGCTAACTATCACGGCTATGCGTCAGATATTACGCGTACCTATGCCTATGAGCAAAATGAATTTGCAGCGCTTATTGCGCGTATGGACAAGTTAATGCTTAACGCGGTTGATGGTCTGAAACCCGGTAAGAGTTATGTCGAATTACACTGCGAAACTTACCTTGATATTGGCCGCGTGCTGGCAGAATTTAACTTGATTCATTGCAGTGCAGAAGTTGCAGCTGAACAGGGTATAGTCTCAACTTTCTTCCCACATGGCTTAGGTCATCACCTAGGCTTGCAAGTACACGATGTTGGCGGCTTTATGGCGGATGAGCGCGGTACTCATATTGATACACCTGCACAGCACCCATTCTTAAGAACATCACGTGCTGTTGAGGCTGAGCAAGTCTTTACCATTGAGCCGGGTTTATACTTTATTGACTCTTTGTTGGCTGATCTCAAAGCAAGTGAGCACAGCAACGTAATTAACTGGGCGCAAGTGGAAAAATTCAAACCATTTGGCGGTATTCGCATTGAAGACAACATTATTGTTCATCAATCACATAACGAGAATATGACTCGAGACTTAAACCTTGGCTGAGCTAGGTCGCTCGTCTAAGGAAATAAAAGCGCAGGAAGTAAACGCCAAGGAAGTGAAGGATAAAGAGTACACCAGTGCGCCGGGTTATTTAATTGCGACTGACGAGGTACTCGTTGAGACCGTCGTCAATCGCAGTCGCTTTCTATGTTACTTGTTTCCCTGCACTAGTTACCACGTAATGAAAGCCAGACTGACCGAGCTGCAACAAGCGCACCCCAATGCTAATCATCATTGCTATGCCTTTGTCAGCGGTGCACCGCAAGACAGTCAAACCTATGGTTTTTCAGATGATGGTGAACCTAGTGGCACCGCTGGTCGACCTATGCTGGCGATGCTGCAAGGCAGTGGCGTAGGTGAAGTTGCTGCGATTGTCGTTCGCTATTTTGGTGGTGTAAAGTTGGGTACAGGTGGCTTACAGCGCGCTTACGGCGGTGCTGTTAAAGAAGCGCTGCCTGTGCTGCCAACACATCATAAGGTGCTAACCGAAACACGCGTGTTAAGTGTCAGTTACCAACAAGTTAGCGATATTCAGCATTTAATCAAATCAACCAATACTCAGGTCCTAGAAGAGCAATACCTAGAAAATATTAAGTTTGTATTGGCTATCCCCATTGATCAGCTTAAACTATTTGAACAACAATTGCTTACCTTATCTAGCGGGACATTGCATCTAGAAAAGCACCTAGAAAAACCTAGTGGCTCTTAGGTGAAATGCCGAGCTTAAACAATAAGCAAAAAAGCGATTAGCCGTAGCAAGTGTCACCCAGCTTAGACCAACAAGAGATCAAGCACAGCTCAGTTATTAAATAGCTAAGGTGCACTTAACGAAACCACAGAACAAAGCTAAGTAGCGTATATCAGTGCAATATAGAAACATTATTCGTATTTTAGGGCTACTAGTCGCGCTACTCAGCGTTACTATGTTACCGCCTGCTGTTGTGTCACTCATTTATCGCGATGGTGGCGGTGTTCCTTTCTTAATGGCCTTTATGTGGTGTTTGTTTATTGGTCTTGCCCTGTGGTACCCCAATCGACAGAAAAAGGACGACTTGCGAGCGAGGGAAGGCTTTCTTATCGTGGTCCTGTTTTGGACGGTACTGGCAAGCTTTTCAGCGATTCCGCTGATGTTGTTGGAAACCCCAAACCTAACAACCACCGATGCTTTTTTTGAATCTTTCTCAGGGTTAACCACTACAGGGGCCACTATTTTAACGCAAATTGACGGCTTACCTCATGCGGTATTGTTTTATCGCCAGCAATTGCAGTGGTTAGGTGGCATGGGGATCATCGTACTCGCGGTAGCGGTGCTACCCATGCTAGGGATCGGTGGTATGCAGCTCTACCGTGCGGAAACCCCAGGGCCGGTGAAAGACTCGAAAATGACCCCCCGTATCGCCGATACTGCCAAGCATTTATGGTATATCTACCTATCGTTAACCATTGCTTGTGCGGTTGCTTATTGGTTAGCGGGCATGTCAGTTTTTGACGCCATTTGCCACTCGTTTTCGACGATTGCGATTGGCGGCTTCTCCACTCATGATGCCAGTATGGGCTACTTTAATAGCCCAGTGATCAACTTGATTTGTGTTGTCTTCCTTATTATCGCCGGCATTAACTTTGCGCTGCATTATGCGGCGGTGCAGAACAAATCAATTCGAAACTATTTTGCCGATCCTGAGTTTAAGTTCTTTATCACCCTACAGGTGATTTTAACGGCGATATGTTTTGCTGTCTTGATGAGCCATAACACTTATCAAAGTGCTGATGTCGCCTTGGATCAGGCATTGTTTCAGTCAGTTTCTATTAGCACGACAGCGGGCTTTGCCACTACGTCTTTTGCTGATTGGCCAACCTTGTTGCCATTGCTACTTATCTTTGCCAGTTTCATTGGTGGCTGTGCAGGCAGTACTGGCGGTGGCATGAAAGTGGTGCGCGTTGTGTTATTGTACCTGCAAGGTGTGCGTGAGCTTAACAAGCTTGTTCATCCTAAAGCTGTATTCACGATTAAGTTAGGTCGCAAGGCGTTACCTGATCGTGTTATCGAGGCGGTCTGGGGATTTTTCTCTGCTTATGCGGCAGTCTTTGTTATTTGTATGCTGTTGCTGTTAGCCTCTGGTATGGACGATATTAGCGCCTTTACTGCGGTTGCAGCCTGTATGAATAACTTAGGCCCAGGGTTAGGCGAAGTTGCCGCGAACTTTGCGTCGATCAACGACTTTAGTAAATGGGTCTTGATTGTCGCTATGTTGTTTGGTCGTTTGGAAATATTTACCTTACTTGTTTTATTTACCCCTGCGTTTTGGCGTAATTAATACCAAGCGGAACAATACCAATCCGCATAATAATATATTCAACTCAGAGCTATTTCAGCGGTTCAAGTACAAGAAAAATTTTTGCCGATATAGTTGTTCTACATCCAGAAAATTTTGCGCCGTAATTGGGTCGCTGAAAAGCTCCCGAAGGGCTTGGCTAAAACACTCTACTGCTGTGTTGCATGTTCTTGAAATAGAATAACTATGACGAGCAAACATGCGCCTTGCATTAAAGCGTTTTATCTCAAGCTGAGTGAACATTTATTTATGCGGATTGGTATAAGTGTAACTAAGAAATTTACTCATTAAAAAAGCTGGCGATTGCCAGCTTTTTTGGTATTGAATAGCGCTTTGCAAAGAGCGGTCACTAAAAGTAAATCACGCCCACTTGGAATAACTTCTCAACGTCTGAAATATACTTCTTATTCACTAGGAAGAGTATGACGTGATCGTCTTCCATGATCACGCTGTCAGAGTGGGCAATTATCACTTCATCACCACGCACAATGGCGCCTATAGTGGTGCCTGGCGGAAGCTTGATATCACGAATTTCACGACCAACGACTTTTGATGATGTTTCATCGCCTTTCGCTACAATTTCTATTGCTTCAGCAGCGCCGCCACGCAAGCTATATACATTGTTGATCGTGCCCTTACGGACATGGGTGAGTAACGCGGAAATCGTTGAGTGCTGTGGTGAAATGGCAATATCGATACTGCTACCGTGCACTAAGTTCACATAGGCTTCTCGTTGGATGAGCACCATGGTCTTGCGAACACCCAGCTTTTTCGCCAACAGCGACGACATAATATTGGCTTCATCGTCATTGGTCACAGCAATAAAGACATCAAACTGATCAATCTGCTCTTCCTGTAGCAATTCTTGATCGGATGAATCGCCAGTAAAAATTAGTGTTTTATCCAGCTCTTGGGTTAACTGTTTAGCGCGCTCTGGTGAGCGTTCAATCAATTTAACCTGATGATTTTGTTCGAGCTTTTTCGCAATACCTGCACCAATGTTACCGCCGCCGGCGATCATAATGCGCTTGTACGCTGGCTCGAGTTTTTGCAGCTCGTTCATTACCGCGCGAATATGAATACTGGCGGCAATAAAGAAGACTTCGTCATCCGCTTCAATTACAGTTGTACCTAGCGGGCGAATAGGGCGGCCATTACGATAAATAGCGGCCACGCGCGTATCCACGTTAGGAATATGCTCTTTCAGTGTTGATAACGCGTGACCTACCAGCAAACCACCATAGTAGGCTTTTACCGCCACTAAGCTGACTTTACCATTGGCAAATTCCAGCACTTGTAAGGCGCCAGGGTATTCAATTAAGTGGATAATATCACGAGTCACTAGTTGCTCTGGCGCAATCACGTGGTCGACCGGAATATGGTCTTTGTTAAATAGCTCACGCTTGCGCTCAACAATTTCTGAGGAGCGAATACGCGCGACTTTTTTCGGCGTGCTAAACAGGGTGTAGGCGATTTGACAGGCGATCATATTGGTCGCATCGTCGTTGGTCACGGCAATGATCATATCGGCATCATCAGCGCCTGCACGGGCTAACACGTCGGGGTGACAACCTTGCCCGGTGATCACTTGCAAATCTAGCTTGTCTTGTAGTTCTAACAAGGTTTGACTATCGGTATCGATCAGCGAAATATCATTACGCTCACCCACCAGATTTTCCGCTAAGGTACCGCCTACTTGGCCTGCGCCAATTATTATTATTTTCATAATCTACTATTGTTGATGCTACCGATGGCTATCGCCTGTTGCCAGTGAGCCTGCTTAACTAGCGCTTTTGACTAACTTGGCGTAGTAAAAGCCATCCATATCTTGTTCGCCTGGTAGTATTTGCCAGCCAATTTTGCCTTGATATTCCGGTAGTTCGATTAGCTGAGCATCACTTTGCTGAGCAAGAAACTGTGCTATTTGTTCACTATTTTCTTGCGGTAATACGCTACACGTCGCGTATAGCAAAGTACCACCGGGTTTAAGTAATGACCACATTTTTCTCAGTATCTGCGCCTGCAGCTCGGCAAGCGCCTCAATATCGTCTGCTTTACGCAGCCATTTAATATCTGGGTGGCGTCTGATCACACCCGTCGCTGAGCACGGCGCATCAAGTAAGATACGATCGTATTGTGTGCCGTCCCACCATGACTCTGGCTTGGTGGCATCACCACACTGCAATTTTGCGTTTAGGCCAATGCGTTCGAGGTTTTCTTGCACACGAGCGAGTCTACGCTCATCGACATCTAAGGCGGTAACGCTGGCAAGCTCTGGTGTTTGTTCAATCAAATGACAGGTTTTACCGCCGGGTGCCGCGCAACAATCCAACACATGATCACCTGGCTGACAATCTAACAAGCGCGCTGATTGTTGCGCCGCAGCATCTTGCACTGACGCCGCCCCTGAGCTGAAGTTTGGCAGTTTATTCACATCTATTGCTTGATCTAGCTTAAGCGCTTTTGACTTTGGCTCGATTGCAGCTACTTGAATTGCTAAATCGGCAAGTTGCTGTTGATAAGCTTCACTTGATTGTTGGCTAACATTCGTGCGCAGCCACATAGGCGGGCGCTGCATATTAGCCATTAATATCGTCGACCATTGCTCTGGATAAGCGGCTTTAACCAATTTAATAAACCAGCTAGGGTGATTATAAAATATTGGCTCAGGAAGTGAGTTGGCGCTCACTTCTTGTTCGCTTTCTGGATTCGAATGTTGTTTTTGATGCTGGCGCTGGAAATTTCTTAGCACGCCATTAACCAAATTCTTTAAATGGCCGCTTTTAAGTTTTCCTGTCGCCGACACCGTTTCATTGAGCGCAGCATGATCTGGAATTCGCGTGTATTTAAGTTGATAAATACCCACTAAGATCAAAAAGTGGCAAACGCGCTGTTTGCCCTTTAATGGTTTTGCTAAAAACTGTCGAACATCATTTTCTAGTTCAGGCAAGTGGCGCAGTACACCATAGCAAAGCTCTTGCAATAAGCCTTTGTCTTTGCCTTCTGCTTTAGTGGCTTTTAAGGGCACTTCCTCTGCCAAACTGCGGCCTTGTTCTACTACGGCAAAACACACTTGTGCGCATAGCGCTCTAATATTTGCGTTCATGGTACTTAGTTGTCTTTTACGTCTTGAGCGTTAAACCCAGTAATCGCTTGACCCACTGCAAACCAATCTGCTCGACCGTTGAGTACATCTTGCACTGGTAAGGGCTTTTTACCCGGTAGTTGTAACACCTCTAGGCGATAGGCTTGCGCTTTGGTTGCGACTACAATGCCCGATTTGTCTGCACTGATAATCTCACCTGGGGTTAGGGGGCTAACATCTTGATCAACAACACTGGCTTGGTGAACTTTAACCGTTTGCGATTTACCTTGTTGGTCAGTTAAGTTGATATGACAACCAGGCCAAGGGAAATAGGCGCGACGCTTTAAGTCGATGTCGCGTGCACTTTGATGCCAATTAATTTCTGCATGAGCTTTATCAAGCTTTGCGGCATAAGTTGCTTGGTTGTTATCTTGGACTTCGCGTGGGTAATCACCTTGTGCCATTAAGCTTAGTGTTTCAACTAGCGCTTTCGGACCTAGCTCTGCTAATTTTTCGTACAAGCTAGCACTGGTATCAGATTCAAGAATAGGGCAACTGGCCTTTAAGATCATATCGCCAGTATCTAAACCTTCATCCATTTGCATAATCGTCACGCCAGTCTCTTCGTCGCCCGCTTCGAGTGAGCGTTGAATAGGCGCCGCCCCGCGCCACTTAGGCAAAAGTGAGCCGTGGACATTAATACAGCCAAGTCGCGGCGCATCCAAAATAATTTTTGGCAGTAATAAGCCATAGGCCACTACCACCATGACATCGGCATTTAACGCCTTTAAATCGAGCTGATCTTGCGTTTCTTTAAAGTTTTTTGGTTGGTATACCGGAATATCATGCGCTTGAGCCAGTACCTTGGTGGCACAAGCCGTTAGCTTTTTACCGCGACCAGCAGGTTTGTCTGGTGGGCAATAAGCAGCAATCACATTATGCTCTGAGTTAATTAACGCTTGTAAGTGCTGGGCAGCAAAATCCGGCGTTCCGGCGAAAACGATATTAAGTGGAGAAGTCAATGGCGTACCTTAAGTTAGCGAGGTTAGATTAAGCTTTAGCGTTGAGACGAGCTTCTTTTTCGAGCTTAGTTTGAATGCGTTTGCGCTTCAATGGAGATAAGTAGTCGACAAACAGTACACCCGCTAAGTGATCTAATTCATGTTGAATACAAATACTTAACAGCTCGTCAGCATCACGGGTAAATTCGTTGCCATCGCGATCGAGTGCTTTGACCGTAACTTGTTCGTGGCGAGTGACTTTCGCATAACAGCCAGGTACTGATAAACAGCCTTCTTCGTTAATAAAAGTTTCGTCACTTTTGTGAATAATTTCGGGGTTAATTAAGGTAAGAGGGTCACTTTTGTCGTCACTGCAGTCCATGACCACAATACGTTGATGAATATTGACTTGTGTCGCCGCTAGGCCAACACCATTTTCGTCATACATGGTTTCAAACATGTCGTCGACAATTTTTCTAATTTCATCATTAACTTGGGCTACAGGCTCTGCCTTGGTGCGCAATCTCTCATCAGGAAAGCGTAAAACGGATAAAACGGTCATAATTTTTACAAATAATTAGCGATAATTAAGCTAGGATGTTATGTTTCAATTTTAGCCATTAAATAACAACAATAATAGTGGTTTGAAGTTTTTGTATAAAATGGACAAGAGTAGCATGATAAAAAAAATTATACTCTCAGCAACATTCTTCACCTTGCCATGGCTGGCGGTCGCCGATGTACTTCAATTGAATGAAGATGCGCCGAAGACCTACATAGTGGAAAAGGGAGACACGCTATGGGACATTTCTTCAATATTTTTAGAGCAACCATGGCTTTGGCCTAAACTGTGGCGCCTCAATCCCGAAATTAACAACCCTCACCTTATTTACCCTGGTGATGTGTTGCGTCTGGTCTATGATGATCAAGGTGAGCCTCAACTTATCGTTGAAGCGGAACCGGAGCCAGAACTTGAGGTTGCGCCAGAAGTTATCGCGCCACCAGTGGAAGTCGCGCCGCGTGAAAAGCCAACCATTAAGTTATCACCGAAACTGCGCAAGCAAATTAAAAAAGAGCCAGTAACAACGTTACCACTTAGTGTCATTGCGCCTTACATTCAATACGACCACTTGTTAACGCAAGAGCAGATTGACACACTGCCCTATGTGATTGGTAGTGATGAAGGACACAAATCAAGCATGGACGGTTTTAAGGTTTACGTAAATGATGACCTTATCCCTGGTAAGTCTTATGCCATGTATTATGTCGATGAAGAAATCATCGACCCAGAGACCGATAAATCTCTCGGCTACAATGTCAAATTAACGGGTACTGCGCAGGTAGTTCGTGCAGGTAATATGTCAGTGCGTCGCCCAAGCACTATGCTAGTGAACTCAGCGAATCGTGAAATTCGCTCAGGTAATTTAGTGATGCCGATCAATGAAGGTCAGCTGTTGCCATCTTTCTTTACCATGCAAAGTGCGGATCCTGCGATACGCGGTATGATTGTTAAATCTGCTACTGACGGCAGAGAGTTTGGCAAACTTGAAGTCGTGATGATTAATCGTGGCGCCGAGCACTCACTGAAAGTGGGAGATGTGATGTCTATACAGCGCAAGAGCCCTGCGGTTGTCGAAACGAAAAGTGGCCCGCAATATAAAGCGACAGCTTCTCGTTGGGATCGATTAACCAGTGGCGGTGAAGCTGAATATGACATGCCGGAAGAAGCGCTAGGCGAAGTGATGGTCTTTAAAGTTTATGACAAAGCGTCAATGGCATTAATATTACGAACAAGTAAACCGGCGCGACTTTTAGATGTTGTAACGGCACCTTAACCAAAGTTAATAATTAGTCATTACAACTAGTTGAAAACAAAGGCATACCAGCTATAACTATAGTGGTATGCCTTTTTTGATCTTGCAGTTACATTTATTCCAATGAGGTTTATCGAGATTATCAGTAGGTGGATTTTCATTTGGTAGATCAATCTCAGGTTTTGAGGATTCACGCTTAAGGAGAGAGCATTGAGTCACAACGATACTGCATTATGGCTGGCGTTAAAGTTAGTGCCACGACTTGCTATTCATCGCAAGGTTTCGTTAGTAGAGCAGCATGGCCTAGCCCAACTTTTTCAACTTTCCCAAACACAGTTGCTGGCTTTAGGGCTAAACAAGCCACAAACTAGCGCAATTAGCTCGCCAGATTGGCAGCGTATTTCAGATATTATCAGCGCTAGCGATAACGCCAATAGTCAAATGATTGTATTTTCCGATCCAGCTTACCCTAAATTGCTCTCGCAAATATATGACCCACCCTTGGTGCTTTGGTTAAAGGGTGACAAAGCATTACTCAATACGGCTCAAATAGCGATTGTAGGTAGTCGCTCTGCCACCCATGCTGGACGAGAATACGCAAGCCAACTAGCGCAAGAGCTTTCAAACAGGCTAACCATTACTAGTGGTTTGGCGTTGGGCATAGATGCGGCAGCTCATCAAGGGGCTTTGCAAGCAAGTGGTAATACCATTGCGGTACTTGCCACGGGTATTGATAAAATCTATCCCGCTCGCCATAAGCTATTAGCGCGTAATTTATTGGACAAAGGTGGGGCGATTGTCAGTGAGTTTTTACCGGGTACTGTCGCCAAACCTGGTCATTTTCCGCGCCGTAACCGTATTATTAGTGGATTGAGTTTGGGAACCGTAGTGGTCGAGGCTGAAATTAAAAGTGGCTCTTTGGTGACGGCAAAAAGCGCATTAGAACAAAATAGAGAGGTGTTTGCGGTACCAGGATCGCCGCTAAACCCAATGGCCAAAGGCTGTCATCAATTGATTAAACAAGGCGCTAAATTAATCGATTGTTCAGCCGACATTATAGAAGAGTTAGTTATTTCTAATTCATCCGGTCATGTTATTCAGGCCGATGAAAAAATTGTAAAAAGTCATCAACAGGGCTTGTTAAACTATGCATTGTTAGCTAGTGTGGATTATGAAATCACTCCCGTAGACATAGTGGTTTCCCGGAGTAAGCTTCCAACAGACGAAGTGTTAACCCGGCTAACAATGCTTGAGCTTAGTGGTCTGGTATCTGCGGTGCCTGGTGGCTATCTTCGATTACATAGGGGGTAATTGTGTTTGACATTCTTATGTACCTTTTTGAGAATTATATTCACTCCGAAGCCGAGATTATGGTGGATCACGATGAGCTTACCGACGAGTTAACTCGTGCTGGTTTTCATCAGGATGAAATATACAAGGCGCTTAGTTGGTTAGAAAAACTCGCTGATTTGCAAAACAATGATGCACACCCTTATTTAACTCGAGTCTGTGGCCCTTCTACACGTATTTATACCGCGCAAGAAATGCAGCGTTTAGACGCTGAATGTCGTGGCTTTCTATTATTTCTTGAACAAGTCAACTTACTCGATGTGACGACGCGAGAGATGGTTATCGATCGCATTATGGAGTTAGACACCAAAGACTTTTACTTAGATGACTTAAAGTGGGTAGTGCTAATGGTCTTGTTCAACGTGCCTGGCCGTGAAAAAGCCTATTCTCAGATGGAAGACCTAATTTTTGATGAGCGACCTGATGGGCCGCTTCACTAGCGCGTGACCGATTAACGCTCGTTTTTTCAGCCTAGAATGATATGAAAAAAGTGATTATCTTTATTATCTTCAAGATATAGGATGATCACTTTTTTTTACGTGTGGCATAATGGCGATACAACTTAACCTTTCTTACCGAGCGCCAGCGCGCAGATATTGCTATGTCTCAATCTGACGATCCACTTTTCAGCCAACATGAACACGCACTAGAGCAAGCCTATGGCGTTTGCCCTGACTGTGGTAGTGAGCTGAGTATTAAGCGGGGCAAAGCAGGCGCTTTTATCGGTTGTAATAGCTATCCTAAGTGTCAATATACTCGGCCAGTGGTTGAGCATGAGCGGGTTGAAGATAAAGTGCTAGCAGGCACTGAATGTCCTGAATGTGGTCATGAACTGGCGGTAAAGCAGGGGCGTTATGGTATGTTTATTGGCTGTACGAACTTTCCTGCCTGCCATCATATAGAGCATGAGCAAAATGAAGCTGAAGTGGAAAGTCATGTCACTTGCCCAAGTTGTAAAAAAGGGCTGTTAACGGCAAAAACCACACGTTACGGCAAAACTTTTTATCCTTGCGATAATTACCCTAAGTGCAAATTTGCGGTGAATCACGAGCCCGTGGCTGGTGAATGTGAGCAATGTGGTTTTGAATTACTGTTGAAACGCCAGATGGCGGCTGGTGAAAAGCTTCAGTGCGCTGACAAAAAATGTGGACATTTTCAATCAGCGCAATCTTAATGCTAATCAGACACTAGGTATTTGCAGCTAGCGAGCGCGCATACTGCTGGATATCGCTAAATGCTTGCTCAGGTAAAATCATTGCGACTTTTTCCAAACGTGCGAATAAGGCCTGGTTAGTGGCCGCTGACAAGTTGATATGACCCATTTTACGACCTGCGCGTTTAGTTTTACCATACCAATGCAAGCTTACACTCGGAATATCTAAAATCGCATTGGGCACGCTATCTTCACCCAAAATGTTAATCATTGCCGTAGGCCTAACTAATTCACCACTGCCAAGTGGCAGTCCACAAACCGCGCGAATATGGTTTTCAAATTGACAAGTATCGGCACCTTGTTGTGTCCAATGACCTGAGTTGTGCACTCGCGGAGCAATTTCGTTAACCAGTAGCTGATCGCCAACTTGGAAAAACTCTATGGCAAGCACACCCACATAACCGAGCGCATTGGCGATACTGTCAAAAATTTGCTGTGCTTGAGCTTGCAGTGCTTCGTTGTCATTTAACGCGACAGAGACGGTCAGTACACCGTCAGTGTGATGATTTTCCGTTAATGGGTACACTTTAGTATTACCATTAACATCGCGCATACCCACTAAAGATACTTCGCGATCAAATGCTACCATTTGCTCCGCAATCACAGCTTGTTTAACTGAGCTTTTACTCCCTTGGAAAAATGCTTCAATATCAGCCCAAATATCATCAGCTTGGCTTAAGTCTTTCAAGCGCCATTGGCCTTTACCATCGTAGCCTTCTAATGCGCTTTTTAAGATCAACGGCAGCGCTAGTGTTTGCAGTGCTTGGTCAAAGTCTGCTTTGCTTTCGATGATTTGATGCTTGGCATTAGCGGCATTAGCTTTGGTCAGTAGTGCCTTTTCCAAACGGCGGTCGCCGCCTGTTTTTATTGCTTGGCTACTCGGCTTTAATTTTCCGCTTGCTTCACACTGAGCTAATACATCATGGCTGATATGTTCAAACTCTGCGGTAATCGTATCAGCGAACTCAATACCTGCATCAAGGTCGCCATAGCTGATTGCTGAATTTAGTGGGTCAACAACGGTTTTGCTGCCAACATCATAGGCACGCACAGTGATATTGAGTGGTTTGCTGGCAAGTGACATCATACGTGCCAGTTGGCCTGCACCTAAAATTAGTACATTCATCGCCAGTGCTACTCTGCTGGATTGGGATTACTTAGAATGGTTTCTGTTTGCTCTGCGCGGAATTTTTCTACTGCGGCCATTACTGTTTCGTCGTGCGTACCAATAATTTGAGCGGCAAGTAAACCGGAATTGGCTGCACCGGCATTACCAATGGCTAGCGTGCCAACTGCAATACCTTTTGGCATTTGCACAATAGAAAGAAGAGAGTCTTGTCCGCTCAGTGCTTTTGATTGAACAGGTACACCAAGTACCGGTAGGCTAGTGTAGGCTGCAGTCATACCGGGTAGGTGGGCTGCACCACCAGCACCGGCGATAATAACTTTGATGCCACGGGATTTCGCTGACTCAGCATATTCGGCTAGTAAGTGAGGAGTGCGGTGTGCAGACACCACTTTAGTCTCATATGGGACACCAAATAAATCCAACATTTCCGCTGCATGTTGCATTGTTGGCCAATCCGATTTTGACCCCATAATAATGCCCACTTTCATCTTCTCTACCCTTTAATAATCTAGTTACGCTTGTGATAAGCCGGAATGAATATGGCTGGCGATTATATACGCAAAGGCATGCAAAGGCGAGATAAAAGCCGATTGTAACGCTTGTGTAAAATCGTGATTTAAAGCGAAAAAATTATATCGAATAGCGTCAGTATTAGACCAAAGGATAATACCTGAACAAACCTTGCCTCGGTAATATTGTCGACAATCTAACAACATTCTCGACACAGATAGCGAGAATGATAACTTAGCTGCTGGCCTGATTTATGTGTTTTAACGTCGCAGCGTGTAAACAAAGTGGGGCAACGATGAATATTTATAACCATGGCTTAGAACAAGTACAGGCGAACAGTTTGCCACTAACGCCAATTACCTTTTTGCAACGAACCGCTGATGTTCACCCAACTCGAACTGCCATTATTCACGGCAGTGAACAATTTACCTATGCTGAATATTTGTCGAATGTAAATCGACTTGCCTCTGCCTTGATTAAACGTGGCGTTAAAACAGGCGATACGGTGAGTGTGATTGCCGCTAACATTCCAGCATTTTTAGATGCACATTACGGTGTGCCAATGACAGGCGCAGTACTTAACGCGATAAATGTCAGGCTCGACCCCGAAGCAATAGCCTTTATTCTTGATCACGGTGAGTGTGATGTATTGCTGACCGATACCGCATTTGCCCCTGTGGTGAAAAAAGCCCTAGCAATCAGTTCTCGTCAACCACTGATTATTGATATTGATGACCGACAAGGGCCAGGAGGCGAGCGCTTAGGGCAGTTAGAATATCAAGAGCTGCTGGCGGAAGGTGATCCTGATTTTAACGACAATTTAATTACCAACGAGTGGCAAGCATTAGCACTTAACTATACCTCAGGTACAACAGGGAACCCCAAAGGTGTGGTTTATTCACATCGCGGTGCTTACCTCAACGCTTTGGGGCATACCTTAGTGTGGCCATTAGGAGAACAGCCGGTGTACCTGTGGACACTGCCGATGTTTCACTGCAATGGATGGTGTTTCCCATGGACGATTGTTGCTGTTGGCGGCGTGCAGGTGTGTTTACGTAGTGTCGCTGTTGACCAAGTAGCTGATAACATCATCAATAATCAAGTCACCCATTTTTGTGGCGCCCCGATTGTGCTGAATATGATCATGAATGCTGAACCTGACAAGCTGGCGCAGTTACCTCGTAATATTAAGGTGATGACCGCTGGTGCTCCGCCACCCGCAGCGGTTATTAAAGGGGTAGAAGAGCTCGGTTTTGAGGTGACTCAAAGCTATGGTTTAACGGAAGTCTATGGCCCTTGTGTGGTGAGCGAATGGAAAAGTGAGTGGGATGCACT
This sequence comes from Thalassotalea montiporae, assembly GCF_053485855.1. Lineage (NCBI taxonomy): Bacteria > Pseudomonadati > Pseudomonadota > Gammaproteobacteria > Alteromonadales > Colwelliaceae > Thalassotalea > Thalassotalea montiporae. The sequence continues at coordinate 947,572 of NZ_JBQRUO010000002.1, forward strand.
TGATTGTGATCAACGGGCGGCATTAAAAGCGCGTCAAGGGGTTCGTTATCAAACACAGGAACAGGTAGATGTACTTGATCCTGAAACCAAGGTGCCAGTTCCTGCTGATGCTGAAACCATTGGTGAGATTGTTTTTCGCGGTAATACCACGATGAAAGGTTACTTAAAAAATGAAACAGCTACAGCCGATGCCTTTGCTAACGGTTGGTTTCATTCTGGTGATTTGGCTGTTAAGCACCCAGATGGTTACATTGAGATTCGTGATCGCGCTAAAGATATTATTATCTCAGGTGGCGAGAACATTTCATCGGTCGAGGTGGAAGGGGCGCTTTATCAGCATCCTGATATATTAGAAGCCGCTGTGGTCGCAAAAGCAGACGAAAAGTGGGGTGAAACACCGTGTGCGTTTGTTACCTTAAAGGATGGCGCTACACTTTCTGAACATGAAGTGATTGAATATTGCCGTTCACACTTGGCGCACTTTAAATGCCCTAGAACAGTGGTATTTAGTGAACTACCGAAAACTTCAACGGGTAAAATTCAAAAGTTTGTGCTGCGACAAAAAGTTAAGGCACTGTTTGAAGAGGCGTAGTTTTCAATGCAGGGCTGAGTAACAGTTAGATTAACTAGCACTATAGGTGCCATTGCGTATTATCGCAGTGGCACTTTTGTTTTTTACCCGTATAATTTTGATTTTTATGGTAACCAACTCGATTAATAAATATGACAAACCCTGTTGATGTTTTTGAACAAGGCGGCTTGATCGCTTATCCAACGGAAGCTGTGTTTGGCTTGGGCTGTGATCCAGACAATGAGCAAGCAGTTCACAAATTGCTCGATGTGAAGCAGCGTCCTGTTGAAAAAGGGCTTATCCTATTAGCGGCTAGCTATGAGCAATTGAAGCCATATGTTGATGATTTAGTGCTATCGTCAGAGCAGCGCGATAAAATTTTGTTTCGCTGGCCAGATGGCATCACCCAAGTATTGCCTTGTCATCCAAATACCCCTAAATGGCTAACCGGTAGCTTCACCACCATTGCGGTGCGCGTCACTACTCAGCCCGATGTGGTTGCCTTATGTAATCAAACGAATAAGCCAATTGTTTCAACTAGTGCGAATTTATCAGGCCAACCACCTTGCCAAACTTGGCAACAAGTTGAGGAAGCATTGGCGGGGCGTTTAGATCATGTCATCAAAGGGGAAACCCTAGGCTTTGAACAACCATCAACCATTATTGATGGTTTAACTGGAGAAATTTTCCGATCATGAGTGATATTAGTATCGACCAAGTTGTCGACTATTTTAAATCTCTACAAGACCAAATTTGTGCAGCGCTTGAGCAAGCTGACGGTACAGGCAAGTTTGCCGAAGACAATTGGAAGCGTGCCGAAGGCGGTGGTGGCCGTACACGGGTGCTAACCGACGGTGCGGTAATTGAGCAAGGTGGTGTAAATTTCTCATTGGTGGCGGGCGACAAGCTACCCCCTTCAGCTACTGCCCATCGCCCCGAATTAGCAGGCCGCAGTTGGCAAGCATGTGGGGTATCTTTGGTCATCCATCCGAAAAACCCATATATTCCGACATCACATGCTAATGTTCGCTTCTTTATTGCTGAGAAGGAAGGCGAAGCACCTGTTTGGTGGTTTGGTGGTGGATTTGACTTAACGCCTTTCTATCCATTTGAGGAAGATGTAGTGCATTGGCACCAAGTGGCACATGATTTATGTCAACCCTTTGGTGATTCGGTTTATCACGATCACAAAAAATGGTGTGATGAATATTTCTTTTTAAAACACCGTAATGAAACCCGTGGTGTTGGTGGTTTGTTTTTTGACGACCTCAATAGCTGGGGCTTTGACCGTTGTTTTGATTATGTTAAATCCGTTGGTCAAGGTTATATCGATGCTTACACGCCTATTATCGCCAAACGCAAAGATACGCCTTTTGGAGAGCAAGAACGCCAATTCCAGTTATATCGCCGTGGCCGCTATGTCGAATTTAATCTAGTGTTTGATCGCGGTACGCTATTTGGTCTGCAGTCAGGTGGTCGCACTGAGTCTATCCTGATGTCGATGCCACCGCTGGCGCGCTGGGAGTATAACTATCAAGCTGAAGCGGGCAGTGCTGAGGCTAAACTTAATGAGTTTCTTGTTCCGCGTGATTGGCTTACCTAATCACCGGCCTAATGTGCAGCTTGGCTTGTTGAACTGAGCTGCATTTTTCTTTTTACTTCCCCTTTTTCTTTCCTTTCAAATTCAGTTCCCTGTTATTTATTGATTTAGATCATTATTTCTTCAGCAAATGGCTTCGATGAGCTTATCTGCGTGAAGAACCTTGAGGTAAATCAACTTTTACGTACTAGGATATCAGTAGACTGGCGTCAATTATTTAAGGGGAAGACTCTCATGAAAAAAAGCATTATTACTCTAGCGGTTTTATCTTCAATGACATTTGGTGCATTGGCAGCTGGTTATCAAGCTGGCGACATCGTTGTACGTGGTGGTGCAACTATGGTTGATCCAAGCAGTGATAAAGCAACAATCTTTGCTGCTGACCAAACTGTAGATTTAGGCGCAGGTCCTATCTCATTATCTGTTGAAGATGACACACAGTTAGGTTTGAACTTTGTTTACTTCTTAGACTCAAACTGGGCGGTAGAATTACTAGCAGCAACACCATTTAAACATGACATCACTGTTCATACAGGTGCAGGCTCTACCAACCTAGGTGAAACTAAGCACTTACCACCAACATTAAGCGCACTTTACTACTTTGACACTAACTCAAACTTCAAACCTTACGTTGGTGTTGGTGTTAACTACACAATTTTCTTTGAAGAAGACTTCAACCCAGCATTACAAGGTGCTAACAGCCCAACTATCGTAAGTATTAGCGATGGTACAACGGTTACACCTGTTGGCGCACCACTAGATGCTAATGATCTAGATCTAGATAGCTCTTGGGGCTTAAGTGCGCAAATTGGTGTTGATTACTTAATTGATGAGCATTGGTCAATCAACGCTTCAGCTCGTTACATTGACATAGACACTGATGGTTCATTCACAGCCGTTGGCGGTGCAGTACCGGGTAAAGTTAGCGTAGATATTGACCCTATGGTTTACTCGCTAATGATTGGTTACAAGTTCTAATCTCTGTTGAGCTTGGCTAGCCGCACTTGGGTAACTAAGTGCGGCTTTTTTGTTTTGGAAAGCATATATTAAATTCATTGCGCATAAGCATGCGTTCAAATGCTACTTGTCAGCGACTCGAAAACGTTCTTTAATGCCTGAAAACTAATGCTTGCTATCAGGAATTTACTCGCCAATGGATAAATATGCCGTTTTTGGCCACCCGATCACCCAATCTAAATCTCCGAAAATCCATCAACAATTTGCTGAAAATACGAAACAAAATATCGAATATACAGCTATTGACCCAGGTCTTGACGGTTTCGAGCAAGGTATAAAGCAATTTATTGATGCTGGTGGGCAAGGCTGTAACATCACCATGCCATTTAAACAGCAAGCTTTTAATTTAGCTAATCAACTGTCTGAACGTGCTCGGCTTGCAGGTGCAGTAAATACCTTAACGTTTCATGCGGATGGAACTATTGCTGGCGACAACACAGACGGCGCGGGTCTAGTCAACGATCTCATCAATAATGGTGCTCTTCTAAATAAAAAAGTGTTGTTAATCGGTGCAGGCGGAGCTGCGCGTGGCGTGATTAAACCATTGCTTGATTGCCAGCCAGAGCTTTTGGTGATTGTTAATCGCACCCATGAAAAAGCAGAATTGCTCGCAGACAAGTTTAAGGCATTTGGCAACATTAACGCTTTACCCATAACTGAGTTGGCAGCTGAGCATAGCTTTGATGTGATTATTAATTCGAGTTCTACCAGCTTAACGGGGGAACTACCGCCAGTGCCACCCAGTATTTTCTCAGCAGGATGTTTTGCTTACGACATGGTGTACCAAGACAAACCAACCTGTTTTCTCACTTGGGCTGCAGAGCATGGCGCTGCCACAATTGTTGATGGACTAGGGATGTTAGTGGGGCAAGCGGCAGAAAGTTTTAAAGTTTGGCGTGGGATCGAACCTGCTCAAGAGAGTGTTTTGAACATGCTTAGAGCTGAGCTTGCTAGCTAAACTGGCTTAGAACAATTCACCCCCACAAAAAGCGAATACTTTAAATGAATCAATCAATACTATTTAATGACGATTTAGCGTTTAACGCTGATAAAGGCTGCTGGCAAATGTCAGGAATGGTGGCAGGGCAACTGGTGACCATCTATTTTCACTCATATTCACTGTCAAAACTTGACGAGATCAGTCATTGTACTCGTTACGACTTAGAAGAAATTGCAGAAATGTGGTTTGAAGATAACGAGCTAGAATCGAATGAAATACATATCAAGCTAAGCTAGCGGTATTTCATGTATAGCAAATGCTGAAAATAAGAGAGCTAAACTATGTGCTCTCTTTTAAGTAGTCATCTTTTAATTCAACATAGTTAATCGCTGACTGCTTTAGAAAGGCAACTTCAGCTTCTTTTAACGGTCGCGCTTTCTTCATTGGGTTACCCACATACAAGTAACCGCTTTCTAGTGTTTTATTGGGAGGTACTAATGTTCCTGCACCAATAAAGACATCATCTTGTACTACAGCACCATCCATAATAATGGCCCCCATGCCAACTAAGATACGATTACCTAGCTGACAACCATGCAACATGCATTGATGTCCAATAGTCACATCATCACCAATAATTAATGGAAATCCATTCGGGTTTTGAGTGCTTTTTCGCGTGACATGTAAAATCGTCCCGTCTTGAACATTGGTTCTTTCACCAATACTAATAGCATTTACATCACCGCGTGCAGCAACCATAGGCCAAACACTGGCATCTGCTCCAATGGTTACATCACCAACTAACACAGAACTCTCATCTATATAACAAGTACTATCAATGTTAGGAGTAACACCTTTATATGATCTGATTGATAACGGCATGACAAACTCGTATTAAAAAAACATATTTACCAACAATAGTAGCAAAAAAGCGAAACTAAATAAGTAGTTGCTCTATTGATAAGGAATTAGTCTGAATAAATTTATGTTTTTACGATTGACTCCTAACTTGGCGTTAGTGGCATTGAAATAGGTGGATTTGGGATAATCTAGGTGTTTTTACTCAATAAATACGCGGTTTGTACATAAATGAATCGAATGAATAAAAATATCAAAAAACTTTCAAAAAGGTGTTGACGCCCAGCTAAAAATCTCTAAAATGCGCATCCACTTCCACGGGGCAGCCCAACGAAGTGTTTTGATAAGTTTAGTTAGCAAGTTTGCTAAGTAAACGGGTCAGATAACTTAGAAAAATGAATTAAAGATTTTTTCAAAAAGTTGTTGACATCAAAACTAGGAGGCGTAAAATGCGCATCCGCTCTCAACGAGAGAGCAACCACAAAACACGAGTGCGATGTTTTGTTTGAATCGCAAGATTCAGTTCTTTAACAATTAGTTATCATGCAATTTGTGTGAGCATTCACATGATGTTGATTTTACAAATAAGCAAACTTCGGTTTGCCAAAATTAACTCAGTGAACTCATGCAATAACTACTTTTATATAAGTTTTATTTGTACAGAATTCATTGAGCCGAGACTGATGTCTCACAAACGATTTTAATTGAAGAGTTTGATCATGGCTCAGATTGAACGCTGGCGGCAGGCTTAACACATGCAAGTCGAGCGGAAACGAAGAGGAGCTTGCTCCTTTGGCGTCGAGCGGCGGACGGGTGAGTAATGCTTGGGAATATGCCTTTTGGTGGGGGACAACAGTTGGAAACGACTGCTAATACCGCATAATGTTTACGGACCAAAGCGGGGGACCTTCGGGCCTCGTGCCAAAAGATTAGCCCAAGTGAGATTAGCTAGTTGGTGGGGTAAAGGCCTACCAAGGCGACGATCTCTAGCTGGTTTGAGAGGATGATCAGCCACACTGGGACTGAGACACGGCCCAGACTCCTACGGGAGGCAGCAGTGGGGAATATTGCACAATGGGGGAAACCCTGATGCAGCCATGCCGCGTGTGTGAAGAAGGCCTTCGGGTTGTAAAGCACTTTCAGTCGTGAGGAAAGGTTAGTAGGTAATATCTGCTAGCTGTGACGTTAGCGACAGAAGAAGCACCGGCTAACTCCGTGCCAGCAGCCGCGGTAATACGGAGGGTGCGAGCGTTAATCGGAATTACTGGGCGTAAAG